>PCUY01000012.1:13386-21533 GCA_002787815.1 Bacteroidetes bacterium CG12_big_fil_rev_8_21_14_0_65_60_17 | reverse complement strand
GCCGAGGGTGATCCCGAACGCTTTCCCGTCAAGAAGAAGAAAGGTCCCATTCCCCACCTGACCATCGTCGTGGGTCTGCTCTGCGATGCCGAGGGTCGTTTTTTTGTACAACGCCGACCGGAATCCGCCATGCTCGGCGGCCTGTGGGAATTCCCGGGCGGTAAATGCAGAGAGGGGGAAGGGCTCGAAGAAGCACTGGAACGGGAATTCAGGGAGGAAACCGGGGCGCAGGTGCGTGCAGGAGCCAGTATCTGCACGGTCAGGCACGCCTACTCGCATTTCCGGATCACGCTGCACGCATTCAGTTGCCACCTCAAGCCCGGATCGCCTTCTCCCACGACGGCACTTCCGCACCGCTGGATAGCTCCCGATGCCCTCTCGGAACTGGCATTTCCGAGAGCCAACCGGCGGATCATTGAAGCCCTGATCTCGTTTCCAGGCCCATGGACATAGATATTCTATTCTGGATTCTCATTGCGGCACTCCCCATTATTTCCGGCTTCCTGGAAAAGCGTCGCAAGCAGCAGCAATCGACAGCGGAAGGCGACCGGCATGCCGATCATGCAGCCGAAGATGATCGGGACCCGGAACTCGGCTCGGCGCTCGAGGAAATCCGGCGTGTTCTGGGTGGGGAGTATGTGGAGCAGGAGCATGACCGCCCGCACTGGGAGGAGCATGACCGCCCGCACTGGGAGGAGCCAGCGCCGCAGGGCCACCGCTCCGCTCAACACACGCGTCCCCAACATGCCCGCTCCGCTCAACACACGCGTCCCTCCCAGGACACCCGCGCAACACGGATCTCGGCCCGACAGGTACCCAATGTGCTGCCCGACAGTCCCCTCGTGAAGTCCCCTGAGAACCTGATGGAACTCCCCATGCCGGCCGCCTCGGCAAAGGTGGAAGTCGAGGAAGCATTGACCGCTCAACGAACACGAATGCACGTTCCGGCAACGCCATCAGAAATCCGGCACGCCATCATCCTGGCTGACGTCCTCGGTACGCCCCGCTTCAAGCACCGGCACAGACCGCTCTGACCGCCAGTGTCACGCCAGCGGATCGGTAGACGGTACATCCCCGCCCTTCCTGAACATTCTGGCTCCGATAGCACCACCGGCAGCGCCCATGGCGACGACAACCAGCGCGGAGAGCAGTAACGTGAGCAGGCTGTCGGCCAGGTACCCCCCGATCGTGAATGGTTTTTCGATCTGCGCCACCATCATGTCGTACTGCTCCGGTGGCATGTTCTCACCGAAAGCATTGAGCATGTACTGGTTTATGGCGAGGTCATGGCGGATACCCAGGGACATGAACACGAGTGTCAGCAGGTTGCCCACGATGAAACCCACCAGACCGGAGAGAGCCCCCATGCCGGCACCCTCACCGGCTTTCACTGACAACTGGTTCTCGGACGTATAGTGCCAGACGGCAGCCAACGCGCCGGCAATAACGCCAAGACAGCATAGAACGTTGATGAATCCGAGATACGATGTGCTGAGCAGTCCCGAGACAAGACCGCCGAGCAGGATGGATCGCTTTTTGTCGGGCATGGGGCGTGTGGGTATGGTGAACACGCCCTAAAATAACACTCTCGCCAGGGTCATGCTGGCTCGTCGTGGATTGCAAAGCTCAGCAGGTAGCCCGCCGTAATTCCGAACACACCGCCCGTCACAATCCTGCTCAGCGGTGAGTTGGACACCCATCCCGCCGCATCCAGCCCCCAATCCAGTCCCATGGGTACGAGGGCGAGAGCGAAAATGAGCGGCATCCGGCGTCCCAGCCAGGACGGAATGGTACCGAGCACTCCAAAAAGGACAGCGCCCAGGGGAAGCCCCCAGTAAATACCCGCATCCCGGTGGCAGATGGCCCAGGGAATACCGTGGAAATGGGGCGAGCGCCCCGGAAGTTGGTGGCACACGGGGCTGAACATCTTCATGATCACATCCCTCACAGCCTCCGGAAAGAACGGGGCCAGCGTGGGAAGCGCAGCCAGAAGCACAAGTGCCGGGACGAGCCAATAGAGAAAGTACTTTCGTCTGTTCATGATTTTTTTACGCCAGATGCGGCCAACGGGGGTTTAAAGGTACCGCGCTCATGGAACAGGAACTGGCCGGGTCAGGTTCAAGTGACCTGCGACGGACCTAAAGCAAAGTCCTTTTCGCCTCTTTTTTTGCAGTTACGTTGGCACTCACCGTATGAGAGTGCCAAAACGTCAATCACACTCTCACATACAGTAAGCATTTGGAGGATTCCAACTATGGCTAACATCAAACCATTGGGCGATCGCGTGGTGGTCAAGCCCATGCCGGCAGAAGAAAAAACGGCAAGCGGCCTGTTCATTCCCGACTCGGCCAAGGAGAAGCCGCAGCGGGGCACCATCCTCGCCGTCGGACCGGGCAAAGTCGAGAACGGCACCAAGGTCGACATGACCGTCAAGAAAGGGGACACCGTTCTCTACGGAAAATATTCCGGCACAGAAATCACGCTCGGTGAAGACGACGTGCTGATCATGCGCGAGTCCGACATTCTCGGCATCGTCAAAGACTGATCCCGCCTTTCCCTGACAATCGCACCACAGATTTACGCACACATACCCAATTTGCATTATGGCAAAGCAGATCATTTTTGATTCAGCAGCGCGCAACGCGCTCAAAAGAGGTGTCGACAAGCTCGCCGACACCGTCAAGGTGACACTCGGTCCGAAGGGCCGCAACGTGATCATTGAAAAGAAATTCGGAGCTCCCACGGTCACCAAGGACGGCGTGACCGTCGCCAAGGAAATCGAACTTGCCGACAAGATCCAGAATGTCGGTGCCCAGATGGTCAAGGAAGTTGCTTCCAAGACCAGCGACGTGGCCGGTGACGGCACGACGACGGCTACCGTACTGGCCCAGGCCATTATGACGGCCGGTCTCAAGAACGTAACGGCAGGCGCCAACCCGATGGACCTCAAGCGCGGCATTGATAAAGCGGTCCTCGCCATTGTTGCCAAGCTCCGCGACATGAGCGAAGACGTGTCCGACCGCGGCCGTATTGCGCAGGTTGCCACGATTTCGGCGAACAACGATCCGGCTATCGGCAAAGACATTGCTGAAGCCTTCGAGCGCGTAGGAAAGGAAGGCGTGATCACGGTTGAAGAGGCCAAAGGCATGGAAACCACGCTCGACGTCGTGGAAGGCATGCAGTTCGACCGCGGCTACCTCTCCCCCTACTTCGTGACCGACTCCGACACCATGGAGGCCATCCATGAAGATGCCTACATCCTGATCCACGACAAGAAGATCAGCGCCATGAAGGACCTCCTTCCGGTGCTCGAGAAAGTCGCCCAGTCAGGCCGTCCGCTGATCATCATTGCCGAGGACATTGAAGGAGAGGCGCTGGCAACACTTGTTGTCAACAAGTTGCGCGGCACGCTGAAAGTGGCTGCCGTCAAGGCTCCCGGCTTCGGTGATCGTCGCAAGGCCATGCTCGAAGACATCGCCGTCCTTACAGGCGGCACGGTGGTCTCCGAGGAGAAGGGCTACAAGCTTGAAAACACGACGCTGGACTACCTTGGACAGGCCAAGCGCGTTGTGATGGACAAGGACAACACGACGGTTGTTGACGGTGCCGGCGACGGCGACCAGATCAAGGCGCGTGCCAACCAGATCAAGCAGCAGATCGAGTCCACGACGAGCGACTACGACCGCGAGAAACTGCAGGAGCGCCTGGCCAAGCTGGCAGGCGGCGTTGCCGTGCTGCGTATTGGCGCCTCGACCGAGCCTGAAATGAAGGAAAAGAAGGCCCGCGTGGAAGATGCCCTGCATGCTACGCGTGCTGCCATCGAGGAAGGTATTGTGCCTGGTGGTGGTGTTGCGCTGCTTCGCTGCGTCGATGCCCTCGAAGGCATTGAGACGGAGAACGAGGATCAGACCATCGGTATTTCGATCGTGCGCCGTGCGCTCGAAGAGCCGCTCCGCCAGATTGCGGCCAACGCCGGTCAGGAAGGCTCCATCGTGGTCCAGAAAGTCCTCGAAGGAAATGGCGATTCCAAATCGCCAATGGACTTCGGCTACAATGCCTACTCTGAGGAGTATGGCTCCATGTACGAGTTCGGCGTGATCGATCCGACCAAGGTGACACGCTCGGCGCTCGAGAATGCGGCTTCCGTATCGGGTCTCCTGCTCACGACCGAGGCTGTGATTGCCGACGAACCCGAGCCGGAAGGCGAAGGCGGCGGCGCCCCGGATATGGGCGGCATGGGCGGTATGGGAGGCATGGGCGGCATGATGTAAGCCGTGCCCTCCGCACATGAAAACGGAAGGGGCCGGGCTCGAAAGAGCCCGGCCCCTTTTTTGTGTCCGGCCCGCCAGTGAGTCCGGCCCGCCAGTGAACCCGGCCCGCCAGTGGGCCCGGCCCGCCAGTGGGCCCGATCAATCAGAAGGCCCCGACCACTGGATTTTATAGAGGTCCCGCCGCCTGTCCAGATAGTTGCGGACCGATCCTTCGTTCTGGAGCACATTCAGTTTCTCCAGGTCCAGATCCACGATGAGTGTCATTTCCGTGTTCGGCGTCGACTCGGCCATGATGGCATCGTGCGGAAATGCAAAGTCCGACGGCGAGAACACCGCCGCCTGGGAGTACTGGATATCCGCCCCGTCCACCTTGGGCAAATTGCCCACGCTTCCAGCAATGGCCACATAGCACTCGTTCTCGACCGCCCTGGCCTGCGCGCACAGCCGAACCCGTAGGTACCCATTCTTCGTATCGGTCCAGAACGGCACGAACAACATCTGCATGCCCTTCTCCGACTGCAGCCGGGCCAGCTCCGGAAACTCCACATCGTAGCAGATCAGGACACCGATTTTTCCGAAATCCGTGTCGAAAACCTTCAGTGTATCGCCCCCCTGCATGATCCAGGCCCGTTTTTCATGCGGTGTCGGATGGATTTTGTACTGCGTCTCGATGGTACCATCCCGCCGACAGAGATACGCCACATTGTACAGATCGCCATCCTCCATGACCGGCATGGACCCCGCAATAACATTGATGTTGTAGGACACGGCGAGCTTCGCCACCGCCTCCACGATTTCCTCTGTGTAGGCCGCCAATGCCTTGATGGAATCGACCGAATTGTAATGGTGCGATATTCCCATGAGCGGAGCATTGAAAAACTCAGGAAAGAGCGCCAGATCGCACTGATAATCCGACAGCGCATCCACAAAAAACTCCACCTGCTGAATGAGTTCATCTACCGATCCCACCGGCCGCATCTGCCACTGCACACACCCGATCCGCGCCGACGTTTTCCGCGCCCCGATGAGCGGCGTCTTTTCAGGATCGTAGTACAGGTTCGTCCACTCCAGCAGCGTTGCATAACCTCGCGATTCCCGGTCCTCCGGCATGTATCCCTTGAGCACACGCTTGACCTCGAAGTCGTTCGAGAGTTGGAACGTCAGAATGGGGTCGTAAATCAATTTGCGCCGCACCTGCTCAATGTAAGCCTGCGGGGACATGTCCTTCGCGTACGTCTGGTAATTGGGGATACGTCCACCTGCGACGATGGCCCTCAGGTTCAGGCTCTGGCAGAGCTCCTTGCGCGCTTCGTAGAGCCGCCTTCCAAGGCGCATGCCCCGGTATTCAGGCAGCACGAAAACATCCACCCCGTAGAGAACGTCTCCTTGTGGATCGTGCGTCGTGAGGTACGCATCTCCCGTTATCTCATCGTAGGTATGCTGATCTCCGAACTTGTCATAGTCCACGATGACCGACATGGCGGCGGCCACCACCCGGCCGTGATCCTCAATGCAGATCTGTCCCTCTGGAAACACGTTCACCTGCGCAAGAAACTTCTTCTTTGGCCAGGAACCATCCAGGTTCGGATACACCTCATCCATGATATGTTGCACATCCGGATAATCCTCCCGGCACAGCTGGCGCAGCAGCAGCTTGTGTTCGGGTTCATTTTCCGGTTCGGGTTGGGTCGGGCGTTCGGTCACGGGCGGCGTTGGGGCGTGTGGGAAGGTGGAGCGTATGCGAAATATACGGTGCAACGACGCACCACCCCGGAGTCACTTCGTAGTTTGGAGACATGACACACACACGCGCCTATATTGCCCTCGGATCCAACCTCGGTGACAGGGTGCAGATTATTGAAAGCGCCGTCCATGCACTGGCCGCGACCGAAAACGTCACGCTCGTTGCCGTATCGTCGCTGTATGAAAGCGCAGCCATGACGCTGCCCGGAAGCGGTGCCCAGCCGGACTACATCAATGCAGTCGCGGCGATAGACACATCGCTCACAGCACCCGAGTTGCTTACGCGTTGTCTCGAAATAGAGCACGCTCAGGGAAGGAAGCGGGAGGCGGGCAAGCGATGGCAGGCCCGGACGCTTGACATGGATATCCTGCTCTATGGTGACCTGCGCGTGAATACGGATGAATTGACCATTCCCCATCCCGGCCTGGCCGACCGCCCGTTTTTCCGGGAGCCCCTGGCAGAAATCGCGCCCGGCGTAAAGCTTCCCTCCCCCACGAAATCCCGTACGGAGTATCTTGCGGGCATGAGCCTCTTTGAAAACGAAACAACAGGACATACCGATGCGCACCGCGCCTCCTCAGACGAGGCGGCCGCGGACACGACCGCGATGGACATTCCGGCCGAGCTGCCCCATCACCTGCGGTACGTGATCATCGAGGGCGTGATTGGCGCGGGTAAAACGTCGCTGGCCCGGCGGCTGGCCGAGCACTTCAGCGGCCGCCTGGTCCTCGAGGAGTTTGATGACAACCCGTTTCTCGAACGCTTCTATGACGACAGGCCCCGTTGGGCGCTCCAGACGCAGCTCAGTTTCCTGGCCAGCCGGTTCCGCCAACAGCAGACCCTGGCCCGCCCGGACCTGTTCCACAACGTGTCGGTCTCGGACTACGCCTTCGACAAGGACCGGATTTTCGCCCGCATCAACCTGGATGGAGACGAACTTTCACTGTACGAGACCATGTTCTCTATCATGCAGCCGACCGTACCGCGGCCCGATTTGATCGTCTATCTGCAGGCGTCGACCGATCGGCTCATACAGAATATTGCCGAGCGTGGCCGCCCGTACGAAGCCAACATGGACTGGGACTACATCGATGCGCTCAACCGCGCGTACAACGAGTATTTTTTCCACTACACGGCCGGACCGCTCCTGATTGTGAACGCGACGCACATGGATTTCGTGAAACAATCTGCCCACCTGGACGAAATCATACGACAGATCGCCGGCGATACACCGCCCGGTACGCGTTACTTCAATCCTTCCCGCTGACAGTCCCGCCGATGCTCTTGAAGTGGCTCCTGCTTGCCATTATTGCCTGGTACGTCTATCGAGCAGGTCGGAACCTCGTACGCGCTGCGCTGGGCCAGTCTAACGAGCCCTTGCCGGGTCCTGGGCCTGGCGTTCATCGCGCCCGTTCGGGCCGCGACCAGGACGATACCATCCGCGTACATGTCAATCAGGCGGCGTCCCCCTCTCGCCCATCCGCTTCGCGCCCCCCTTCCCGCGCTGCGGACGACCAGGTCGAAGATGCCCGGTTTGAGGATCTGTAGACCAGTTCCTGTCAACGCTATCAGGGCGTGTTCACACGACGTCGGAGTCGCCGATGATGTGATTCATCTGCGTCGTGAACTCTTCCATGGATTCAAACCGGACAGCCGCGGCATGCAATTCCTTGCACACGTCAACAGCCGACATCTCCTCAATCCTATCCTTCATGGGCTGGGGAACGTCACCAAAACGAATGTGAAGCACATCGAGCACATTTTCTCTGGCATTACTCAGGCGCCCTTGCTCCATTCCCTTCTTGATGCCGTACCGCTCGAAACTCGAAATGTAGGTCATCTTTTTCCCTCTTCCGTCTTGGACAATTCAATATACAGTTGCTCTTCGATGTGTCTGGGTAGCCGTACCGCCCAATCCAGAAACTTGAACAGGTTGTGCATGTGCTCACGGGAGTACGCTCGTTCACATAAACTTCTCATGGTATGAAGTTTCCAGCGGCGGCGCTCCCTTGTCGCCCCCTCCTCGCCCAAGGCCGTTTCCTGTACTTTCAGAATCGCCGACACAATGAGAGCAAACGGGTTATGACTCGCCGCCAACTCGTTTTCCCGGCCATGGAAATCCAGTAGCTTGA
>PCUY01000012.1:0-13357 GCA_002787815.1 Bacteroidetes bacterium CG12_big_fil_rev_8_21_14_0_65_60_17 | reverse complement strand
CCCCAACGTTCCGTGGTAAATACCTGGGGCCGCCAGGCAGTATCGGCGTCTGCCAGTAGCGCCAGACTTACAATTTCCTGCTCGTAACGATCCCGCAGACGGTAGTAGTACGTGAACATCCGCTGTGCAAATCCATCGTCACGGCTGCTCTGCACTTCTATGTGTACCATGACGAGCGCACTGTCACCACCGCGCGGCCGAACCTCCATCAGCTTGTCTACGAATCTCGATCCCGTCTTATTTTCCGGGAACAGCTTCGAGAGTTCCTTGTCACGGGGAACGCCTCGAGCACCTTTTTCCAGAATCCGTCCGCCTGCTCGATCGTCGCCGCCATGGCCTCTCCCAATGCGTTGCACCTCCCGTGAGACCAGAAGACCCAACGCGACCGAAAACGTGACCTTCAGAACGCGCCGCCAGGCGCGACAGGCGTTGCTACGCCTCCAGAAGCTCCGCCATGAATCGCTCGCCAAGGCCTGTGGCGATGTCCTTGGAGACGGCTTCGGCGTAGACCCGGATTATGGGCTCGGTGTTGGACTTGCGCATGTGCACCCAGCCCTCGTCCAGGTCCACCTTGACGCCATCCACGGTAGATACGCGGGCCCCGCTGTATCGACGGGCCATCTGCCCGAGGAGCGCATCCGGATCGTTTTCGCCAATCCCGGTCTTCATTTTCACGATGTGGTAGGCAGGCATGCGGGATCGAAGCTCCGAAAGTGAGACGCCCTCGGTAGCGAGGTGCTGAAGCGTGAAGGCGACGCCCACGAGCGCATCCCGCCCATAATGGAGCGCCGGAAGAATGACCCCGCCATTGCCCTCTCCGCCAAGGACTGCACCGCGGCGTTTCATTTCCTCAACCACATTGATTTCGCCGACCGCCGAGCGAAATACCTCCTGCCCGTGCCGCGCGGCCACGTCGTCAATGGCCCGGGACGATGACAGGTTCGTCACAAACGGCCCCGTGTGATGCCGCCACCAGAAATCGGCGGCCAGGACCTGCGTGAGCTCTTCGCTCATGTAGCGCCCGCCGTCTTCGATGAGCGCCAGGCGGTCGGCGTCCGGATCGACGACAAACCCCAGATCGGCGTTTTCGCGCGTCACGACAGCGCACGTCTCGACCAGGTTCTCTGGAAGCGGCTCGGCCGGATGCGCAAATACGCCCGTCGGCTCGCAGTTGACCTCGATGATGTTTTCCGGCGTAACGCCGAGCCGCCCGAGCAGCGCGGGAATGGCAACGCCCCCAACGGAGTTCACGCCGTCCACAACGACGCGGAAGTTGCGCGCTCTGATCGCGGCAGGATTGATTTCGGGGAGGGCCGCGACAGCACTGATATGCATGTCCAGGTAGTCCTCCTCCGTGCGGGCACCGAGCCCGTCCCAGTGCGCCCAGGCGGCGCCACGAGCCGCCCCGGCTCCACCCCGGGCGTCCCCGGCTCGAATGTCCCCGGCCCTCCCAATCACGTCTTCGGCCTCGGCGGGCGTCAAAAACTCGCCCGTTGGCCCAAGCAGCTTGAGCGCATTCCACTCGGCCGGATTGTGACTCGCGCTCAGTATGATACCGCCCGCCGCCTGCTCCCGGATGACCGCCATTTCCACGGTCGGCGTCGATGCAAGCCCGGCGTCGACGACATCCAGACCCGCCGCCTGCAACGTGCTCATGGTAATTTCAGCGTAGACAGGACCCGATACGCGGGCATCACGGCCAACAACCACAACCGGCCGCGGCGCGCCCGCCTTGTCTTTGCACCAGGCCGCATAGGCCGCCACGAAACGCACCAATACCTCCGGGTCGAACCCATCTCCGACAATTCCGCGGATGCCCGATATCGAAACCACCAACGCCGCCATTACTCGCTGAACGCGTTGAAATGAGCCTGGACAGATGCCCGCACGGTAATCGTTCCCTCGGCCCAGGCTTCCGGGTTTCCACCAGCTTCATCCTTCTGTATCATGGCACTTTCCACGCGCATCATGGGCTGCGGTGCGCTCACGCCTTCTTCCGTCACGGATACCACCCGCACCCGGTCGAGCCCCAGCCCCTCGGCAATGGCCACGGCGCGCCTGCGGGCATCAACAACCGCAAGCCGGAGCGCTTCAACCTCATGCCCCTTCGGATCGGAAAGCTGATAGCGCACGCCGTCAATCCGGTTGGCTCCGTTTTCCACGATAGATGCGACGAGCCCCGGTAATGCCCCAAGGTCGCGCACGGTGATGCGCACGCTGCGGACCGCCTCGAACCCGGCCGATTCCCACTCACGGCGCGTATTGTTCCACTCCCGATGCGGCTGCAAGCGGACGCTTTCCACCTGCATGTCGGCATCGGCAACGCCCGCGGCGCGGACGGCACGCAGGACGGCTGCCGATTCCTCTTCGTTCCGCGCGGAGGCGCGGTCGGGCTCGGCGCTTACGGTCACGACGGAGACGTGCACCTCCGCCATGTCGGCAGGTATCTGCAGTTTTCCCTCGCCGCGCGTTGAGATGGAGGGTACCTGGGCCGCCGCGTGCGCCACAAAAAGCAGCATGAGCAGGCCAAAGAGCGCCGCCGGGCCGAATGCGCTGCATCTATCGAAAAAAGACATCATGATCCTGTGGGTTGTGGGGAGTTCAGGGATAGAGCCGGTCGAGCGTCCGCGGGAACGGGATGGTTTCGCGCAGGTGGTGCAGGCCGCAGATCCATGTCACGGTCCGCTCAAGTCCGAGACCGTAGCCGCTGTGCGGAACGGAGCCGTACCGGCGGAGGTCGAAATACCATGTGAAGACCTTCTCTGGCAGGCCGTGTTCTTTGACCTGCCGCTCCAGAAAGGCCAGATCTGTTGCGCGCTCGCCGCCGCCCACGATTTCGCCGTAGCCCTCGGGAGCGAGCACATCCATGCCGAGCGCCAGTCGGTCATCTTCCGGGTCGCGCTTCATGTAGAACGCCTTGAACTCCTGCGGGAAGCGATGCACAATGATGGGCCGGTCGAAATGCCAGGTTATCAGCGTCTCGTCGCTGCCGCCGAAGTCCGATCCCCACTCGAAATTGTCGGCACTCTCCTGCCACTTCGGGAGGTTGCGCAGCTGCTCTTCGATGTCGGTAAGGCGCGTCTGGATTTCGATTTCACGGGCATCGATTTTACGTTTTTCCCATTTCTTCGCCTGTCCGTAGCGGGCTTTGTTCGTTTCCCGCTCCGTCGCAAGCGCCGCTTCCTCGTCGCGCAGCGCCGCGATTTTATCGGTCACCATGCGGCGCGTCCCGTCCGATTTGAGCAGATCGACCGCCTCTGTGTAAGTCAGGCGCGGAAACGGTCCCGTTGCGCGCTCAAGCGGCGCCGTATCGCGCTCCAGCACCTCAAGCTCTGCCTTGCAGTCACGAAGCGCGTCGGCCACAATGCGAACCAGCATCTCTTCGGCAAGCTGCATGGTCATATCCAGATCGTAGAACGCCATTTCGGGCTCGATCATCCAGAACTCGGTCAAATGCCGGCGCGTCTTGGATTTTTCGGCCCGGAACGTGGGCCCGAACGTGTAAATGCGCCCCATGGCCATCGCCATCGCCTCCCCGTGCAGCTGTCCGGACTGCGTGAGGTACGCCTTCGTATCGAAATAGTCCATTTCGAAGAGCGTCGATGTCCCCTCGACGGCGTTTCCCGTCAGGATCGGCGCATCCATCTGGATGAAGCCCTGCTCCTGGAAAAACTCGTGGATGGACATGATGACACGGTTGCGCACGCGCATGATGGCCCATTGCCGGCGGCTGCGCAGCCAGAGGTGCCTGTGGTTCATGAGGAAATCAATCCCATGTTCCTTGGGCGTGATCGGGTACTCCTCGGCCTTGTGGATGAGTTCAACGGCCGTCGCCTGCACCTCATATCCCCCGACCTGCCGCTCGTCTGCACGCACGAGTCCCGTCACGGCGAGCGCACTTTCCTGCGTCGCATTGGCCGCGGCCGCCCACGAGGCCGCATCCACTTCGCCTTCGTTCACGACACACTGGCAAAGCCCTGTGCCGTCGCGCAGAATAAGAAAATAGAGGCCCTTCGAGCCCCGCTTGTTCTGCAGCCACCCTTTGAGCGTGACCGTTTTACTCTCGTTCGATGCGAGCGCATCGATATACGTGTGATCCAGCGTCATATGGTTTGGTCGTTACTTCCTGATCACACTTTGCCAGTTCTGCTCCTGCCGCTCGCCCGTGACGGACGAGTGCAGCAGCTCGAAGCGCCCGAATCCATCCAGATCGGCGAACACGAACATGGACTGGCCTTCCCCTGGAATATTGTTGTACTCCCAGATTTCGTAGGGCTCCATGCCCCGATCGAACAGGTGCGGTTCCACCGCCGTCGGCGTTCCGTACTTGAGCAGCACCTGCCCACGATCAGACTCCCAACCCTCCGTAAAACTGGTCGTATACCGGTCGTTGGCATACTGTACGAGCGCATAGAAATTTTCCTGGAACTCATTGACCGGCGTCGACGGGTTCGGGTCACGCGCCTGCCAGAAATCCATCATGAACCGCCGGCGCTCATCGAGATCCTTGATGGAGCGCAGCCGCTTCCACTCCGAATCGGACGCAATGGCGCGGATATGCGCCTGCATCCGGTCCACCTCCTCCTCATCCATGTGGGCATACTGGCTCGATTCAAAATCAGTCTCAACAGTTACCTGCAGCTCAACCTGCACCTCCGGATTGTACACAAAAAACTTGCGCGACTGCTCCGTGATGGCCTCGTTGTTCTCGTTGAGCAGCGCAATGCGCAGAAAATACGAGCCGCTCGGCAGTTCCTTGATGTTGAACGATCCCACCAGCACATCGGGATTCCTGACCGTGCGCTCAACGCGCCGCTGGTAGTCCGGCATGGGCTGCGGAATGTTGGCCTGCGCGATGTAGGTGAACACCGTGTATTTTCCGGTAGATGCGTCCAACTGATCCAGGCCGTACGCTTCGGCATAATAGAACAGGAAGTTCAGCCCGCTGCCGAAGAGCTGGTTGGCGTTCGGCCGGATGACGAGTCCGTTCTTGAAGAACAGATCATCTTTGTTCTGGCTGGGTGAGATCTGACTTGCCAGCGTCACGTCCGATACCGCTACAGAGCCGGGCCTGGCATAGTTCGGAACGAGCACATCCCGCCGCACGGACATGTCGTGTTCGAGACCGGGCGCTCCGCTCGGCACGGTGGCCTCGAGTTCGTATTCACCTGGTGCGACGCTCGCCCGCACCTGGTGTACGAAGTGCTGCCCCTCCACCAGTGACGTCGTGTCAGGAACCATGAAAACGAGCGGTACCTCCTCCGACCAGACCGGGTCGGTTGGCGTGTCGTCGAGCGTTACGTGGGTTGAGCGCATGAGTGCCAGCCTGATTGGCAACTCCGCGAGGAAGCCCCCTTCGGCGGCCGTGTATGTCAGCGTCGCGGCTTCAAACGCCAGGTAGATTTCCACCAGCGCATTGTCTTCATCGTATGCAAACGATGCATGGTCCACATCGAGCTGAATGGGCATGGATTGCGCCCCTGCACTGCCAGCAAAAAAGATCAGGCCAAATATGACTGCGCTACAAACTTCGGGAAAGATGTGACTTCGCATGGTGAGTACTGATCTGTGGATAAACCGGCAAACACGGAATATACGACCGAGTTGACGATTCGCTCCGACGGCGCACTCAGATGTACACTCTCATACAAGAAAAACCGCTGCCGGGATAACGGGCCAGGCAGCAATCGCGTCAAAATAAATCACCCGGTGCCGCGTGATGGCGTGGTGCGGTTGCATGAGTATGGCAAAGGCTGCAAGGCCTGCCGCATCCAGTGCAAACCAGACGAGGGCGCGTGTCATTGTGACCACGCCCACCGATGTCAGAAGCAGCGCGGCACATACACCCACGACGAGCGCCGCGACGCACACTCCCACCGCTACCCGGAAGAACACTCGGCGCGTCCAGGTCGCCGTCAGGCCGGGGTTACCGGCCTCACGGTCGACCTGCCGGTCCGCGTACTCGGCCGCAAGCACATTCGGCAACAACCACGCCGTCCTGTACGCGGCAAGGACGGCGACAAGGAGCCAGGGAATGTTGTTCATGGCGAGCGCAGGCAGCAGCACGACACCACCACCCCAGACAAAGGCAATAACCGGACTTCGCCACGCGCCCAGTAGGCATTTCAGGCTCCACGAACCAGGCAATCCGTACCAAAGCCCAAGCGCACCCGCAACCGCCCCCGCGAGCCAAACGCGTTGCGGGAGGCTCGACGTGCGCGCCGCCACCAGCAGAATCAGGAGAACAGGCAGTGCCAGGAGTGCGGCAGGCGCCAGATGGGCAGAAGGCGCCAGACGCAGGCCGGGCACCGAATGGGCAAGGCCGCCGCCACGTTGCTGCTCAACAGGTTGCCGCTCAGACTGCCGATCCAGCGCATAGACCATGCCTGCGCCTGCGGCACCTGCGACCAGGAGTACAGCGTGGATGGGACTGTCAAGCAGCCAAGCGCTCGAAAGCAGGAGCGACGTGGCAACAAGGCTGGCGCGCAACCAGGTGGGCACAGTACCAAGCCCTACTTGAGGAGTGTCATTGTCCCGGTGGCCGTCCGCGTGCCCGTCGCGCCGCTTGCAATAACCTGGTAGAGATAAATACCCGACGACAACTCAAAGGCCGATACCTCCACGTGCTGATCTGTTCCAGCAGGCATGGAGCGCGCCGGCACAGTCAACATCGTGCGCCCTAGCATGTCCATGACGCGCACTTCGACGTCTGCCGATTCGGGCAGGTCGAATTCAATGCGTGTCCGGTCCACAAATGGGTTGGGGTACGTGCCCCGCAACTGGAACTTCCCCGGAACCGAATCATCCTGCTCGGTATCTGTCACGGCGCCTCTCGTGAGCACCGTACTGGAAACCTGGCCGACGTCCGCACTGGCTCCATCGGTCGATACCAGCGCCCAGTACACAGTTGCCGCTGCGCCAGGCTGCGGCGCCCCGACAATTTCGTCCGTGAAACCGGCCGCTTCGGCGACAGTCACGCTGACGAGGTCAATCCCGACGTCCGTCACGTCATAGAGCGCCAACAGATTCTCGAACTCATCATCGCCTCCGGCGATCAGCAGGAGTCGAACCGGATCACCATCCGCATCCACAGGATCTCCCGTCCAGCTCACATCGAACAGGGTTTCACCGGGATCTCCCGTCACGTCCGCGCTGAACGGCGCCGAGGCGTCCAGCAGAGAGGGAACGGAATTGCCCTCCGGCGCGAGCTGGCCGCGAATTTCGCCGTCCACGCGCTCAACCGTGCGGACGTTGACAAAAACCTCTCCAGCCCGGAACGCAGTTATGAACTCCTGCACCGTGACGCCACCGGACAAGTCCGTGGTAAGGTCGAACGTATTGTCTGCGGCTTCAAATGTGCCGGACGCGTTGTCAATTTCCGTTTCATTCAGCACCAGCACACCCGTTCCATCATCACCAAATGCGCCAATGCCCACCTGGGCGAAGGCAATGGAAGACTCGAGACCCTCATATGAGCCAGTGATGACCAGTGAGTTGTCGGTTTCGGAAAAGCGCGCTTCCACTTCACCGAAGCCCACCACTGAAAGCGCCACGGGCTGATGGAATCCGAAGAGCTCAGCCGTGTGCGTTTCAATGACGAGGGCCGTGATGGTAAACACCGGCGCCTCGACCACTTCCGTTCCATCGCTTACCGATACCTGCACCGTAAACTCGCCGGCCTCCGAGGCCGTCCAGGAGAAGGCGCCGGTCACGGGATCGATGAAGGCTCCCACGGGGCCGCTGACCAGCTGAAACGTCAGCGACGTGTTGTCGGGATCGGTCGCCGCGAACTGGCCGCTGAGCTCGCTCCCGACATCCACCGTGACATCGGACATGGTCTGCGTAAAAACGGGGGGGTCATTGACGGGGTTGACAGTGATGAAGACGGTGGCCTGTGCCGAGGCGGATCCATCACTTACCGCATACACAAAAGAGTCGGACGTCGTTTCGGAACCGTCATGCACATAAACGAATGAACCATCACTCTGCATATCGACAGTCCCATTTGCAGGACTGGAAACCAGGCTGGCCGTCAGGGTGTCACCGTCCGGGTCTGTATCGTTGGCCAGGACACCCTCCGATGCACTGACGTCCAATTGGCCACCTTCATCAACCTGATACGAGTCGTCCACGGGCTCAGGAGCATTGACGACGATGAGACTGGTAGTCGGAACGTCGGGTTCGAATGGCACGGGAGGCGCTCCCTGTCCAGGTATGGATACGTTGAAACGCATTTCTTCGAGCCTCAGGTCGGCACCACCTTCCGATCCCGCAATCGTAATTTCAAGAAAGACCAGAACCCCATCATCGGTTACAGGATTTGCTGACGATCCGAAAGCTGTTACCAGGTTATTTCCTTCCTCAAAGTTGTTGATGCTCCATCCACACCCTGCGCATACCTTGTTTTCAAGGATGGTCCCATTCGTGCTGCGTCCCGAGTAAACCAGATTGTCGTTCGAGGAGACAACACGGAAAGCGAACGACGTAAACCCCGTCTCCGGCACACCAGACAGGCTGACGGGCACAATGACCACATCGTTCACTTCTCCCTGGATTGGCCCTATATCCACGGTCATCTGTGCCGCGACTAGCGTTGCCCCGTGAAACAAGGCGATCAGTGAAAAAAGTAGAATAGATATCGCTTTGTAGCGCTGACTCATATGCAAATCCATTTCTGTGTGGTTCTACGAAAGATACTACAAAAAAAAGGGGCGCGTGTCACAGACACGCGCCCCTTTCTACAAACAAGTTGTAACGGCGTTACTTGAGGAGCGTCATCGTGCCCGTCTTCACGGCCGTTGCATTGCGACCGTTGGCGACTACCCTGTATAGGTATATGCCCGATGACAGTCCATCTCCGTTGACTACAATCGACCGCTGCGCGCCTGCGTCAATAGTCTGCGTCGGAACAGACAGGACTTCGCGTCCCAGCATGTCCATTACCTGCAGTCTCACTTCTGATGTCTCCGGAAGATCGAACTGGATGGTTGTCGTCGCGGCAAATGGGTTCGGGTAGTTTCCTCGCAGAGAAAACTCCGTCGGTAACGAACCGTCCTGCTCCGTATCGGTGACCGTACCCCGTACGAGCGCAAGCTCCTTCGTTGATCCAGCCGTCCAGAGTGAGCCGTCTGTCGAAATCACTCTGTGAAACAGCGTCACTGTGCCACCGATATCAATCGAACCTGGACTTCCACCTGAGACCTCGTCAAAGACTTCAGCAAGATCACCAGCAGTCACCGAGAAGCTGTTCGAAGTGCCCATTGGTTCAAGACCAATGACATCCGTAAACGCAGCGTTAGTGGAAACCTGCCAGATATACTGTACTTCATCTCCATCCGGATCCGACACGGGTAACCAGCTTACCGTAAGGATATCCTCATTTGGGTCACCGGAAATGACAACCTCGGATGGGGCATTGAGTGTCGCGGCATTCGGTGCCTCGTTATCCAGGTTGAGCAACTGTCCACGCAGTTCCCCAGCCGGATAGGCGGTAGAATGCACGTTCACGTACGTTCCGCCATTTCGCAGTGCGGAAATCTCCGATGCCGATGCACCCGATACATCAATGGTTTCGTCGAATTCACCGTCAACAGGCGACAGCGGGAAGAGGATACCTCCATTGGCACCCACGCCAGCTAGGTGGATATGGGAGGCGGTAAACGAACCACCGAGATCCTCAAAGCCACCTGATACTTCAAGCGTTCCCTGTTCTGCCACCAATCGGGCAATGAAGAAACCACTGCCGACCGTAGCTGCGGGCGGCACTTCGTGGAAACCAGCCAGATTTGCATACAGGAAATCGACCCGCACTATGGTCAGATCGGCCGATGTGAACGTCGTATTGACTCCGTCAGACGCACCGACCGTGATCGTGTGAACGCCACTGTTGCCTTCGGGATCAATGGTATAGACACCGGTTGTGGCGTCAATTGATCCAGGGCCATCGAGCGAAAACACAATCGGATCTCCATTTGCGTCGGTGGCATCGTAATCAAACGTGAAAACGTCGTCATCCTCAAGGATTTCCGTGTCTGTCAGTTCCGCTGTGAAAACAGGTGCGAAGTTGAACGGCGATATGGTCAGTGTACCGTTGGTGGCAGCATAGACGGGCGTTCCATCGTTGAACTCGACATTCCGTAGTGTCAGTGGAGCGGAGCCAGCGGTCGAACCGGCAGTCGCCAGCACTTTGACGAGCAGCCCTTCACCTTCCGCTGCGCCATCAGCTACGCCGGCTCCTGCTACCCGATACGTGTCAGCATCCTGACCGTTACCAGCCACATTGGTAAACTGAGCGGCAATACCACCCGTCACCGATATGCCATTCACCGTCATGAGAGCCGGATCGTAGTCGAGGTCAAACGTAAAGGAAATGACGCCGTCTGCTGTTTCAAGAGGGTCTTCGATTACGACGTCGATTTCAAAGGACTGACCCGTTCCAGCTGTTGCATCGTTTACAACGATGAACCGGTTTGCAATGGTGAAGTCGGACGTGAACGTTCCGGTGACAGCCGGATTTCCGTCATTGAGTTCGAATCCGGTCAATGTGACCGTGCCCGTTGTTCCATCCGCGCCTGTCAGTTCGAAAAGCAGGTAAACAAGTGTTCCCGATTCCGTGATTTCCGTAGTTCCCTGCCAGGAACCACCGACACGATCAAGGCCACCGGGGCTCGATATTACAAGAAAGCCCGCGTCACTCGAGAGCGTGCCATCCGTACTGTGGCCCACGAAGTTTACACCCGCGTCCGATGTCACGGTGAAACCGTAGGACCGGATTCCAGCCTCATTTTCCACATTGGAAAGTGTGACAGGAATAGCGACCGTTTCTCCGGGCCGACCAGCAAGATCGCCAACGGTCACAGCCACCTGGGCCATTCCGATCTGAGTGCCGACCAGAAAGACCATCAGCAGGGCTGTGATCGTCTGTGTCATTCTTTTTAGGAGGTTATGCATTGGATTGTCGCTCTTCAATAGGTGATTTGCCAGATGAAGCATTTATGGGCGGGGCCTCAAAAGGCCCCGCCCATCATGCCTTATTACTTGACCAGCATCATGCGGTCTGTTTCGACAATGGTCTTGTTGTCCATCTTGGCAATGACCCGGTAGAAGTACGATCCCGAAGCCAATCTGTCAGCGTCCACGTGAATGGACCGTTTGGCACCGGCCTGCATGGCCTGGGACGGAATCGACATCACACGACGACCAATCAGGTCATAGACCTCAATCTCTACCTCTGCAGCCTGGGGTAGATCAAAGGAGATGGTCGTCGATGCGTTGAACGGGTTCGGATAGTTGCCGTTGAGGGCAAATGTCTCCGGTAGTTCAACGACTTCCAGCTCATCGATATTGACAACCGGATTATCGTTCACTGCACCTTCAGCTCTCAGGTTAAACGACGGAGCATCTCCGACCAGTTCAAGCGTCAGTACCGCCACCGTTCCGTCTGCCGAGAGGCTTCCGTAACCAGCCGCGGCAAGTGCGACGCTACCGTCTTCCTTGGTAGCACTGCGTACAATCCAACCGTCGCCGAGCATAGACTCAATGCCCACTACCTTGGCATAGGCCGGATCGATAGTCGTAGTGAATGACAGCGCTCGCGTTTCACCCGCTGTGCCAGTCACCTGAACCGGTACGGAAACGAAATTTCCATCGTGGCTCAGTTCACCGTACGCAATCGTGGCGGCCGGGAACTCTACCAGTTCCGTCTTGCCATTCACGAAGGCATCGAAGATGAGAGCGGCGTCAAACGCATTGACCGTTCCAGAATTGTTGAAGTCGGCCGCCAATGTCTGTTTGGCAGTCAGCGTCTGAAGGCCAACAAACGCATCGAGTGTAAGCGATGCACCGACCTCCGTGGGACCGCCTGAACCATCAACGTTTCCAGCCACTGGATTTACATCCGCTGTGAACGTGGACGTTCCGGTTGCACCGAGATCGTCAGTTGCCGTGACCGTGATTGTGACAGGCGCCGTGTCAGCGGTGACAACGCCACCGGTGATGACATAGGGCGCTACACCCGTAACTGTGACGTTGGCATCCGTGTTGGTCGCCGTTGCGACCAACGGATCCGCACTTTCCACGCTGAAGGCGTAGTCGGTTGCGACCGTGCCACCGGAGAACTCTGTGGACGCATCAACAGCCACGTCAGCTCCTTCCACGACGGTTACGTTGGCGAGAGCGCCAGCCGTAGCCAGAGCGGCATTCACTGTGACATCGAAGGTCGATACGACCGTGTCTCCTTCCGCGTCGGTTGCCGTCAGCGTGATGGTAGCCGTTCCCACACCCACATAAGTAAGCGTGATCTCGCCTGCCGCATCGACTGTTGCCGTAGCAACCGCTGCATCGGACGTCGCAACTGCGTAAGTAACAGGTGCGGTACCGCCCGTTGTCGTGCCGGAACCATCAACCGTCTGATCGGCTGTGCCGTCATTCACGGTCACATCCTCCAGCGCGTCTCCTGCTACGAAGGCTGCGTTGACCGTAACGGCGACTGTCGCCGTCGCAACGGCGCCGAAGGAATCGGTAGCCTGTACGGTTACCGTCGACGTACCGGCTGCGACACCAGTAACAGTCAGATCGTCACCTGCGGTTGCACCTGTTGCAACACCTGCGTCGCCGTTGGTAACGGTGTACGTATAGGTTGGCGCTGTACTGTTCTGTGAGCCGCCGTCAAACACGGCCGAGAGATCAATCACTTCGCTGTTACCCGCATTAAGCGTGATCGCTGCAGGGTCCGTACCAGCCAGATTGTTCTCAAGACCAATGGCGAAGAGGACACCATCCGCGTTGATGGCACCAACCGCGCTTCTGGCAACAAGGACAGGCTCCGTAGCCGAAACCGCGAAGTTGTCGTTGTCGGCAGGGCCGTTGGCGACCTTGATCCAGAAGTTATTCGGGTTACCGTCCTGGCGACGAATGGCCCGCGTCTTCTCGATATCCTCGTCAACAAAGTTGGCGAAGCCAGCGGCACGGTACTCCACATCGTAGTTGATCGATGGCGTCACCGTTGGGTTGGCCGTGACCTCCCAATGGAAATCCGTCGCGTAGCGACCAATCTCGAATGGATTGTTGAGTTCGTCCACAGCGGATATTGGCAAGCCGTTGATACCTCCAGCGTTGGTCTCGTTGTAGGTCGCTACGAGTACCGGATCGGCAGCCAACGTATTCGGCGTATTGAACGTGATGGCGAACGGACGGTAGTTCATGATGTCATCTCCCAGCGGAAATTCAACACGATCCGTCGTATTCGGCGAACCCGTTCCGTCGACCGTTGTCTGAATGTTTCCAAAGATGCTTCCGCTTGTCCGCGTGAAGCCCTGGTTGGTCGTGTTCTGGTGGCACAGGATGACGCGGTTGGTAC
>PCUY01000054.1:3086-7553 GCA_002787815.1 Bacteroidetes bacterium CG12_big_fil_rev_8_21_14_0_65_60_17 | reverse complement strand
ACAGTCACTGTTCGTCTCCGTTCATCCCTGCTATTGTGCCACTCGGCCCGGCCCCTGTAACCGAGCCACCGGCAGGCCCGTATTTTTGGCACGAATCATGTTATCGTTATATCCCATGAAAACCTTGTTCCGCCTTCTTGCCATCACGGTCCTCGCTGCAGTGGTCGCCTGCGACAGCGACAGCAATTCCGATGCGCCCATCGACGGCGCCGTGTTCGTCGTCGAAGTCGAATCGGGCGAGCAGTTCCGCATTCTGCTTCGCAATGAAGCGCAGATCGCCGAGGCCGAAGCGCTCATCGGCGCATCGACCCAGAAAATCGTGAACGGGCAGTTGCTACCGGGCGATGGCGGCTTCAACGATCCCTGGAGCTGGCACATGGATCCGGAGAGCGTGAGTTTTGCGGACGTGACGATCGAGCTCTGCGACGGGAGGCCGTCCATGGTCGAGGCCGATCTCGACATGTGGCTCAACACGGTGGGCCGGTTCTGTCCCTGGTCGTCCAGGATTGTGGCGAGGGAAGAGTAGCATGCGCGCTCCCGAGCCAGCTCTCCGCGGCCTTGTTCTGGCTGGCGGTTTCAGCCGCCGCATGGGCCGCGACAAATGGGCCATGGAATACGTCCCCGGCGTGACGCAGCTTGAGCGCGTGACCGCGCTCGTCAGGAGCGTGTGCCGCGACGTGGCCATTTCGGTGCGGGAGGGTCAGGACGTTCCGCGGCCACCCGGCACGCACTTTCTGGTGGATGCGGCGGGCGTGCGTGGCCCCATCGCCGGGATCATGGCGGCCTTCGAAGCCGACCCGGACGCTGCCTGGCTTGTGGCGGCGTGCGATCTGCCGCTCCTGGATCATGAGACCGCCGACTTCCTGGTGGCGCAGAGGGATGCGACGCGAATGGCGACCGCCTTCCGCAGCCGGTTCGACGGCCTTCCTGAACCGCTTTTTGCCATCTGGGAGCCAGCTGCTGCGGATCATGTCCGCGAATCGATTGCACGGGACGTGCGCTGCCCGCGACGAATACTCCGCTCGGGTGGTGTCCTCTTACTCGATTTGCCCGTTACGGCCGCGCTCGACAACGTGAATACGCCGGAGGAGGCAGACGAAGCCCGGAAAATAATTTTGGAAAGTATGTAACCTTTGGGTATCATTACGTAACCTATGACTCCCGTAATGGGAATCAGGTTACTCGTAATCACATCCAAAGGAGACATTCATGTCACACACATCGACCGCCGACAGGGCCGATCGGCACAGGCAGCTTTTTGCGCTGTCACTGCTCGGCGTTGGCCTCATCCAACTGATCAAAGCCGCCGAGCAGGTGGCAGTGACCGAACTGGCCGTTTTACTGGACTATTCGGTAATCGGCCTCGCCGTGCTCGTCGTGGGCCTTCTGCTTCCGGCCGTTGTTGCCAAATTCCGCCTGCCTGCTGACCAGAAAATCGTCTACTTCAGTGAAGACGGCTATGCGGCGCAGCTCCTCAGGCGCGCCTTCAGGGTGTCCTGGGCAGCGACGTTCATTTCGCTGCTGGTGCTTGAGTTCGTGGCCCGGGACAATGCATTCGACCTGGAACCATCGTTTTACATCCAGATCGGTCTGTTCATCATGCTCGCTGCCATGAGCGGCACATTTCTGGTGCTCAATTGGAGCGCCGGCAGGGATGCCCTTGGAGATGACGCATGACAGACAACATCACACTCTCCAATCGCATCCGCGTCTATCGCGCCGAGCACAGAATGAGCCAGGACGACCTGGCCAAAGCCATCGGTGTCTCGCGCAAGACCATCAGCACCATCGAAGTGGGACGCTTCGTCCCATCCACCATCATTGCCATGCTCATTGCCAGACATTTTGGCGTGGCCGTGGAAGACATTTTTACCATTGAACCATGAAACGTATTCTTTTTCTGGCAGGCCTCGTTGTGGCCGCCGCAACGCTCTTTCTGACCTCCACATCGGCCCTTGCACAGGATGCCGGGAAATCCACCGTGCATCAGATCGCATCGGAGGCCCTTTCCGGGTCGCGGACCGTCACCGTGCAGGTACCTGACTCGTACGCGGCGTACGCATCTACCCGCTTTCCCGTACTCTACCTGCTCGATGGCGAAACCAATCTGGCGCACGCCGGCCCGGTCGTCGATTTTCTGGCCGATAATGGGCGCATACCCGAAATGATCATCGTCGCCGTGCATGCCGGTGCGACGCGCGCACAGGATTTCACGCCGCCGGTGGAGGGCCAGGAGGGGGCTGGCGCTGGGAGCGCTGCCTACCTGGCGTTCCTCGAAGACGAGCTGGTGCCGTTCATTGAAGATCGGTACCGGACAGCGCCGCTTCGTCTGCTTTCCGGCCATTCCATGGGGGGGCTGTTCGCGACCTGGGCCATGGCATCGGAGAGTCATCTGATGGATGCATGGCTCGCGCAGAGTCCGTACCTGGTGGATGGTGCGGGGCCGGGCGTTGTTGACGCGCTTGCGGCGGGTGTTACGGCTACCGGCTCGGCAACAGATACGCCCTATTATTACGCAAACCTCGGCGATGAACCCGACCTGGAAGCTGGTTTCGGCCTTTTGGAAAAGCACCTCGGTACGCTGGAGCCGGCCGCAATCGACTGGACGCTGGAGCGCATGCCCGCGGAATCGCACATGTCGACATCGCTCAAAGGACTGTACAACGGCCTTACGGGATATTTTGTCGATCTCTGGCCGATGGCGGCGGCGGCGCTTGAGGAGGGCGGCGTAGAGGGCCTTTCCGCGCATATCGCGGGACTGTCCGAGCACTACGGCTACGACGTACTGTTCAGCGAGCAGCCCTTCCAGGATGTGACACAGCGCTTCATGATGCAGCGGGACATGGCATCGGCGCGCGAGGCGGCAGCGCTCTACGTGGAGCACCACGATCCGTCCGTCGTGGCCCATTTCCTGCACGGCGTGACGTTGGCTTCGACCGGCGCGGCCGCCGACGGGCTGAAGGAGATTGAGCGGGCTATTGCGCTCTACGAGGCCGCGCCGGACCCAGCGCTGGCACCCGTCTATGGTCAGCTCAAACAGCTTCGGCAGCAACTTGGAGGCGGCCAGTGACGCGCGATGGGGAAAAGCATGTCGCACTCGGCGCCGGCCGGACTGGTCCTGGTCGGACCGCGTGGCAGTGATTCATGAGCGCCCAGGTTTGCTCTTTGTCATACTCTGGGGCGTCACCACAGCGTATACACCTGAAACACCCACGCGCCATGCTCCGCCTCATTTTTGCATCCGCCTGCCTCCTGTTTACCACCAGCGCCCTGGCCCAGCCTGCCGGCTCCGACGCCTGGCCTCGTGCCGCACCGGAGGACGTAGCGACGATCGATGCCATCATAACCGCCTATTATGATGTCATTTCCGGCCCGGCAGCGGAGCGGGCCGATGTCGAGCGCGACCGCTCGCTGCATCACGAGGACGCTTGGGTGGCCATTGCCGGAAGCGGCGCAGACGGGCGGCGAACCGTTCGATACGGGCGTGAACAGCATTACGCTCTTCCACGACGGCAGCCGCTGGTACATCATGGAGTGGATGTTCGATCGGGACGCGGACTGAGCACCCGGATGGACCTGCACGATGCGGACAATCGCGCCGGAACCCGCGGGGCTTGACCCGATGGATATTGTGTTAACAGGTTCTAGGTGAGACCCGTTGACTTTGGAGAAAACAAGGCAGGAACCCTCGTCCGGGGCCGATCACAGACTGAGCGAAATGTTGGGAGTGGCCAGAACACTTCCCAATCCGCTGAGAAGTATCTCCATACCGACACAGCCTACCCTCCGCTCGTGCGCATGGCCCTCATTCACTATCATTTTGAGGCCATGCATCCATTTTTGGATGGAAACGGATGCGTTGGTCGACTCCTCATCTCTCCGTTGCTCTGTTCCGAGGGATTGCTGGCCAAACCCATGCTCTACCTCAGCGCCTACTTCGAACAGCACAGAAGCGAGTATTATCGACTCCTGTTGGACGTCAGTCAGAATGGTCAATGGATGCCGGGATACTCGAAGAGGTAACAGGACAAAAAAGAAACCGTATTTACATGGCTCGTGAAATCGCTTCCGTGATTGCGGCAGATTGAACAGCAGTACGTACAGTGAACTTCTGGTAGATGCGAAGCGGGTGCTCATCCTGATGGGCCGCGGTCATGGGACCCGGGATCATGCGGCACGTGACCTCGAGGCTGCGGATCTGCTCCACGAGGCGCTTCTCGTTGCCGCGCCACAAACTGGTTGCAGAGGCTGAAAGGGCCGAACAGGTGGCAAGCGCCCATCCGGATGCCCCCGCGGGTCGGTTCATATGGGCTCAGGAGGTCGGGGCTCAGCATGTGCTCGGACTGCTTTCTCCAGCCAGCCACCAGGTCGCCGCATTGCTGCTTTTCGATCTGGATCGGGCCGAAATTGCCTGGATCCTGGGAATTTCACCGGCTGCCCTCCGCCAGCGCATTCGCCTGCTGCGCA
>PCUY01000054.1:342-3062 GCA_002787815.1 Bacteroidetes bacterium CG12_big_fil_rev_8_21_14_0_65_60_17 | reverse complement strand
AGCACCTGCTGTCTGTCGTGCGGCGGCACGCCGGTCTGGCAACGACCGATCCCGACGGCCATAGGCTGAGCCTGTACCAGGCTCCATGAACCAAATTGCATTCGTCTGCGTTTTTGGCGTATGCATTCGGTGACATCAACAAACGAGTTCACGTATATCGTGGACGAGGACGACCGGATTGTCAGTATTTCTGACAACTGGGATTCGTTTGCCCTGGAGAACAAGGCGCCAGATCTGACCGCACAAGTCGTTGTTGGACAATCGCTCTTTACGTTCGTAGCCGACGAGGCCACGCAGCACATCTACCGGATTATTCTGGAACAGGTCAGACGAACGGGCCGGACCATCGTATTTTCCTATCGATGCGACTCCCCGTCCGTGCGTCGCTTCATGGAGCTCAGGATATCGCGCTCCGACGAGGGCAACGTCCAGTTCGACAGCCGGATTATGCGCGAAGAGCCCCGCGATCCGGTTTTACTGCTGGATGAAGCGCTCGAACGATCGGACGATTTTCTGTCCATCTGCGGCTGGTGCAAGAAGGTCCATGTGTCGGGCGAGTGGATGGAGGTCGAGCTGGCGCTTGAGCGTCTCGACCTGTTCGGACAGAGCCCGCTTCCCCGGCTCACACACGGTATTTGTCCCGCCTGCACGGAGCGCATGATGCAGGAAATAGCGTCATGACCGGGTACACGGCGCCCTCACCGCCGATTTCCTCGACCCGGACGGCCACACGCTGAACCTGTATCAGGCAGCTTGGTCTCGCTGATCGGCAAGCCGTACATTGGAGTTTCCCCACCCCATTGATATTGTCGTACATGACGGGCGAGACGAAGATCAAGGTCCTGCTGATTGAAGGGAATCGCCTTGTAAGGGAGGGGATCGCCTCGGTACTGCGTGAATATGGCGATTTTCATGTTGTCGCACAGTCCGAGGGTCTGGATGCCGTGAGGCAGGTGAAGGAATTGCAGGCGGCACCAGACGTTGTTCTGATGGACCTTGGGCTTACAACAGTTCGAAGCCTGAAACTCATGTCCGTGCTACGGTCGGAATTGCCCCAGTCGAGGGTTATTGCCATGGACATCCTTCCCGACGAAGTGGATATAGTTGAATTCGTGAAGGCCGGTGGCAGTGGTTTCATACTGAAAGATGCCACGTTGAATGATTATGTGACGACCATCAAGGCTGTTTCGACAGGAGAAAAAGTACTCCCGTCCGTTCTGACGAAGTCGCTTTTCACGCAGATCATAGAGACGTCAATCAGGAACGGCGTCATACCTGCCGGATTGATCGATTTGACAACGCGTGAACGTGAGGTGGTGGAGTTGATCTCAGAGGGCCTCACGAACAAGGAAATAGCCAGGCGACTGAACATTGCTGTCGACACCGTCAAGAGCCACGTCCATAATGTCCTGGAAAAGCTGGCTCTGTCGACGCGACTTCAGATCGCAGCCTTTGCACATCGAGAAAAGGAATAGGGTCAAACGGGGTGCGTTCCCCGAAGTCCACCCTTTGGGCTAGCTCTCTTTTCAATCTCCTGGGGGAGTTCTATTGACTCGGGATTGAGGTTACTTGTTGTCGATGTGATCCCGACTCGTCTGTTGCCTTTGCCCACGTCATATCCAAGGCGGAGCCGTGTCCGATGGCTCTGCCAATCCTACAGGCTCCATTGCGAGATTCGCAGCCTGAACTCCCACGTCTATTGAAAATGTACGGACGGACCAAGACCAGCTTTATGAAAAACCCTACTTCAAACCTCATCGTCACACACTTCCTTCTCATGTTCTTCGTTCTTCTGTCAGGGTGCCGGGAGGATCTGACGGGAGGCATGGTGGAGGCATGCGGACCACCTCTGGCCGGCTCCATACTGCCTGTCTGCGGGGCGACGGAGGTTCCCCTGAACCAGGTTATGTCAGCTACCTTTGCCGACAATCTGAGTGCGTCAAGCGTCAACGTCAACTCCGTTCTATTGACCGGACCAGGCGGTACGCAGGTGACGGGTGCAGTTGCCTATGACCAGGCAACCAGAATCGTCACATTTACCCCAGCCATTCTTCTCTCACCATCTACAGCGTATACGTATACGATTAAAAGTGGCGAGAATGGAATTCAGAATCAATCCGGAAACGGGCTCCTGAGTGACTTCGTCTGCACCTTCACGACTGGTCTCACGCCCGATACGACGGCACCCACGGTTACTGCCACGAATCCAGAAGACAATGAAACCGGTGTGTCGCTGAACAGCGTGGTAACGGCCACTTTCAATGAGGCGATGGATCCGCTGAAAATAAACGCCACGTCATTTCTTGTTCGCGGACCAGGCTCTACGGCAGTCAGCGGACTGGTGACGTATGCAGGACCAAGTTTCACGGCGGTCTTCTCTCCAAGCGGCAATTTCGAGCCGAATACAACCTACACGGCGACCATCACGACGGACGCCATCGATGGAGCGGGTAACGCGCTAGCCGCAGACTTCGTATGGAGCTTCACGACCGGTGAAGGCATGGATATGACCAGGCCGGAAGTGATCTCGACCAATCCCGGGAATGCGGAAACAGCCGTGGCGGTGGGTACGGATGTGACCGCCGTCTTCAGCGAGCCGATGGCCCTGTCATCCATTTCCAACGACTCGTTCATCCTGGCAGATGGAACGACGGTGATTGCAGGTACCGTTTCTTATGCGGGCGTCACGGCCACTTTCAATCCAACAAGTGCCCTCCTGC
>PCUY01000054.1:0-332 GCA_002787815.1 Bacteroidetes bacterium CG12_big_fil_rev_8_21_14_0_65_60_17 | reverse complement strand
GTGGAGCTTTACGACGGCCGCGGAAGTGGTCACGACAGCGCCTGAAGTGACGTCCACCGATCCCCAGGACCTGGAGACGGACGTGGCTGTGGATACGGACGTGAGCGCGACTTTCAGCGAAATCATGGACGAGCTGACCATTACGGACACGTCGTTCACGCTCGCCGACGGCGCATCGCCAGTAGACGGCTCGGTCTCGTACACAGGTACGACGGCGACCTTCAACCCGACAAGTGACCTCAATGCGGGCACGACCTACACGGCGACCATCACGACGGAGGCCACCGACCTGGACGGCAACCCGCTCGAAAACGACTTCGTGTGGAGCTTTA
>PCUY01000064.1 GCA_002787815.1 Bacteroidetes bacterium CG12_big_fil_rev_8_21_14_0_65_60_17 | reverse complement strand
TTCCTCGAACGGCTCGCTGATTTCCCAGCCCGGCGGCACGCCTGGATCCACGAAATACGGTGCAGGAAGCAAACTTCCGAATATAATTTGCCCGGCCAGCGGATCACCCGAATTTTCTGCGCTTGAAACCGGATTCCCGGATGAGAGCAATCGAGCGCCATCGGCCAATGCAGCCGCCGGTACGTCTTCACCTTCATCCGTCACGCCGTCCCCGTTGTTGTCAAAGACTCCATTGGCATCATTGTCCACGTACATGAAAGCTTCTATGGCGCCGCTGAAGCGAAACGCGAAATCGGCCGTCACATCGCTGCCGCTGGTAAGCGCCACCTCGCGCACGGGTACGACGGGATCGACAGGCTTGGCAAACGAAGGGTGCAGTGTGCGCAGGCGCAGTGTCTGGGGAG
Organism: Bacteroidetes bacterium CG12_big_fil_rev_8_21_14_0_65_60_17; assembly: GCA_002787815.1. Lineage (GTDB taxonomy): Bacteria > Bacteroidota > Rhodothermia > Rhodothermales > UBA10348 > 1-14-0-65-60-17. Next base: position 4,130 of record PCUY01000064.1, on the reverse strand, counting down.
GGATGAGGCCGGTGAACTCGTACTGTCCGTTGGCATCGGTCACCGTGCTCAATTCTGCCTCCTCAAACGCCCCATTCTCGTTCGCATCGTTATAGACACGCACGTCCGGAAGCGGGTTGTCCTGCTGCACGAAGTCGCGCAGAATGGAGAGCCTGCCCGATACGCGCGCCGGAGACACGATTTCCCCGTCGTCGAGCAGAATTACGACGGTCGTAACCTGCCCGTCCTCCACGTTCACGCTGAAGGGGTTCGTCTCGGGCAGGACCATCGTATGGTTCTCGGGCAGATTGACCGTCATGTCGTAGGGCCGCCGGAACAGATCGCGCCACTCGAAGCGCCCCTCGGCATTGGTCGTGCGAAACGTGCCGTTGACCAGGTCTATGCGCACGCCCTCAAGGGGCGTATCGCCGGCGTCGACCTGGCCGTCCTTGTTCGCATCTACCAGAACCGTGCCCTCGATGTCGCCTTCGGGACGCAGGGGCACCGAAACGACCGCGCTGGCCGCGTTGTTGGCTGCGTTCGGATCTCCCGAAAAAGCCACACTGACGGTCACTGTTGCATCTCCCCCGCTCCCGTTCGTCCGCACGAGAAAACTGTCCTGGATGGTCAGCCCGACGACCATGGAGGAGAACGTCACCGTGCCCTCGGTATCGCTGATGATGTTCACCGTGCCGAGTCCTGCCCCATTCGAGAGCGATTCGAGCGTCGCGTTGTCGAGCGTCACGGTCAGCACAATACTCCCGTTGGCGTCGTTCGGCCCCAGATTGTTCAGTACGTACTGGGCATTGAAATTGCCGCCGCGGATTTCCGTGGCAGGCACATTGTTGAGCCCGACCGAAATATCGGATTGCGCGCGGGCACTCGCCGGCAGCAGGGCTGCGGTAAAACAGACTGAAAGAAGAGCCGGAAGCAGCAGGGAACGGAGCGTAAAACGAGGCATGACGCAACCAGGAAACGCATGGAACATACCGTGTCAACATATCTGCGTTTATCGCTCCGTACATGACGCAAACGCGTCAATTTGCGGGGATGGGAGAGGCGATCACGGCGGCGGTCACGAAGGTCACGGCGGCGACACGAGCCTCTCGCCAACAGCTTTCGCGACGGCGTGTCCACGCGTATGCACATCGAGTTTCGAGTAGATGCGACGCACATGCTGATCTATCGTGTGCGGAGAAAGCGAGAGACGCTGGGCCATGTCCCGCTTCGTCATGCCTGACACCATGAGTTCGAGTACGTCTCGTTCGCGGCGGGACAAGCCGTACGTATTGGTGGCACCGGCACGGGCACCGGCACCAGCACGGGCACCGGCACGGGCGGGCTGAGGAAACATGTCAAGAATGCGCCGCGCAATACGGGGCGTAATGGGCGATTCGCCGCGATGGGCCGCTCGGACGGCCCGCACGATGTCGCGCGCCGAAGACGGCTTGAGCACGTAGCCCGATGCGCCCCTCGTGATGGCCGAAAATATCCGGTCACTGTCTCCATGTACGGTCAGGACCACGATTTCCGCCTGGGGCGCGGCCGCCCGTAGATGGGACGTGCCCTCAATGCCTCCCATTCCGGGCAGCCCGAGATCGAGCAGGATAACGTCGGGCGCTGGGCCGTCGGGGTGCCGGACGGCCGGGCGGGCGGCCGGGCGGGCGGCCGGGCGGGCGGCGGGCTCCGCGGCTCCGAGCGCTGCCAGCGCCTCCTCACACGTGACGAACTGGCCGGTGCAGGCAACGTCGTCGTGCGCATCGAGCACGTCTACGACGGTCTCCCGGAAGAGTGCATCGTCCTCGATGAGCCAGACGCGAATCATGGTGCTAATAGAATCATGACGAAAGGGGTACTTCAAGACAGATATGCGTGCCGCGGCCGGGTTCGGAGTCCATGGTCAGCTTCCCGCCCGCCGCGTGGGCGCGCTCCTGCATGCTCCGCAGGCCATGCCCGCCCGGTGCGGCCTGTGTATCGAATCCGCAGCCCGTATCCCGTATATCGAGTACGAGACGCCCGGCCCGCTCTTCAAGGCGGATGCCAACGGATGCTTCCGGTGCGGCATGCCGACCAATATTGTGCAGCGCCTCACGAAAAACAAGAAACACGTGGCGACGCGTGGTCATGTCAATCGGAATGTGCGCATCGCGTACGGGGGAATGCAGCGTCCACTCCCGGTCTCCGAGCAGTTGATGCGCCGTCTCGCGCATGCGATCGGCCAGGTCATCGAGCCCGTCGCTCGACGGATGGATCAGCCACGTGATGTCGCGCACACTGGTCACGAGTTCCCGCGCCGACTGCTCGATGGCCTTCAGGCGCCGCGCCTCCTTCTCTCCGAGCGTCGGCGCGGCCCCAACCAGTTCCGACAGCAGGGCAATGCCGGCCAGCCGGCTTCCCACGTCGTCGTGCAAATCCGATGCAATGCGGGCCCGGACGCGCTCGAGCGCCGCTTCGTGCGCCCGGCGCAGCCGCCAAACAACGGTCAGCGCCGCACACAGCGAAAGGACGAGCAGCACGCGGAACCACCACGTTGCATACCACGCCTGGCGCACCACGACAGGAAACGACACCGACGCCGTGCTGCCCACGGCCCGCGCTTCAGCGCGAAACGTGTACCTGCCGGGCGGCAGGTTCGTATAGCGCGCCGTTCGCGCAGTCGTTTCGCTCCATGCGTCATCGAACCCCTCCAACCGGTAGCGGTATTCCGGGGCAATGCGCGGCGCAGCCAGCTGCACGGCCATCGATACGTGCAGGTGTGAGAGTGTCACGCCGCCACGCGGCACCCCCGCCCAGGACCAGGACGAATCCCGGCCCGCCACATCCAGCCCGGTTACCACCAGGTGGTCGGGGGCCGCCTCTTCGCCGGGTTGCATGGCGCGCGGATAGAGCAGCGTGAGCCCTTCCATACCGCCCGCAAAGAGCGCGGCCCCGTGCGAGAGCAGGGCCCGGCGGTTGAACTCCTCCTGGAACGCACCAACACGCACGAAATCGGGCGGGCCCTCGTCGGTCAGGGCGCTCCGCATGAGTCCACGGCTCGTCGTAGCCCAGAGGTGATCGTCGTCGGCGACCGCGGCGCCATAGACGATGCCCTCCAGCAGCCGGTATCCGCCGCGGTCGCTCAGCGCATACAGTCCGGTTGCACTCGAAATGAACACCCGGTCATCAAGCGGCAGGACATGCCACCCCCCCTCGCCCCCGATCCGGAGCGTATCCTCAGGCCCAGCGTCCGAGCGCCCTGCCACGACGCGCCCATCAACCCGGACGCGCCCGTCGGTCGTTGCCACCCAGAGGCGCCCCAGCCCATCGGATGCCAGGCCCTGAACGGGGCCCAGCGCCGTATTGCACGTCCCCCCGACCTGGCACAACCCCTCGTTCGTGCCCGCCCAGACCGAATCCCGGCCGTGTTCCACGACCGTATTCACGGCGACCGCATCATGGCCCTGGTCGTTGGCACTGACCGCTCCGGCCCGGCCCAGAGCTACCTGCCTGAATGCGGTACTGCCCGGCGCGAGCACGCACAGCCCCCGGTCCGTTCCCGCCCATACGCTGCCCGATGCCGACACGGCCAGCGACCACACCGTGGGGTTACAGGATCCCATGTCCACACGCCGGGCGTGGTCCGTGTAAGCAAATACCCCCTCTCCGAACGTACCCACCCAGATCGGAGACACCGCCGATTCCGCGACCCGGCCTGACCTCCCGTCCGCCGCCACCGATAAGACCGGAATGCCCTCCAGAAGCGATTCAAACACCCTCGCTTCCGGCTCGACCTGCATGCGGTACAATCCATTGCGAGTGCCCATCCAGACCCTGCCCTTTCCCGCATCAGCAACGGCAAGGACGGTATTCGAGAGCGCCCGCGTAGGCCCCGTTTCCAGCAGGATACGCTGCTCTCCTGTCGGCGTCTCCGCTGTACGCCGCTCCATGAAAACGCCCTCGTCTGTCCCGAGCACCTGCCCCCATGGAGCACGAACCACGCCGTGCACCGGATACGCAAACCGCTCACCACCGACCGCTTCCATGCTCACGAGCGTATCGGCTGCCAAGCGCAGCCTGTAGGCGCCCTCGGCGTGGCTGACGAAGAGGTCCGCATCCATCCGGAAAATACCCGGAAAGCGGACCTCGCCGTCCGGCCATGGCCAAGCGCGTGT
>PCUY01000020.1:4175-22292 GCA_002787815.1 Bacteroidetes bacterium CG12_big_fil_rev_8_21_14_0_65_60_17 | reverse complement strand
ACAGGCCTTGACGCGTGGGCGCGGCGATAGAACCCGTCATGTCGTCCGATCAGGATTGTCCTTGACGAAATCGGCCCAGTTCCGGTAGCTCCCACCGGGCGTATCCGGTCCCCGGTGCGCATGGCAGAGTGCAACGGCCACCGCGTCGGATGCATCGAGTGCCAATTCGCTGACCTCCCCGAGCGAGAGGATCGACGCAATCATGTAGCGGACCTGCTCCTTCGACGCATTTCCGTTGCCCGTGACGGATTTCTTGACCTGTTTGGGCGAGTACTCGACGACGGGGACATCCCGGTTGAGGGCGGCCAGCATGGCGGTGGCCTGCACCCGGCCCAGCTTCAGCATGGACTGCGGATTATTGCCGTAGACGGGCATTTCGACGGCGCAGTAATCGGGGAGATGCGACGCAATGAGTCCCGATAGTGCCTCGTAGATCTGCTTCAGGCGCAGTTGATGCGTGTCACCCGTGCTTACGCGGATGATCCCTGTATCGATCAGCGTCTCGGTCGCGCCCTTGCGCTCGATAACCGCAAATCCGGTGACGCGCGAGCCAGGGTCTACGCCGAGAATGATCATGGGAACAGTGAAGTAGTGGTTGTGCCGAGGTCAGGACAGGGCCGAAATAGTGGCCTCGTCAAACTCAAGCGTGGAATAGACCGCCTGTACGTCCTGCAGGTCTTCCAGCTTTTCAATCAGAGCGGCGACTTTCTGCGCGGTAACGGCATCGACAGGCGTCGTGGTGTTCGGTATGCGCTGCAGGGACGCCTCGGCCACCTCGATGCCGGCCTCCTCAAGCGCCGCCTGGACATCGCCGAAGGCTTCAACCGGCGTGGTCACAATGAACTGCTCACCTTCGAGCTCCAGATTCTCGGCGCCCGCATCTACCACGAGAAGGAACAGGTCTTCTTCGCTGTGCTCTGCGGCCGGTATTTCGAAGACACCCTTGCGGTCGAACTGGAACGCCACGCTGCCCGACTGTCCCATGCTGCCCCCGGCCTTGCTGAATAGCGCGCGCACGTCGGCAACCGTCCGGTTGGTGTTGTCGGTAAGGGCATCGATGAAGAGCGCGATGCCGCCGGGAGCGTATCCCTCGTAGGTCATTTCCACGTAGTCGCTGCCCTGGATTTCTCCCGTACCACGCTTGATGGCGCGTTCAATATTGTCCTTGGGCATGTTCTCGCTCTTGGCCTTCTCGACGGAGAGCGCCAGGCGGGCGTTCATGCCCACATCGCCCCCACCCTCGCGGGCAGCCACCATGATGTCTCGGGTAATCCGGGCCCAGGCTTTGGACCTTCGGGCGTCGGTGACGGCTTTCTGCCGCTTTATCTTGGACCACTTATTATGTCCGGCCATAGCGTGTCTTGGAAGTTTTCGATTTGTTCGGGTGCAACGCACACACAAAGCGTCGGGATTCGGAACATGACATTTTGTCGGGTATTCCACGCGTCATGCAAGCTCTACATGATATTCCGGTACTGGATGATCTCGATGCGCCCAAGCAGGTCGCCGTCACATCCTCCGGCAAGCGAAATGTATATCTGGAAACCTACGGGTGCCAGATGAACGTGTCCGATTCTGAAATCGTGGCCTCCGTACTGCGCGAGAACGGATATGGCCTGACGCACAATGAGGCCGAGGCCGACATCGTGCTCATCAATACGTGTGCCATCCGGGAGAACGCCGAGCAGAAGGTGCGCCGGCGACTCGACGAATTGCGATCGCGCAAAAAGCGCCACAATCCCGACCTGCGACTTGGAGTCCTCGGCTGCATGGCGGAGCGGCTTCGCTACAAATTGCTCGAGGAGGAAAAACTGGTCGACCTGGTGGTCGGGCCGGATGCCTACCGGGACCTGCCGAATCTACTCTCGCAGGCGCACGACACCGGGCAGGCGGCCGTCAACGTGCAGCTCTCGAAAGAGGAGACCTACGACGACATTTCTCCGGTCCGCTACGATTCGAACGGGGTCTCGGCCTTCGTATCCATCATGCGTGGATGCGACAACATGTGCTCGTTCTGCGTCGTCCCGTTCACGCGGGGACGGGAGCGGAGCCGGTCGGCGACGAGCATCCTGGACGAATGCAACCGTCTGGTCGAGGAGGGTTTCCGCGAGGTTACCGTGCTCGGCCAGAATGTGAACTCGTATGCATCGGGGGGCGTCAGCTTTGCCGAGCTGCTGTACCGGATTTCCCGGATTTCGCCGGCGCTGCGCATCCGATACTCCACGTCGCATCCGAAAGACTGCTCGGACGAGCTGCTGCATGTGCACGCCGAGCGGGAAAACGTGTGTAATTACATCCATCTTCCTGTGCAGCATGGGAATACGGACATGCTTCAGCGCATGCGCCGGACCTATACGCGGGACGAGTATCTGGCGCTTGTCGAGCGTGCACGGGGCATTGTGCCGGGGGTATCGCTGTCGACGGACATCATTGCGGGATTCTGTGACGAGACCGAAGAGGAGCACCGCGACACGCTTTCGCTCATGGAGGCCGTGCGCTACGACCATGCCTACATGTTCATGTATTCGGAGCGCCCGACAACGTATGCGGCGCGCAAGTACGAAGACAACGTGCTGGAGGAGGTCAAGAAGCGGCGTCTGACGGAAATCATTCAGCTGCAGTCACAGATATCGCTCGAGAGCAACCGGGCCGAAATCGGGCGCGAGCACGTGGTGCTCGTCGAGGGCACGTCCCGCCGCTCCGACGCGCAGCTGTCGGGGCGCACCGATACCAACAAGATGGTGGTGTTCGACCGCCAGGACTTCGCGAAAGGGGACTATGTCCGGGTGCGCATCATGGATTGTACGTCGGCCACGCTGATGGGCGTGGCGGTGCCGGGAGCATCGGTACCGGGTACGGCGGTGCCGGGAGCGTAGTCGGATGGACAGACAATCCATGCAGGAGCGCTTCGGTATTGTCGGGTCGTCGGAGGGAATCCGGCACGTCCTGGACCGGGTGCGCCTTATTGCCGGTACGGGTATCACGGCGCTCATCGAGGGCGAGAGTGGTGTCGGCAAGGAGCTTATTGCCCAGGCCATCCACGAGCTCAGCACGCGGCGGCACAAGAAAATGCTCATCGTGAACTGCGGCGCCATTCCTGAGGGGCTGATCGAGTCGGAACTGTTCGGTGCCGAGAAGGGGGCCTATACGGGTGCCGTCGAGCGCCGCAGCGGGTACTTCGAGGAGGCCAACGGATCGACCATTTTCCTGGATGAAATCGGGGAGATGCCGCTCACGGCGCAGGTCCGGCTGCTTCGCGTGCTGGAGATCGGGGAATTCTCGCGCGTGGGCTCGTCAAACGTGCTGCGTACCGATGTGCGGGTCATTGCGGCCACGAACAAGGACCTGGCGCGCGAAGTCGAGGCGGGCCGCTTCCGCGAGGACCTCTATTACCGGCTCAGCACGGTGATTATCCGCGTGCCCCCGCTGCGGGAGCGCCGCGATGACATCCTGCCCATATTCGAACATCTCCAACACCGGTTCGCCCAGAAGTACAACACGGCGGGTCCCCGCCTCCAGGACAGCGCCCGGGAGCTTTTCCTGCGCTACCGCTGGCCGGGCAACATCCGTGAGCTTCGCAACGTGGCCGAACAGACGGTGGTGTTGCTCGGCAAGAGTGAACTCTCGGCCGACGACGTGCGGCCGCTGCTGCGCGGCGTTGGCTCGGCTGGAGGCGGCGTGGGTCTGGTGCGCGCGAGCGAAGCCCGGGACCGGGACTCCTTCACGGGCGAGGTCGGCGAGGGCGGCAAGGAGCGCGAAATCATTTACCGTACGCTGCTCGAACTGCGGACCGATGTGGCCGACATGGGGCAGCACATCCGCTCTCTGACGCAGCTCATGCGCGGCAGGACGGATGCGTCCACCGCGTCGATGGAAGAGGATGAAGCGGGACGTGCTCCCGGTCGCTACCTCATGATGCCGCCCGCACGTGAGGACGCGGACGGTGAGGGTCGGATGATTGAGGATGTGCCCTACGAGTTGGACGGTGACAGCGACGCGGGACCTGGCAGCAGCACAGCAGACGAGGAGCCGTTGCCAACGCTGGAGGAAGCCGAGCACCGGCTCATCCAGCAGGCGCTCAACCGCTTCGAGGGCAACCGCCGGCAGTCGGCCGAGGCGCTCGGCATCAGTGAGCGCACACTCTATCGCAAGATCAAGGACTACGAAGGAGGCGCGCGCGAATGAATCATCGGCAAGTGCGTCCGTACCGTATTTTCGAGTGGCCCTGTGTCGTGGTGCTGCTTCTTGTCGCTGGCAGCCTGTCCGCGTGCCGCTACTATTCATTCACGGGCGCCACCATCCAGGAGCATCTGGCCACGATCTCCATACCACTCGTGGACGATGCCAGCCTGTCGACGGTGACCGGCCTCGAAGATGAGTTGACCGAGCTTTTCGTGGACCGTTTCGTTCGCCAGACACGCCTGGCGCTCGAGCAGGACGAGTTCCGGTCCGATTCGGTATTGCGCGGGCGGATAACGCGGTATGAAAACATGCCGACATCTGTTTCAGGCGATGAACAGGCGACCCGCAACCGGGTCACGATCACGGTCCAGGTCACGTGGCAGGACCGCGTGGAAAACAGACCGATCGTCGAGCGCACGTTTTCGGCCTTCGAGGAATATGACCCGGGAGATCCAGACAGCGAAGAGGAAGCGGCCCGCGATGCCCTGGTCAAGATTGCCGATGATGTGTTTACTGCGGCGACGTCGAATTGGTAATTGAAGCGCTCGCCATAGCTGTAGCCACCCTCTATGCTCTTGCCATGGTGGTACTGGTGGGTTTTGGTGCGCACCTGGGGCTGTTGGCGATAGCCGGTGGCCGCCGCGTCAAAACGCCCTGCCCCGGACAGGTTGCGGTCGTGTCCGTGCGCCCGGACATGCCTTCCAGTCGGGACGACTGGCCGCGCGTTACCGTACAGATTCCACTCTACAACGAGCAGCTCGTGGCCGAGCGCATCATCGGGGCCGCCTGCCGGTTCGACTACCCCGCGGACAGATTGCACATCCAGGTGCTGGACGACTCGACAGATGAAACGGGCACCATTGTCTCGCGGTGTGTGGCCGAATGGGCCGGTCGCGGCGTGCACATTGACCACGTCCGTCGGCCCCACAGGGAAGGGTACAAGGCCGGGGCGCTGGCGCATGGCCTGGAGCGGTCCATCGCCGAGTTCGTGGCCGTACTGGACGCGGACTTCGTACCCGATCCAGACTTCCTGGTGCGTCTGTTGCCTCTTTTCGATGACGGCGTGGGACTTGTCCAGGCACGTTGGGGGCACCTCAATGAGCACGAATCGCTGCTCACCCGCGTCCAGGCGTTCGGGCTCGATGCCCACTTCAATGTGGAACAGCGCATGCGGCAGGCGCTCGGGTGCTTCATCAATTTCAACGGAACGGCCGGTATCTGGCGCCGCACGGCCATTGACGAGGCCGGCGGATGGGAGAGCGATACGTTGACTGAGGATCTGGACCTGAGCTACCGGGCGCAACTGTGCGGGTGGCGACTCCGCTACGACGCCGACACAGCCGTGCCTGCGGAACTGCCGGTATCGGTCAACGCCTTCCGGACGCAGCAGCACCGCTGGACAAAAGGGGGGGTCCAGACGGCGGTCAAGACGCTCGGAAGGCTCTGGTCATCGGACGTGCCACTTCCCGCCCGGCTCGAGGGAACCGTGCACCTGACGGCCAACATGGTATTTCCGTTCATTCTGCTCGCCTCACTGCTGCACGGACCACTGCTCTGGCTCTCGGCGCGTGGACTCGGGCCGGGGCCGGTCTACTTCGGGGTGCTCGCCGCCGGGCTGGTGGGTTTTTTCGGATTCTTCTGGGCCCATGTCGTCTCGCAGCGCACGCTCCATACCGACTGGTTCCGCCGCCTGGTGCTCTTTCCCGTGTTCCTGGCCGGGAGCGTCGGGATTTCGCTCTCCAATTCAATCGGCGTATGGGAAGTGGTGCGCGGCAGGCATACACCGTTCAACCGCACACCGAAGTTTTCCGGCGGACGGCGTGCGCCAGCCCGCTGGTGGACACTGCCCTATGCCCGGCTGCGTGCGCCCCGCGTGGTGTGGGCGGAACTCATGCTGGGCGCGTGGTCGCTTGTCTGGCTTGTGGAGTTGATTCTGCTGCGCCAGTGGATGGGCGTTGGCTTCCAGTTTCTGTTTGCTTCTGGTTTTTTGTTCGTGGCTGTGTATAATCTGGCACAGACGTTCATACCGAGCCGGAATGATGCACGATGACCCACGCCCCCGCAGAACAACACCGAGCCCACTGGAAGAGGCCGCCAGGCACCTCGATGCCGGTGAGCTTTCCGAGGCCCAGACGCTGCTCCAGGAGCAGATTGCCCGCGTTCCGTGGGCGGTGACAGCACGCGTACTGCTGGCCCGGGTCGCCGAGCGCCAGGGGCGTCACGAGGACAGCCTGCGCATTTGGCGGGAGGCTCTGGCGCTCTGCCCGTCGAGTCCCGTTGTCCGGGAAGGACTGCGCGATGCGGTGTTCCGCCGCTACTACGGAGACGAAACGCTCGATCTTTCGACGTACGAGGACCTGGACAACCTGATCCAGGAGCTTGAGAACGCGAAGATCGTCCCCGACCCCAATATGTCGGGGATGGTCGCGCATCCGGACGCCGAGGAGGATCTGGACGTGGTCTCCGAGACGCTGGCCAGGATATACGAGAACCAGAATTATCTGGACGAGGCGGCCGAGGTGTATGAGAAGCTGGCCCGGCAGCACCCGGAGAGGAAAGAGGAATTCGAGGCGAAGGCGGCGGCGCTGCGCGCGGGCGATGCAACGCCGTCGGACGACGAGTCGTGAGCGACAATGGCCTGAGCGCACGTTCCCGTCTGGTTGCAGGTGTCATGACGGGCACGTCGCTCGACGGAATTGATGTCGTGCTGGCACGCCTGGCCGGTACGGGCCGCGCGCTCCGGGCGGATGTAGTGTCGTTTGCAACGCGGCCGTATCCGCCCGGAGCGCGCGGCCCCGTGGAAGCCCTGATGAATGGCGCGGCGGCGACGGCGGCAGAACTGGCCTCGCTGCACGCGATGCTGGGTCGCATCGCGGCGGAGGCCGTGGCATCGGTCGCGGCGCATGTCGCAGGCGGGCCGCGGGCACTCGACCTGGTCGGTATGCACGGGCAGACCGTGTGGCACGCACCGACCGAAGGGGCTACGCTGCAACTCGGCGATGCATCGGTCGCGGCGCACCTTCTCGGCGTGCCCGTCGTGGGCGACTTCCGCACGGGTGACGTGGCGCTCGGCGGCCAGGGGGCGCCGCTCGTGCCGTATGCCGATTGGGCGCTCTATACCGATGACACGGAGCACCGTGTGCTGGTGAACCTGGGCGGTATTGCGAACATCACGATTCTGCCGGCGGGCGGTGGCCGCGAGGCGGTAGTGGCCTTTGATACGGGTCCGGCGAACGTGCTCCTCGATGGTGCGGCGCGGAAGTTGTCGGGCGAGCCGTTTGACCGGGACGGGCGCTTGGCGCTCTCGGGAAGCGTGGACGAGGCGCTGCTTTCGACGTGGCTCGCCGCCGACTACTTCCGCGCCGCACCCCCGAAGTCCACCGGGCGGGAGCTTTTTTCGGCCGCGTACCTGGAGGCGCGCTTGGTCGAAGCCAAAGAGGCGGGTCTGAGTGCGGCGGGGACGATGGCAACGCTCGTGGCCCTCACGGCCCGAACGGTGGCCGAAGCGATTGTGCGTGAGGCGCCGCCTGCGGCCCACGTGTACGTGGGCGGCGGCGGCGCCCACAACCCGGCCGTAATGCGCGCGTTGGAGGCGCGGCTGGAGATGTCGGGGAGCTCGGCGGTCGGGCAGGGGCACGTCGTGGATCGTTTCGGCGTGCTGGGCGTGGATGGGGATGCGCGCGAAGCGCTCGCCTTCGCCGTACTGGCCCACGAGGCCATGAACGGCGTGGCAACGGGCATGCCGCGCGTCACAGGCGCGTCCGGCCGGGCGTTCCAGGGAAAAATATGTCATCCCGGGAGCGACGCCTGATATATCATAAATATATCTTAAATATATCACGAGATGACATGAGTACCTTCACGCCGGTATCGACCCTTGGAGAATTCGGCCTGATTGGCCGGATACGTGCCTTGATCGAAGGGGACGCGCCGCCCGAAGATTTGATCATGGGTATCGGGGACGACGCCGCCGTTTACCGCGTGTCCGACACGATGGCGCACGTCGTGACGACCGATGCTCTCATCGAGGCGGTACACTTCGACCGGGCTTTCGCCCCCATGTCGCATCTGGGGTGGAAAGCGATTTCGGTGAATGCAAGCGATGTGGTGGCCATGAACGCAGACCCGAAATGGGCGACCGTCACGCTCGGCATCCCCCGGAACATGTCGGTCGAAATGGTCGATTCGCTGTATGAGGGCATGGACAGGGCGTCCAAGGCCTATGACATGCAGATCGTGGGGGGCGATACGACGACGGCCCATGCGCTCTACATATCGGTGACGGTTGTGGGCGAAGCGCCGCTCTCGCAGCTCGTGTTCCGGCGCGGGGCGGAGGTTGGCGACATGGTGTGCGTCTCAGGTGATGTGGGAGGCGCCTACGCTGGACTCAAGGTGCTCCTTGACCAGCGCCAGGCGCTCAACGACCTGGGCGATGCCTACGAGCCGGAGCTTGACGGCCTGCGGTACGTGATTTCGCGGCAGCTCCAGCCGAAGGCCCGGCTCGACGTGGTGCGCGCGCTGAGGAAGGCGCGCGTGAAGCCAACCGCCATGATTGATATTTCGGACGGTGTGGGGAGCGAAATCCATCACATTGCAGCCGCGAGCCAGGTCGGCGCGACCATCCGCGTTCCAGCGCTGCCCTTCGACGCGGAGACGCGGGCCGTCGCCGACCAGTTCATGGAAGACGTGGACGCCTGGGCGCTCTTCGGCGGCGAGGACTACGAACTGCTGTTCACCGTGCGCCCGGACGACGTACCGCGCGTCGATGCCATTGGCGGCATTTCGGTCGTCGGTACGATCGAGGAGGCCACGAAAGGCGTTCGCTCCTACAGCCCCGAAACCGGCCTCATCCCGCTCTCCTCGGCCGGCTACCAGCACTCATTCGGGGACGGCGGCGCGGCATAGCACCTTCACCGAAAGGCGACATTTTTTTGATTCGGCGGGTTATTCCGTCGCTTCCATGGGTCAAGGCCCCGTGCTTGGGCACACTTTCTTGAACCCCTCAAAATGGAGAGCACGATGAACGCTGGAAGTAACACATTGAACACGACGGTCCTGTCTACCATATTTCTTTTCGCCGTCATGGCTACGGGAAGTGTGATCAGCAGGCACGTTTGACGGAGCCGTCCGGTGCGTCTCAGACATCCAGTGTCTATGAGACGACGGAAGACCTGCATGCGGCTATCGAATCCAGGGTGCTTCCCAAAGCCACGCTGGATACGTCATTTCGCGATTTTCAGGAGGCTATTGACTGGAAGCGTCTGGTGAAGACAGCCGTCGTCGGCGTACACAATGGCAAGAAGGAACTGGATATTCAGGAAATGTTGACGGATACGGAATTCGCGGCGGCGCAACAATTCTACATTACGACGCTCTCGTGGAACAGGAAAGAATCGAGTCGCTCTATGGAGGTAGTTTCGTAAGGTTGTTTTCGGAGCATCCGGAGGCTATTTCCTGCACTGATTTCAAAAACAAGGACGTGATTGCAAAGGTACCGGGTCCGTGCGACACGGAATGTGCAGGAATGATTGTTGCCATGGGAGGTATGATCGTTGGGACGAGCATCTCTCGTAGGGTTTACATTGGGGGCAGCCGGATTCGTACTTGCCGCTGAATCTGTCGATGACTGTTCGTCACTACGCCGCTCTGGCCCTGTTCGTGGTGAATGCCGTCCTGGCGCTTTCGTTGGCAGAAAACCACGTGCTCTACCCTGTTCCGGCCTTCGCACTTTTGGTCTGGTACGTGGTTCGTCTCGTGCGGAAGGCCAAATCGGACCATTCGGCGCCCCGCGATCCTACAGACCAGCGTCCGTCCTGACCCCTCTTTGGCTTCGCGTCATTCCTGACCAATCGGCGATCCGGGCGGAATGACGACGTCGGGCGTCGGCAATTCGGTGGGCTGCCAGGGGCGGAAGAGGTAGCGGTCGACCAGGTCGAAGAGGTCCATCCGGTGGGCCTGGGTTTCGGGGCTGCCCTCGTTCATGTTTTCCTGCAGCGCACCGTGGAGGGTGCGGAGGTGATAGAGGATGAGGCTGCGGGCGGCCGGCGAGCCGGACGCGCTGCGCGAAGCGCCGGAGCCGGCCGCCCTGAGCAGGTGTTCGGTCCAGTCACGCTGGACAAGGCGCTGCAGCTCGGCTTCATAGGCACCATTCGGAACCGGTGCGCCCCAGACCGCTTCGGTGACGGTCTCAAGGACATCGAGCAGCGATGGCAGGCTCGTGTCAAAATCGTCCTGGTAGGCGAGGCGCGCCGTGCGGGCCGGGTCGAGCAGCAGGCTGAACACGAGGCGCGATACGCTCGCCGCGGGCGTATAGGGATCGAACGTGAGGCCCGTGTCACGGCCAAACAGTTCGCGGTGACGGCCAAAACCCGGCGGGCGCGGAGGAATACCTGTGCGCAGATGGGGTGGGAGCGCGAGCTGCCCGGGCGAGAGGACATCGAGGAGCGCCCCGAGCGCTGCCTGCTGATGCTGCGCGGACACCGGGCTCGGAAGCGGCTGGCCGTCGCCCTTCACCGCATAGGTGTAGTGGACACCGCCCAGGAGCTTCGAGACGGCTTCCACCTGGTAGCGGTGGCCGAGGTAGAGTGGCACGAGCGTTTCCTCGAGCAGCGCAACCGGCCGTCCGTCGCGGATGTTGGCAGCGCCAAAGCGCGAAAGAGCCGCTTCGCGCACGGCCATCTGGGTTTCGAGCGCCTCCACGGGATCGGCCAGGTTGTCCCAGAGGTGCGCATCGGGGTGGGCACTACCCGTCGGCCGGGCGTCCGCATCCGTAATGAAATCGTACCCCGCCGTGCGCATTTCCTTCAGAATGGCGCTGAGCGCCTCGGCTTCCCGGGCCGCATGTCCCTGGATGGAATCGGGGAACTGCGTATAGCCGTAGCGCACCACAAAGGTATCCCATTCGCCGATTCCCGCGTCGTAGGCCTGGCTGAGATCGACCTGTCCGTCGGCCGTGAGCGTCGCGAGCGGCGCCGGGTAGTCCATGACCGAGGCGCGCCCGTTGGGAGATGCGGCAAAATTGTGTTGGATGCCGATTGTGTGCCCGACTTCATGTGCCGAGAGTTGGCGGATACGCGCGAGCGCCATGTCGAGCATGGGATCGGTCCCAGGCGGCGGGGAATTCTCGCCATATGGGGCCAGCAGTCCCTCGGCAATCAGGTAGTCCTGCCGTACGCGCAGCGATCCGAGCAGCACGTGGCCCTTGATGATTTCGCCCGTCCGCGGGTCGGTCACGCTCGAGCCGTAGCTCCATCCACGGGTTGAGCGGTGCACCCAGTTGATCATGTTGTAGCGCACGTCCATCGGATCGGCATCGTCCGGAAGCACACGCACCTGGAAGGCATTGATGAACCCCGCGGCCTCGAAGGCGTCATTCCACCAGCGGGCCCCGTCAAGCAGCGCCGATCTGACGGGCTCCGGCGTACCGGCGTCGAGCCAGTACACGATGGGCTCTACGGCCTCGCTTCGCTCGGCCTCCGGGTTTTTTTTCTCGAGGCGGTGCCGCGCAATGTAGCGCACGCGCATATCGCTCCCGATGTCGGATGCAAAGTCGGCGAAGGACGGCCCGAAAAAGCCGGCCCGGGGATCCGCCAGGCGCGGCGTGTAGCCGGGGGGCGGCAGCTCAATGAACGAGTGGCGCTGCCGCACGGAAAAAGAGCCGGGCTCCGACGCCACGCTGCGCACCAGCCCGCCCGGCGCATCGCTCGTAAAGGTGAGCAGCATTTCGACTTCGGTGTTCTTCGGAAAGCCCTTGATCATGTCCGCGTACGGCGCACTCCGCGACGGATCGACCCGGAACGTACCCTGCCCCGAGCGGCGCAGCCGGTCCACTACCCCGTGCGCGTCCCGCAGGAAGAAGTCCGTCGCATCTACCAGAAAACGCCCCTCCGATTCGGCGACCACCTTGAAACCCTCGAGCACGCCCCCGGCAAAGGCGTCGGCGACCGATCGGCGCTCGGCCTCGTTGTCGGTCTCGGCCCGGTAATCCAGGTTCGGTACGCGCAGGAGCGCCTTCGGCCCGAAGCGCTCAAAGCGGACCACGCGCTCGCCGCCGAGCTGATTGCGGTCGAGCCCGATGTCGTTCGATCCGAGCCCGGCCGGCAGCGACACCACATACAGGAAGTCCTCGCCCTCACGCGCTACCTCCAGATGCACCTTTCCGCCCTTCATGTCAAGATACACGTCCATGAATCCGTCCACGTGGGTCATGCCCTCCGTGAACGCACCAATCGTCGGCAGACTGGCCTCCTGGTCGCCGGACGAGGCACTTCCCTGCGCATTTCCTGTGCGGGGAGATACGACGAGCAGCGCCAGGAGCACAACAGAAGCGGCCGTCAGGTCCGGGCGGCGGGGGGAGGTGATCAGGCGGAAGTGCAAGCGGGAGAGGAACATGTTGGAATGCGGTTTTTTTGTGTCATGGAGTAGATCAAAGACCTGGCTCGGCGAAGATCGTGCGGAGATCGAAAATACAGGGAAGAGTGCCGGGGTGCGGCGCGAAGGCCATGTTGCGTCCGTATTTTAACCTATCTGCACCCATCCCCATAAAGATCAATCAGAATTCCATGGAAGCCAAGTCGGAAGCCACGTCCGTCAACGGAGTCGTTGTCCAGATCATGGGCCCGGTTATCGACGCCGAATTCCCGGCAGGATCGGTCCCGGACATCCTGGAGGCCCTCGAAATTACGCAAAAGGACGGTTCAAAGATTGTGCTTGAGGTGCAGCAGCACCTCGGCGAAAACCGCATCCGCTCCATTGCCATGGATTCGACCGAGGGTCTGAATCGGGGTACGGAAGTCGTGGCGACGGGGAAGGTGATATCCATGCCGACGGGTGAAGGCATCCTTGGACGGCTCTTCAACGTGGTAGGAAATGCCATCGACGGTCTGGAGCAGCCGAAGTCCGGAGAGCGCCGCCCCATCCACGCCGCACCGCCGGCCTTTGACGATCTGGCGACGAGCGTCGAGGTGCTTGAAACGGGCATCAAGGTGATTGATCTGCTCGAGCCCTATGCCCGTGGCGGCAAGATCGGTCTCTTTGGCGGCGCGGGTGTCGGCAAGACGGTGCTCATCCAGGAGCTGATCAACAATATCGCGAAGGAGCACGACGGCCTGTCGGTGTTTGCCGGCGTCGGCGAGCGCACGCGTGAGGGCAATGATCTCCTGCGCGAAATGCTCGAGTCCGGCGTTGTGAAGTACGGCAAGGAGTTCATGGAGGGGATGGAGAAAGGCGACTGGGACCTTTCGAAGGTGGACTACGAGGCCATGAAGGAGTCGACCCTCTCGCTCGTCTTCGGCCAGATGAACGAACCGCCGGGAGCGCGTGCGCGTGTGGCCCTCTCGGGACTCGCTATCGCGGAGCACTTCCGCGACCTGGGCGGCCGCGACGTGTTGCTCTTTGTCGACAACATTTTCCGCTTCACGCAGGCGGGCTCGGAGGTATCGGCTCTGCTTGGCCGCATGCCATCGGCCGTGGGTTATCAGCCGACACTCGCTACCGAGATGGGAGAGCTGCAGGAGCGCATTGCATCTACCAAGAAGGGCGCCATTACGTCGGTGCAGGCGGTCTACGTGCCGGCCGATGACCTGACCGACCCGGCTCCGGCCACGACGTTTGCCCACCTTGACGCAACGACGGTGCTTTCGCGCCAGATCGCGTCGCTCGGTCTCTACCCGGCCATTGATCCGCTCGACTCGACGAGCCGCATCCTGGATCCGCACGTGATCGGGGAGGAGCACTACAAGACGGCGCAGGACACGAAGGAGCTGCTGCAGCGCTACAAGGAGCTTCAGGACATTATTGCCATTCTGGGTATGGATGAGCTCTCGGATGAAGACAAACTGGTCGTGGGCCGCGCCCGCCGCGCACAGCGCTACATGTCGCAGCCGTTCTTCGTGGCCGAGCAGTTTACCGGCAACCCGGGCGTGTATGTGAAGCTCGAGGACACGATTCGCGGCTTCCGCATGATTCTCGATGGCGAGCTCGATCACCTTCCTGAGCAGGCGTTTGCCTACAAGGGTGCCATTGAGGAAGTCATCGAAGCGGGCAAGAAAATGATGGCCGAGGCCTGATTGCTGCCATGTCCAAGTTCCTGCACGTCGATATCGTAAGTCCTTCAGGGAGCGTTTACTCGGGCCCGGCCGCTGGCGTGAAGGCGCCGGGAACGGCGGGATTGTTCGAGGTGCTGGTCAATCACGCGCCGATGGTGGCGACGTTCGACGTGGGGCAGATCGTGGTGACGAGCGATACGAGCGAGCGCATTGATGTGGCCACGAGCGGCGGTTTCCTGGAAGTCTCGGATAACCGCGTGACGGTGCTTGCCGAAACGGCCGAGCTCGCGACGGACATCGACGTGGCCCGCGCCCAGGCGGCCGAAGAGCGCGCCGTGAAGGTGCTCGGCAACGAACCGACCTCGGAGGAGCGGGACCGTTACGAGCGCGCCCTGGACCGCGCCCGCAACCGCCTGCGCATTGCCATGGGCGCCGTGGGGCACACGGCGTAGGATCTTCCCGGGCCGGGGCTTCGGCTGTGGTGTGTTTGCTGGGGCTTCGCCGGTTGTTTGTCTTTCGGGCGTGCGGGTGGCGCGATTCGCGTGAACAAGCCTTTTGAACTCGCTTTTTTCGCTTATTCTGGACGGTTTTGAGGCTTTTTTGCTTCCGTGGAGCCTGGAAAAGTGGCGCGAGGGGGCACCCGATTGGCGCGCGGTGGCCACCTGGTGGCGCGGAAGCAAGCGATGTTGGCACAACGAGCAGGCACAGATAGCGCGAGCCGCGTGACATGAAGTGTTGTTCGTGTAATTTAGGCCATTGCGGGTTATGTTGAGCGGATCATGTGGTGATCTTTTCAGACCTTGACCCACCAGTCTACCATCTATGTCAATGAGCGATAGCGAACGCCGGTATACGCCTCGGATAGAATACCTTCGAGTTCGGAATTATCGGGCCTTGCAGGATGTCGAACTCAAGGAGATCACGCCGCTCACGGTCCTTCTCGGGCCCAATGGGAGTGGTAAATCGACGGTTTTTGACGTATTCAGTTTCATGTCCGAATGCTTCCAGTCTGGTCTTCGGGCAGCATGGGACAGGCGGGGCAGGGCGCGGGAGATCAAGTCGCGTCAGCAAGCAGGAGCGGTCGTCATACAGATCAAGTACCGGGAACGCCCCAGAACGCCGCTGATCACCTATCATCTGTCGATAGATGAAAACGGGCGTGGCCCCTATGTCGCCGAAGAGTGGTTGCG
This sequence comes from Bacteroidetes bacterium CG12_big_fil_rev_8_21_14_0_65_60_17, assembly GCA_002787815.1. Lineage (GTDB taxonomy): Bacteria > Bacteroidota > Rhodothermia > Rhodothermales > UBA10348 > 1-14-0-65-60-17. Next base: position 6,874 of record PCUY01000020.1, on the reverse strand, counting down.
TTGGAAGCGGGGTAAGTACGGTAAGCCGTTTCGATTTCTGGAGTACCGAAACGGTCAGGGGAGTGCCATCAGTGGTGAGATGCCGGACTCTGAGGACAAGCGGATTGAAACCCCGTTGACATCTCCAGACCTGCTGGCCGTGAATACGCTCGGACAGCTGGCTCAGCATCCTCGTATCGCAGCTCTGAGAGACTTTATTTCGGGTTGGCACGTATCGTACCTGAGTATAGATGAAACGCGACGACAACCAGAAGCAGGTCCCCAGGAGCGGCTGAGTCGTACGGGCGACAACCTTGCGAATGTGCTTCAATATCTGAAGGAGCAGCACCCGGAGCACCTTGACAACATTTTTTCAGTCCTCCGCCAGCGCGTACCTCGTCTGGAGCGGGTTGAAACAGAGGCCATGCAGGACGGTCGTTTATTACTCCAGATCAAAGATGCACCGTTTGATCGCCCTGTACTTTCCAAGTACGCGTCAGATGGCACGCTCAAAATGCTGGCGTACCTGGTCGTCCTGATGGACCCGGACCCGCCAAAGTTCATTGGTATAGAAGAGCCGGAAAATTATCTGCATCCGCGACTTTTGAATGAGTTAGCCGAAGAGTGTCGTGCTGCATCCGAGCGATCACAATTGCTGGTCACGACGCATTCTCCGTTTTTCCTCAATGGTGTTCGCCCCCCTGAAATCCGTGTCATCTACAGGGACGAGAGGGGCTACAGTCGTGTTGAACGTGCATCCGATATCAAGGGCATAAAGGAATTTGTGGAAGCCGGCGCGACAATGGGATATTTGTGGTTGGAGGGGCATCTTGGCATGGGTGATCCCCTGGTAAATGCAGGTTGACCTGTCCTTCCGTCGGCTTCATGAGTTCGCGGCACGTTGAATTTCTGGTAGAGGAGCCGTCCATGAAGGCATTTCTCGAGGTGATGATTCCGAGATTACGACCGGATGTGAAGTCCCTCGTGCACGCTTTCCAGTGCAAGGACGATCTCCTGAAAAATCTTCCGGCCCGCCTCAAGGGTTATTCAAACTGGATTCCGGACAACCACAGGATCGTTGTGCTCGTCGACAGGGACGCAGACGATTGTCGAGCCCTCAAAGACCAACTGGAAACGGTAGCCCGGGACGCCGGACTGGTAACACGGTCCAGAGCGGGAAAAAAGCCATACGACGTGGTGAACAGGATCGTCGTTGAGGAGCTCGAAGCATGGTTTTTCGGGGACTGGGAAGCAGTCCGCACCGCCTATCCAAGAGCACCGGCCGGAATTGTGAAGAAAGCCGGATTCCGGTATCCCGATGCAATTTCAGGAGGAACGTGGGAATCCTTTGAGCGGATGTTGCAGAAGGCAGGCTATTTCAGGTCGGGCCTGCGAAAGACGGAGGTGGCGAGGAATATAGCTCGTCATATGTGTGCAGACCGCAACCGCTCCCACAGCTTCCGTATATTTCTGGATGCCGTTCGGGATCTGTAGCGTCTCGAGGTCATGACGCCGTCTGGATCAGGTCCTTCAGATGGGCGCCCCAGGCGGGGGCGGCCTCGGCGAGCGCATCTACCCGGGTAAGGAAGGTGGGGAGCGAGTCCGTGCGGGCGGCGAGTTCGAGGCCGAGGGCGAAGGTTCTGGTGACGTCGGTGGGCAGGACGTCGTAGCCGTAGCCGGCGGCGAGCCAGTGGAGGGCGGCGTAGGCGACGCGGGAGGCGAAGTGGGGGTCGGTGTCGGCGAAGTCGCGTGCGGCGCGCAGGAGGGTCTTGAAATCGGTGGGGCTGGTTTCGGCGAGTTCGGCGGCGCGTTCGAGGAGTCCGACCGATTTGGCCGCGGCAAACCATTTGCCCTCTTCCCCGGGCGTGTGTGCGGCGAGATGATCCAGGATGTCGTCGGCTTCGATGGCGGGATATTTCTTCTGGATTGCGCGAAATGTGGCGAGCCGCGTCGTTTTCCAGTTGGCCGGGATGGCGAATTCGGTGAACGCGGTATCGGGCAGGCCCTGCCGCAGGAGCAGTTCCTCGAGAAACCCGGCAGGACTGGCCTTGTCCCACTCGTAGGCGTTGTAAAGGCACTCTTCGGCCCATTCTCGGGCTTCCTCGTACTGCCGCATTTCGGCGAGCGCGCGTGCGCCCCATTGCTGAATGTCCCAGGACGACGGACGCTCGCGCTCCAGAAGGGCGACCAGCTGCGGAAATCGGCCGAGCGCGAAAAGGCATCCGAAGTAGGCGCGCCTGTCCCACAGCTCGAACTGTTCCATCTCGTTCACATAATGGAGCAGCGTTTCTTCGTCGGCGCAGAGCTCTGCCCAGCAGGCCGGAATGGGATCGAGAAAACCATAGTCGTCGCTACGCCAGGCATTGCGAAGTCGTTCGAGCAGATCCACGCGTTTCGGGCTCGCCAGGGGCGCTTTCCCGATGACCGGAACGAGCGCCCAGATGGCGTTGTTGACCGCCGTACCGAGTGTGCCCGACGACGTATCAATGTGTTCAATGGCCGGAACGAGCTGTTCCACGAACCGGACGGCCCCCTCGGCCGCCCGCTCCGGATCGCGCCGCGCGACCGCCTTGATCTCGGACACCGCCTCCTTCACGCGAACGGCCGCCTTCTGCGACCCCTTCCAGCTGTACATGCCCTTCCGGAAGCGCGCCGGAAAGGTCCATTTTCGGGTAGATATAGCGGTTTTCTTGGGCATGGCCGATCGGAGCAAATAAATG
>PCUY01000020.1:0-4145 GCA_002787815.1 Bacteroidetes bacterium CG12_big_fil_rev_8_21_14_0_65_60_17 | reverse complement strand
CGTGTGAAGCCATGTTGCACACAGTTGGCCGTAGTATAATGACGAACAAATGTGTGTCTATGAGGCTATATTCGTATGGTTATGACCCGCGTACCCGTTTCTCCAAATATGCTTCAATGGGCACTGGACAGATCCGGTGTGCACGAAGAGCCCGTGCGGCAGAAGTTTTCTAAATTTGATGAATGGATGACTGGGACGGTCCATCCAACACTGAATCAGCTGGAGCAATTTGCAAGAACCACGCGAACGCCAATCGGCTATTTCTTCTTACCGGAACCCATCGAGGAGCCGGTCCCCATTCCGGATTTTCGGACGGTTGCTGGTAGACCGGTAAGCAGACCTTCTCCTGACCTGTTGGAGACCATCTATGTGTGTCAGCAGAGGCAGGAATGGTATCGCGATCATGTGCACCATCCCGCCGAATCTGCACTTGCCTTTGTAGGCTCCCGCCGCCTGACAGATCGCCCGGAAGACGTGGCAGCGGACATCCGCGGTACCATTGATTTTGCCGTAGACGAACGTCGCCGGTTCTCCACTTGGACTGAGGCCGTTCGTCACGTGGCAAACCGGATCGATGAGGCTGGGATACTGGTAATGACCAGTGGAATTGTAGGCTCGAATACGCACAGGAAACTGAATCCTGAGGAATTCAGAGGCTTCGCTCTTGTGGACGAATATGCGCCCTTGATTTTCGTCAATGGTACGGATACGAAGGCAGCCCAGATGTTCTCTCTCGCCCACGAAATCGCGCACGTATGGCTGGGAGAGTCGGGACTGTCTGATGTCAGTCCACGCTATTTGCCGGACAATGATGTGGAGCGCTGGTGCAACCAGGTAGCCGCCGAACTACTGGTCCCGATGGATATATTGCGGGCAGAACTGGGGGGGGATATTGGTGATACCGTATCGTTGAATGAACTGGCACGAACATTCAAAGTCAGCACGTTGGTCATTCTCCGTAGGCTGAAGGATGCTGGCGTCATGAGTCTGGACGAATTCCGACAGAGCTACGATGCCGAATCCAGGCGGTTGATGGACCTTGTTGAACGGAGCACAGGCGGTGATTTCTACCGGACGACGTCGAATCGCGTGAGCAAGCGGCTGGCGCGTGCAGTGATTGCAGCTACGTGGGAAGGCACAACTACGTTCACTGATGCCTTCAGGCTGTTGAATTGCCGCAAGGCGTCGACACTTCGTGAGATGGGTCAGCGATTGGGGGTTGCAGTCTGATGCCCTATTTGCTGGACGCCAACGTGTTCATTTCGGCAAAGAACCTGCACTACGGGTTTGACTTCTGTCCAGGTTTCTGGGACTGGCTACATCGCGAGAACGGTAACGGCAAGGTACTGACGACCGAAAAGGTTCGTGACGAATTGTTATATGGCGATGATCGACTAGCGGAATGGATTCGACAGCGTCCACCATCCTTTTTCGTCGCTCCTGACGCGGAGACGATACCAAATTTAACACGCGTCTCCGAATGGGTTCGGTCACAAGGTAATTATTTGCCTGCGGCCATCTCTGATTTTTATCAGGCAGCGGATTACTACTTGGTGGCACAGGCACTGTCACTCGGATATTCTGTCGTAACGCACGAGATACACGACGGCTCACGCAAGCGCGTGAAAATACCCACCGTCTGTCTCGGACTTGATATTCCTTGCCTGACGCCGTTCGAGCTCCTCCGACGGGAGCGCGCACGTTTTGTGCTTCCTCAAGAGCAAACATGAACGGATGAACCACTCTGAAATCGTCTCTTTCCTGTGGGGCGTTGCCGATCTCCTCCGTGACCACTTCAAGCGGGGCAAGTATCAGGACGTGATTCTCCCCCTGACGGTGCTCAGGCGGCTGGATTGTGTGCTGGAGCCCACGAAGCAGAAGGTGCTGGCGCGGCACAAGGAGCTCTCGAGCACCGACCTCGAGAACCTGGATCCCCAGCTCCGGAAGGCATCGGGGTTTGCGTTCTACAACACATCCCGGTTCACCTTTGACCGATTGTTGGCCGACGCGCCCAACCTCGCGGCCAACCTCCGGAATTACATCGCCGGTTTCAGTCCGAACATGCGCGAGGTCGTCGAAAAGTTCGATTTCGACAACACGATTTCGAAGCTTGAGCAATCCGGTCTGCTCTTCCTGGTGGTGGAGAAGTTCAATACGGTTGACCTGCATCCCGACCGGCTTGACAACGCCACCATGGGTACCGTTTTCGAAGAACTCATCCGCAAGTTCAACGAGGCCCTGAACGAAAATCCTGGGGAGCACTTTACGCCGAGAGACGTGGTGCATCTCATGGCGGACGTTCTCTTGACGGGAGATGAGCAGCGCATCAAAACCAAAGGCCGGGTAGTCACGGTCTACGATCCATGTTGCGGATCCGGTGGAATGCTCACCATCACCAAGAACCACATCCAATCGGTCAACCCATCAGCGGATGTCCATGTGTTCGGGCAGGAGGTTAATCCTGAGACGTACGCCATCTGCAAGTCCGACTTGTTCATGAAGTCGACGGATGGCCGGGACGGAGAAAACATCCGGTTCGGCTCAACCTTGCGCTCCGATGAGCATGCCGGAATGACGTTCGATTACCTGATTGCCAATCCCCCGTACGGGAAAGATTGGAAAGGAGACAAGCAAGCGGTTGAGGATGAAGCCGAGCGAGGGATGGCCGGTCGCTTCGGTCCCGGAACGCCACGGATATCTGATGGACAGATGCTGTTTCTGCTGCATCTAGTGCACCACATGAAGCGCGGTGACAGTGGCTCGCGCACGGCCATCATCATGAATGGCTCTCCGCTGTTTACGGGCGATGCTGGAAGCGGCGAGAGCGAAATCAGGCGCTACGTTATGGAGGAGGATCTGGTCGAGGCCATCATCGCCCTGCCGGAGCAGCTCTTTTACAACACGGGCATTGCTACCTACGTGTGGGTGCTGACGACCCGCAAGGCGGCCGAGCGAAAAGGGAAGGTATTGCTGGTCGATGCAACGTCGTTCTGGACCCCCATGCGCAAGAGTTTGGGCGACAAGCGTCGGGAGATTCCGCGCGAAAAGGCAGAGGAAATCACCCGGTTGCTTTCGGCTTTCGAAGAAGGTGAATTCTGCCGCGTATACCCGACGACCCACTTTGGATTCCGGAAAATCACCGTTGAACGGCCGTTGCGACTCAATTTCGAGGCATCGGACGACAGAAAGGCCCGGATTCGAGAAGAGAAGACATTTCAGCGACTGGCGGAATCCAAAAAGAAAGGACCAGCGGCTGAAAAGGAGATCCTGGAGGGACGCCTGATCCAAATGCAGATCGAAGCCATTCTGGATGATCTGCCGGACACCCTCTTCAAGAGTCGCAAGGCATTCCTCAAAGAGCTCAACTCAGTTGCAAATCGTCATGACTTGAAACTCGCGGCTCCCATCAAAAAAGCCATCCTCTCTGCGCTCTCAGAGCAGGACGATACGGCGGATATCTGCCGCGACAAGAACGGTGATCCTGAACCGGACACCAATCTGCGTGACACGGAAAGCGTGCCGCTGTCTGAGGACAAAGAGGAGTATTTCGAGCGCGAAGTTCTGCCCCACGTCCCGGATGCATGGATTGATGAGTCCAGACGAGACACCCGGGATGGGGACGTGGGCCTTGTGGGCTACGAGATCAACTTCAATCGGTATTTCTACAAATACACGCCTCCGCGGCCACTGGAGGAGATCGAGGCGGATATCAAAAAAATCGAAGGCGAAATACTGGAATTGCTCCGGGAGGTGACGGGGTGAGCGATATCAAACTATTCGACACCGATGGGGGAAACGTCAGGGAAATTCCTGGGACATCCAGTGCGCTTGAAAGGTCGCTCCAGACGCTTATTGAGCATCATCTTCCGACTTTCTTGCAGATGCGATTCGTGGCCTCGGAATATTCAACCGGTGTCCGGCATGGTGGACGGATAGATACGTTGGCTCTGGACGAAAACGGCTGCCCCGTGATCATTGAGTATAAACGAGCCACCAATGAGAATGTGATCAACCAAGGCCTGTTCTATCTGGATTGGCTCATGGATCACCAGGCAGAGTTTGAACTGAAGGTCCAGAAAGAACTCGGACAAGAGGCCATGGACTCGGTCGATTGGTCCCAGCCGCGACTGGTTTGCATAGCGGGT
>PCUY01000037.1:1541-23911 GCA_002787815.1 Bacteroidetes bacterium CG12_big_fil_rev_8_21_14_0_65_60_17 | reverse complement strand
AATGGCGTTTCTCTGCGTTATTCGTCACTCTGGCGAAATACTTCGCCAAATGACCCGGCCATACTTCGCCCCTCACGCCTTGATAAACGCCATTTTCGACTGCTACAGCGGGCTCTGGCGTAGTGTGAACAGGACCTAAATGATGGGGCCGGCGGCCAGGATTTCATCCGAGCAGCCGTCTTCGTACTGCTGGAAGTTGTTGCGGAAGAGGCCCGCCAGTTTTTTTGCCGTGGCGTCATACTCGCTCGGCACATCCCATGTATTTCGCGGAACAAGCACATTGTCCGGAACACCGGATACCTTGACGGGGATATCCAGTCCGAAAACCGGATCCCTGGTTACAGGGGCATTGAGCAATGAGCCATCGTGAATGGCATCGATGATGGCCCGCGTAACCTTCAGGCTCATGCGCTTGCCCGTACCATATGCGCCGCCCGTGAAGCCGGTGTTCACAAGCCACGCATTGGCACCGTGCTCTTTCATTTTTGCGGCCAGCATGAGGGCGTATTCATTTGGATGCAGGATAATGAAGGCAGCCCCGAAACAAGCTGAAAACGTAGCTTCAGGCTCTGTTACTCCCACCTCGGTACCCGCCACCTTCGCCGTGTAACCACTGATGAAGTGATACATGGCCTGCTCCGGAGTCAAACAACTTACCGGGGGAAGCACACCGAACGCATCGTAGGTCAGAAAAATGATGTTCTTCGGGTGGCCGGCCACACACGGCAACTTGGCGTTTTCTATGTGCTCAATTGGATAGGAAGCGCGCGTATTCTGTGTAATACTCACGTCACGGTAATCCACTTCCCTTGTTGTCGCATCGTAGACCACATTCTCCAGTACCGTACCGAAACGGATGGCCGAGAAAATTTCCGGTTCCTTCTCGGCCGACAGGTCAATGGCTTTCGCGTAGCATCCCCCTTCGATATTGAACACGCCCTCCTGGGACCAGCAGTGCTCGTCGTCTCCGATGAGCGCCCGCTCCGGATCGGCGGAAAGCGTGGTTTTGCCGGTCCCCGACAGACCAAAAAAAAGGGACACGTCACCCTCCCGTCCCTCGTTGGCGCTGCAGTGCATGGACAGCACACCTTTCCTGGGCATGATATAGTGCATGACGCTGAAAATGCCCTTCTTCATTTCTCCGGCGTATTCCGTACCCAGGATCACAAATTCGCCCGTACTGAAATTCAGGTCCACACTCGTCTTGGACGTCATGTGGGATGTATTCTTGTTGGCCGGGAATTTTCCGGCGTTGTAGACGATGTAGTCCGGATCGCCGAACGAGGTCAACTCCTCGTCCGTCGGCCGAACAAGCATGTTGTGCATGAAAAGCGCATGGTAGGGGCGCGTACATACTATGCGCACCTTGATACGGTACCGGGGATCCCAACCGGCGAATCCGTCAACAACATAGAGCCGGGGCAGCGTATTCAGATAATCGACCGCCCGCTCCCGATTGATGTCAAACGTATGTTCATCCAGTTCAATGTTGATCTTGCCCCACCAGACGTCATCCCGTACGTCGGGCGTATTCACAATGCGCTTGTCAAGCGGGCTGCGGCCCGTTTTCCTGCCCGAGCGGACCATGAGCGCACCTACGCTCGAGATGACTGCCCCTTCGTCGTACTGGATGGCCTCTTCATACAGCCTGGCCGGCGCCGCATTGCGGACCAGATTCCCGACTGTGATACCGTATTTTTCGAGCGTAAACATGAGTCACAGGAGTTGGTTGTCGCGTACCGGTAATGTAGCACCTGGCACCATTCGGGTAGATGAAGATGGGTAAAAAGATCATTACACGGTTCGCGCCCACACCCAGTGGCTTTTTGCACATGGGAAACGTATGGAATCTGCTCCTCGTGGAGCACATTGCCCGTGAGCAGGAGGCACGGCTCTGGCTCAGGATCGATGATCTGGACCGTGCCCGCTATCGACGTGCGTACACCGAGGACATATTCTGCGTCGCCGCCTGGCTCGACATCGGCTTCGACGGCGGTCCGGAAAATGCGACGGACTTCGAAGCCAACTGGTCACAACGGCACCGGATGCAAAGCTACCAGGAAGCCCTCCATGCACTCGTGGCAAACGGTAACGTATTCGCCTGCACATGCTCCCGTCGGGACGTGGCGGCAGCATCTTCCCAGGGCATATACCCGGGCACGTGCCTCCACGCCGGCATTCCGCTGGATGCTCCGGACGTGGCATGGAGGTTCAGGACACCGGGTATGTGCGCAGGATCGTCACGTGAGGCCATCCATCCCATCGTGCGGCGGCGGGACGGCGCGCCCGCCTATCACATAGCGACGATTGTGGATGACGTCAACATGGGCATGACGCACATCGTGCGTGGTCGGGACCTCGCCACGTCGACGCAGTTGCAGCGCGTCCTTGCGGACGCCATGGGAGGTGAATTCAAAAAGTTCAGCCGGATCAGATTCTACCATCACGACCTGCTGACTACGCCAGGAGGCGCCAAGCTCTCGAAATCTGCCGGGAGCGGTGCGCGGAGCCTCCTGTCAGAGGACGCACCACCTGCAGAGGACATTCGCCGCCGGTTTGCCACGTGGCAGAAAGCGCACGTGCTCAGTCCTGACGCCGATTCCGGACCAGATCAGTAACCACATCCGGGTCCGCCAATGTGGATGTGTCGCCGAGATGTTCATGCTCACCCGCTGCTATTTTGCGCAGAATCCGGCGCATGATCTTGCCGCTGCGGGTCTTGGGAAGGGATGGGGCGAACTGGATGAAATCAGGGGTGGCAATGGGCCCGATCACGCGGCGCACCTGGTTGCGGAGTTCGTTCTGCAGCTCCCCGGTCGGCTGTACTCCTTCGTTGAGCGTAACATAGCAGTATATACCCTGACCCTTGATATCGTGCGGCATGCCCACGACAGCCGCCTCGGCCACCGTATGGTGCGCGACGAGAGCGCTCTCAACCTCCGCCGTACCCATCCGGTGTCCGGATACGTTTATCACGTCATCGACCCGCCCCGTGATCCAGAAATATCCGTCCCCGTCACGTCGGCACCCATCGCCCGTGAAGTAGTAGTTGTCGAATGCGGAGAAGTAGGTCTGCATGAAGCGCCCATGGTCGCGGTAAATGGTACGCGCCTGGCCGGGCCACGATGACCGGATGGCCAGAATGCCCTCTGCCTCGCCTTCCAATTCCCGGCCATCAGCGCCGAGTACGACCGGCTCAATCCCGAAGAATGGCATGGCCGCCGAACCGGGCTTCTGGGCAATGGCAGCACCAAGCGGCGTAATCATGATGCCTCCGGTTTCGGTCTGCCACCATGTATCGACAATCGGACAACGACCCTCACCCACCACCTCGTGGTACCAGCGCCATGCTTCCGGATTGATGGGTTCTCCCACGGTGCCGAGCAGTCGGAGCGACGACCTGTCGGCACGGGTCACGAATTCGTCGCCTTGTCTCATGAGCGCGCGGATCGCGGTTGGGGCCGTATAGAATTGGGTGACACCGTGTTTTTCAACCACCTGCCAGAAGCGCGACGCGTCGGGCCAGGTCGGAACGCCCTCGAAGAAGACTTGTGTGGCACCATTGATGAGCGGGCCGTAGACCATGTACGTGTGCCCCGTAATCCACCCGACGTCTGCCGTACACCAATAGACGTCACCGGCATGATAGTCGAAAACGTATTCGTGGGTAATGGATGCGTACACCTGGTAGCCGCCTGTCGTATGCAGCAATCCTTTCGGCTTGCCGGTCGAGCCGGACGTATAGAGGATGAAAAGAGGGTCTTCTGCATCCATGGGTTCGGCCACGCAGACCTCGCTGGCAGCATCCCGCGCCTCATGATACCAGATGTCGCGATCTTTTTCCATGGCCACGTCGCGTCCACTGCGACGCACGACCAGCACGGTATGGACATCCGGGCACTGCTCCAGGGCCTTGTCCGTGTTGGCCTTGAGTGGAATGTAGCCGCCCGCCCGCCGGCCCTCATCGGCCGTGATCACGACGTCCGATGTACAGTCCTGTATGCGGCTGGCCAGGGCATCGGGAGAGAAGCCGCCAAAAACCACGGAATGGACCGCCCCGATGCGGGCACACGCCAGCATGGCTATCGCGGCCTCAGGAATCATGGGCAGGTAAATGGTCACGCGGTCCCCCTTTTTGACACCACGCTCCTTCAGGATGTTGGCCATCCGGCACACGTCCGCGTGCAGTTCCCCGTAGCTGATATGCCGCACCGCCTCCTCCGGGTCGTCGGGTTCGAAAATGAGCGCCGTCCGGTCGCCGTGCCTTTCCAGATGCCTGTCCAGCGCATTGTAGCAGGCATTGGTCTTGCCTCCACGGTACCACGAAATGTGGACCTCCCCGGGCGCGAAGCTGACGTCGCGTACCACACTGAAGGGCTCAAACCAGACAATGCGGTCTGCCTCGCGTTGCCAGAAAGCGTCCGGATCATCTACGGATAATCGGTAGCGTTCATCGTAGGTTTTCCGGTCTTTTATGTGGGCGTGTGCCCGGTAGGCATCGGATGCTGGATACAGGTCGTTCATGGCGTATGTTGGATGCGAGCGTTGAGAACAAGATAACACAGTAGGGTAAGACCATGCGTACGATTGCAATAACCGGAGCCGCCTCGGGCGTGGGTCGCGGGCTGGCTGAGCGCTTCCTGGCGGCTGGAGACCGGGTCGTAGGCATGGATATCCAGCGGGAGGCACTGGACGCGCTCGCTGCGGCATGGCCCGGAAGGTTTCACGCTGCGCCCTGCGACCTGACGCGCCAGGACCAGATGGAGCAGGCCGCCCGCGCAGCCGAATCCGTATCGGGAAGCGTGGACATCCTGATACACAGTGCGGGTATCGTGGCCGGTCGGACCGTGATCGAGCTCGACCCGGAAACGCTTGAACGCATATTCCGTGTCAACGTTTTTGCGCCCTTTGCGCTCACGCGGCTGCTCCTTCCGGGCATGCTCAGGGCCGGCAGAGGACACATCGTCACCGTGGCATCGGCTGGCGGTCTCGTGGCCACAACCCGCATGGCCGCCTATGCCTCGAGTAAATTCGCAGCGGTCGGATTCGACGAGGCCCTGCGCCTCGAACTGAGAAGCATGCAGGCTCCCGTCACCACAACCGTGATATGCCCCTATTATATTGACACGGGCATGTTCGATGGTGTAATGACTCGTTTTTCATGGCTCCTGCCCATTCTTTCCACGCGGGAGGCGGTCGACCGCATGTACCGGGCCATCGAGAAGCGGAAAAAGCGGCTCATCATGCCGCGTTTCGTTCATGCCGTATTCCTGGCCCGCCTGCTTCCCGTGACGTGGTTCGATTCGCTCATGACGCTGCTCGGCGTTACCTCGTCAATGGACGAATTCAGCGGACGCTGAGCCAATCACCGCGTTGGTGAGCACGATTTGGTCGGCGCTTTCAAGATCGACCAGCAGGATTGGCGCCTCACGAACCTGTCGGCCATCGGCCGCATGACGTTCCGACATGAACTGCGCGCGGGCCGTCCCATGCAACAGGCCGCATGAAAGGGGAGGCGTTGTCCACACGCCGTCCCTGCGGATGAACACATTCGTTATGCTTCCCTCGGTTACCTGCCCATCCCCGTTCAGGAGAAGCGCGTCAAACCATCCGTTTTCCTCTGCCACCCGGCGGGCCTGATCATATTCGGGGCGATGCGTCGTTTTGTGCCGGAGAAATACGTTCTGCTTATCGACCCGGATGCCCGACAATCCCACCCGAAAGCGCTCCTGCCCGGCCTCTTTCGCCGCCACGGACTGAAGCTGGACGTCCATGTCGCCCCTGCGCCCCACGGTGAGTCGAATCCGTATCGATGACGGTGCGGGTCCTGTCCCGCAGCCATGCCCCGCTTCAACGGCAATCCGCCCAAGAGCGGTGCGAATGCCCCCCACATCGACGTCGAACCCGAAGTAGCGGGCCGATCCATGCAGTCGCTCCATGTGCGCACCCAGATTGTGGATACGGCCCTCGTCGGCACGCATGGTCTCCAGAAGCCTGAATTCCCGGGCAGGTGCAGTCAGAAACCTGGTCTTGAGGCATGTCTCGTCGTATTCGGCACCGGCTTCGGAATCCCACACGATACCTGCACCCGCACCCAGACGCAGCCTGCCACCGCGCACGACGGCCGTGCGAATGGCCACGTTGAAGCGGGCGGCGCCATCGGGTGCTGCGTACCCGATGGCGCCGCAGTACACGCCGCGCGGAGCAGACTCGATTTCTGCAATCCGCTGCATGGCACGCTGCTTCGGCGCGCCCGTCACCGATCCACAGGGAAACAGGGCGCTGAAAATGTCGGTAAGCGGCACGCCCCATGCCTTGTCGTCCTCCGGCCCACCGCCAAGCTGCCCCTCCACGGTCGATGTCATCTGCAGCACCGACCCGTAGGTCTCGATCTCAAACAGCGAGGGCACCCGGACCGAACCCACCGTGCACACACGCGAGAGGTCGTTGCGCAGCAGGTCCACGATCATCAGGTTCTCGGCGCGGCTCTTGGGATCGGCGCGGAGCAGCCGGGCATGGGCCTCATCCTCTTCCAGGTTCAACCCACGGGCATACGTTCCTTTCATGGGACGCGTCCGGATTCGCTGCCGCCCGGCATCGAGTTCGAAGAAAAGCTCCGGAGACCAGCTCAGCACCTGCAGCCGGGAATCTGCCCCGGCTGTGTCGTGAGCAGCACAGTCGGCGTGGTCGACATACGCAGCCCACGGCACCGCATGGCGATCCAGGATGTGGGCGTGAAGCGTTTCGGGGGCGGCATGGAGCGGTCCCTCGAATGCCGTTGTCAGGTTGACCTGGTAAACATCCCCTTCCCGGATGAGCGATCTCACCCGCTCCACGCCGCCCATGTACGCTTCACGCCCACCACACTCCTCGAGGGGACCTGCGAACGGCTCCGCTCCTGCTGGACGCTCGGCCCCGCCCGGCATTTCGGGCCGGCTGCCTGGCGTGCGGTCGACGTCCGAATAAATCCCAAACCACGCCAGCGGCACACGCCAGGCAGCCGGCCCCGCATCGTAGGACACATAGCCCGCCGCGTAATATCCGTCGCTCACGTACGCATCTACCCGGTCCAGCAGCCGTTCGACCTCCCCGGGGGTATGTGCCCGCAGGACGCGTACGGGCGAGACGAACGTCATCGGACCCCATTCGCCCCGCAGTACGACGGTATCAGTAGGAGTCATCGAGTGCAAAAACCATACGCCGTGTCATCCAGCGGCCGCGGGTGAAATCGGGAAATGCCTGGACAGCGCCTCCCGCGGCAATGGACATCTCCGAGAGGGGTGTAATGGCGCTCCAGGCGGCTGCGTCGTAGGCATCGAGAGGCGTATCGGCCGCCGCCTTGATCGATTCCACGAATGCATGGTCCACGAAGAAATCCATGCCGCCGTGCCCGGCCCCGGTTGCCCGGTCCTGGAACCGGCGCCAGAGGGGGTGGTCATGTTTTTCCAGCCACGGAGCGGCGTTTTCCCACTGGTGCTTCGGGCTGCGGCCTTCGATGTGGAGCCTGTCCATCACATCCATCCAGAGCCCATTGGTCCCCTGCACCCGGAACCCGAGCGAGTAGGGTCGGGGGTTGTTGGTGTCGTGCTTCACAATGATGGTCTCGCCGTGCTGCGTCTGTATGGTCGAGGTCACGATGTCACCCAACTTGAACCGGATGTCGGCGTTCGGATGGTCAGGGCCTGCCTGGTCCACGATGTATTTGTGCAGGCCGCGGGACTTGGTCGCCACCGATGACAGGGCTGTAAACCGATTTCCCCGGTTGATATCGAGATAGATACCGACCGGACCAATGCCGTGCGTCGGGTAGATATCTCCGTTTCTGTGGACGGAGTGCCACGTGCGCCATCCGGCTTCGGAATACCCCTTTTCGCCGAACTCCACGCCGCCGCCATAGGGCTGCCGACCGTTGTTGAACTTGACTTCACGCAGGTCGTGCTGGTAGCCGCATTCCAGATGGAGCAACTCGCCGAAGAGTCCTTCACGGACCATCTGCAAAATGGCCATCACGTCGCGGCGGTAGCACACGTTTTCCATGATCATGCATGGCATACCGGTCGTTTCATACGTGTTGACCAGGTCCCAGCATTCCTCAAGCGTATTGGCCGCACTGACTTCGACACCGGCATACTTCCCGGCCTGCATGACGCCCACGGCCATGCGGGTGTGCCAGAGCCACGGGGTCGCAATGATGACGCCGTCGAGGTCATCGCGTTGAATCATCTCTTCCCACGCATACTCGTTTCCGGTATAGACGTCCGCCGGCGGGCGTCCGGAGTCGGCGAGGATTTTCAGGGACTGGGCAATGGCGGCGTCGTCGATGTCGCAGATCGCCGGAATTTTCGTGTCCTCGCGCAGAGCAATGAGGCGCAGATGCTCCCGGCCCCGAAGGCCTGTTCCGATGAAACCTATCCGCGCGGTGCTGCGGGGCTGGCGCGTGAAGCGCGTTCCGTCCGGGGACGGGCGTGCATCGGACGTGCGGCCGTGTGCGAGCGCACGGTGGGCGCCGAGCGAGGTTCCGGCGCCCGCGATGGCGCCGCTTGCAATGAATGTTCTTCGATCCATGATCCAGGAGAAAATGTTCTACGCCGTAATCTACAACCCGTTGGCCTGCCATAGCGCCACCGGCTCCCTCGCCGGGCGGGTTTACTCCACGCTGTCGATGGCGTAGATTCGGGCCCATGCAGTTCTCTCCACTCGACTGGGCGGTGATGGCGGCGTTTTTCGCCGTATCCATCGGAATAGGACTTTCGGTTGCGCGAAAGGCCGGGCGCGACTTCAATTCGTTCTTCCTGGGTGGGAGAAACATGCCCTGGTGGCTGCTGGGCGTCTCGATGGTGGCCACGACCTTCAGTACCGATACGCCGAACCTGGTCACGGACCTGGTCCGCAGTTCGGGTGTCGTGGGCAACTGGGCGTGGTGGGCCTTTCTGCTCACGGGGATGCTGACGGTCTTCCTGTATGCGCGCCTGTGGCGGCGGTCGGGCGTCGTAACCGATGTGGAGTTCTATGAAATACGTTATTCGGGACGTCTTGCCGCCTTTCTGAGAGGATTCCGGGCGGTGTACCTGGGCATTCTGTTCAATATCCTGATCATGGCATCGGTAACGCTTGCAGCGATCAAGATCGGGAGTGTGATGATGGGCTGGTCTCCTCTCCAGACGGTGCTCATTGCGGCCAGTGTGACCATGGTCTATTCGGCGGTGGGTGGTCTGAGGGGGGTCGTCCTGACCGATCTGATCCAGTTCGCCATGGCCATGACGGGGTCCATCTGGGCGACCATCCACGTGCTCGGGCTGCCGGAGGTCGGAGGACTGCAGACGCTCCTCGAGCATCCGAATGTGCTCCCCAAGCTGGATTTCCTGCCGGATTTCTCCACCATGCAGATGGACGACCTCGTGCCGCTTTTCATCATTCCACTCGCGGTGCAGTGGTGGGCAGCCTATTACCCGGGCGCGGAGCCGGGTGGTGGTGGATACATCGTGCAGCGCATGCTCTCGGCCCGGGATGAAAAGAATGCGCTCGGCGCGACGTTCCTGTTCAATGCCCTCCACTATGCGCTCCGGCCGTGGCCATGGATCCTTATCGCGCTGGCATCGCTCATTGTCTTTCCCGACCTGGCGTCCATTGCCGAACGGTTTCCGGATGTCCCCGAACAGGTGGTGCGTAATGACCTGGCCTACCCGGCCATGCTGACGTTCCTCCCTGCCGGCCTCCTGGGACTGGTCGTGACGTCGCTCGCCGCCGCCTACATGTCCACCATGTCGACGCAGGTCAATTGGGGTGCGAGCATCATCGTGAACGATATCTACGACAGGTTCGTGAATCCGACGGCGTCGGAAACGAGGCAGGTCTGGATGGGGCGGCTCTGGACGGTGATCCTGATGACCGTGGCCTGCACGCTCGCGCTCTTCCTGGAAAACGCGCTGCAGGTGTTTGAAATCCTGGTACAGATTGGCGCCGGTACGGGCCTGTTGTTCATCCTGCGCTGGTACTGGTGGCGCGTGAACGCCGCCTCGGAGTTGACCGCCATGATCGTGTCCTTCGTGGTGGCTGCCGTCTTCCAGGTGTTCGATGGGTTTGGCCTGCCAACGTGGGGGCAGCTGGTCTCCGGAGTCGGTATCACGACGGTCGCATGGGTGACGGTCGCGTTTTTCGGTCCGAGGACCGACATGGCTACGTTGGAGGCCTTTGTCAATACGGTCCGGCCCGGCGGTCCGGGGTGGAAGGTGGTCCGGCGGACGCCCCACATTGAAGGGGCAGGTGGTGAGCTTCCGGCCTCGCTGTTGGCCGCCTTCCTGGGAATCGTGGCCATTTACGGTGTCCTCTTCACGACTGGCTACGCCCTCTACGGCCAGTGGGGGGCGGCCCTGCTGACAGGCACCCTCGCACTGGGAGCAGGAACCTGGCTTGCACGCCTCTGGAAACGGATTTCCTTCCGGTAGCGTCGGCCTCCCCTCCCGATCAGCCCCGTTTACCGTCGACCTTCTTCGTCGCTCGCGACTCGGGTAAAGGAATGCGACGTCCGCCCGGTTTCTTTTTCCGGCGACGCGCGCGGAAGGGCAGTATGAACAGCCAGAGCCCCGTCAACGTCAGCACCAGAAGCCCCACGCCACTCGGCAGGAAAATACCCAGTTTTGTCCAGTCCCCCGCAAACCAGGATCCATCGTGCAGCGATTCGATCAGGTCGCTGCGGCGGTATGCCGTGTGTAGCACATCTCCCGTCCCGAGATCTATCTGCACCTCCCAGTCGCTGTGAAGCCGGACCTTGACAACGCCTTTGCCCGGCCTCACATCCAGGCGGTCAATATCGTCCCACGACGCCACACTGAACTGTGGATGCGAACGCATGATTGCCAGGACATCTTCGAGCTCAATCGCCGGCTGCGTCCCCGTCCCCCGGAACTCATCGGGCTGCACCCAGGAGGACTGCTTCTTGACCTGCAACAGCAGCCCTGTAGTCACGACGACCAGCATCGGCACGAGAATGCCGATACCAATCCAGTAATGGGCCTTTCGGGTGGTTCTGTTCAGATTCACGCCTGCGTTACTCTCCTTGTCCAAGGGAATAGCCGCGTACGCCGTCGAACGTATACAGGTGTTCGGTTTTGATCACGTCCAGACCGGCTCCATGGATGGCGGCCAACAGCACCAACAGGTCATCGAAGGTCAGCTGGGCACCAACCGACGCGAGCACGAACCGGCACCTCCAGTGATCCGACCAGAACGTCTCCGGCAGGCCATCCGGATAGACCTTGACACCCCGGTTCGTAATCGTCGTGAGTTGCATCGCCGTACCCGCTGCCGCCGTCTCGAGCGCTTTGCCGAGCACATCCGGGTTCCGGTCGCCCTCATCCCAGTCGAGAAACACGTCAATGCCCTCGAGCACCTTCATAGACGTCGTACGACGCGGTTTGGGTACCTTGATGGCTCCTTTTTTGTACTTCACGCGCCGAAGCTTACGGGGCTCATTGCCCAGATTGGCAATCACCACATCGGTAAAGCCGAACGTACCGACCTCCCGTTCCGAGAGTCCTTCCCGGTAGATGTCAGCCGTATGAACACCCGACTCGAGCGCGCACAGCCAGGCGTTCTCAATACGCTCGGCGACATCACCCAGACCCAGGTGGACCAGCATCTGCGTGGCCGCCACCAGGAGGCCCGACGGGTTCGCGATTTTCCGGCCGGCAATGTCCGGCGCCGATCCGTGGATGGCCTCAAACATGGCGACTTCATCGCCGATATTGGCCGACCCCGCCAGCCCCACCGACCCGGCAATCTGGGAAGCGATGTCCGACAGGATATCGCCATACAGATTCAGTGTACAGATCACATCGAAACGCTCGGGCTGCTCGGCCACACGCGCTGCCCCGATGTCAACGATGTAGTGGTCCGCCTCGATGTCCGGGTATTCGGCTGCAATTTCATCAAAAACCTTATGGAAGAGCCCATCGGTGTGCTTCATGATATTGTCCTTCGTCATGCACGTCACTGCCTCGCGACCATAGGCCCGGGCATATTCAAAGGCATATCGGACAATACGCTCCGTACCCGGGCGCGTAATCAGTTTCAACACCTGCGCCACTTCGTTCGTCTGCTGATGCTCAATACCCGAATACAGGTCTTCCTCATTCTCCCGCACAATCACCAGGTCCATGGTCGGGTGCTTGCTCGTCACGAACGGCGCATAGGATTTGGACGGCCTCACGTTTGCGTACAGGCTGAGCGACGTGCGGATGGTCACATTCAGGCTCTTGTACCCGCCTCCCTGTGGCGTCGTGATGGGAGCCTTGAGAAATACCTTGTTGCGCCGTATTACATCCCACGCATCGGGAGCCAGACCGGAGGTGTGCCCCTCCTCGAACATCTCCTTTCCCACCTTTATTTCGTCATAGCGCAAAGGAGCCCCGGCCGCATCCAGTATGAGAAGCGTGGCTTCCATGATTTCGGGTCCAATGCCGTCGCCGCGGGCGATCGTGACAGGTATCTGCTGTGCCATGAACTTGTAAAATAAGAGTGAACAGGATGGATGCGACGCCCTGGCGCTGCAATAAGGATTCAGCCGATAGACACGCCATGCAACACGCCTCGGTTCCCCACGCCTTGCAATGCGTCAGGGTAGCAGGGACGCCAGTGGCCCCGGTGCTCCCAGTACAACAACGCCGGGGCCGGGCTCGTCAAAGAAAAAATCGGAATGAATGCGATGCTGGGGAAAAGTAACGCAATACGCCGATTTCCAGCGTTCGAGGACCGTCTCGGCGTCGTTTGAGCGTGCCATGGCCCACACCGCTCCTCCAAAACCTGCACCGAACGAGGAAGCCGCGACGGCACCCGATGTCAGTGCCATCTCCACCAGGCGATCCGTCTCTGGCACCTGGTTTCCAAGCCAGGAGCCGGCCATTTCCTGACTGCGCGACACCAGTGTCCCGAAGGCCTCCCAATCTCCGGATTCCCAGGCGTCGAGGGCCCCGGGAATCACCACCGTACACTCGTCGTGAAACTGTGCGAACCGGTGCCAAAGTGCCGTTCTGTCGTCCACCCCTGTTGCAATGGCATCAATGAGTTCAATCACATGGCTCTCGTCGAAGGCATCGGATTCAATCATGGCACCCATAACAGGCGGCGACGTGCCGTGACGGCGGGCGAATTCCCCACCGAGTCGGCGCGCCAGGTCCGATGCCCTGTTGTATTTCTCCCGAGCCGATGTGGCCTTCGGTGCCGCCACGCCGCTTACGCCCACCAGTAATCGCATGTCATCCGGCCAAGCAAGGGAATGCAGTCGCTGTACGGGATGGTACCCGAAGAGACCGACTTCTCTCTCCCGGCCCATCAGTATCGCTGTGTGATCCTGGGATCCCCCGCGCAGCCCGACTCCACTGCCACCGGTCATGGAGCCAAAGTCATATCCGGATTCGATGGCACCCAGAAAGGCGCAGAACGCATCGGGCGTCTTGACAGACTCGCTCAGTCTGGGGTTCGATGCCACCTCGGGCACCATGAAAAGAGCCAAAGCCGACAGCACCAGGAGCGCCGACGACGAACTCATCCCGGCTGCCGACGGAATATTTCCCCGGAACACGAGGCGTACCCCCGTAGAGGGGGCAGGCACATGCGAAAGCAATCGCCTTGCCGCGGCCGATGGATAGGCATACCACCCCTGCATTTCCGGCGGGGGTGTCAGATTCAGGGCCATGCGCTGACCACTCGTTGCGTCAAACATCTCGAACACAGGCCGATCCGTCCTGACAGCCACACCGGTCATTTTCCGAGTGGATGCACACGTCATGCTCACGCCACCCGCATAGTCCGTATGCTTTCCCAACAGTTCCACACGCCCCGGAACGCGCAGTGCCATGGCCGGCGCACTTCCCGGCAAATCCTCAAGCAGAGGAAGTAGATCCAATATCCAGGCTTCCCTGCGCAGTCGTATGTCGGTCAGTGTCATTCGCCAAATATACGATCGGGTCTTTATCGGATTTTTTCTTGCCGCCCAACGGACAGGTCGCTAACTTCGACCCCGATATACCCGACCCCGCCCTACCACCATGGCTGCCCAGATATTGTTTTTCGTGCTCGCCACCGTCGCCATTTTTGGCGCGTTTGGTATGCTCGTCTCCCGTAACCCGGTCAACAGCGCCCTGTGGCTGATTCTCAATCTTTTCTGCGTGGCGGGAATTTACCTGACCCTGAACGCGACCTTCATTGCTGTCATCCAGGTTCTGGTCTACGCGGGTGCCATCATGGTCCTCTTCCTTTTCGTCATCATGCTCCTCAATCTGGCCGCACTTCCGGACGTCAGGCGCTTTGAGTGGCGGAAAGGAATTGCATACATTCTCAGCATGGGCCTGTTGTCCATGTTGTCGTTTGTCGTCACATCCAGCCTGGACCTGCTTCCGGAACCACAGTCACTGCAGGTATCGGCGGCCAACGGCACCGCCAACACACTCGCCAAATCACTCTTTGTGGAGTTCGCCCTGCCATTTGAAATGATCGGTATCCTGTTGCTCGCGGCAACAGTAGGTGCCGTCATGCTCTCCAAACGCAAGCCTGTCTGATGGACATCACCCTCAATTGGTATCTCTACCTGAGCGCCATCCTGTTTACCATGGGAGTGATCGGGTTCCTGTTCCGCAGGGATGTGATCGTCATGCTCATGTCGATCGAGCTCATGCTCAACGCTGTCAACATCACGCTTGTCGCCCTGAGCCAGGCCATGGGTAACCCATCCGGCCAGATACTGGTGTTTTTTGTCATGGCGGTCGCAGCCGCGGAGGCCGCCATTGGCCTGGCACTGGTTATCGCGGCCTTCCGGGGCAAGCTGACCATTGACGTGACCGAGTTCAATCTCTTCAAATATTAGAAGTGTAATGGATTCCGTTTCCCTGATTCACGTCATTCTGTTTTTGCCGCTCCTTGGTGCCGCGATAAACGGCCTTCTGGGTCTGTTCCTCCCGTCCTGGAGGGACCGCGAGGGCCTGATTGGCCTCATTGGCACGGCCATGGTGGCGCTGCCTTTCCTGGCGTTTGTCGTCCTCTTCCTGGGTTACGATGGAACGGCTGTCGTAACACGACTTTTCACGTGGATGGCAGCGGGTGACCTGACGGTGGATTTTGCGTACCGCATTGACGAACTGTCGCTTCTGATGGGACTTGTGGTCACCGGCGTAGGCAGCCTGATACACGTATACTCCATCGGCTACATGCACGGTGATGACGGATTCTGGCGTTTTTTCGCCTACCTGAACCTGTTCATCTTCATGATGCTCAACCTGATCCTGGGAGACAACCTGGTGGTGCTGTTCCTTGGATGGGAAGGTGTAGGTCTCTGTTCGTACCTCCTCATCGGCTTCTGGTACAAAAACCTGGCCAACAGTGCGGCTGCCAACAAGGCGTTCATCATGAACCGTATTGGTGACTTCGCCTACCTGGTGGCCATGTTCATTCTGTTCCGGGAAGTCGGTTCGCTCGACGTGAGCTCGCTCATTGCAGGCGGTGAGAGCATGGATCCCACCATGCTCTCAGTCGCCGTCTTCCTGCTTTTCATGGGTGCGACAGGTAAATCGGCGCAGATCCCGCTCTTCACGTGGCTGCCCGACGCCATGGCGGGGCCAACTCCCGTCTCGGCGCTCATCCACGCCGCAACCATGGTGACGTCAGGACTGTACCTGCTGGCCCGTCTTTCGCCCCTGGTGCTGCTGGCTCCAGGAGTCATGACGCTCATTGCCATTGTTGGCGCTACGACCGCCCTGGTAGCCGCAACGATTGCCATCACGCAGAACGACATCAAGAAAGTCCTGGCCTATTCCACGGTATCGCAGCTCGGCTACATGTTCGTAGCCACAGGGGTCGGAGCCTTCTACGTGGCCATATTCCACGTCATGACGCACGCGTTTTTCAAAGGCTGCCTGTTTCTTGGTTCGGGCAGCGTCATCCACGGTATGCATCACGTCGAGCATGAACTCGAGCACGATGGCCACGGACACAAACTCGATCCGCAGGACATGCGTACCATGGGCGGGCTGAAGCAGTTCATGCCGGCCACGCGAATGACGTTTCTGATTTCGACGCTCGCCATTGCCGGTATTCCCCTGCTGTCCGGATTTTTCTCAAAGGATGAAATCCTATTCAAGGCATTCGAGGCTGCATCGTTCGGCTTCCCGGCCGCCTGGTTCGTCTGGGGCGTTGGGGTCGCAACCGCGCTGTTGACGGCTATTTACATGATCCGCGCCTACGTCCTCACATTTGAAGGAGCGCCACGCTGGCCCCATGCGGACCGGCTGCATCCACACGAATCGCCCGCATCCATGACCGTGCCCCTCTGGGTACTTGCCGGCCTGTCGGTGGTGGGAGGCTTCCTGGGCATTCCTGCGATCATCGCGCACGGCGACCTGAACTGGATACATCACTGGCTCGCGGGAGAGCACGGTCCCGTGGCCGAACGCGTTTTTGACGGTCACATCGCGCTGGCCCTCGAATGGGCACTGGTTGCACTTGGCTCCGGCATAGCCGTTGTGGGTGTGATTCTCGGTTGGCGCTGGTACACAAGGCAGGGACTTTCCTTCGACGACGCCCTGCAGGCCCGATTTGGTGGCCTCTGGCGCCTGTTCCAGGGCAAATATTTCGTCGACGAAGCCTACGAGAAAGCAGTCGTCCGTCCCGTCATCGGTGGTGCCCGGTATGTATTCGCCCCGTTTGACAAATACATCGTGGATGGCCTGGTAAACGGCGTAGCCTTTCTGACGCGGGCCTTGAGCTTCATGCTGAAGTACCTGCAGACCGGCCTCGTTCCATCCTATGCCGCCGGCATTGTTTTCGGCGTCGTACTCATCGTCTGGCTCATGCTATTCTAGGGACACATGGTTTCTTTGATCATTTTCTTACCGCTGGCAGGAGCCGTACTGACGATGCTGGCACGAAGCGAGTCAGCCATCCGCTGGTCTGCACTCCTGGTGACATCGGCAACGTTTCTGCTGTCACTCGGACTGTACATCCAGTTCGACCCCGCTGTATCTACCCAGGCCGTCCCGCAGTTGTCTCAGATCAGTGATCTGTGGTTTCCCGACAGCATGGACATCAAGTATTTCGTGGGGATAGATGGGCTGAACCTGCTGCTCATCATGCTCACAACGCTGTTCGGCCCGATCGTCGTGCTCTCCTCCTGGACCTACATCGGCAAGAATCACAAACCCTACTACACATTGCTGCTCGTGCTTCAAACCGGGGTTACAGGTGTTTTTGCAGCGTTTGACGTCTTCCTGTTCTACATCTTTTTCGAGATCACCCTCATTCCGATGTATTTCATCATAGGAATATGGGGCGGTGAAAACCGCGTGTATGCGGCTGTCAAGTTTGTGATCTATACGCTCGTTGGATCGCTTCTCATGCTGGTAGCGCTGATTTTTCTGGGTTATGCGGCCGGTGATGCCATCAACGGCGGTGTGTTCACGACCGACTGGTACAAGCTGGTGGCCTTCAACATGCCCCTTGGCACACAGAACTGGTTGTTTCTCCTGTTCGCGCTGGCCTTCGCCATCAAGGTGCCGCTTTTTCCGCTGCACACCTGGCTTCCCGACGCCCACGTCCAGGCGCCAACCGGAGGCTCCGTGGTTCTGGCGGGTGTCCTGCTGAAGATGGGCACATACGGCCTGGTCCGGTTCTGCCTTCCGCTCTTTCCGAACGCAGCGCAGGATTATGCCATGCTGTTCGCAGTTCTGGCCGTCATCGGGATTGTGTACGGAGCCCTGGTTTCCCGTGCCCAGACCGATGCCAAGAAACTGGTTGCCTATTCGTCGGTGAGCCACCTCGGATTTGTTGTACTCGGCATTTTCGCGTTCAACGTGGAAGCCATGCAGGGCGCTATGATCCAGATGATCAATCATGGCATTTCGACGGGCGCGCTCTTCCTCATCGTGGGTATGCTGTACGAACGACGCCACACGCGCGAAATGTCTGATTTCGGTGGTATTGCCAAATCCGTGCCGGTGCTGACATTTTTCATGGTCCTGTCCGTGCTGGCGTCGGCCGGACTGCCGGGATTGAACGGTTTCGTGGGCGAATTCCTGATTCTTATCGGGTCGTTCAGCAGTACATTGCTCGCCAGTCCGTGGCTGGTTGTAATTGCAACGACAGGGGTAATTCTTGCTGCTGTGTATCTACTCTACATGGTCTACGCCATGTTCTGGGGAACGCTCAACCGCGACGAGAACCGGGATATGCCGGACCTCAACAGGCGCGAACTCGGCCTGTTGATTCCGATGGCTGTGCTCATGGTCGTCATGGGACTGGCACCGTCTCCATTTCTGGCCAAGAGCGAGCCCGCCGTGAAGCAGCTGCTCGAGACCATTGAAACAAAGCGGCTGGCTGCGGAAGAAATGGCTGGTGCCATATCGGCTGCCGACGCTCCGCCATCTGCCGTGAACCGGGACTGATCCAGGACTGAACCGAACACTCCATGCGCCACGCCGCTCTGACATCGATTTTCCTGCTGTTGGCCCTTGCCATGGGCCCCGTGCAACCTGTTTCCGCGTCCGTGGATGCAGCCCCGGCGCAGGAGGTATTGCAGGAGCAGGCTGCTGCCCAGGAGCACGCCGATGATGACCATGGTCCCTTGCCGCCCGCCTGGCTGGTCTTGCCGTTCGCAGCGCTACTCATCATGATAGCGACAGGACCGCTGTTCTTCGCTCATCACTGGCACCACCACTATCCCAAGTATTCGGTTGTCCTGGGCCTGTTTGTGGGACTGTACTACATTTTTGTGCTCGACTCACCAATTGCGGTCGAGCACGCAGCAAGCGAGTACCTGTCTTTTATTGCCCTCGTCGCGTCACTCTTCATTGCGGCCAGTGGCATTTTCGTAAGTATCAACGCCAAGGGCACTCCGCTCAACAACGTCGTCCTGCTTTTTTCGGCGTCGGTGATTGCCAACATCATTGCCACGACCGGATCGGCCATGCTGTTCATACGCTCCTACATGCGGCTGAACAAGGGACGACTCAAGGCCTACCACATTGTTTTCTTCATATTCCTGGTGGCCAATGTGGGCGGCGCGCTCACGCCCATCGGTGATCCCCCGCTGTTCCTGGGCTTCCTGCGGGGCGTGCCGTTCTTCTGGACGTTTACTCATGTGTGGTACATCTGGCTGCCGGCAACGGCCCTGATCCTGCTCGTATTCTATGTACTGGACAGTCGCAACAAGGCGGAGTCGCCCAATGCTGTTCCCGGACAGCCCATTGTCTCCCTCGAAGGATCCAAGAGCTTCTTCTGGGTTGCCATCATCATCATCTCGGTCTTCATTGACCCGAACGTATTCCCGTGGGTGCCCGACCTGCATTATCTGCTCGGCGTCCCGTTC
This sequence comes from Bacteroidetes bacterium CG12_big_fil_rev_8_21_14_0_65_60_17, assembly GCA_002787815.1. Taxonomy (GTDB): domain Bacteria; phylum Bacteroidota; class Rhodothermia; order Rhodothermales; family UBA10348; genus 1-14-0-65-60-17. The sequence continues at coordinate 4,560 of PCUY01000037.1, read as the reverse complement.
GGCATTCGTGAGATCATCATGTTCACCGTGGCATTCCTGGCCTTCAAGACGGCCGACAAGACGGCCATGGAGAAGAACGAATTCAATTTCGAGCCCATCCGCGAGGTCGGTTGGCTGTTCCTTGGTATATTCGCAACCATGCAGCCTGCGCTGCAGCTCATCTCGAATTTCGCGTCCCAGAACGCCGATTCTCTCACAGTAGGACTCTTCTACTGGGGCACGGGCGCCCTGTCGGGCATTCTGGACAATGCCCCAACGTACCTCAACTTCCTGGCGGCCTCCATGGGCAAATTCGGTATGGATGTGAACGACCCGGCCTCGGTCAATGCGTTCGCTGAGTCGCTCAATTCCGCCATCTACCTCCAAGCCATTTCTGTTGCAGCTGTATTCTTTGGCGCCATGTCCTACATCGGTAACGCCCCCAACTTCATGGTCAAGGCCATCGCTGAATCCAATGGCGTGGAGACCCCGTCCTTCATGGGTTACATCGTCCGCTACTCCATCCCGATCCTTCTTCCTGTCTATTTCGTGATTTACATCGTCTTCTACAGCGGGTGGATACTATGAACAGCGCACTGACAACCGAACAGATCGCAGAAAAGCTGCGCACGCTCCCGGGATGGACGCATGCAGACGATGCACTCTCAAGGACGTTCACCTTTGGATCATTCAAGGAAGCCGTCAGCTTCATGGTCCGAGTGGCATTTGAAGCGGAGGCGCTCAAGCACCACCCCGAGATATCGAACGTATACAACCGGGTGGATATCCGCCTCACTACGCACGATGCCGGCAACAAGGTATCGGACAAAGACATCGAACTGGCCGGGCGCATAGACTCTCTGAGCTGGGTATAAACCATGGATCTTTCGCAGGCATATTCTTCGATGTGGGCTGACCTTGCTGCGGCCCTTCCGCTTGTCATTGTGTCGCTGGCAGGCCTGGTCGTCGTCGTCTTCGACGCCTACCGGAACCGGCATATGGCAACGCCGCTGATTACGCTCGCGGCGCTTGTCCTGGCTTTTCTCGTGGAAATTCCCGCGCTGTCAGCGGACGGGACGGCATTCCACGGTATGCTCCGCATTGGCAGCGCCGCGGCTTTCGTTAACCTGCTCATTCTGGGCAGCGGTATCCTGTCGGTCGTGTTGGCCATGCCGTACCTGAAGCGGCTTGATATGCACATCGGAGAAGTCTATTCCATGGTGCTGTTCGCCACCGCCGGAATGCTCATGCTCGGCGCCGCGAACAACCTGGTGACCGTCTTTGTCGGTCTTGAGACCATGTCGGTGTGTCTTTACATCCTGACCGGTCTGGTTCGCAAAAACCAGGGCGCCATTGAAAGCGCATTGAAATATTTCCTGCTCGGTGCCTTTTCCACAGGGTTTTTCCTCTACGGCATGGCGCTGCTCTATGGTGCAACGGGCACCATGAATCTTCCGGAGATGCAGGTGGCCGCAGGTAGCGGCTCGGTCATGTTCTGGGCAGGTGTTGCGCTCCTGCTCGTGGGTTTCCTCTTCAAGGTCAGCGCCGTCCCGTTCCACATGTGGACACCAGACGTGTACCAGGGCGCCCCGACACCGCTCGTCGGTTTCATGTCAACGGCATCGAAAACGGCTGCTTTTGCGGCGCTGATCACCGTGCTCGTGTTGGCCCTCCCGCCCGAGCGATGGGCCGGTGTGCTGGCTGTTTTCGCTCTCATCACCATGGTTATTGGCAATGTTCTCGCGCTCTCGCAGTCGAACGTCAAGCGCATGCTGGCATATTCATCCATTGCCCATGCCGGTTACATTCTGGTTGCGCTCGCTGCCGGCACTCCTGAAGGATATTCCGGTGCCCTGTTCTACCTGCTCGTCTATACGGTCATGAACATCGGCGCCTTCGGTGTCATGAGTCAACTTGAGTGGGACGATGCCCAGGGCAGCACGCAGAGTCTCGATTCCCTGGCCGGCGTGGGCTATCGCCGCCCGCTGTTGGGGTGGACGATGGTATTTTTCATGTTTTCGCTCGCCGGCTTTCCGCCGCTCGCCGGATTTCTCGGCAAATGGGCCGTCTTCGCACCCGCCATCGATGCCGGCCTCGTATGGTTGGCAATCACCGGTGTCCTGGCCAGCGCCGTTTCGGCGTATTACTACCTTCGCGTTCTGGTCGTCTTTTTCATGAAGGACGCCCGCGACGGTGAACCAGGTGCCGCAGCCGGCGAAACGTTCGCCATACCCTTGATGACGCGCGGTGTACTCGTTCTATGCACGGTCCTTCTGGTCATTCTCGGTGTCAGCACGTTTGCCTGGGACCTGACAGGCACGTTCTTCGGATAGGACCTGATACGTTTTGGATTCTTAAAACTCTCTTGAAAACATCAGGAGGTCGTTGCTCGTACGAGGAATCTGAATAATCAGTGCAATTTCCTACTCACCGTCCCACCAACACCAATGGCATATACCCTACCCAATCTTCCCTACGCCCACGACGCTCTCGAACCGCATATCGATGCCCGGACCATGGAAATCCACCACGGAAAACACCATGCCGGGTATGTCGCCAAGCTGAATGCGGCTCTCGAGGGCCACGATGCGCTGTCCGCAAAGTCCGTTGAAGACCTGCTTCGAGGTATTGAGAGCGTTCCCGAGAACATCCGTGGCGCTGTCCGCAACAACGGAGGTGGCCACGCCAACCACTCGCTCTTCTGGAGTGTCCTGTCGCCTAACGGTGGTGGCAACCCTTCGGGATCGCTCGGTAAGGCCATTGAAAAGACGTTCGGCTCCTTTGATGCATTCAAGGAGCAGTTTTCAAACGCCGCTGCCACGCGTTTTGGCTCCGGCTGGGCATGGCTTGTCGTCGCCGATGGTGCCCTCAAGGTATACTCCACAGCAAATCAGGACTCTCCGCTCATGCAGGGCCATACGCCGGTGCTGGGACTGGACGTCTGGGAGCATGCGTACTACCTCAACTACCAGAACCGTCGACCAGACTACATCTCTGCATTCTGGAACGTCGTGGATTGGGACGCTGTAGCGGCACGTGT
>PCUY01000037.1:0-1526 GCA_002787815.1 Bacteroidetes bacterium CG12_big_fil_rev_8_21_14_0_65_60_17 | reverse complement strand
TTCAGGAACGAGGCCCGCCGGCGCCTTTTTACGCTGGGCCGATTGGTCCTGCGACGACACCTGGGCGAGCGGCTTGGCATGGATCCGCAGCACGTGCCCATCGGGATACACGACAGTGGACGCCTGATATTGAATGTCCCTGCAATGCCTGCGTTACGGGTGTCGCTCGCACACTCTGGCGAAAACGCCATCGTCGTCAGTGGCGAGCATCCTCTCGGGGTCGATATGGAGACCATGAAGCCGCGCACGGACCGCCTCCTCGAGTACATTACACATCCGGATGAGCGGCCGCATCTGATGCACCTGGCTCCCACGATGCACGAGCAGCTTCACGCCGTCTGGACCATCAAGGAAGCCGTACTCAAGGGCTCCGGAACCGGCCTTCGCACCAGCCCGAAACAACTACTGATTGACACCACGCCCGCCACGGAAGGAGGCGGCGGAGACGGAGATTTCGATATTTGTGGGTGGCGCCACGTACGCGTCGTTGGCCCTGGTCAAAACACATGGGACGTCGTCTTCACGTTTCGGGAAGACATAGCCGTAGCGATGGCGTGGCAGGCCCCACGGTAACAGATCCTGGACAGGAATGCGCCCGATTGCGGGGTATGGGAAGTGGCGCGACGCATACAGATACAGACCATCCGTCTCCACCGCGATATGAAAGAATTCGCCGTCCAGCGAAAAACGATTGATCGGCAGACCGTCCCAATCGATAATTACAAGATCGTGGCCAACGGCTGAGTCTCCGTTATAATCTGGATTCACAAGGAGTGCGAAAATGGCCGAGGACGTTGCCGCGATCGAACGATAGCCGTTAGAAGTATTACTGACCTCGTCCACGAATCGAGGCCCCACCGTCACGTGCCTCAGTTCCCCCGAGTCCGTCCATAGTTCAATGATGTCCACGCGTTCCAGCGCGACGGCCCACATCGACCCTGCGGGATGCGCTGCGTATTTTCCGCTGAAGTGACGAGGTTGCATATTGCGGAAGCCGTCTCCGGGTGACGGTAACTCGCCAATCTTTGAAATCACAGCCCCCGACGAATCGACACGAATCAATCTCGCATCGGCAAATATTCCCCCAACTGATATTTCATGGGTATCGGGGCCAGAATCAACGGCATACAGCGGAAGACCCTCTGCTGAGATGGTTCTCTGATGGATAACGGCGAGCGCATTCATGTCAACCGCAGAGAACGTCCTGTTGGCTGCGTCTACGACGCCAATTTGCTCTCCACGCAGACCCAGGAATGACCACGGCCGAGTAAATTCGTTGGGCCCTCGGCCCCTGCGCCCGAAATCGTAATGGATGGATGGCGTCGCAAGATCATACCATCTGAAGACCGTGGAATCACCAATGTCAACCGAAACAAGTCGGTCACCGACCGGAATGATTTCCAGCGGCATACCAACGAGGTCTGCCACTGCAAAATCGGGCATCTGATGTAGCAGGACATTGTCAAGTATGATGTTGGGAAGTTACATTGCTTTGGTCTTATACGGCTGCCATACGGAGCAGAGTC
>PCUY01000005.1:28034-28635 GCA_002787815.1 Bacteroidetes bacterium CG12_big_fil_rev_8_21_14_0_65_60_17 | reverse complement strand
GCTTGTTGTATTCAGACCAGGCTGAATGTGTCAAGCCCCATTTCGGAAACCAGACGGCGCATGAACGTTAAATTCGCATCATGACCACGCTCAGCATTCCAATTTCCGACGATACTCTACTGCGACTCAAGGAGTTGGCGGCTGAGCTGAACCTGTCTGTCGAGGAGTACATCAGCCGCATGACGGACCATGTCGCCCGTCAGCCCGCCGGTGATTTCGACGAAATCGCCACCCGCATCCTTGCCAAGAACAGGGAGCTGTACCGCAGACTGGCTCAGTAATGGGAATGGTGGCACTGTAGCGACAGAGACAAATGCTGAACCCCGCGCCTGACGGACACGGGGTTCAGCATGAGCCAACTACATAACATTTACGGCCCAACGGACTCGAACGTCAGGACGGAGACACGCTCACGGCGCGTGGTAGACGACGTCGCCGATGGTGGCGGTACCAATCACCTCGACGCGCTTGCCGCGCAGGTGCCCTGACAATCTCCACACGGGCACATCGACGGCGTGGATATGAAAGGTGAAACCGGCCGGGTTTATTTCGACGGGTGGATCGATTGTGATGGTCTCGCTCTCGTGCATGATACCGTCAG
>PCUY01000005.1:25497-28020 GCA_002787815.1 Bacteroidetes bacterium CG12_big_fil_rev_8_21_14_0_65_60_17 | reverse complement strand
TGTCCACGCAGCAAAACCTGCGTGATGTAGCCATTTTTCGTCTTCACGTTCAACTGCACGTCGTCGGTGAGCGAGACGCTGTCAAACGTCAGGTCGAGGCAGTTCTCAGGGGAGCCTATTTCGCCAAAGATGACACCGAAGTTCTCCGTAACCCTGCCGGAGCACGTCGAGGCAATCTGCGGATCCACAGACACAAAGTCCGCATCCGCGACCACGTCGGCACTGACGGTTCTCGGCGCAGTGTCGCCTCCGCCGTCGCCTCCACCGTCGCCTCCGCCGTCGCCTCCTCCGCTGGGTTTGCCCTTGCTGAGAGCAATTTGGACACTGTCGTCATTGCTGGAAGAAAGTGCGTCCGTAGAAGTATCGGAGCAGCCGAAGGTCACCATGCTGAGCGCGGTCAACAGAGCGATGAAGGTCAGGGCATTGGATTTCATGGTTGCATTTGGGCTGTGCTATTGAGGAGAGATTGCGTAGCGGATGCTGTGCTCAATAACATTACAATGATGGCTGTCACACATTCTGGACAAGATGGGGGAGACTCTGGACATAGGGTTATGGATTCGATGATGCGGGGTCTACAGGTACCCAGCCGACTGGTTTTGAGCCGCAGCTGAAACCCGGTGCCTTGCAAGTGTGTATGTTTTGGATGATTCATACACATCGAGAAGGCTATGCGTACCAACATCGTTATTGACGACACCCTCATGCAGAAAGCCCTCAAAATCACTGGTCTCAAGACCAAACGGGAAGCCGTAGAACTGGGACTTAAAACCCTCATTCGACTTGGTGAGCAGGCCAAGATCAAGTCGCTCCGCGGGCAGGTCGAGTGGGAAGGCGACCTGGATCGACTGCGAACGGATGCATGATCATTGTAGATACGAGTGTCTGGATCGATTTCTTCAACGGCCACCCAACCAGGGAATGCGATGCGCTGGAATCCATCCTGGGAGTTGAACAAGTAGGAATCGGCGACATCATCCTCATTGAAATCCTGCAAGGAATCCGCTCGGATGCCGATTACAGAAAAACCAGGATCCGGTTGGCGTCACTGACCATATTCGACATGCTCGGCGCATCGCGCGCCGTTCAAAGCGCCAACTACTTCCGCATGCTTCGCAAGAAAGGCATCACCATCCCGAAGACCGCCGACATCATCATCGCCGGGTTCTGCATCGACAACGGATTCCCGCTTTTGTATTCGGACCGGGATTTCGATCCGTTTGCCCAACATTTCGGGCTGAAGTCCTTTTCAGCTGCTCACTGACCCATGTCCCGGAACGACGCCCCCGACTGGATAAAGACGCGGCCGCTGCGGTAGCCGTTCACGGCGCTGTAGGCGGACGTGACCAGGAAGTCGGTGTGCCCGTCGCCGTCCACATCGCCCACATGCGTGGTGTCGAATCCGAGGGTTTCGCCGGGGACATCTCCCGTGACCGATGCGTGCTGCCAAGCCCCGACCAGCAGGTCGTCGTGGCCATCGCCGTTGACGTCGCCCGTATCGGCCACCCCGATCCCGAACCCGTCGCCCGCCGCCTCGCCGGCCTTGCGCAGAAGGACCGAGCCGTCCACCCCCGAGAATACGTAGATCTTGCCGACGCCCTGCGCCGCGCTGCTGTCTGCCCAGTCTGCCACGTACAGGTCCAGCGTACCGTCCGCGTTCACGTCGCCGACGACCGACATGAACATGCCGCCGAACTGGGCAGCGCCCGCATCGGGCCGGAGTACGAATTCGGGTGAGCTGCCGACGCCTTTATAGAGATACGCCAGGCCGCCACCCTGGTGACCGGGCGCGCCCACCAGAATCCAGGCTTCCGATGCGCCCGTGCTCTCGGCCTGGGCCCGGCCATTGGAGTTCGTAGTGAAGTCCGCCACGCCATCCCCATCCACGTCGCCAATCCGGCGGGCAATCCAGCCGAACACGTCGCCCGGGGCTTCGCCGTGAATGTCGAGCAGGATATCAATGCTCCCTGCTGAATTGGGCTCAGCATCCTTTGGCTCCATGAACGGATGCGCGAATTCCTCGGGCGTCGGCATGAGTTCGGCTCAGCGCGGATCTGCGCTGAGTACGCCGGCGGCCGGCATGCCGCCGACTGAGGTGATGTCCACCTGACCGGACTCCTCCGCATCGCGCAGGAGTTCGAAAGCCCGGTCCAGGTCCCCCGTCATGGCGACCGCCGAGCCAAGCGGCAACGCCAGACCGGGCGCGCCTCCGGAAAGCTCGTGCGCGCGTTCGTAGGCCTCTACGGCTTCGACATGGCGCTCGGCCGCGCTGGCCGCCGCCGTCCGCCCCTGGAAAATCATCTGGTTCGCCTGTTGGAGGATGGCCTGCGGGGGCGGTGTCTGTGCCTGAACGGCATTGGCCCCGAAGAATGAATGCGCCAGCAGTGGAAGCAGAAGCCGGAGGCGTGCGACAGGCAGCAGGGCAGCGTAAACAGAATGCATGGCGGTCTGAAAGATTGGTTGCTATGCCGCAAGACGACATAACCATCTTGATGTTGCCATTTGTCGCGCGGAAATGCCTTG
>PCUY01000005.1:2842-25410 GCA_002787815.1 Bacteroidetes bacterium CG12_big_fil_rev_8_21_14_0_65_60_17 | reverse complement strand
CAGCCGCCCTTCGTGCTGCAGGCGGCCCACGATGATTCCGGGTGCAATTCCGAGCTCCCTGGCCAATCCGGTGATGCTGTCCCTCGTGTACCGTGTCCACCGGGACAGCTCCTCGAACGCCGGCGGGGGGATCAGCAAGTCAGCTGCCCATTTATCCGCATCTCTTTCGAGCTCATCGTTTGACGTTCCATTTTCCAGGAATATCTGCCGCTTTCCATGAAGCAGGACGTGGGCTGCTTCGTGGAAAAACGTGAACCAGAGATGGTCGTTGGTCTTGTATCTGAGAGACAGTTGGATGAGCGCTTGATCCGGGCTCAACCACCGCGTCGCCCCACTCACCGCTGACTTCGGAAGTTGCGGCACGAAAGCCACGCCCACACCTGCGGCCGGGCATGAAGCCTTCAGTGCGGGTTGGAAGGCCTCCGGGGTTTCCGTGGTCAGCGAGCGTGCGGCCGTCAGGCAATCCTTGAACGCCTTCACGTCGTAATCGCCAAGTCGCATGGACTCGGCCTCCACCTGACCGGCACGCGGCCAAGCACTGAGCGCATGAGGGTTGGCTTGAACCGTGGCCGATTTGCGAAAGGCCACCTCGTATTTGTTGTTTACCTCCTCCCACTGTGCCGGGGAACTCACTCCAAAAAACTGCAGGAGACAACGCACCTCGTCTTCGGGTTCTTTGGCCTTGGGGATGAAGCCCAAATCAGTCATTTGCTTACGCAGGAATTTCCGTGCCCCGTCCCGGTGGGCGGCCAGTCCGGCCTGCTGCTCTGTCCGGGCAAGGAACTCCCGGTAGTGCGTTTCGCGCATATTCCAAAACTCGGCGGGCACGCCGAGCACCAACTCCAGTTGCAGCGCCGTTTCGTGGGTGATCGGCGCCTTCCCGTTCATGATCTAAGGCCTGTTAACACTACGCCTGAGCTGATGGTCTTCTTGGGGCGACCCTTGCGCAACGCCAGATCCGCTTGGCTGATATGACGCTCCTCAAGGATTTCAATCGCCTTAAAAGGCTGTTGAAAAACCAGCGTTTGACAGGGTGCGAGCGCCGCAAAGGGTGTGAAATGGGTCTTCAACAGCCTTCTAATGCACGTAACTCGCGGCGTTGATGTCGATCGTGCAACCGGTCGCGTGGTCGGCCAGTCCGCTTGCGAGCAGCACAATCGTGGGAGCTACATCGCTCGGCTGCGTCAAGGTCGGCAGCGCGAGTTCCGAGAGCACGGTCTCCTCGCCGCCCGCATCCATGAATTCCTTGGCCATATCGGTCATGACCCAGCCCGGCGCGATGTTGAACGCCTTCACGCCCTGCTTGCCGAAGGCGCGGGCAATGGAACGCGTCATGGCCACCACTCCTCCTTTCGATGCAGCGTAGGCAATGTAGTCCGCCGTATCTCCCCGGAATGCGGCCCGCGAGGCGATGTTGATGAGGCGCCCGCCGCTTGGCAAGCCGGCCTCGTGCCCGGCGAGCGTGTGCTCTATGAAATGCTTCGAGAGGATGCCGCTCGCCAGCAGATTGACGTTCATGGTGCGCTGCCAGGCGGCTGTCCACGTGGCCACGTCCTCATCAATGGACGAGAGAATACTCGTGCCCGCGTTGTTGACGAGGACATCGATGCGGCCGAGCGCATTGAGTGCGGCCTGCCAGACCCCGGTCACGGCCTCGGGATCTTCCAGGTTGCCCTGCACCAGGTGCACCCGCGCGCCGAGTTCATTTGCCAGCGCCTGGGCCTCGTCCCTGGACCGACCGTAGTGCAGGGCGAGCGTTGCGCCCGATGCATGGAGTTGACGAGCAATTTCAGCGCCAATACCGCGGCTGGCGCCGGTGAGCAGGATGTTCGAGCCGGAAAGGTCAATATGCATGGGATGTGCGATGGGTCAGGTGTTTGGACTACAGAGCGATACGCATCGCTCTGTCCAACCTACCATCGGCAGCGCCAAGCGGCAAGCCGACTTTAAATGTAACAGTAATTGTTACATTTATTTGGCCACCATAAACGTCCTGGTTGACGTACTTCCGCCGTGCGACACACGCAGCAGGTAGATGCCCGGCGCGAGGTGGCTCGTCGGAATCTGCACGTCGGCGGCAGATGCGACGCGGCGGCCCGTGACATCGAAGATCTCAATCAGGACTTCGGCGCCGGGGGTTGGCCCGGCCGTGATGGAGACGTTGACGTAGTTGCGCGCCGGGTTCGGCCACACGTCGATTGCAGGTCCCGCCCGGCGCGCGTTCTCGGCCCCGCTTTCCTCTTCGACCCCGACGCTCGTCACCAGGTGCGCAAACAGGCCGCCACTGACGGTGCCCGCCCAGGCGTTGCCGGCCGAGTCGAACGCGATGGAGCGGACGCGCAGGTGGCTGCCGAGGCCGGTGCTGGCCGGTATCCAACGGCGAGTGAACGGGTTCAGTTGAAAAATGCCGCTGCCGAACGTGGCTATGAACGGGTTGCCGAACCGGTCGAACGCAATATCCTGTACGTCCTCCTGCCCGCCGAGTCCCGGCGCGGCCTGGCGCCATGTTGCTCCGCCATCGGTTGTTTCCAGCACGCCCGAGAACCGCGTGCCGGCCAGTACGCGGTTTCCGTCGACGGCCATGGTCTGGATGTCAAACCAGGGCAGTTCACTTGTGGATACGAGGCTCCAGGGCGCTACGACCGCGCCCTGTGACGATGAAGGTACCTGTGGGGCTGGCAGCCGCCACGAATCCCACGCCGCACCGGCAATCAGGGAGCCGTTCTCCATGACGCCGATTGCGCCGATGTCACGGAATGCCCCGTCGTCGCCCTGGATGGGCATGACCGTCCAGGACCCACCCGGAGTCATGTACTGGACCCCCGAATGGTACCCGATCCAGATCCGCCCATCGGGGCCCACGGTGAGGGCGCCGATGCGTAGACCGGAGGCCGGTCCCACAGACTCCCAGGTGGCGGAAAAAAGTTCAGCCGATGCGTTTTCGACCGGCTCGGACAATCGCCACACGCCCGACACGGTGCCGGCCAGAAGCCGGCCGTCGGTATCGACGGCGAGCGTGCGCGTGTCGATGAGCAGCGGGCTCTCGGGGCTGAAGCGTTGCCAGGATCGGCCCTGGTCGGAGGTGTAGAAAACACCACCTTCCGTCGCGGCTACCGCAAGGCTCGGCAGCACGAGCAGATCCCGGATGGGCGCAAAGAGCCCGTCCTGCGAGGGCTGCCATGTCGCTGTAGAGGGTGATAATTTGTACACTCCGGCTCCTGTGGTCCCCGCCAGGAGCGTTTCCGCGCCGTCCTCGCCGTATTGCGTGGCAAGGGCTCCGATCGTGGTCGGGGCCACGACGCGCGCCGACCACGTATCGCCCTCGTCAAGCGACGTGAATACATGGCGGAAGCCGCCAGCATGCACGCGCCCCGATGCATCCACCAGAAGGGAGGTTACCGAGACCGGGGCTGTCACGGGCTCTATGCACGTCCAGAGGTTGGCATTGCCACGCGACCGGTAGATGGTGCAGGCCCCACCGTCAACGCCCGCATAGACAATTCCAGCCGGCCCCGCGGCGAGCGCCGTAACATCGAATGTGGCCATGCCGAAGGAGGCAAAGTCCCAGGTCGCGCCCTCATCGGCCGAGCGGAAGACCCCTGCGTTCGTGGCCGCAAACACAAACGTGTCGCCCGAAACGACGCGGCGGGGCGTCGCCTGGATGCCGTCGAGCGAGGCCGCGAACCACGCCTGGCCATCGTCTGAGTAGCGGATGCCCGAGAGCGTGGCAACAAGCAGCCGGCCGGACGGGGCTTCGGCAAGAGACGTCGTGAACTGCGCAGCGAGGGCAAGGCGCCCCCAGGCCTCGCCGTTCCACTGGTAAATGCCGTCGCCGTGCGTCGCGGCAAGCAGCGTGCCGTCGGCGCGCACGTGCAGATCGCGCACATCGCTCGTCAGCAGCCCCGTCGATGCCTCCTCCCAGCGCGCACCCACGGCGCGGAAGATGCCGCCCGTCGTGGCTGCAAAAACCCCCTCACCCGGAACGTCGACCATGTCGCGTACGGTGGCGCCGCCATACGGCCCATCGACCGCAGCCCAAAAATCGGTCTGGGCCGCCGCATCCATCGGAAAAAGAAGGGCGAGTACCAGGCAGGCCGCGCCGAGAGCCGACGGGAAGGCAGCCTGCGGGGACGACGCGTACCGGGATATGGGGACATGGTGCTTCATGTCCTTTGTTATCGACTATCCGCGGATTTTCTTCAGGGCATCGACCTGGGCTTTTGTAAGCGTCGTGGGAATGGAGATGCGGACTTCGGCGATCAGGTCGCCGGGCGCGTCCTCGGCCTGGACGCCCTGGCCCCTGATGCGCAGCTTGTCGCCGTGCTGCGTTCCCGCCGGAATGGCCAGATCGAGCCGTTTTCCGCCCGGTGCTTCAAGTTCGTAGCGCGCCCCCACGATGGCATCGAGCGCATCGACGTCAATCGTTGTGAGGATGTTGTAACCGTCGCGCCGGTAGCGGCCTTCGTCAGATATGCGGAAGGTCACATAGAGATCTCCCTTGCGGCCGCCTTCCGTGCGTCCTTTCCCCTTGATGCGGACTTTGTAGCCGTCCCGGACGCCCGGTGGGAAGGGAACCTTGATGGTCTGGCCGGAGAGCGAAAAGCGGGCTTCGCCGCCTTTCATCATGCGCTCGAACGAGAGCCGGATGGTGCGATTCAGGTCCAGGTTTTTCGGCTGCTCGGGCTGTTGGGGCGGACGGTACTCGCGCGCGCCACCGAACGGGTCGGTGCCCCCCGGGCCGAAGGGGTCGCGGCCGCCCATTCCGCCTCCCATCGCGCTGCCGCCACCGAAAATCTGGTTGAAGAGGTCGCTCAGGTCGTGGGCGCTCGTGGCCGTGCGCGGGTCGAAACCACCGCCGCCGGGGCCCTGTCCGGCAAACGGATTTCGACGCATGCGGTCGTATGCCTTTCGCTTGGCATCGTCCGAGAGCACCTCGTAGGCACCCTGGATTTCCTTGAACTTCTCTTCCGCCTTCGGATTGTCGGGGTTTCGATCCGGATGGTGGGTACGCGCGAGCGTCCGGTAGGCCTTTTTAATGGCCTCCGGCGACGCATCTTCCGAGACGCCGAGAATCTTGTACAGGTTAGGTTGTTGTGACATGGATGTTGACTGAAACGTACCTTGTAGCGCCGTAAAAAACATGCCAAAATCATCCGCTCCGACGAAATGGCAGACTCAGGCTCCGCCTTATCCACCTCCCTGCGCCCCATAAGAAAGGTACTCATCGCCAATCGGGGTGAAATCGCGGTCCGCATTATACGCACCTGCCACGAACTCGGGATCGAAACCGTGGCGATTTTCAGCGACATCGACGCCCTCGCCCCACACGTGCGCATGGCGACCGAGGCCTGGTGCGTGGGCGGCGCGGCGAGCGCCGACTCCTACCTGCGCGCGGACCGCGTGCTCGAGGTGGCCCGGAAAACGGGCGCCGATGCGGTGCATCCAGGCTATGGTTTCCTGTCGGAAAACGCGGAGTTCGCCGAAGCGTGCCATGATGCCGGAATCGTGTTCATTGGCCCGCCGGCCGAAGCCATCCGGGCCATGGGAGACAAAACAGCCGCCCGAAAGCTCATGGAAAAGGCGGGCGTTCCCATGGCGCCGGGCACGGTCGATGCCATTGACGACGCGGACGAGGCCGGCGCCATTGCCCAGGAGATCGGCTTCCCCATCCTGATCAAGGCCGCTGCCGGCGGCGGCGGCAAGGGCATGCGCATTGTGCGCCGCGCCGAGGATTTCCGCGGCGCCATGGATGCCGCCCGCCGCGAGGCCACGTCCGCCTTCGGCGACGGCCGCGTCTTCATTGAGAAATACATTGACGAGCCGCGCCACATTGAATTCCAGATCATGGCCGACACGCACGGGGGCGTAGTGCACCTCTTCGAGCGCGAATGCTCCATCCAGCGGCGCCACCAGAAGGTCGTCGAAGAAGCCCCATCGGCCATATTGACACCCGAGCTGCGCGCCGAGATGGGCGAGGCCGCCGTCAGCGCCGCGCGCTCGTGCGGCTACGTCGGCGCCGGTACCGTCGAATTCCTGGTCGATGCCGATCGCCGGTTCTATTTCATGGAAATGAACACGCGCCTGCAGGTCGAGCACCCCGTAACCGAGTGGATCACGGGCCTTGATCTGGTCGCCGAACAGATCCGCGTGGCATCGGGCGAGGCGCTCGGCTACACACAGGACGACTTCGCCATCCACGGCCACGCCGTCGAGTGCCGCGTCTATGCCGAAGATCCCCGCTCCGGATTCCTGCCCGATCCCGGCCCGCTCATGCGCCACGTGGCCCCGTCCGGGCCCGGGGTCCGGGTAGATGCGGGCGTCGAGGAAGGCGGCACCATCCCCATGGAATATGACCCCATGATATCGAAACTGACCACCTGGGGACCCACGCGTGACGCCGCCATCCGGCGGATGCGCCGCGCGCTTGACGAGTACGAGGTGGCGGGCGTGGCCACGACGATTCCGTTCTGCCGCTTCGTGATGGACCACGAGGCGTTCACGAGCGGCACGTTTTCGACGCACTTCGTGGAGCAGCACTTTTCGCCGGCCGCGCTCAAGCGCGGAGACGAGTTGCCGGACGAAGTGCTCGCCATGGCCGCCGCCATGTACGTGGACCAGTTCGGCAAAACGGACACCCCACTGGCAACCAACGGGCAGGGCGCGTTCAGCCCCTGGCGGCTGAGGCGGGGATAGCCCTCGCGATCGTCATGCGGATGCAGCAAAGCGGAGCGTGAACGACGTGCCCTCTCCTACCCGGCTTTCGACAGTTACCGTGCCGCCCATCTGCTCCATGTGTCGCTTGACCAGGTACAGTCCTACTCCTTTCGCGTCAGGGTGACTGTGAAACGTCTCGTTCAGCCTGAACAGACGGTCCCCGACCTCATCAAGGTCCAGTCCCTGCCCGTTGTCCGAAAAGACCAGCTGCCCCGGAGAACTCCCGATGGCTACGATCGGTGGCACCCCAGGGCGTGCGTACTTGACCGCATTCGTAATCAAATTCAGGAAAATGCTCTCCATGGATGATTTATGGAAGTACACCGTCTCAGCCCCTGAGAAATCCGCCCTGATCGCTGCACCCGATCGGTCCAGCAGATTCGCAATACTCTTTCGGACGAGCCCCAAACATTCATCCAGCACTACTTCTTCCATCGTCGGACTGGGCGCGGACGCATCGGACAGCATGTCCAGGTAGCGGGACAGGGAAACGTGGATGTTGTGCCCGGACTCCTTGAGCATGCTTATCAGATCTTTCGTTTCCCCATCGGGAAGTTCATTGACATCGATGAGGTCAAACGCCATGATCAGACTGGAAACCGGTGAGCGAAGGTCGTGCGATGCGACCAGACCGAGCTGTTTGAGATCCCTGTTGGCCTTCTGGAGTTCGGCCATAAGCGCCGTGCGTTCGAACTCGAGTTGTTTTCGATTCGTCACGTTTTTGGCAATGGCAAGCACGAGTTTTTCCGACTGGACCGCCTTGGCAGTCCAGGACAACCACACGATTTCGCCCTGCTTCGTGACGTAGCGGTTTTCGAAGTGGTAGAGGGTTTGCTTACTCCGTACGTGCTCGCGGGAACGCGCCGTGGCAGCTTGGTCACCCTCGAACACGAAGGTGTCTATTGGGCGGGAGTACAGCTCTTCCTCGGTGTATCCGAGTGTATCGCAGACGGCCCGATTCACCTTTCTGAAGTAGCCATTGAAACCCGCAATGAAACACAGATCTGCCGAGAGTTCGAAAAACTGCCGGAAATCCAAATCCAGTTCCTGTTCTACCATGAGGGGCGTGCCATCAGATTATCAGGACAAGATACCCACGACAGGCTCGCCGTGGACAACAACACATGACGCCGGCATCTGGCGTAGTGTGAACAGGCCCCAGTCCGTAGTCCTGACTGACGGCCCGAGCTGCAATCCTGCGTTCGAATGGAGTGAAGCCGACAAAAACATCTACGTCGTAGCCGTTCGGGGAGCATCCGAAAAACACGCGATGCGAATCCCAGAATGGCTTCGACTCATCATCCCGGAACGATAGGTGTCTCAGCAGGGCAGCCAGTACAGCACTCTCATTTCCGATTTCGCGATGGATGTCCAGATCAAGGTCCGATGTCTGTCTGGGTTCTCCCCAGTGTTGTTGTGCGACTCCGCCGATGAAACAGAAGGATAGGCCCTCTTCCGTCAGCGCTTTCTGGAGACGGGCAGCATCGTCGAACAGCGATGTCCCCGGCTTGCAAACCATGAACAGACCGTGGAGGCCGTGGAGCCATTTCTCATGCGTTCGCCCCTTCAATTCTTCCCGGCGAACCCGATTCTCGATCTCGAAGCCCTCCTTCGACATCCTGGCCGCCTTTTTAAGCAGTTCTGGGTCCATGACACCAATATAGACACATTCCGAAGCCTGACGAGAGGACGAACGCAGATACCATTCTCTGCCGGCCAGAACCAGCATCAGTGAGGCTCAACGATGTCTCCGGTTTCGCCATCGGTGTATGTTGAAATAATAGGCCTCTGATCTCTCCTTACCCGCAGCTCAAAAACATCAGGTCGAGCGTAATGGCCGGCCGTATCCAATTGCCACCTCGGTCCTACAAGTTGGTCCTGGTTTACGTCGGCATACAGAATCCCTTCCTTTTCCTCAAGCGGTCCCGCGACAATCTTGCCGTCAGGATCTGCAATCAGACTCAAGCCAGGGTTGATCCAGCCCTCGATGTCCTGCAGGTAGTCGGACTTGAAATCGAGATCCTCTGGTACATCGTCCCTGTGAAATGCCTGACATGCGCTGACGACGAAGCATCGTCCTTCCTTCGCCGTGTGACGCACGGTAGAAATCCACGGTTCTCCTCGATCCCATGTAGGAGCAACGTGTATCTGCTCACCCCAGGCCGTCAACGCATAGCGGGCTGTGGGCATGTAATTCTCCCAGCAGAGAAGCCCACTGATCCTGGCAAATGGAAGCGTGAATACATCCAGATCACATCCAGCCGCCTGCCCCCAGACCAGGCGTTCGCCCGCTGTCGGGATCATCTTTCTGTGCTTTCCCATGACTTCGCCGTTCGGACCCAGGTAGAGCAACGTGTTGTAGAGCGTCGAATTACTGGCTTCGGTGTTTTTTTCATTGACACCGATTGCCACGGCTACACCAAGCTCTCCAGCGGTCCGGGCCAGTCGGCTCACCTCGGGCCCTGGGATGGAAATCGAGTTCGCGTGGAGCCGTGTATAAAGTGCTCTGAGCGGATGCGTCTTTCCAGGTGGTATGAACCAGACCCAGAGTGGATAGCCAGGTAGGAACGCCTCCGGAAACACGATCAGCTCCGCCCCTGCAGACGCAGCTTCCTCAATCAATCGACACGCTTTTGAGACGGAGGCGTCGAGGTCCAGGAAAACGGAGGCGGCCTGCACGGCCGCAATTCTGAACGTCTGTTTCAATGCGTCGGCCCACGAGTATGATAGGAAATGACAGGCCAACAGCGCATCTGACCCGTACGAATGAATATATGAAACAGCGGTGAAGGGAGCCTGATCATCAAAGAAGCTCCTGTCGAACGACGAGCTTCAACCCGGACCAGATATCGTTGACGGCGCAGACCTTGACATCAACAAGCCCCATGGGCAGGGCTGTTTCCAGAAGTACTCGACAGCCTGCCATGACTGTCGTTGACTGTCTCATCTCCAGTATATGCGGAGAGGACGCGCCCCGCCAGCCACGAAATCGCGGCCCGTCTGCTGAAGAAACAGGTCTTCGTGCTACGGACCGATATCGATGCTTACTGCTCTGTCGTCGGGGTAAAATCAAAGAGCTCGTCAGCGTGAAGGTAGGGCCAGTCAACACTACGTCAGATCCACGTATCCTGGACCGCCAGGCCCTGCCCCTCGAGCCAGAGCGTGACCGCACGGACGGCTTCGCGGACACCGGGCGTCGAGAGAGGCTCGCCAAAACCCTGCAAACTGACGTGGACCGCGTCTTCTTCGCGCTGCCAGGCCTGAATGAGGAGCTCCTGCCTCAGATCCGGCTCCTCGGTTACGACCTTGAAGAGCAGACTGTCCTGCGTGTCAATGGCGCGAAAGGCTTCGAGCAGGATCACATGGCCCCCGCTGAAGGCGTGGACCTGTTTTTCAAACGATGGATGCGCCGGTAGGCGCCCGGAAAGAAGGGCGTGCTGCATGGGTGTTTTCTGGATGAGGGGAGCATCGTAGCGTGCGGGGGTGTCTGGCGGCACAGCCGGTGCCGCGCCCGTAGAGGCGTCGACTGCAGGACTGGACGTCTCGTCCGGAAGGAATCGGGCGTGAAAGATGGGTTTTCCCTGGTCGAGCCACTTGCGTGCGTATTTAGTCTCGAGTGCGGCCTCGGGGGGCGTGCCTTCCTCGGCCTTGAAACAGCCCGAGCGGGCGGCGGCCTCGAGCGCATACTCGAAGTAGCCCGGGTGATCCGTGGTCAGCTCGAGGCGGCCGCCCGGTGCGAGGCGGCTGTGGAGAATGCGGAAGAACTCCGGTTGCAGGAGGCGGTTTTTCCACTGTTTCTTGCGCGGCCAGGGGTCCGGGAAGTTCACGTAGATACGCTCGAGCGCGCCGGGCGCGATAACGTCGCGCACGATGAAGCCGGCGTTGCCCTTGTAGAGGCGCACGTTGTCAACACCATCGCGCTTTATGCGCCTGTAGGCCCGCCAGACCGATCCGAGCGAGATTTCGGCGCCCAGCAGGTTCCATTCCGGGTGTGTCTGCCCCAGATGGGACAGGAAACGACCATCCCCGAACCCCACCTCAAGTACGAGGGGCGCGGCGCGGCCGAACAGGCCCGCCGCGCCCGTCAGGTCGGTGGGTGTATTGAAATGTCCGTTTTTTACGATCACGTGGCGGGGTTGTGGGTTGTGGCCGGGGGGGGCGCGTCTTGCCAGGGCTGCGGGCTGAGCGACGGGTTCAGCCGCGCCCGAAGTGCGCGCGTGTGCGCGCTTCAAACATCACGAGCGCCGGTACGAGCACGAGCAGGATGAAGGTTGCGAACAAAATACCGAATCCGAGGCTCGCCGCAATGGGAATCAGGAACTGGGCCTGCAGGCTGCGCTCGAGTATGAGGGGAAGTACGCCGAGGAATGTCGTGAGCGAGGTCAGCAGTATGGGGCGGAAGCGGGCGCGGCCTGCCGATATAATGGCTTCTTCAACGGTCAGGCCGCGCCCGCGCTCAGCGTTGATATAGTCAATGAGGACCAGGGAATCGTTCACGACCACCCCCGAGAGCCCCACAATGCCGAACAGGCTCAGAATTCCCACATCCAGCCCCATGATCATGTGGCCTCCGAGCGCGCCAATAATCCCGAACGGAATGGCCGACATGATGATGAGCGGCTGCGTGTAGGATCCGAATGGAATGGCCAGCAGGGCGTAGATCACGAAGAGCGCAATCAGGAAGCCGCGCTGGATGGCTTTTACGGCATCGGCCTGCTCGCGCTGCTCGCCCTCGAACGATGCCGAGAATCCCGGATAGGTCTGCGCAAGGCGCGGTATGACTTCGGTTTCAAGGGCCGTGATGACGTCCTGTGCGGGCACGACATCCTCGTTCACGTCGGCCGTCACGGTCACCACGCGGCGGCGGTCGCGGCGGTTGATGACCGAGCTGCCAAGCCCCATGGTGACGCTGGCCACCTCGGCAAACGGGACTTCTGCGCCCGTGGCCGTACGGATGCGCAGGTTCTCAATATCGGAAACCGCATCGCGTTCCTCGCGCGGCAGGCGGACCATGACCTTGATGTCGTCGCGGCCGCGCTGCACGCGCAGCGCCTCAAGGCCGAAGAAGGCGCCGCGCACCTGCCGCGCGAGGTCGCCAAGCGTCAAGCCAAGCGCCCGCGCCTCGGGCTTGAGGGTGAGCTGGAGTTCCTGTTTGCCGCGCGCACGGTCGTCCTGGATTTCGAAGGTGCCTGCAAAGGATGCAATTTCGCTTTTCAGATCGTCGACCGCCGCATCTACCAGATCCGGATCGGCGGCGGACACTTCGACCTGGATGGCCTTTCCGAGCGTAAAGAGCGAGGACTGGAACTGGACGCTCTTGACGCCCGCGATGGTGCCAGCCGCATCGCGCCACGCATTTTCGAATCCTTTGGCCGAGAACTCGCGCTTTTCCGATTCGAGCAGTTCGAAATTGACCTCCGCGACGGTCGGATCGACGAGGTTCACGCCGCCGTCTCCGCCGGGCTGGTTGGCAATGGAAGGCTGCTGCCCGACGACCGAGAAGACGTGTTTGACGGCGGGAGGGTGGTCTTCCGGGAGCAACCGTTGAAGCGAATCGGCGACGGCCAGGCCGACGGCCTCCAGGTGTGCCGCCACGTCGCGCGTCTGGGCGGCCTGTGTGCCTTCCTTCATTTCAATGCGGGCCAGCACGTTTTCTCCCTCGATGTCGGGAAAAAAGGAAAACGAGATGAGGCCTCCGGCCACCACGCCCACGCTCAGCATGATGAACGAAATGCCGGTAACGATGACGAGACCCCAGTTCTGTGTAGCAAAGCGGAGCGTAGGTGTGAGCAGATGCGTGGTGTTCCAGTCGACCCACGTCGATACGCGTTCCTGGACGCGATCGAGCCCGGCGGCAACCGGATTCCGGCTTCGACCGCGCTTGCCGCTCACGTGCGAGAGGTGGGCGGGCAGGATGAAAAGCGATTCAACGAGCGAGAGTCCGAGCACGGTAATGATCACGATCGGAAGCTGCTGCATGAACTTGCCGATTACGCCCGGTACGAAGAGAAGCGGCGAGAAAGCGGCCATCGTCGTGAGCACGGCAAAAATGACCGGTCGCGCCAGGCGCGTAGCACCCACGACGGCGGCACGGGTCGGCTCCAGCCCCAGTTCCTGCTGGGCGAAGATGTTCTCGCCGATCACGATCGCGTCATCGACCACGATGCCGAGTGCCAGGATGAACCCGACGAGCGATATCAGGTTGATCGACGCCCCGATGGCCACCATGACGGCGAACGTGCCGAGAAACGAAATAAAAATGCCGGCCGATACCCAGAAGGCGAGGCGCGTGTTCATGAAGAGGCCGAGCGCCAGGATGACCAGGATGAGACCCATGGCCCCGTTTTTGAGCATGAGTTCATAGCGGCTCTTGAGCAGCTTCGCTTCGTCCTGCCAGACGGACATGGTAACGCCCTCCGGAAGGGCAACCGTTTCTACGTACCCGTAGACGCGCTCGACGATATCGAGCACGCGTTCGTCGGACGTGCGGAACACCTGAAGGAGCGCGGCGGGCTCTCCGTTGAAGCGCGTAATGAGGTCCGACTCCTCGAAGCCGTCGCGTACGGTAGCCACGTCGGCGAGATGGATGAGCGTGCCGTCGGGCAAAGCCCGGACCACGATGTTCTCAAAATCGCGCTTTGTATAGTTCTGGCCGAGCGTTCGGACCAGGATTTCCTCGTTCTCGGTATCGATGGCGCCCCCCGGCAGATCCATGCTGCCCTCGGCCACGGCCTGCGCCACCTGGGCGAGCGACAGGTTGTAGGCGCGTAGCATTTCCTCGGAGGCCTCGATGGCAATTTCATAGTTGCGCACCCCCGCGATTTCAATGAGGGAGATCCCGACAGAGGCCGAAAGATCGTCTTTGAGCCGGTTGGCGAGCTCCTTGAGCGTCCGCTCGGGCACGTTTCCGTGGAGGGCAAGCTGGATGGCGCCGCGTTTGGAGGTCACTTCGCTCAGTTCGGGCCGCTCGACTTCGGCGGGGAAGGTGCGTATGCGGTCCACTTCCGCCTTCAGCTCGTCGAGCACATCGAGCACGTCTTCGCCCAGCTGGACTTCGACGTTGACCACGCCCAGGTTCTCGGCGGCAACGGACGTAATGCGCTTGATGCCCTCGGTCCCCTCGATCTGCTCTTCAATGCGCCGCACGACGGCTTCCTCGACCTCCTCCGGGGAAGCCCCGGGGTACTCCACCCGGATCTGAACCATGTCGAGACTGGCCTCGGGAAAGACCTCCTGCACGATCGATGTCGCGCTCACGAGTCCCAGCAGAACCAGGAAGAACATGAGCAGGTTGGCCGCCACGCTGTTTCGGGCCATCCAGGCAATGGGGCCGCGGTGCTCCGCGCGAGGAGTGTTCCCGTTCGATATGTCCCCGTTCATTGCTGCCCTCCGAGGCGGACCTGCATGCTGTCCGAGACAACGACGAGGCCCGTCGTGATGACGGCGTCGCCATCGGAAAGCCCCTCCGTGATGATTGCCGTGCCGTTCTGGATGGTCAACACATTCACGGGGCGCATGCGCAGACGATCGCCCTCAAGCACCCACACGGTATCACCGTCCCGTATGCGGTCCTCACGCAGACGGACGTGCGGACCAAGTTGCTGCGCGGCAATGGATACATTCACGAACGTTCCAACCCGCAGGGGAGGCGTCTGGTCATAGGGAGATGCGACGCGTACAATGGCCGTAAGCGTGCGGCTCTCGCTGCTGAGCGCGCCCGCGCTGCGGTGCAGTAGGCCGTCCCACGCGCCGCCGCGCCCGTTCGTGACGCGTACCGGAATGCGCCCCCATGCGGCCGCGCCGCTTTCAAGCGCGGGGACGAGACCCACCTGGGCCTGCGTCAGGGGAACGGTGATTTCAGCCATGTCGGTATCGAAAACCTCGGCGAGCACCATGCCGGGCGTGGCGTACGTGCCAACGTCGACCCGCTTTGTGCGGACCTGGCCGTCGAAGGGCGCCCTGATGCGCGTGCGCTCAAGGCGCGCCTCGGCGTCGCGAAACGCGGCGCGAGCGGCAGCGAGCGCCGCCTCTGCAAGGCGCAGTTGCGGCTCGCGGAAAAGGAGCGATCCGAGGTCTGTTGTATCGGGCTCGAGGCCGGCCGCGGCGGCGCCCGGCCTCGCAGTATTGCCCGAGAGGCGTTCCTGCATGCGCCTGAATTCGTCCCGTGCGGCGGCCACCTCCTCGCGCGCCACGATCACATCGAATTGGCGCTGCGTCACCTGGGCGCGCGCCGCCGTCACGGCGTTCACGTAGTCGGTCGAGTCGAGCTTGACGAGGATATCACCCTTGCGGAAGCGGCCCCCATCCACGAATACCGGGCTTGTGCGCATAATGCGTCCGGCAACCTCGGAGGACAGGTTGACTTCGCGCAGGGCGCGCGCGCTGCCCGTTGCTTCGACTAAGAGCGGTCCTGCTTCAAGGCGGACCCGCTCCACCTCCACGGCGGGCGCGAACACCTCCGGCCTCTCCTTGGGTGGCTCGGGCCGCGTCACGATGAAGAGCACCAGGCCAACAAGGCCAACGAGCAGTATGGCAATACCCCGGACGACGGGATGCGAAAGGAAAGATGACATCATGCGTGTTCGGATGGATGATGGCCTGCGGCACGGTACAGCCCGACGCGGGCCAGGAAGAGGTCGCGCCCTGCGGCCGAGAGCGCGATTTCAGCGCGGACTTCACCAAGCCGCGCATCGACAAATGCGGTGTAGGAGCCTATGCCCCGAAGGTAGCGGCGCTCCTGGTCCTCGCTGAGCGCCCGGGCCGCCTCGAAGGCCTCCAGACTGGCCTCATACCGGGCGCTTTCGGCGGCGAGTGTTTCGAGCGCCAGACCCACGTCGCGGAAAGCGCTGAGCACGGCCTTCTGGTATGCGAGGGCGGCCTGTTCATAACGGTTCCATGTGGCGCGCGCCGCGGCGCGGCGCGCGCCGCTCGAAAAGACGGGAGCCGTGAGCGAACCGCCAAACAGCCAAAAGCGCTGATCGATATCCACGAGCGATGAAATATCGTTCGCCTGCGTGCCGAAGGTGCCCGTCAGCGAGAACGAAGGAAACTGTTCGGCGCGCGCGGCACCGACGGCGTGCCGGGCAGACTCCATCAGCGCGCGCGCCTCCAGGACGTCGGGGCGGCTGAGCACAACCTCGGATGGCAGCGCATCGGGGAGGGCGCCGGGCAGGTCGTGCGTGGCCGGGTGTCCGGCTTGGTCACCTTCCCCCTCCCCGGCCAGAATCGCCTCGGCGGTCGCCGCCGTGCCGCCCATGATGAGGCCGAGTCGCGAGAGCGATTCGTAGCGGGCGCGGGCCAGGAGCGGCGCCGCCGCACGGGCATCGTCGCGGGCCTGCTGCAGCTGGTAGAGCTCAAAGGATGACGTAATGCCGCGCTCGTAGCGCTCGCGCGCCAGCTCCGTTCGCTCGGCGAGCAGATCGACCTGTTCGCGCGTCAGCGCACGCTGCCGCTCGATTTGCCTGAGCGCCGCCCAGGCCCCCAGCGCTTCGGCCTCCACCGCCAGCCGCACGGCACGCTCGCCGGCGAGCTGAGCCACGTACTGCTCGCGCGCCGCGCGGGAGGCCGCGCGGAGCCGCCCCCAGATATCCAATTCCCAGCCGAACCCGAGACTTGCGGAGTAGCTGGTGATGTCGAACCGGTCCGGGAAGCCCGGAATGTTGGCCGAGAAGCTCCCCGTGTTGCCGCTGTTCGTGGGCGTCACCTGCCGCGTTCCATCACCGGAGAACTGGACGCTCGGAGCGCGGGGTGCCCACTGTATCCGATACTGGTTCTGCAGCTCCAGGACACGCTCGGCGGCGATGGCCAAATCCAGATTGTTGGCACCCACGGTGTCCATGACCGCATTGAGCGGATCGCTGCCAAGCTCCCGCCACCACGCCGCCTGGCGCAACCCGGCCAGGACCAGCGAATCGGGGCGCGGCGCATCGGCTGCCTGCGCCGACATATCGATGCGCTCCGGAATCTCGGGCGCGCCCTTCTGGGCAGGCGTCAGCGAGCACCCCGCAACGAGCGTGACAAGGACCAGCACGACCCGATGCGCTCTTCCGCGGCACCGTCTGGTCGGATCAAGGCTTAAGGCCATGGTAAAACAGGGTGTGAAGGTGGTCGACGCGGGCGCGGATTTCCTCCTCACCGCCGCGCGCCAGCTCCGGACGGAACGTGGAGAACATGGGCATGCCAATCATGTAGATCACGACCGAGCCCAGGAACGTGATCATGAACTGCAGGGGATCGACCGGGCGAATGTGCCCCTCGCGCACCGCATCCTCAATCCAGCAGAGCAGGCGACGCGGGCCACGGGCCCCGCGTTCGGGGCCAAGCAGCCGCCGCGCCACCGGAGCGCCATTCAGATTCTCGTTCACCCACAGCCCCACCACTTCCGGCCGTGACATGTGCGCGCGCAAATACGCATCGAGCAGCGCCCTGAGCTGTGCGGAGAACGTGTCCTCGCTGTCAAGAGCCGCCTCGATGGACGTCATGAATGACTCCACGACCCGCGTCAGGACTTCCTCATAGAGCTTGTCCTTCGAGCGGAAATAGTAATGGAGCATGGCCTTGTTGATACCTGCCCGGTCGGCGATATCCTGCATGCGTGCGCCGGGCAGACCGGCGCGGCCGAACTCCGTGAGCGCGGCGTCCAGAATGGCTTTCTCCGCGTCCGAGAGGCTGGTATATGACGGATGGTCCGTGAGCATGCCGCCCCGCAACCCTGCCGCTAACCATATGTTTCAACCATATGGTTAAAGTTTTCTGAAGATGCTCCGGCCGGCCGTGTCAGTCAGCGCCCCTCGCGCGCGCCGAGTTCGCGATCGATCATGAGGAGACCCTGGCCCGAATCGCCGGCCATGCGAAGGCTGTCAATGATGGCCTCGGCCGCTTCTTCCTCTTCGACCTGCTCGTCGATGAACCAATGCAGCAGCGTCTGCAGCGGGTAGTCGTGCTCGGCGACGGCCAGCTCATAAAGGTCGTGGATCAGCGCCGTGACGCGTTTTTCCTGTTCGAGCACTTTCTCAAAGGCTTCGATCGCTGTGTCGAACGTGACGCTCGGCGCCTTGATTTCGTGGAGCGTCGGGCACTGGCCGCGTCGCACAAGGTGATCGAAGAACTTCATGGCGTGCGCCGTTTCCTCCTGCCACTGCGCACGCATCCAGCTGGCTGCGCCCGGGTATTTAAGGTCTTCGAACCGGGAGGACATGGCCAGGTAGTCGTAGGCCGACTGGAATTCGGACTGGATCTGCTTGTTGACGGCTTTCAAAATGGATTTTTTCATAACGGGTGGTTTTCAGGGCTTTGATGTGGAGGATGTACTGTCGTAGTTCTTGCGTTGAACCGAACTCGGCCCGTCATGTTTTCCGGCGCGTGTGGGAATGGCATGAACAATTTGCAACGCGAGCGGGTACATACGCACAATCACGATCATTCGCGCACCGTCACGCCCCATTCCGCGAGACGCTGTGCGCCGCATCTCCCATCAATTTTCCTTCGTCTGCCTACCTGCGCGACTGCTACCGTACCCTGTACTGCTCAACAAATCAGTCAACCATGGCACGCACTTCCCGTATTCTCTGGGCCGACGATGAAATCGATATCCTCAAGCCCCACATCCTGTTCCTCGAATCGAAGGGGTATCACGTCACCAGTGTCACGAACGGCGCCGATGCCATTGACGCGGCGCGC
Source organism: Bacteroidetes bacterium CG12_big_fil_rev_8_21_14_0_65_60_17 (assembly GCA_002787815.1). Lineage (GTDB taxonomy): Bacteria > Bacteroidota > Rhodothermia > Rhodothermales > UBA10348 > 1-14-0-65-60-17. The sequence goes on along the minus strand of PCUY01000005.1, from coordinate 7,017 downwards.
GATACGGCCTTCGATGTGATTCTGCTCGATGAGCAGATGCCGGGCCGCGGGGGGCTCGATGCGCTCGACGATATCAAGCGGATTTCGCCCGACAGCCAGGTCGTGATGGTGACAAAGAGTGAGGAGGAGCGCATCATGGAAGAAGCGCTCGGTGGCAAGATTGCCGACTACCTCACGAAGCCGGTGAACCCATCGCAGGTGCTCTTGACGTGCAAGCGGCTGCTCGAGCGCTCGCGGCTGCAGCATGAACGCGCCTCGCAGTCCTACTTGAGCTCGTTCGGCGAAATCACGGCCGCGCTCATGAATCCGATGACGCCCAATGAGTGGACGGCGCTCTACCAGAAACTGCTCGAATACGATCTGGAGCTCGATGACGAAGAGGGTGTGCGCCAGGTGCTCAGCGATCAGTATGCCGAGGCGAACCGGGAGTTTTCGCGTTTCGTCGAAGGGGCTTACCCCGACTGGATTGCGGGGACGGATGCGGACCGGCCCGTGCTTTCACACGAGGTCATTCCCGAATTCGTGCTTCCTGAAATGACCGGAAAGCGGCCGGTCGTGTTTTTTGTCATCGACTGCATGCGCTACGACCAGTGGCTCGAGTTCGAGCGCCTGCTCACACCGCTTTTCAGCGTGGACCGAAAATTCCATTACAGCCTGCTTCCAACCTCGACTCCCTACTCGCGTAACGCCATTTTCTCGGGACTCCTGCCGGTCGATCTCGCCAAGCGCTACCCGCAGATCTGGGCCTCGGGTGAGGACGATGAGCACAGCCGCAACCGCAACGAGGACGAATTCCTGCAGGACCTCATGACGCGGCACCACCGGAAGGACCGAATATCCTACCAGAAGCTGGTCCGCTCGCAGGATGGGCGCGATTTCCAGCAGTCGGTGCACGACGTGCTGCAGTCGGATCTGAGCGCTGTCGTCGTGAACTTTGTTGACATCCTCGCCCACAGCCGCTCTGACTCGGCCGTCCTCAAGGAGCTGGCCCCCGACGAGCGCGCCTACCGCGCCCTGACGCGCACCTGGTTCGAGCACTCCTGGCTGTTTTCAGCCTTCCAGCAGCTGGCCGATACCGACTGCACCATTGTTGTCACCTCCGATCACGGCGCCGTGCGCAGCCTGCACCCGACAAAGGTGATTGGCGACCGCCATACATCGACCGCCCTCCGCTACAAGTACGGTCGCAACCTGAAATGCGATGAGCGGCACGCCATCTTCGTACGCCATCCCGAGGAGTGGGGCCTTCCCTCCGACGGGCCGAATACGAACTTCATCCTGGCCAAGGAAGACTACTATTTTGTCTACCCGACCAACTACAACCAGTACGTAAACAAGTACCGGGACACCATGCAGCACGGCGGCGCGTCGATGGAGGAGGTCATTCTTCCGGTCCTCACGCTGCGGCCGAAGGGGTAGAGGCAGGCGCCGCGCGCGTCATAGTCATACCTTTCCCGCTCCGCGCGACCCGGGTTCCACGTCTTCACCCTCCCCGATTCTTCCGATTCTTCCGATTCTTCCGATGGATGCGCCGCTTCTGCCCGCCACCACCGTTTCGCCCGAAGGAACGCGCGCTCTGGGTCGCCGTCTCGCCGCTTTTTTTGCCCCCGGCGATGTCATTGCGCTCCGCGGTGATCTGGGCGCCGGCAAGACGTGCTTCGTGCAGGGCGTCGTGGAGGGGCTTGGGGGCCAGGCCTCCGACGTCTCAAGTCCCACGTTCACCATTGCGCACGAGTACGCGGCCCGCATCCCGGTCTATCACATGGACCTCTACCGGCTCTCCTCGCTGGACGAGGCCCGCACCGCCGGCCTTCTGGAGTATGTGGAGCGCGGAGACGGCGTGTGCCTTGTGGAGTGGCCCACGCGCGTAGCCGGTCTGCTGCCGCCGGGCACCGACATGCTCCACTTTGCCCATGCGCCCGGCGGCCGCCGCACCATTTCGCGGGGTGTGCTGTGAGGCGCCAAGGCGAAGAAAGAGCGAACCGTCCCGGCAAGCAAGGTGTGGCCGGGCAGGGCGCAGCCGGGCAGGGCGGGGGCACGGCCCCTGCGCTCGAGCGCCTCTTCGCCCTCCCGCGCTACGCCACGAGCGGAAACGCCGCCATGAAACCAGGCCTCGGCCGCATCAAGGCGCTTCTCGCGGCCATGGGCGGCCCCGAGCGAACGTTCGACACCGTGCTCGTTGCCGGCACCAACGGAAAGGGCACGACCGCCGCCATGACGGCATCGCTGCTTGGCGCAACCGGCATGCGGGTCGGGCTCCATACATCGCCCCACCTGGTCCGCGTAACCGAGCGCATGCGCGTCAACGGCCGCGAGGCGCCGGACGAATGGTTGGGTGCAGCCACAGAAAAATTCTGGCCGCTCTTCCTTTCGGTTGACGCCAGTTTCTTCGAGGCCACACTCGCGCTGTCGGTGCTCTATTTTGCCGAGCAGGAGGTGGATGTAGCCGTCGTTGAAGTGGGTCTGGGAGGCCGGCTCGATGCCACGAACGCACTCCCCGCCCGGGTCAGCGTCATCACACACATCGGTCTGGACCACATGGAGCTGCTCGGCGGAACGCTCGAAGCCATCGCAATCGAAAAGGCGGGCATCGCAAAACGCGGCCAGCCGCTCGTGGTGGGTGCGCTCGCGGACAAAGCCCTGGCGGCCGCAGGCGACGTCGCCCGCCGCACACGCGCCGTGCTCGTGCGCGCGCAGGACGTCCTGCTGCCCTCACCCCTGGCGTTACCCTTCGCCGGATCCCACATGCAGCAGAATGCCCGCACGGCGCTGGCCACGAGCCAGGCCTACCTTGGATATTCGCTGCGCACCGATACTGCCCGGCGCGCGCTGGAAGAGACCGCCCTTCGCACGGGTCTGCGCGCGCGCCTCGAAACCCTGCGCGAGAACCCCCGCGTACTTGTGGATGTCGGCCACAATGCGGACGCTGTCTCGGCAGCGCTCGATGTCCTCTCCGACCTGGACTCCGGGTCGAACGGCCTGCTTGTACTGGGTATGCTGCGCGACAAGGATGCCGAAGCCGTGGGGCGCGTCCTTGCCCGGTGGCAGGCTCGCCGGCCAACAAGTGATCAGGGCGCAAGCCAGACAGGCGCCGGGTGGCCCGAGGTATGGGCCACGGGCTTGGGCAGTTCGGATGCCGGGGCATTTACCGATGTGCCGAACCATCGCGGCCAGTCGGGCGCCGAGCTGGCCGCCCGCCTGAAGCGCGAGGGCTGCCACGTGAGCCGCACGCTGGATGACGTAATGCAGGCTGTTGTGGCACTTGGCCTCACCGAATCCGGGCAGGCACCCGCCACAGCGGGCAGAAACATTCTTTTCATGGGATCGCACCTCGCTGCAGCAAACGTAATGGCGGCGCTTGCCCCGTAGCCCGCCGGGGAATTTTTTGAAGGATGCGCCAAGATTCTGGTTTTACCGGGGGAAGTGGCTATATTGAGGTCAGATCGGGTCGATACATCTGACTCCGGTCGGGTCTGTCTCTATTTCCCAGACCCTCCTTCCGCGCCCGGACACCCTGTTCGGCAGCGCCCTGAAAGCCAATCTGTACTCTGCGTACACCTATGTACCCCTGACCCGAAACGGGTCCGTCGGCCTGTTGTGGCACCCCGGTATAGCCGGGAAATGTGTGCCCGCGGCCCTTTTCCATCCCAATCGATATGAATATTTCCGATCTCCAGGACAAGAAACTCCCTGAACTGAAGGACATTGCCAAGAACATGAAGCTCGGCGGGTTCTCCCATCTGCGGAAGCAGGACCTGATTTATCTCATCCTGGAAGCCCAGGCTGAAGCCCTTGCCGAAAAGGCCAAATCCGGAGGTGGCTCGGGCAGTGACAGGGGCAGGGATCCGGTTGGCAGACCCCGCTCGGGGGGCGATGGCCGGGAAAAACGCGACAGTCGCGGTAATCGCAAGCCCGAGGTCGACAAAAAACCCGACGCGCGTAGCGGAGGCGACCAGAGCGACAACAACAAGGGCGGTGACGACAGCAGCAAGGGCAGCAACGACCAGAGCGAGAGCAAAAAGGGCAACGATGATCAGGGCCGCGACAAACAGAAGCGGGGTCGGGGTCGCAGCAATGACGGACGCGGCCGGGATCGCAGTGAAGACGGGCGTGGCCGGGGCCGGGGCCGGGATCGGGGAAATCGTTCCTCCGACGACACAAGCGGTGACGGCAAA
>PCUY01000005.1:0-2817 GCA_002787815.1 Bacteroidetes bacterium CG12_big_fil_rev_8_21_14_0_65_60_17 | reverse complement strand
AGCGACAACCGGGGAGATAATCGCAATGACAACCGCGGTGACGATCGCAATGACAACCGCGGTGACGACCGCGGTGGACGCGGCCGGGGACGCGGCAGGGGTCGTGGACGCGGTCGCGGAAAGGACCGGACCCAGAACCGCGACCAGAACCGGGATCAGGGCCGTGATCAAAACCGGGAAAGCCGCGAGGAGCGCCGTCAGCGCGTGTACGCCGAGGCCCCACCCTACATGCAGGAATACGACCCCAAGGATACGGACCTGGAGGGCATGGTTGACAAGGTCGGCGTCCTCGAAATCCTTCCCGACGGCTATGGATTCATGCGCTCGTCCGAGTACAACTATCTTCCCAGTCCGGACGACATCTACGTGTCTCCGTCACAGATCAAGCGGTTTGGGCTCAAGATCGGCGATACGGTCGATGGTCAGGTGCGGCCGCCCAAGGAAGGCGAGCGTTATTTTGCGCTCATCCAGGTCAACTCCATCAACGGACGCGTTCCCGGTGAGCTTGAGGAGCGTCCGAGCTTCGACTACCTGACACCCTATTACCCGACCGAACAGCTTACGCTCGAGACGTTGCCCGGCGAGTACACGACGCGGGTCATGGACCTGTTTTCACCCATCGGAAAGGGACAGCGCGCACTCATCGTGGCGCAGCCCAAAACAGGCAAGACGATCATCCTGCAGAAGATGGCCAACGCCATTACGACGAATCATCCGGAAGTGACGCTGATCATCCTGCTCGTGGACGAACGCCCCGAGGAAGTGACCGACATGAGACGGCATGTAGATGCGGAGGTCGTCGCATCTACCTTCGACCAGGAGCCGGAACGGCATATTGAAGTGGCCGACATCGTACTCAACAAGGCCAAGCGCCTCGTGGAAGCAGGACAGGATGTGGTCATTCTGCTCGATTCGATCACGAGGCTTGCCCGTGCGGCCAACGCCTGCTCGCCGAATACCGGTAAAACCATGTCCGGCGGTATGGAAGCGGGTGCCCTCAAGGGCCCGAAGCGGTTCTTCGGCGCAGCCAGGAATGTGGAAGAAGGCGGATCGCTGACCATTATCGGTACCGCGCTGATTGACACGGGAAGCCGGATGGATGAGGTGATTTTCGAGGAGTTCAAGGGAACGGGCAACTCGGAAATCGTGCTGGATCGCGACCTGGCCAACCGGCGCGTATTTCCAGCCATGCATGTGGTCAAATCGGGTACGCGGCGCGAGGAGCTGCTCATTCCCGATGCCAAGCTTCAACGCATCTGGATCCTGCGCAAAATGCTGGCCGACATGGCACCGGTCGATGCCATGAACTGGCTGCTCGACAAAATGCGCGGCACGAAGAAGAATGACGAGTTCCTGGTTGTCATGAACTCGTGACATTGGGCGTGTTCACACGATATTCGGTTCGCTGAAGTCGTCCTCACCGGGCTCCGGGAGCCTGAACTGCACGATGGCGGCCATGGCCAGAATGGCAACGGCACCCACGATGGTGCTCGATACGTAGCCATACCGGGTATATGCCAAACCGGCCACGGCACCGCCGATGCCAATACCTACCTGGCCTATTGCCACGGCCAGGCTCAAAAGCGCTCCGCGCCGCTGGTCCTCTACAAGCGCGGTCATGAGACTCTGCAGCGGGCTTATCCGCATGGCAATCATTACCATGGTGAGCCCGAATACGATGTAGGCCGTGAATATGCTTGTAACCACCCACGTGGTCAGCACCATGATCACGCTCAGTCCCAGGCACGACCACACGATGAGCGGTTTGCGGCCGGTGGAATCGGAGATTTTCCCCGCCATGGGGCCCGTAATGACCGTGGCCAGCCCGCCCACGAAGAAAAGCGTGGCAATCACGGTGCCCGAAACACCCAAGTGGCCTTCAAGCCATGTTGGCAGGTAAATCACATAGAGCCCGATCGAGAAAAACATCAGGAAATAGGTGGCCGATGCGGCGGCGACGGCGGGTCGGCGAATGAGCTCCATGTAGGTGGAGATGGCACGCGAGATCGTGAGTGCTGCCTCGTCACGCTCCACCTTGGGCTGTGGCACGAAAAGCCATATCAGAATCGTGGTCAGAGTCATTGACACGGCGAACATCACAAATGCCGCCTTGAAACCAAACTGGTCGGCGAGCACCGTGCCGATGGGAATTCCAATGATCTGGCCGAAAGCGACACCGCTCATGACCCACCCGTTGGCCCATCCGCGTCTGCTGTACGGAAAATAATCGCCCACATAGGACACGGCGGCGCCGCTCAGCATGCCGCCCGCAGCTCCGGCAGCCGCGCGTACCACGAGTAGTGAAATGAAGCTGTCGGCAACTCCGTGCAGCCAGAGCGCAACAGCCATGGAGCCACTGCCCGCAATGAGTACGATACGACGACCCATTTTATCGGATATGGGTCCCACGATGAGCGCGAATATCGACAGGAAAACCGCGTATGAGGTAATGAGCCAGCCCTGGAGGGCTTCCGCAATCTGGAGCGCCTCTCCGATCCGGGGCAGGATGGGTGCAATGATGATGACCTGACTGCTCGCGGAAAAAACCATGAGCCAGAGCGCGAAAAGGACCAGGTATTCGTGCGAGCGGTCGCGCCGTTTTGGAGCCAGGGGTGCTGTCATCGGGAAAGGTTTTGCAGCCGGATAATACGGCTATTTGGCGGGAGATGCGTTGCATTCCTTCTGGCGCAGCGGAGGGCATGGGAAGAGTACTACGGCCTTTAGGGCCTGTTCACACTACGCCAGAACCCGCTGTAGCAGTCGAAAATGGCGTTTATCAAGGCGTGAGGAGCGAAGTATGGCCGGGTCATTTGGCGA
>PCUY01000060.1 GCA_002787815.1 Bacteroidetes bacterium CG12_big_fil_rev_8_21_14_0_65_60_17 | reverse complement strand
CTGCTACACTTCGGCTCGTTCGCCTTGGCGGACACGAAATTGGCCTCCGTCAGCGGGTTCTGGCGTAGTGTGAACAGGCCCTAGAATAACGGCCGCCGCGCCCTTTCCGCCACAGTGCCCGTACTTCTGCCGCGAAGACCGCTGTGTGGTCCGCGCCGTGGGTTGTGCCTCAAGCGGATTCTCCGGCCAGATGTGTTTCGGGTAGCGGCCCCGCATGTCCTTGCGAACGTCGTGGTAGGACGTTTGCCAGAATCCTTCGAGGTCTGTCGTGACCTGCACAGGCCTGTGGGCGGGCGAGAGTAGGTGCATTACAAGGGAGATGCGACCGTCATCGACTTCCGGTGTGCGGGTGAGGCCGAATACCTCCTGGAGCCGGACGGCCAGGACGGGCGCCTCGGCGTCCGAGTAGTCGATCCGGGCGCAGGGCGCTGCGCACATCCTGCACGAGCGCAAGCGCCAGATCGGCATGGAGGCTCCGCTCGTGGAACTCGTCAAAAATTACACAGGCCGTCGCCGACAGCCCCGGATCGGCCTGTATCATCCGGGTAAGGATACCCTCGGTGATTACCTCAATGCGCGTTCCCGGACCCACGCGATGCTCCATCCGGATCCGGTACCCCACCGTTTCTCCGGCCTCCTCTCCCAGGAGCGATGCCATCCGGTGGGCCGCGGCACGCGCCGCAAGTCGTCGCGGTTCAAGCACCAGGATACGCCCGTCATGCCGCCACCCCGCGCCGAGCAGCACAAGGGTCGTGTTGCCGGCTCCCGGTGGCGCCGCAAGCACCACCTCGCGGCCGTTGTCAAGCCCTTCCAGCACACCACCGACCACTTCCTGCACAGGCAGATCAGTTGGCAACATACGGCGTGGCCAGACCACGTCCCTACGCTGGGTTACCACGTCGACACAGGCGGCACGACGAGCGCCTCCCGATCCCAACCGGAACTCGTCGCCACAGCCCGGAACGTCGATTCAAGAAAATCGAGGGCTGCCCGTCGGGGATTCCCTGAAAGACGCACGTCCTCCCAGGAGAGCAGCGCCATGGGGCGCGGGCCGGCGACGTCCCACCGCGCGGAACCTGGCGACAGGTGCGCTTCGGCTGCTCCGTCCGGCGACGGCCAGGCATACCCGTAAAACGAAGGGTCGGGCACATTGTCATCCCCCATCCAGAATCCGAAACTCACGATTTCATGCTCGTATTCCACACCTGCGCCTTCCCCTTCGGCCATTTCCGGCAGCCGTCTACCTGAAAACCTGGTCAGCGCCATATCCATGTGGTGCGGAAACAGGTGTACCGGACTGGTCTTGGCGAACGAGTGGCCGCTGAACTCCTCCAGCACGCCGGCGACCCACAACATGATCTGCCGCAGCGCATCGGCGTGGTGCGCATCCCAGGATATGTCCCCCTCCCCTTCCGGTCCCGGAGAAAATGCGTCATCGTTCCGGCTGTCGGCTTCCTGCACAGCATCATCCGGAAGCGCCCGACGCAGACGCTGCCACACGTGCCCAAAGGACATACCGGTCTCGAGCGGCACACGCGTCGCATCTCCCCGGACACCCGTCACAATGAAACAGCTCTCCGGGATGTGGAGCGTCACGGAAAACGGCATGCCACTCCCGGCTCGAACTGGAACCGGGCCGGTTGAAAAACCTTCCGGTACCGGGTATAACGTGATGTGCCACCAATGATTACGGGGAGGAGACAGGTGAAACCGGATGTGCTCCATGGCCCGAAGAAGAAAATGGACGGATGCGCGCGTCGGCGTCCAGCGGGCATAGGGCAGAGATGGAAGGGACGTTGGCATATGTGTCGTCGAATTCGTTGATTGAGAGAGACGCACGCGGGTGCAGACGGAACAAACGTAGCCCGGAACGTCTTGTTCAGCGGAGACATGTCAGGCCCCGCATGGGGACTATCGTACACCGACCCGGGGTTTCCCCCACACAACCCGTGGGGGAAGGGCCGCCGTCCGTATTGCTGTAAACCGGACGTGGAAGTATTCGCAGATACCCGATTATTGGACCAGCAACCACCGAAAAGGGGATCATACAATGAAAACACTTCTTACAGCCATTCTGATGGCAACCACGTTTGTACTGCCCGCCCACGCGCAGGCCCAGTCCGACAGTGTCACGTTGGGCTTCGGGCCGGAGACCAGGATGTGGGTCACAGGTACTTCGACCATTCACGACTGGGAATGCAAGGTAGCCTCGGTCGACGGTAGCCTTACGGCCCAGATTGGGGGGCAGCTTTCCGCCATCAGTGCAACGACCGTCGCCGTCAAGGTCGACGATATGGACTGCGACAGCGGCAAAATGAATAAAAAGCTCCGCAGCGCGCTGAATGACGACAACAGGACGCCGGTCATTTCTTTCATAATGGACAGCGCTGACATGATCAATTCCACTACCGAGATGCTCTCGGCAACCATCACTGGCCAGTTGACGCTTGCGGGCGTCACCCGGGCGGTCGAGTTCCCCGTCGCGGGCACACGCACCGGCAACACGATGACATTCACGGGCAGTGTCCCCGTTCGCATGACCGAGTACGGCGTGGATCCGCCCAAGGCCATGCTTGGCACGCTCAAGACGGGAGACGATGTGGTCGTCCACTTTGAAGTCGTCACCCCGCTTCCCGATGCGCAGTAACGCGCTCAATCACACTTTGCGGCCAGTCCGCAGCACCCTTTCTACACAAACCCTTCCGAAAGGAGGTAATACAATGAAACGCAAACACCTACTGACACTTACCATTCTGGCCATCGCCTTCGCCCTGCCCATCGTGGCACAGGCGCAGCAGAAAACGCTTCAATATTTCCGCCCCTATGATCAGCGCGGGGTGAATGTATTTGAAACGACCAAGGACCCCGGTGTGGCCTATGAAGGCTTCGAAATCTACTGGGGAGGCGCCTTCACACAGCAGTTCCAGTCCATCAACCACGACAACGCCAACCCTACAGGCAGCCCTGAAAACGAACTCCTTGACATCGGAGGTGGCTTCAACCTGGCTACGGCCAACCTGCTGCTCGGAGTACAGCTCGCCGAAGGCATCCAGGTCAATCTGAATACCTACCTCTCGTCACAGCACCACCCCGAAAGCTGGGTAAAGGGCGGCTTCCTGCAGGTCGACAAATTCTCCATGATAAACAGCGAACGTCTGGACAACATCATGGACTATGTCACGCTGCGCCTCGGCCACATGGAAATCAACTATGGCGATGCGCACTACCGGCGCACCGACAACGGCATGGCCATGTACAATGAGTTCGTGGGCAACATGATCATGGACTCCTTCACGACGGAGATCGGCGGTGAAGTCTATGTCCAGAAGGACGGAATCCTCGGTATGATCGGCATTACCGACGGCGAGCTCCGTGGCCGCGTGGACAACCCCGACAAACGGGCACCGTCCATCTATGGCAAACTGGCCTTCGATCGCGAGGTACAGGACGACCTGCGCGTTCGCCTCTCGGGAAGTTTCTACACAACGAGCGGGTCCGTGTTCGCGAACAACCTGTACGGTGGTGACCGCGCCGGTACACGTTTCTACGACGTACTCGTCAACGGATCCGGTGACTCGTTCACGAACGGCCGCATCAACCCGCGCTTCGCCAAGCAGGATGCATTCCAGATCAATCCGTTCGTACAGTTCAAGAACTTCGAGGTGCACGGGCTCTTCGAGACAGTTACCGGCGACGATGACCGTGGCGGCCCCGAATACACCTATGACCAGTACGCCGTGGACGGTATTGTCCGCTTCCTGAAAGACCGCTCGGCGTATGTAGGCTTCCGCTGGAACACGGTGGAAGGTGAAGCAGGCTTTGGCGACTTCTCATCGGACCGTGTCCAGGTCGCCGCCGGATGGTTTGCGACGCCGAACATCCTGCTCAAGATCAACTACGTTGACCAGCAGTTTGACGATTATCCGACGACCAGCATTCTGCACGAGGGTAGTTTCGATGGAATCACCATCGAAGGTGTGGTTGCCTTCTGACTCCCGGCCGGGCCGGAGCCACGAATCTCCTCTTGCTCGTGCAGATGGGGGCGCCGCTCACGCGGCGCCCCCATTTTCATGGTCAGGTTCCCGGAACAGCGAATGATGCCCGGAATTGGGTACGGGTAACACGGCCCAATACCACATAGTCCTCCTTTCACCTTACGCGACGGACACCATCATGTATCGCAGTGCCATCGCCACCTGTTTTCTCCTGCTCATGGCAGGACACGCCGCGGCGCAGCAGCCATATGTCCTGTCGGACAGCAGTCGGTTGGCCATCCATGGCACGTCGACCGTAAACTCATTCGAGTGCGAGGCCGCATTCGTGACCGGGTCGGGCGTTCTGGACGGAGGGTCCAGAAGCAGTGCGCACGTGGAGGTGCGCGTTCCCGACCTGGACTGCGGAAAACGCCGCATGAACCGGGATTTGAAGGAAGCGCTGCGCTCCGACGAATTTCCGCTGATCTCGTTCAACCTCCAGTATGCCGAACGGGTCGATTCGCTCAACACCATCCAGATCGTTGGAACGCTGTCGCTGGCAGGAGCGTCACGGGACATCAACGTCCTCCTGCACGCGGAGCGTCGGACCGACGGCAGTGTTCGCGGCTGGGGCCGGAAGCACCTGCGCATGACAGACTTTGATGTGGATCCCCCAACGGCACTCTTCGGCGTTGTCAAGGCGCACGACGACATCGAGATCGTTTTCAACCTGATAGCCAACCCCGGAGCTCCATCGCGGGACGATGACGGCAGCCGGGCCCGGTTCCGCTGAACCCGCGGCGCGGATGCGGGCGGGAACGGTGTTACGTGTTGGCACTTTGTGGCACACACGGTCGTATGAGCGGCGGCACCCTCTACCGAGTCCCATCCGAGGCACATCGTGTCCATCCCACAATCTCCCCTTTCATTCGTCCCATTACGTGGCCTTATCCCGCTCCTCCTGCTCGGCTCACTGTCGGCATGCCAGCCTTCCGGGCCGTGGATAGCCGAGAAAGACCAGCCTGCGGCGCATGACGGGGAGCGGCACCTGACAGCACGCGTCATCCTGGTCGGTGACGGAGGTGCGGCATCGGCCGGTGATGCTGCAATGACCCTGCTGGCCGACATAAGTCGTGCCGCGCCTGATAACAGTACGATCGTGTTTCTCGGGGACAACATATACTGCTGCGGTATGCCCCCTTGGGACCACCCAGATCGTGCGGATGCCGAAGCCCATCTGATGGCCCAGTTGGAGGCCATCCGGGACTTTCCGGGACGGATCGTGTTTCTTGCCGGGAATCACGACTGGGATTATGGGGAGGCCGGCCTCGTCCGCCAGGCTGATTTTGCGCGCGACCAACTCGGTCTGGACAGGGTGTTCCATCCGGAGCCCGGTCGCAGCGGTCCCGAAGTGCTGGATCTCGGAGGTGACGTGCGGCTCATTGCCATCGACTCCGAGTGGTGGGTCAATCCTCACCGGACCTACGAATCGGAAAAGCGAACCCGGGGTGAGGCGGCGCTGGATTTGGACCGGACGCTTCGTGAATTGGAGGACGAGCGCGTACTGATTGTCGCGCACCACCCCCTTATTGACCAGAGTAAGCACGGTGGGCACGCAGCCGTGTGGCGCCACCTCATTCCATTTCCCGTGGTGGGCTCCTGGCCATGGTTCAAGCGCCGGTTCATCGGTGGTACGCAGGACCTCTCAAGCGAACCTTATACTGCGTACCGGCACATCATGGAGAGCCTGCTTGCACGCGAGGAATCTGAAGGTACCGTGTATGCCGCCGGCCACGCGCACAATCTGCAACTCCACACCCGCACGGCGCGTCGTCGCTCCTGGCACCATATCGTCAGCGGATCGCTGTCCAAACCCGATCATGTGGTGCGCGGTCACGATGCCACATTCGTTGACAAGGGTCCTGGCCTGTTCGTATTGGATTATTTCGACGACGGTTCACAGCAGATCCGGGTACATACCGTGCAACATGGCCTGCATCCTGTATTCCAGAAAACGCTGCGCCTGCCAGACCCGGAAATCTACCCCGATGCCGTGCCCGACACGCTCACTGCCCTGACGGATGACCCGGAACCGGCCGCACGGACACGTGCCGCGAACCCCATGTACGCCGAGTTGTCCACATTCCGGTCGTGGCTGCAGGGTCGGAACAACCGGCAGCTCTGGGCTACACCTGTGACGCTTCCGGTACTGGACATCACGGGCCTCGTGCCGCTCAAAATGGGCGGTGGCTCGCAGACGACAACCATCCGGTTACGAAACGAACAGGGCCGTGAATACATGATTCGCACGGTTGACAAGGACGCCGTCAGCTCGCTTTCCGAAAACCTGCAACGCACATTCGTGAGCGACATTGCGCAGGACCAGGTATCCATGCTGCATCCCTACGGAGCGGCCATGGTCCCCCCTCTGGCTGACGCCGTCGGGGTGTTCCACACGGCACCCGTGTACCGCTACGTCCCGGACGATCCCAGATTGGGACCGATGCGGGATCCCCTCGTGGATCGTATTGGCATGTTCGTCATCCGGCCCAACGGTGACATGAGCGGATTGCCGCACCTTGGACACGTGGAAGATGTAGACAGTTATGGGACGGTCATGCGCAAGGTGAATGGCGACAATGACCACCGGGTAGACCCACACGCATGGGCACGCGCACGGCTCCTGGACATGCTGATTGCAGATTCGGACCGTACCCCCGACAATGTCCGCTTTGCCGAAGTCGAACCTGCCGACTCCACAGGCAAGATCTGGGTGATTGTACCGCGTGATCGGGATGTGGCCTTCATGCGGATTGGCGGCCTCTTTCCCTGGTTCTACAAGACATTCGTGGAGTGGCTGTGGCAGGACTTCCGTCCGTCCTATGGCAGTCTGAAAGGGCTCAACGCCAAAGCCCTTTTCATGGATCGCCGGTTCACGGCTCCCATGACCCGCGCCGACTGGGTGGCTCTTGCCGACTCCATGAAAAACGAGCTGGACGACGAAGCCATCCATGGCGCCATCGAGGCCCTGCCGCCTGAAATAGCCGCCATTGATGGCGAGCGTACGGCCCGCATCCTCAAAATCCGACGCGACAAACTTCCGCAGGTAGCCAGTTCTTACTACGGATTGCTGGCCGATGTGGTGGACGTCGTCGGCAGTCACAAGCATGAGCACTTCGTGGTATCGCGCTACCTGTCCGACTCGGTCCGGGTGGAAGTATACAAGACCAACAAGGAAGGCGTTCAGCGCCGTCTCCTCTACGACAGAACGTTTTACCGGAACGAAACCCGGGAAATCAGGCTCTACGGTCAGGACGGGAACGACACCTTCGAATTCAGGGGTGCAGAGAAGTCGCCCATCACCGTACGCGTAGTCGGGGGTATCGGGCCCAAGAAATATGTGCGTGTACCCGAGTCCGCCAGAGAGGATGATGTGCTCTACGACCCGCATGGACATACGTTTTCCCGCTCTTTTCCGGTCGCATTCTTTGGCAGCAACAAGGACGATGGTCTTTTCGTCGGCGCTGGCTTCAGGCTGGAGCGCCCGGGATTCCAGTCGGTACCTTGGAAAACACGGCATCGCCTGGCGGGCAACCTGGCCGCAAAGACCGGTGCCTGGAATGTGGTTTACAACTACAAACGCAACCGTGCCCTGCGCGGGTGGGACCTGCGAAGTGATATCGCCCTGCTGTCACCCGACAACATCCGTAATTTTTTCGGCCTCGGAAACGAGACGCGCAATACAGAGGACAGTCGGAAATTCTACCAAGCCAGATTGTCCCAGTTTTCCATTGCCGCTGGACTCGAGCGCGACCTGGCGCCGGGCCTCCGTGTGCGTTTCCTGCCTACGGCGCGCCGAACCGATGTAAGGCGGGACGACGACCGCTTCCTCGTCGTGCAGGAGGGTGTTTCCGACAACACATTCGATGAGCAGTGGTTTGCCGGCACATCGACGTCCCTGGAAATGGATACCCGGGATGACAAGGTCTCGCCCCGCCAGGGTATGCTGTGGACATCGACAGCTGAACTCAACGTCGGCGTCCACAATAATACCGATACCTATGGCCGCTTCATTACGGATGCACGCCTTTGGATGTCCCCATCCATCAGCCCCCAGCTGAGCTTCGCCCTGCGGACCGGGGTTGAGCACAACACGGGCGACTTTCCGTTCTATGCCTCAAGTACGCTTGGCGGCAAGGACAACCTTCGTGGTTTCCGCTCCACTCGGTTCGCCGGACGTACGGCATACTGGGTCAACACGGACGTGCGCTGGGAAGCATTCCGTTTTGCCCGCTATCTTGCCTTCGGGCGTGGCGGTCCGCTCGCGTTCTTCGACATAGGACGCGTCTGGACCGACGGCGAGCGCTCCCGGGTCTGGCACGAAGGCGCAGGTGGAGGCTTCTGGGCTGAACTCTACGACGCCGGCGTGCTGCGGGCAACCATTGGCCGCAGCGCAGACGACACCACGTTGACCATAGGATTCGGATACCAGTTTTGAACAGATCTCTTTACATCATCATTGCAGCGTGCTTCCTGCTCGCTGCCTGTGACCGGACACAACCTCAAGGACCGGATGCCGAGTCCCCGGTCCCCACCATCAAGAACTATTCCCTGGATGCGCCGCCCCGGGCTGCCGGTGCACCAGGGGGTGTGGCCGTCATGGAAGCGTCGGCCGGGCTCCCGACAGAAGATCGGCAGCAGAAAATTGTTGCCCAGATTCTTGCAGGAAACATTCCAGATGAGTTGCGAGCGCTGCATCCGGTGGAGATCCAGTCCGATTCCGGCAACACGCTGGTCATATACGTCACGGGCGATTACCTCGCTGTCGGTTCATCTGCCGATTTCGTGCGATCACCCCTGTCACTACCGTCCGCGCTCGAGGTGACCCGGGCCTGGGGCATGCTCCTCCCAACCCCCCGCATGGTCGATTCCATTTATGCCCAGGCCACATTGCGACTTTCGCCACAGCCCATGCCGCCACTCCCCGAAATGACGTCCAACGCCTATTTCGTGCGTCATCAGGAACTCATTGAGGCGCAACGGAACGGCCGCGGCCGGGGTGCGCTTGTTGCGGGGCACAAAAAAGACGTCGTGAGTACCGAGCGTCTGCGGGAAATGCCAGGACGCGTTGCCATCTACGGTTGGCACCGCGCTGTGTACGATCCCATCCAACCCGTCTCACTTGTCCACGGTGAGCATTATGCCGATTACAGCCACGGAGTGCGCCTTGTGCACCCGATTGGACTTCTGGACGGTGAAGCTGTCGAGTTGGTTACGCTGTTCCGGGACCTGACATGGAGCCAATGAGCGGACTCGAACCGCTGACCTGCTCATTACGAGTGAGCTGCTCTACCAGCTGAGCTACATTGGCATAGACCGGTAAAATACGGATCCTCCTGGCGCCCAGTCAATACATTATGGCCATTTGGACCTATTCACACTGATTTCCCGGGAGCAATTATCATCAGCATGTTACGAACCGAAAACCTGCGCAAGGCCTACGGTAGCATCATGGCGCTCAATGGCGTCACGCTTACCTGCCAAGTGGGCACCACGAATGTGCTGATCGGCCCGAGCGGGTGCGGCAAATCGACGCTGCTTCGCCTCGTGGCCGGCCTCGAATGGCCCACGAGCGGGCATATCTATTTCGACGACGAGGAAATTTCGCCCGCGAATGTGCAGCGCATCCGGCACCGAACCGGATATGTCATCCAGGCTGGAGGACTGTTTCCGCACCTGACGGCACGTGATAACGCCACCCTGGCTGCCCGCTATCTCGGCTGGAGCCGGAAACGGATGGATGCGCGCGTCTCGGAAGTAGCCACGCTTGCGCAGTTTCCCATGGACCGGCTCCAGGCCAGGCCGGGCGAGCTCTCAGGAGGCCAGCAGCAGCGTGTTTCCATTATGCGGGCGCTCATGCTTGACCCCGATGTACTGCTTCTCGACGAGCCGCTCGGCGCCTTGGATCCCATGATCCGCGCCGAACTGCAACTGGAACTCAAGGACCTGATGGGCCGCCTCGGGAAAACAGCGCTACTTGTCACACACGATCTGGCCGAGGCGGCCTGGTTCGGTGACGTGATCCACCTCATGCGGCACGGCTCGATAGTACAGTCCGGGGCGCTCGGCGATTTCGCCGAGCGCCCCGCCAGTGCGTTTGTCGAGCGCTTCGTACAGGCCCAGCAGCTCCTTCACATGGGAGGTACACCATGAACACCTGGACATGCAGACGCCGCGCGGTGTCCCAGCCATGGGCGGTGGCCGTATGTGCGCTGCCCCTCTTCCTCCTCCCCGCGTGCCGCCATGCGGACTCGAACACATTCACGTCCGGATCGAAAGCGTTCACCGAGAACGTTACGCTCGGGGAAATACTCGCGACGCAGGTACGCCAGTCCACGGGCGGTGCGGTCACTACCGCCCACCGCGCCGAGCTGGGAGGTACGCGCATTCTGTGGGAAGCTCTGGTCCAAGGCGAAATCGATGCCTATGTCGAGTACTCGGGCACACTGGAGCAGGAAATCTTCGCCGGGGTGCCTCCGGATTCCCTGCCTGGCCGACTGGCGGCGCTCGGTGTTGGCCGCACCGCAGCCCTCGGCTTCAACAATACATATGTACTCGGAACGACGCAGGAATTCGCCGAGCGCACAGGTGCCCGTGCGCTGTCCCATCTGCAGTCAGCCCGGTTCGGCCTCACCAACGAGTTCATGGACCGCGCGGATGGATGGCCCATGCTGGTCCGGCACTACGGCTTCGACCCCGCGGCTGCTCGTGGCCTGCAGCACGATCTGGCCTACCGGGCTCTTCTCGCCGGGGACGTGGACGTCGTTGACCTCTACTCCACCGATGCGGAAATACAGCAGTACAACCTCGTCACGCTGCAGGATGACAAAGAGGTTTTTCCCCGCTACGACGCCCTGATCCTGTACCGCCTGGACCTCCCGCACGAACAGAAGGAAGCGCTCCACGCCCTTGAGGGGACCATAGCGGAGTCGACCATGGTCGCCATGAACGCGGCAGCACGCGTGGACGGTGAGCCGCCGGCCCGGATAGCCCACGACTTCGTTGCATTGCTCGACGGCGCGGCCGGTCGCGTGCTGCCCATGCCCCGGGCCGAGTCCCGCCTGTCTCGCATGGGGCGCCACACCGCCGATCATCTGGTCCTGGTTGCGATTTCACTCGGACTGGCCATGCTGGCAGCATTACCACTGGGTATCTGGGCCGCAATCCGACCCGGTGCCGGCCGCATCATACTTGGCCTGGTCGGTGTAATGTATACGATCCCGGCACTGGCCATGCTGGTTTTCATGATCCCCCTGCTGGGCATCGGAACCGTGCCGGCCATCGTGGCGCTCTTTCTCTACTCGCTGCTTCCCATCGTGCGCAACACGCACGCCGGTATAGCCGGCCTTGATGGACCGCTCCGGGAGTCTGCCGCTGCACTGGGCCTCTCCACCTGGTTTCGACTGCGGCACATAGACATCCCACTGGCCATACCAACTATTCTGGCCGGCGTAAAGACGGCAGCGGTCATCAACATAGGTACCGCAACGCTCGGCGCCCTGATCGGAGCCGGTGGCCTCGGACAACCCATTGTTACGGGTATTCGACTTGGAGATACGGCGCTCATTCTCGAAGGAGCGGTTCCAGCCGCTCTGCTGGCGGTTGCGGCACAGGGCGCGTTCGGCGTCGTAGAACGTTTGCTTACGCGCTGACCCGTCACCTACAACCCATTTTCAACAAAACAAACCATGCACGAACTCCGAAACCATCTGGCCCGCATTACCGACATCAACCACGCTGCGGCCGTCCTCGAGTGGGATCAGGAAACGTATATGCCGGAGGGCGGGGCGGCGTCGAGGGCGCGCCAGGTGGCCACGCTTCGCACGCTGGCGCACGAACTGCTCACCTCGCGCGAAACAGAGCGCGCCCTCGACGCCGCCCGCCCGGAAACGGACATGGATGACGACCTGGTCCGGATTGTACGGCGGGATGTAAAAAAGGCCACACGTGTGCCCTCGGAGCTTGTCAATGCCATGAGTGAGGCACAGGGACACGCCAAAGGTGCCTGGCAGAAGGCCCGGGCAACCAACACATTCCGCACGTTTGCCCCGCACCTGGAGCGCATTGTGGATCTCAGCCTGGAGCACGCCGAAGCACTCGGCTACGAGGATGAACCCTACGACGCCCTGCTCGACATCCATGAGCCGGACATGAAAACCCGCGACGTATCGGCCACATTCGCAGCGCTCAAGAAGGAACTGGTCCCATTCGTCAGGGATGTGGCGCAGGACGCTGCATCTCCCGGAAAAACAGCGCCCATAGACATAGTCCATGGACATTTCCCGCACCAAGCGCAATGGGAATTCGGTCTGCGTGTTGCACGTGACTTCGGCTATGACCTGACCCGCGGGCGCCAGGACCATTCCGCCCACCCGTTCAGCACCACCTTCTCCATTGACGATGTGCGCATTACGACGCGCATTGACGAGTCCTTTTTCAATCCGGGGTTCTTCGGCACACTCCACGAGGCGGGGCATGCCATGTATGAGCAGGGCATTGATCCCGCGCTCGAGCGCACGCCCCTGGCAGATGGCACATCCCTCGGCATGCATGAATCACAGTCCCGGATGTGGGAGAACCAGGTTGGCCGGAGCCTACCGTTCTGGGAGCACTACATGCCGGCCGCACGTGAGGCCTTTCCCGGGGCATTGGCTGATGTATCGGCCGAGATGATGTACCGCGCCGTGAATCGTGTCGAACCGTCTCTGATCCGCGTCGAGGCCGATGAACTCACCTACAACCTGCATATCATGCTCCGCTTCGAACTCGAACGGGCCATGCTTGCCGGTGATGTCGCCATTGGTGATCTGCCTTCCGCCTGGAATGATCGCATGGAATCGTGGCTGGGAATCCGACCCGGGACAGACGCCGAGGGCGTGTTGCAGGATATCCACTGGTCGCTGGGTGCGCTCGGCTACTTCCCCACCTATGCGCTCGGTAACCTGATGTCAGCCCAACTGTTTGAGGCCATGCACCGCGATGTGCCCGATCGCGACGTGCATATCAGAAATGGCGAATTTGCTCCCATCCTGGCCTGGCTCCGGAGGAACGTGCATGTCTGGGGCCGCCGCCGGTCCGCTGTCGAAATCCTTGAAGCCACCTGCGGAACGGGCCTCGTAGCGGCACCATGGATCCGCTACGTCAAAGCCAAGTACACATCATAGGCTGATCACCATCACTACTGTTTCGACATATGAGCGTCAACCTGGAAATCCACCTGGACCACCTCGAAATTTCCCGACTCACTGAAGAAAAAATCCACAACCGTCTGGAGAAAATGGAAGATGGACATCATGACATCACGGGAGCGTACCTCTCCGTGAAGCAGATGTCCGGCAAACCAACGGTCCATGTCTACGAAGCCACATTCGTACTGTATCACAAGCCCGAAAACATAACGGCGTCCGAAAAAAGCGAAGATATTCCGGAGGCCATTGCAGGCGCTGTGGCGTCCGTGGAGCGTCAACTCAGAAAAGCCCGTTCCGCGATTCGCGACCGGCGCAAACGCGCCCGCAAAGCCGTGGAAGTGCCGCCCGAGCCACCCATCGAGTAGTGCCAACTGGCCCTCAGGGCCCTGAATCAATTGAGCGTCGCCGTACCCGAGAGCATGGGAGACACGCGCTGCAGGGTAATGGGTGTCCCGTCCGATCCCGAGGGTACGTTTGCTGTAAGAACGCGAACCGACGAAGGCGTAAGGTCGTCGTCATCCTCAACAAGCTCCACCGTGATGAATACGGTAGCGCCCGAGAGGTCGACCGGGAAAGAGACGCCCACCGGCGCATTCACCAGGAAATCTTCACCTGGTACGACAGGGCTGTCCCCGTCAAAGAACAGCGCCTCGTCATCCACGCGGTCCACACGGGAAAACGTTCCGGTTCTGAGCGTCGTCCCATCGACGAGCTGGACGAATCCCTCGTAGATCCATCCTGAAGGCAGATCCGGGAGAACGAGCGACGGCTCGAACGCCTCACCTGTGCCGCTGCGAGTGCCAAACCACACGCCCGAGTTCTCGTTCGACGGATCGCTGTCCGTCGGTGTCGCGATCACGAACTGTCCGGCAGCATTGGAAAAATCAACACCGAAGCCTTCTTCATGGGACAGCGAAAGCGACGCACTGCCTCCGTTCAGAGACCCCCCGAGCAGCCGCTTGCCCGACGGCACGACCGGACTGTCCCCCTTGCCGTTGATGACCAGAAACAGAGTTTCGGCACCCGCCACATTCGCTTGCATGTTCAACGTGTTGGAGACCACCTGTCCCAGCGGATTTACGAAGCGGCCATCCGCACCGACGTTGAACTGATTGGATCCAACGAACCCGTCTTCAGTCAGGGCCCAGAGCTGATACTGGAATGCATTGGACATGGGCTGCAGGCCATCAACATCGAGAACGACCCGGAAGCTCAGCGGCACGTTCTCGTCACCCGATGAACTGCTGTCGCATCCCATCCAGAACACGGAAGCAAAAAGAACAAGTGTCAGTATGCGCATCACAGCAATTTTTTTCTTTCCGTACGAGCGAGCGGGATGATCGGTTCTGACGCGAAACACATGGCACGGATTTTTGCCTGAAACTTCCCACCTGCGCCCCGGCCCACACAGTACATTCATTCGATAAAAAGAGCCCTGAATGTATGAAAGATATTGTATCGACTGGCCGCACACCCTGGACCGCCTCGTCCTGGCAACAGCGACATGCCGTACAGCAACCCGAGTATACAGACCGTTCCGAGTTGAAAAACGTCCTGGAACGGGTCGCATCCATGCCCCCTCTCGTCACCCCGTGGGAGGTGCGACGGCTGGAATCCCTCCTCGCTGAAGCAGCGGCAGGCAAGCGGTTTCTCCTGCAGGGAGGCGATTGTGCGGAGTTGTTCTCGGAGTGCCAACCGGACATCATTGCCAATCGCATCAAGGTTTTGCTCCAGATGAGCCTGGTTCTCATCTATGGGCTGCACATGCCGGTCGTACGCGTAGGCCGCTTTGCGGGTCAGTACGCAAAGCCACGCTCATCCGACTTTGAAACACGGGGCAGCATGACGCTCCCCTCCTATCGCGGTGACATCGTGAACGGAGTCGAATTCACGAAGACATCCAGGAAACCCGATCCAAAACGGTTGTTGCGTGCCTACCACCATGCAGCCGCCACACTGAATCATGTCCGGGCCCTCGGCGAAGGTGGATTTGCCGACCTGCACCACCCGGAGTACTGGGATCTTGGATTCGTCCATCAGGACGCCCTCCGCACAGAGTATCAGGGTGTTGTCGATGCCATTCTCGAGGCCATCCGTTTTACCGAAGCTGTTTCGAGTGAACGCATGTCGGAGATGGAACGGGTGTCGTTCTTCACCAGCCACGAGGCGCTTCTGCTGCCCTTTGAAGAAGCGCTGACACGCCCGGACAGCCACTCGGATGATGTATTCAATCTGGGAACGCATTTTCCATGGATCGGAATGCGAACGTCGAACATGGAAAGTGCCCACGTGGAATTCCTTCGTGGGCTGGCCAATCCGATTGCCGTCAAGGTAGGCCCGGGCATGGAAACGTCGGAGCTCAAGTCCCTTGTGCGGCACCTCAACCCCGATGCCCGGCCAGGCCGGCTTACGTTGATAGCCCGTCTCGGTCAGGCACAGATCGGGTCACAGCTACCGGACATGATACGGGCCGTCAGCGCTACGGGTGTCCCCGTACTCTGGTCCTGCGACCCCATGCATGGCAATACGGAAACCTTGTCCAACGGGACGAAAACGCGCCGATTCGAGACCATGCTGACCGAACTGGAGGAGAGCCTGGATATTCATCATGCGGAGAAATCCGTCCTCGGAGGTGTGCACCTGGAACTCACGGGTGAAAATGTGACCGAGTGCACCGGTGGTGCCAGGGGTTTGCAGGACCAGGACCTGGAGCGCGCCTACCAGTCCCAGGTTGACCCCAGGCTGAACAGCGAGCAGGCATTGGAAATGGCATTTGCGCTCATTCGCAAGGTCAGATCACTGTAACTCCGCATGTTTTCAAGCCTCCAGTCGGCGCGGAATGGAGATCGTGAACGACGTCCCCGCACCGGGTACAGACTGAACGGAAATATGCCCTCCCATCTGTTGGACAAGTCCGTAGGCTACGCGGAGCCCCAGACCACTGCCCTCCATGCTCCGGTCAAGGTCGAATGATTCCTGGCTGAATGCATCGGAGGCGCGGTCCACAAAGTGCTGGTTCATGCCGCGTCCCGTATCGGAAACAGTGATCAGTACCTCGTCTCCCGCATCGTCCAGCCGGACGCGGACCTTTCCTTCGTCCGTGAACCGGATGGCATTGTCGAGCAGGTGTGTCAGCGCATGCTGCAAGTGATCCGGGTCCAGCACGGCTTCCACCGGTGCCGCAGGTATACCGAGCTCCAGACCAATACCTGCTTCTTCCGCCTCCCGCCTCAGTGGTCGTACAATTCCCTCCAGGAGTTCGTTCAGGTCCAACCGCTCAACGTGATTCTGAACGCTCCCCGATGACAGATGCGCTACGGAAAGAACGGAGTTCAGCATCCGGAAAAGACGCGTGCCCGCATCCCGGATCATTGTGGCAAACTCCTGTTGTTCGCCTGTCGATTCTTCAGTCAGCAGTTCCGCCAGGCCAATGATGCCCGTCAGAGGGGTCCGTATTTCATGACTCATATTGGAGAGGAAGGCAGACTTGAGCCGTGACAGCTCCTCGGCACGCTCCTTCGCAAGGCGCATCTGGTTCTCCGCCTCACGCCCGGCCGAGATATCGTGCAGCACATAGACAAAGCCAAGATGTGCTTCCAACTCGTCTTCCAGGCATGTCACCTGGACCTCGAAGTGGCGCTCCATGTTGCCGACCCGTAACGTGACGTCGAGGGGTACACCCGTCCGACGGGTGGCTATATCCTGTGCTGTAGCCGGAAGCACGTCCTCAATGGGTTTGCCGATACTTTCCCGGCATATTCCGAGCACCCGGCATCCCGCCTGGTTGACATCGGCCACGGTCCCATCCGCGCTTGTTACAATCACCGGATCCATCATGGCCTTGATGACCTCACGCCGTGCAACCGGCATCAGGTCAAACATTCCGAAACCAAACAACCCGACGGCGAAGAAAATGCCGGACAGCGTGAAGGCAACCGGCGTATAGTCAAGCTGGCCAAAAAAATCGGGTGCGCTCAGGTACAAGGCGTTGAAAACGAGCGGCTGGATCGATCCAAGCGTCATCGTCAGTGCCTGCTTGCGTCGTCGCCCCGTTAAACGCACGGCTGCCCACATGAAAAGAACAATGCTCGCGCCGACGGTCAGATAGGAAAAGCCCGTAAAGAGCCAGAACCATCCTCCATATGTACGACCTACGGAGGTGAAACCAGCGGACTCCGCCGGCCACTGCAGGGTAAACATCCAGCCGTGCAGCGGGTTCGTCGCGACCATGACCAGCGTGACCACGGGGATCACGAGGAGCGACAGCCGGACGACGCGACTCCGAAGGATGCTTCTGTTCGTGAAGGCACCCGCCATCAGAAGCCATGTCACCGGAAGTAGCGAAACGCCTACGAACTTGAGGTCAGTGAACAGGCGCTTGAGCCAGAACGACTCGACCATGAGAGACAGTGCAGAACCGGTTGACCAGAAGGCCGCAAGGGCCATTGTGCTCGCGAACCACCGCGTGGTCTCCCTCTCCACTCGCGTCAACGCATACCCGCCAAGAACAAGCGACAGCACGGCGGACGCCCAGAAAGGTAGTATGACGGTCAGCGAGACGGAATCCACGGAAACAGAGGGTTTACGTGGGGGATCGTCACGAATACGTGGGGACTTAACCCGCAGATACGGGATTTACCGGCTCCCGGCTGTTCTCCGGTACGCGCTCAATCCACGCCCCGGCCAGGACCTGGTCTCCGTCATAGATCACCAGCGCCTGACCCGGCGTAATGGCTTTCTTCGCCTCGAAAAATGACACATACAGTGTGTCTCCCTTCTGCTCCACGCGACACGGCGCTCCCGGGTCGTTGTACCGGATCTTCGCCCATGCATGCACGGGCTCACTGAAGGCTTCAACACCCACAAAATTGATGCGCCCCGCCACGAGCTCGTACTTCATGAGTTCATTATCCGGCCCGACCGTAATCACGTTGGTCTCCGGGTCGATGTGCGTCACGTAGATGGGCTCACCAAGTGCCAAACCCAGGCCGTGACGTTGACCTATCGTATAGAAGGGGTATCCCTCGTGCTCACCAACATCTGTTCCATCGGAGAGTACAAAAGGTCCTGGCCCGACGCGCTCTTCCATATCCTCCACGCGGTCCCGGAGAAAACGACGGTAGTCATTGTCAGGCACAAAGCAGATTTCATACGAATCGGGCTTGGCCGCCACATGGTCCAGTCCGAACCCGCTCGCCAATTCCCGGATACGGGGTTTTGTCAGGTGCCCTAGTGGAAACAGCGTCCGTGACAGGTTCTCCTGGGATACGCCCCACAGCGCGTAACTCTGGTCCTTGTTGGTGTCGACTCCGCTGCGAAGCACGTATCTCCCCGAATTTCCGTCCTGCTCCACACGGGCATAATGACCTGTCGCAATGTAGTCGCATCCCAGGTCGTTGGCTCGCCGCATGAGCGCCTCCCACTTGATATGCGTATTGCACAGCACGCAGGGGTTGGGGGTTCGTCCCGACATGTAATCCGACGTGAACCGCTCAATGACCCAGTCGCCGAACTCCTTTCGGATATCGACGATGAAGTGCGGGAAGTCCCACTTGAGCGCTACCGCCCGGGCGTCGTTCATGGACTCAAGCGTACAGCACCCGACGACCTTGCCACCACGTGGCTGTGCAGCACCCCCACTGGATGCGTAATCCCACGTTTTCATGGTAATGCCGACCACCTCGTAGCCCTGCTGTGCAAGCAGCACGGCGGCAACGGACGAGTCGACGCCACCACTCATGGCGACCAGCACACGACCTCTACTATTCCCTGTAGGCATTGGCGACAACGATCTGGATTTCGTTCAGGAACTGGTTCAGTTTCCTGAAAACCCGCTGGCGGTACTCCGGTTCGGAGTTGCCCGCGTGGGACTGCACTACGGCCGATTCAAGGATGTGATCCTTGAAGAAATGGGTAGCTCGCAGGGCATCATCGAGCGGTACGCCCGTGGCGACGACCCCCTTGGCATAGACGCGGGCCACCACGCGGGCCTCCTGTAGAATGTCGGACCCGGCCGCATCTCCGGCCACCACGTATTGCTCAAGCAGTCCGATCAGACGCCGCCCCAGCATCCGTTTCTCTTCGCGCTCCTCCTCGCTCACGGACTGGGCCCAGCCAGCGTGGACATGCTTCAGGTCTTCACGCGTCGTGGACAGTGCGCGATCCCGAAACTCCGAATCAAGGCCCTCATCGGGTGTGCTCTGTCCAGTTTTGAGCCGCTCCACTTCCGATGCAGGGAAGCGTCGGTGGCCACCGGGCGTGCGAACCGCCCGTATTTTCCCGGACTCCGACCAGCGACGCAGCGTAACCGGATGCACACCCAGTGCATCGGACGCCGCCTTCAATGTCAACAAGTCACTCATTGGTCCATTCTGCGTATACTGTCTGCTGAAACCACCTGCCCAACGCCATGTCCCGCGCCCTGCGCCTGCTCGTCGTCAACGGCCCGAACCTCAACTTGCTCGGCAGCCGCGAACCGTCAATATACGGAACCAGAACGCTCAGCCACATCGAGACCGAATTGCGGGAGGCGTTTCCGGAAGTTACCACCGACTGGGTGCAAAGCAACCATGAGGGAGAACTGGTAGATGCGGTGCAGCGAGCCGCCTCGAGCGGGTACGACGGCATTGTACTGAATGCGGCGGCCTTTACGCATACATCGATTGCATTGGTCGATGCCCTCGCGGCGGTCGATATACCTGTGGTTGAAGTCCATATCTCCAACATCCATGCCCGCGAGGATTTTCGGGACCGGACGCTGACCGGCCGGAAAGCGGTCGGGGTGATCACGGGGCTGGGCACCTGGGGCTATCACCTGGCCATCCGGTGGTTCCTCCTCTCGCGTGCAGACCGCACGGGCTGATATGACGTCCCGGATCCGGCAACTGGCCTCGGACACGGCGGTCTATGGTGTCTCATCCATCGTGGGCAGGTTGGTCAATTTCCTGCTCTTCCCGCTCTACTCGCAGGTCTTCCTGCCGGACGAATACAGCCCCATCATCGTCCTCTATGCCGCGTTCGTGTTCCTGAACATCGTGTACCAGCACGGCATGGAATCGGCCTACATGAAATTCGCCTCCGACCAGGGCGCAGGCGATGAGCGCAGCCCGGTTTTCACGGCAGCCATGTTTTCCGTCAGCAGTGTCATGCTGGTTGCGACGGTTTTCATGCTCCTCTTCCAGCGACCCGTTGCCGCGCTGATCGGGCTGGACTTCACGCAGCTTCATCTTCTTGGATGGGCTGCCGCCATTCTGGCCCTCGATGCACTTGCCATTGTGCCGTTCGCGGATCTCAGGCTGCGCAGCAGGCCCTGGGCGTTTGCAGGCGTCCGCCTGGTAAACATTGCCGTGAACGTTGGGCTGAACCTGTGGCTGATTCTGGGACGGGACATGGGGGTTGAGGCCATTCTCATGGCAAATACCGCTGCATCCACCATCACACTCCTGCTCCTCCTGCCCGTCATAGCCGGACGGTGGACGTGGCAGCTGGACGTGCCGCTCTGGAAGCGCCTGGTGGGTTTCGGATTGCCGTTCGTGCCGGGCGGACTGGGATATGCGCTCACCGAGCGGATCAACATCTTCTTTCTGGAGGGCATGGATCCGGCCCGCATACAGAGCCTCTACGCCGGCCGGTTTACGGACCCGGATATTGCCGCCCGGGCGGCTGAACTCGGCCCGTCCGTCTACACGGAATATATCGTGGGTACCTATGGCGGCATGATCAAACTGGCCGTGCTCATGGCGCTTTTCGTTCAGATGTTCCGATACGCCTGGCAACCCTTCTTCCTGCAGCGACAGCGGGATGCGGACGTGGCAGCGCTATTCGGGCGTGTCTTTTTCCTGGTCACGTGGATCCTGGGCGCCATACTGCTGGCCGTCTCATTCATGGCCGGCGACATCGTGGCGCTGCCGCTTCCCGGTGGGCGGCACCTGATTGCGCCCACATACTGGATGGGGCTGCACGTCATACCGATAGCCCTGCTGGGCTATTTTTTCCAGGGTTGGTATTATCATTTTTCAGCGGGCGTATACATCCGGTCGCGTACGCGGTGGTTTCTGCACGCGACGCTTGCCGGAAGCGCCGTTGCGGTGGGCGTGAATGCGCTCTTTGTGCCGATCCATGGCATGGCCGCAGCAGCCTGGGCCACGACGGGCTCGTATGCGACCATGGCGCTCGTTCTTTTTGTACTAGTTCGGCGGGAGTATGACGTGCATTACGCGTGGGGCCGCATTGGTGCGCTGCTCACCCTTGGCGCGGGCTGCTTCGCTGCGTGGGCCATGATTCCGGAAATGGATGGGCCACTTGCCGAACTCGGGCTCGTAGCCGCATATGCCATTGTCGGCGGCATGATCGGGGGCGCCTTGCCGCGCGGTATGAAATGGTTTTCACATTGATCCATCTTGAATTTTCGTGTAAGTTCCCGCTACTTCCATTCCACCCGCTCCTTCGGCCGCGTGCCCGCCCACGAAACAATGCGCCAGTTGATGGCCGACATGACGTCGGATCACCCCTCCAGAAAGGGCATAAACGCCTTTGTGGAGGAAGCCTATCGCATGGCGCGCTCCTATATCCGCTCCTCGCGTAATCACGCGGTCATTGAGCACGTACTCGCGGCAAATCCAGACCGGGACTTGGCGCTCGACGTGATCGCAGATCTTTTTGAGCGGGATGACCGGGGACGGTTTGTTCGTATCCGATCCTACTTCGAAAACCTTGATCCGGGGATCGACCTGACGACAGCCGTCCGTCGACTGGTCCTCGGTGCCGCCTCGGACGGCCTCTTCGCCCGCTACAAAGAGGCGGATGGATCCCTCTCGCGTATTGTGCGCAACCTGAAACGGGCTGTCGGTCGGAGGTCCGGAGACCTCGTATTGCGACGCGTCCGGGGTCGTCATGTACTCCTGCTCAACTCGGCTGACGCCGAGCGGCAACACGGCGCCGATGCCCCCGTGGAACTCCTTGACCCATGGCTGCGCGAAGCCATGCAGGGAAGTGTGGACCTGGATCGCGTGCTGGAAGCCGTTGCCACGTTTTTCCGCTCGGAGACGGCTTACGCGCCCCGCGTCCAGCTGATCACACTCGCCCTTTCAATCCGGTCGGTCAGCGTGCGCCTCCAGAGAAGCTTGCCCGAGGCTGGCACTGCGCCGTATGTTCATGATATCAAACAAATGGTGCGCCGCGCATGCGAGCGTATCGCCCGCAGCAAATATTCGTTCTATGTGGGCCGTGAACGGATTTCGGCGTCCGAGTACGAAGCCCTTTGCCGCGCCGTTGAGGTCCGCTACCTAGCACATACCGAACTCTCCCATGGGCACGTGGCGTCCAACAGTGATGCGGTTCGGGAGTTCATGCCGGACGTTACCGATACGGTCTACAAAGCCCGGTACCGCAACATCTTTGAATATCTGTACCAATTGACACGCGACGAAATCCTTCGGGAACTGGCCCCGTCCGCAACGGTCGGGAAAGTAAAGGATCTCAAGACTGGGTGATCCAAAAGTGTCGTTACGTGATTGATTTTATAGAAACATACGTATGGAATCCGGCCGCGCTCTCCGGTGATGATCGGGAAAAAGTGGAGGCGCGCCTGCACATGGATCATGTCCTGCGGGATTGGGCAGACTTTCTGTCAGAGGTGCGGGCCAATCTGCCTGGGGCCAATTCCGTGCTTCCCACGCACGTTCGACGTTTTGCCGAGTCCCTCCATACGTCACCTCGTCGCATTCGACTTGCGCCACAGGTGGTCGATCTGCCGATTACTTTCACGCTGGCCGCTGCATCCACCAGTACGGAAAACAGATTTACGCCTTTCGGATCGGTAGTGAATCGACGGGAGGGCGTCCTCATCCGGTTTCTGCGTGACCGCACATCCGGGACGGTTCGCGGCTACATCCTTAGTGACAACGAAGAGGTCCTCAGGACGGCGCTCTTTGTCCCGGGCGCTGACGCTGCGGCGCTGTGCCCGAATACATACGGCATGGTGCGGTTCACGGACCGGAATGCGTCACAGAGCCTCTCCGTCGATGAACAGACAGCCGTATTGCTGCCCGTCGCGTGTACAACCATTTCACCGGACAACCTGGACGATGAGCACACGCTCAGCGACGTGAACAACCGTCCCTTGATCCGGATCGTAA
>PCUY01000036.1 GCA_002787815.1 Bacteroidetes bacterium CG12_big_fil_rev_8_21_14_0_65_60_17 | reverse complement strand
ACCGTTGAAGTCACCGCCTGCGCCGACGCCCAGTCCGGCCAGGATCAGCCCGGATACGTTTTCACCCGCACCCACTCCCAGCCCGCCGGAGACGAGGCCGGTCAGGTTACGACCCGCACCCACTCCCAGCCCGCCGAAGGCTACGCCAGTCAGGTCTTTTTCCGCGCCTACACCGAAGAGCCCCCACCCATACCCGGTGATGTACTCGGCCGACGTGGCGGGCAGCCCCAGCGCGACACCATTTACCGTGCCCCGCATGGGCTCATGGGCGGTCCAGATGGTTGCGTTCACACCGCGGACCATGCGCATGTTGCGGTCGCGGAAATTGAGGCGGAGACCGGTTACCTCCTTGCTGTCTCCTATGGAGAGGCCAACATCGTTCACCATCACTCCGACGCTTTGGCGCGCCTGGGAAACAAGGGGCGTGAGGAGCAGAAGAAGCAGCAGAAGGAATGTGCGCATGGGTTCAATGACGGGGAGTGGGAGACGTTGCGTGGACCATTTCCTGCTCTTGACGCATGCAACCGCCGAAAGGTTACGATACGCTGAGCAGGCGGAGATAATCGTCCGCTGTCATGTCGCGCCGGCACGATACGTTCGATCCGTTCTGCTCGGCGAGCCGGGCCAGCTCTGCGTGGCCTCGTGTATCGATACCCAGCCCGTCAACGCTGGGCAGTCCAAGGGCGCACCGCAGGGTGTCAATCCTGTCAATGAACGCCGCGACCCGTTCCGCTCCGGTCATCTCCACGGCGGCGCCTTCTGCATTGATCCCGGCCGACGAGAGTAGTCTGGAGAGCGGCTCTTCGATCTCCTGTTGCGTATATCTCAGCACCGGAGCAAGCAGGACGGCATTCAGCAGTCCGTGCGGCAGGTCCAAGACGCCTCCGATGGCTTCACTCAGGCAGTGCACGGCGCCGACATCGGCGTTCCCGAACGCCATGCCCGCGATGGTCGCGCCCTCCATGAGGCGCGGGTGGTCCCGCTCGCCGCGCGAGGCGAAGGTTTCGAGCGCGGGCAACAGGCGGCCGAGCGCGGCGGCCGCAAGGCCGTCCGAGGTCGGATTCGCGGCGCGGCCAACGGCCGCTTCAATGGCATGGGTAACGGCGTCCATGGCGGTGGTCGCCACGAGGTCATCCGGGAGCGTCTCAATCAATCGGGCATCCGCAAACGCGGCGGCTGCGAACATGCCATCTCCCTTGACGCTCAGCTTTCGCCGTGAATCCGGGTCACTGATGACAGATACCCATGTCACCTCGCTTCCGGTACCACAGGTCGTGGGAATGGCCAGAAACGGGGCGGCAGCGTGCTCGAAGCGGTTCTTGCCCTCGAGGTCAACAATGGAGCGCATATCGCCATCCGGTCCCGGGTTGGTGATGAGCACGGCCACCGCCTTGGCCGCATCGAGCACGCTGCCGCCCCCGAGCCCCACAACCGCATCGATGCCGGCTTCGCGCGCCTCGCACGCCAACATATTGATGTCTTCCACGCGCGGATTCGGCCGCGTCGCCGCGTCAACCAATACCGGATTCACGGCGCGCGTTACCTGCTCCGGCCAGGGTGTGCCAAGCAATCCGCTGTCGGTGACCAAAAGAACGCGCGAGGCGCCCAGCCGCCGGAGCTCAGGCTCCAGTTCGGACAGGCAGCCCTCAGCCATGAACACCCGTACGGGAAGGCGAAACGGCGTCACGGCCCGTCCATGCCTCGCCGCATTCGGCTGCCAGCCGGCCCCGCGTGATAGGCCGAGAGCGTTTCGGCACCTGTCCAAAAGCCCGGCAGTTCCTTTATGAGCGGATCAATCGAGTTGAATACCGGATACCAGGCCTCACTCTGCCAGAGGCGCTGGGCTATCCGGCCCTTGAGTATCACTTCCAGCATGTCGCGGGAAGCGCTGACGTCAACCGTATCCACCTCATCGGCCTCGCTCACGAAATCCAAAAACCGCTTCCACAGGGCTTCATCGACCGAGAACGTTGCCATGAACGCATCCTGCCGGTTTTCCCACTGGGCCCTGAAATCTGCACCGGACGTGCTGTCGAGCCAGTCACGCACGAACAGGAAGGGCAGTCCGGCACGCAGCGTATTTTCCACACCCGGAGCGGCGAGCGGCGACAGGGAATCGGGCGGAACCACGCGGTCCGGCATGACACCACCGCCACCGAAGACCACGCGCCCGTTGCCGGTCTCAAAGCGGAGCGAGTCGGGAATGTCTGCGAGGTAGGCGCCGGGATCGTAGGTAGCCAGTTCCAGGTCGGCAAACTTGCCCTCGTAATAGGATTTTTGCTCGCCGTCGACATAGGGCGTCTGTATGAGCCGACCGCTCGGCATGAAGTAGCGGGAGACGGTCATTTGGAGCACGCTGCCATCGCGCAGCTGAAAGGGGCGCTGGACGAGACCCTTGCCGAAGGTTCGCCGCCCAACGACCAGTGCCCGGTCATGGTCCTGAAGGGCACCGGCAATGATTTCGCTGCCCGATGCGGTGTTCTCGTTGACCAGCACAATCACGGGTTCCGTGGTGAGCAGCCCCCCCGGCGTAATCCGGTCCACCTCGTTCTCGCGAGGATCCCGCCCCCGCGTGTAGACAATCGTGCCTTCTCCATCGAGCATTTCGTCGGCAATGGCGACGGCCGTGGCCTTGATGCCACCGGGATTGTCTCGGAGGTCCAGTACCAGACGCTCCAGCCCCTCCCGCTTGAGCCGCGTAACGTGCTCCACGAATTCATCGTGCGTGGTCATGGCGAAGCGACCTATCCTAAGGTATCCGGTGGTGGCATCCATCATGTACGCCGCATCTACCGAATAGAGGGGAATGGATTCGCGGCGGATAATGAACTCCAGGGGCACCTTCGTGCGCGGCCGCCTGACCGTAATGACCACATCCGTGTCGACCGGGCCTTTGATCAGGTTCTGGATTTCCAGGCTGCCCAGTCCCACAATGCTCGTGTCGTCCACCGCAATGAGGCGGTCACCGGGCATGAGGCCGACGCGCTCGCCGGGTCCGTCCGGGAGCGTATTCGTGACCTTGGCCGTATCGTCCTCGGCGGCTTCGAACCAGATACCGATGCCGCCGAATTCGCCCCGGTATTCATCCTGGACGTTGGTAATCCTCGATGCATCGATGAACGTCGAATGCGGGTCCAGATCCTTGAGCATGGCACGGATGGCATCCTCGGCGAGCTGCCTCGCATCTACTTCATCCACGTATTGCCGGTTGATCAGCAGGAAGGCATCTTCCAGTTTCTGCAACTGCTCGAACGTATCGTCGTCTCCGAACAGTGAATTGACCGAAAGGCCAAGTCCCGTGCCGGCGGCAAAGATCAGCAGGATCGGGAGAAGGTAACTGGCAAGGCGTGCTTTCATGCGACTGGCTATATTTGGGGGCCGGTTGTTACGCGGATGTAACCTTTCTGATTCCGGATGCGTTTTGGAGATACAGACCAATACACAGCCCGTGTCCCCTTCGACATTCAACAGAATCATGCAGGACCAGCACCAACGCATTTTTGCGCTGGCCTGGCACATCCTCTCTGACAGGGAAGAGGCCGCGGATGTTACGCAGACCGTGTTCATCCGGCTCTGGAATCACCGGTTCGACATCGATCTGGATCGGGTAGATGCGTGGCTGGTGCGGGTGGCTCGCAATGCGGCCATCGACGCGTGGCGTCGCCGGAGAACCCGCGAAAACGTGGTGTCGACAAATACGGAAGCCGTTGAGCGGCTGGAGGGAGCGCACCACGAGCCGACCGATGCCGGCGCGGTTTCGTCCGAGTTCCGTCAGCGCCTTCGTGAGGCTGTAAATACGCTCTCGGAGCCGCAGCGCAGCATCGTGATCCTGCGGGAGATAGAAGGCTACCAATACGATGAGATTGGTGATGTGCTCGACCTGCCGCTGAATACGGTGAAAGTGTATCTGCACCGCGCCCGGCGCAAATTGCGAGAGAAATTGAGAGTGTATTCCCCCGAGGTCGCATGACCGTACTTTCCCAACATGAACGTGAGTGGTGGCTCGAGCGCGTCGATGCCGCCCTCGACGGCGAACTCGCGGCGGTCGATCATGAGCGCTTCCTGGAGCTGACCGAGATCGATCCGCTGCTCGCGGACGAGTGGGCGCTGGCGTTGGCCATGCGCCAGACGCTGGCATCGGAAGAAGCGCCGGCGTGCCCCGCACGCGTCCATGCAGGTATTGAGGCGCATGTCCGGGCGTCGCTCCGTGGTGAAAGGAGGGACCGGCCCGCCCGTCGCGTTGCGCCGTGGCGGGGGCTTGTTGCCGCCGCGCTTGTCATGCTCGTGGTCGTCCTGACACTTCAACTGGCACCGAACAACCCCGGCCCGGCCACGACGTCGACGACTGGGGTCGCGAATGCATCGGTTTCCCGCGCTACGCAGGATGTGCAGTGGGCGCTCGCTTTCGTCTCCCACGTTGGTCGGGACGTGGTCTCGGACCGAAATCCGGAAGGCGGGCAATGAGCGCTGCATCCATCATGTCGAGCGTACGGACAGTCCGCGCCATCTGGCCATGCAGGCTCCTGCTCGTGGGCCTGACTGCGCTTGCCAGTGCCGGGTCGGCAGGCAATGTTGCGGCGCAGAACGTGCGCAACCACCCCGGCTATGTGGATCTGGCGGCGCTCGGTAACCTGGATGATGTTTTCAGTGCCGCGCCAACGGTTGAAGTGAATGTGGAAGGCGCACTGCTGAAGCTGGTCGTAGAGGCATCGCGGACCGATGATCCGGAACTGGCCGAGCTGCTGGAGCGCCTCGAAGGACTTTTCGTGCGGGTCTA
>PCUY01000075.1 GCA_002787815.1 Bacteroidetes bacterium CG12_big_fil_rev_8_21_14_0_65_60_17 | reverse complement strand
GTGTTAACAGACCCTAGGCTCTCGTGGACGCTGCATAACGCGTGACAATAAGCGCACCGATCGAAATCGGAATAAATACAATCGCGAGAAGCGACCAATAGAAGCTATCCAGTACGCCCAGGAAGTTGACTACCGCAATGATTACCAGGCTGAGAAAAAGCCCGGTGCCAAGCGCCCAAGACCCCGGCTTCCTCTTTAAACTGGCGACGAAAGAAATGGAGGCAACGAACAGCCCGGATGCCAGAAACGCAGGGAACGTGCCAGATGGAAGGTACCGCAACATGCGGGCCACTACCTGCGGCAACAATGGGTTGGCGTACCGGATGACCATTTCGGCATCGGCTGCGCTTGGAATCTTTCCCGTCAAAAGCAGGCGCTCCCCGTCCAAAAACAACTCCGCCACGCCGTATCCGGTCACATCCCAATGCGCATCATCGTATCCGGGGTCAGCCCATGCCAATGAATCGCCGACATGGAATCACCACATCTCCGTTGTGATATCCCTTTTTTCGGCAAGATCAGTTGCATCTATCGTAACCACCTGCGCGTCGGCTGTCCCCACGACCAACGTCAATAGAATCAGTAAGCAATATTTCAAGGGCATACCCAACTATACGACGCTTACTCGCACAGCGGCTCATCAAGACGACAGGCGCCCGTCCTGCCGCCGCATCAGTCTGCGGAAAAGGCGGCGTCGAAGGCCACGTCCGATGGCGGAAAATCCACGGACCGTACGAACGCGCACGCCTCCTCCGCGCCGTGCTCCCGGTCCATCCCGATGTCCTCCCATTCCACGGACAGCGGCCCGGCGTACGCGATCCGGTTGAGCGCCCGGATGATTTCCTCGAAATCCACGCTCCCGCGGCCCGGTGAGCGGAATTCCCAATGGCGGCGGCGGTCGCCGAACGTCGTGTGCCCTCCGAACACACCCGCCGCCGTTCCTTCTGTGGCCCACCATACATCCTTCATGTGGACGTGAAAAATGCGCTCGGAGAATGCCTCGATGAACCCGGTGTAGTCGACGCCCTGATAGGCCAGGTGGCTCGGATCGTAGTTGAATCCGAAGGCCTCGTGCCCGGCGACGGCGGCCAGCGCCCGCTCGGCGCTCGCTGTATCGAACGCGATTTCGGTCGGATGAACCTCCAGCGCGAACCGGATGCCCTCCTCGCGGAACACGTCCAGGATGGGCACCCAGCGCGTGGCGAAATCGGCAAACCCGGCGTCGATCATGTTCTGCGATACGGGCGGAAAGGAATACAGCAGGTGCCAGATGGAGGAGCCCGTGAATCCGTTGACCACTTTCACGCCCAGGCGGGCGGCGGCGCGGGCGGTGTCCATCATTTCGCGGGCGGCGCGGGCCTGTACGCCAGAACCATCTGCGCCGGACCCCGCGCCGTCGCCCCAGACATGCTCCGGCAGAATAGCCTTGTGCCGCATATCGATCCGGTCGCACACGGCCTGCCCGACCAGATGGTTGCTGATGGCGTACACGTCGAGGCCGTAGCGCGCAAGCAGACCGCGCCGTCCCGCACAGTAGTCCGGCTCGGCCAGCGCCCGCTGCACGTCAAAATGATCGCCCCAACAGGCGAGCTCCAGGCCGTCGTATCCCCAGTCGGCGGCCTTTTCGGCGAGCGTTTCAAGCGGCAAATCGGCCCACTGGCCGGTAAAAAGCGTAACAGGTCGTGACATGATTACCGTGGAGGCTCGTAGCGGGCGTCAACCCAGGCGCGTTCGCGGCTGGATCGGACGGCCGTATGAATGAAATGTACGCCGCGGGCACCGTCCTGGACGGTGGGCGCATCAACGGGCACGAGCGTACCCTCGGGTGCTGCGACAGCGCCGCGCGTCCGGATGGCCGCGGCCGCCGCGCGGTAGATGTTGGCAAAGGCTTCAATGAATCCCTCGGGATGACCCGGCGGAATGCGCCCGGCCGCCTGCGCGGCGGCCGACAGGTAGGCGTTTCCGCGGCGGAGGACCCGTTCGGGACCCTCAGCGTGCAGCATCCTGAGCTCATTCGGTGCCTCCTGCCGCCAGATGAGGGCGGCGCGCTCGCCGTATATACGCAGCGACAGGTTGTTCTCTTCGCCGGCGGCCACCTGCGATACGTGCATGAGTCCCCGCGCGCCGCCCTCATACCGGATGAAGAGCGCCGCATCGTCTTCCAGGTCGCGCCCCTCGACCATGGTCCCGAGGTCCGCCATGAGCGATTCCATTTCGAGCCCGGTGACATAGCGCGCCAGGTTCTCGCCATGCGTTCCGATGTCGCCGAGCGCCGACGAAATGCCAGCAAGCGCCGGATTGCTTCGCCAGGAGGCCTGCTTGTTTCCCGTCGCCTCGAGCCGCGTGGCGAGCCAGCCCTGCGTGTACTCGACGACGACCTTGCGCACAGGTCCCAGATCGCCGGCCTGCACGCGCTCGCGGGCCTCCTTGACCATCGGGTACCCCGTGTAATTGTGCGTGAGTACGAATACGCGCCCGGTATCGCGGACCGCACGGCAAAGCGCTTCGGCCTCTTCGAGGGTGGTCGTCATAGGCTTGTCGCAGATCACATCGAAACCCTTCTCGAGTGCGCGTCGGGCCATCTCGTAGTGGAGGGCATTCGGCGTTACGATGACGACCGCCTGCATGCGCTCGCCGTCCGGCCGCGCCGCTTCCTTTTCGAGCATGTCCGTCCAGGAGCCGGAGACGCGCGCATCTACCAGATTCAGCTCCCGTCCCTGCCGGCGGGACTTCTCTTCGGATACCGAGAACGCGCCGGCCACGAGCTCGAATTCGCCGTCGAGCGCGGCGGCCGCACGGTGCACGGCTCCGATGAAGGCCCCGGGGCCGCCGCCTATCATGCCATAGCGGATGCGCGGATGGTTGTCCGTGCCCATGTTATGCCTCCATTTCCAATTTTTCGTAGTTAACGATTACCTAACATGGCGCGAAGCCACCCGCGGTATTTTCAGACACATGAATTTACAGGTCCCAATGCGAGAGCGCCCACTGATCCTTCTCGTCGACGACGAGGAGGATATCATTGACCTCCTGCAGTATAACCTGCAGAAGGAAAACTTTGATACCATTGCGGCGAAGGATGGCGCCGAAGCCGTGGATCTGGCAGTCCAGGAGACGCCCGATATCATTGTGCTCGACATCATGATGCCGCGCATGGACGGGCTGGAGGCGTGCAAGCGCATGCGCGAGCATTCCACGCTCAGAACGGTCCCCATTCTCATGCTCACGGCCAGGAGCGAGGAAGCCGACCAGGTGGTGGGCCTCGACACGGGTGCCGACATCTACCTCACCAAGCCCATCTCGCTTCCTGTTCTCATAAGCCAGGTGAAGGCGCTGCTCCGCGGGTCGTCGCGCTACGATACGCCCGCAGACCTGATCCGGATTCTGGACCTGGAAATTGACCGGGACAGGTATGTGGTGCGGCGGGGCAATTCCGGTAAGGCCGTGCGCCTGGCCCGCAAGGAGTTCGACCTGCTTTATTTTTTTGCCTCCCGGCCAGGAAAGGTTTTCTCCCGCCAGGACCTGCTGGACCGGGTCTGGGGGCGCGACGTATACGTGGTGGACCGGACGGTGGACGTGCACGTACGCAAAATCCGGGAGAAGGTGGGTGAGCACTATATTGAAACCATCAAAGGAGTGGGATACCGCTTCATTGACACGTTTCAATAGCATCCATCGCATGAAAAACAGATTGGCAACGAAGGTGGCTGCGGCTGTCTTCCTGCTTGCAGGCATTGCAACGGCTGCGGGCGGGGCGCTTGCGGGGTCCTTCTCGCTATGGCTGATTGCCTCCGTGGCCGCTGTTGCCGGCGGAGCGGCCTATGTCGCAACCACCCATCTGGTGGTCCGCCGGCTCGGGTTGGCGCGCGAGACGCTCCGCGAAATCAGGCGTCACCGGTTCGACAATCTGTCGGCGGCGAATCTGGAGCGTGGAGATGAACTCAACGACCTCATCCGGCAGGTTTACAGGACGGGGCAGGTGCTTGAGAGTGAATTCGAAGAGCTGAATTCACTGGAGAACTACCGGCGGGAATTCGTGGGCAACGTCAGCCATGAACTCAAGACACCCATTTTTGCCATTCGCGGGTTTGCCGAAACGCTCATGAACGGTGCGCTCGAGGACGGGGACGTGAGCCGCTCGTTCGTGGAAAAAATAGTCCGGAACGCCGATCGGCTGGCGAACCTGGCGAAGGATCTGTCGGAAATTTCCAAGCTCGAGACCGGCGAGCAGCGCATTTCGGCCGAACCGTTCGACCTGAGGCGTCTTGCGGCCGACGTCGTGGAGTCGCTCGAATCCATTGCCGCCGCCAAGACCATTACGCTCACGCGCAATGTACCCGCTGACATCGCACCGGTCATGGGAGATGCCCCCCGTATCCGGCAGGTGCTGGTCAATCTCGTCGACAACGCCATCAAGTACACGAACGATGGTGGCCATATCACCGTCACGGCGGCACCCGATGAATCGGGCGGCGTGAATGTGTTTGTGGAGGATGACGGCATCGGCATTGCGCCCGATGACCTTCCAAGGGTTACCGAACGCTTCTTCCGCGTCGACAAATCCCGCTCCCGGACAGCCGGAGGAACCGGTCTCGGCCTGTCCATCGTGAAGCATATCCTGGCGGCGCACAATGAAGTCCTGCGTGTTGAGAGCCGCCTGGGACAGGGATCCCGGTTCGGCTTCCACCTCCCTACGGCAACGACGGCCGAGGTGAATGCCGCGTAACGTCACCGGATTACGGGATACCTATCCATGTAATGGAACCCGTGCCCATCGTATCGACCCTGCACGCTCTCCAGGCGGCCCACGGCCGCTGGATGGCCGTTCTTGCTGAGACCCTGCAGGAATTCAACCTGACCACGTCCCAGTGGGGTGTGCTCCGGGTGCTGCTTGGGGCGTATCCGGAGCCGCTTACCTGCACCGATGTGGGGTGCCGGTTGCTCGAGCGCATGCCCGACACGACGCGCCTTCTGGTTCGGCTCGAGCGCCGCGGTCTCATTGACCGCGTACAATGCACGGAAGACCGGCGTATTCGGCGGGTATCGCTAACGGAAACGGGTCTCGCCGTGGCCACGGAAGTGGCCACCCGCGTGGACGAGGCGGAACAGGAACTCCTCTCGGGTTTGGATCCGGACGAACAGGACACACTGATAACGCTTCTGGACCAGATCGGGTAGTCGCCGTACTTTCAGTGCACTTTCGAGGCCGATCCGGGCCTGAGAACCACACCCGCCTGCCATGTCTTTGCGCACCCCGCACGTCCTCACGCGTCCTCAGAAACTCTACGTCGTCTGCGCCGCCATTTTCATTACAGCGCTCGTCGTTGCCGAAGCGACGGCCTCGAAGTTCTTCACGGCCTTCGACCTGCCCTTTTCCGTGTACATCCTGGGCATGGCATTCGATGAGGTGGTCATGACGGCTGGCGTGCTCGCGTTTCCGATTACGTTCATCATCACGGATTTGCTGAACGAGTATTACGGAAAGCCGGGAATCCGGTTCGTGACGTGGCTCGGCATGCTCATGATCATTTTCGAGTTCGGTCTGTTGCAGCTGGCCATGGGCGTACCGACATCCCCCATTTCGCCCGTGCCGGAAGAGGCATTCAATACCGTTTTCGGTGCCACGGGACGCATCATCATCGGAAGCCTCACCGCATACGGTCTCGGACAGCTGGCCGACATCGCCATTTTCCACCGGCTGAGACGCCTCACGGAAGGAAGGCACCTGTGGCTGCGCGCAACGGGTTCGACCGTCGGCTCCCAGTTCATCGATACGTTTGTCGTGCTCTCTGTGGCGTTCGCGGGCCAGCTGGCATTTGCCGAGATCCTGGCCATCACCCTCTTCAATTACGGGTACAAGTTCTTCATCGCCGTCGCCATTACGCCCGTCATCTATCTCGCCCATTGGATCATGGACCGCTACCTGGGCCGGGAAACT
Organism: Bacteroidetes bacterium CG12_big_fil_rev_8_21_14_0_65_60_17; assembly: GCA_002787815.1. Lineage (GTDB taxonomy): Bacteria > Bacteroidota > Rhodothermia > Rhodothermales > UBA10348 > 1-14-0-65-60-17. The sequence continues at coordinate 85,024 of PCUY01000075.1, read as the reverse complement.
GCAGAGCAGCTCATCGAGGCTGCAGAGCGCGGCCAGGGTCCGTCCTTCGCCTGACGCGATTCAACCGGATCCAGGTATCATTTTTTCCCCTATCGGTTCATGCGTTGTTTGTTACTTTGGGGCTCCCGATCAAACCCCGGCCTGTCAACATCCATGCGCTATATTTCCGTACTGTCTGTCACCGCCCTGGCGGCCATGACACCACTGTCCATGATCCCGGCCGGACCCGCCCAGGCACAGGTCGTCACGCAGCCATTCACCTTCAATCTGGTCACGCACGACCTCCCTCATGTGCGGCACGGCGATGCCGCGTGGGGTGACTTCGACGCCGATGGCGATCTCGACGTGTTCCTGACCGGGATATCCGCGGAAGGCGGCACGAGCCGACTCTTCATCAACAATAGCGCCCAAGGGCAGGGCATGGCCTTTGAAGAGCACGCGCAGGCCTTTCCCGCCCTGTACTTCTCCACCGTGTCTTGGGCCGATGTAGACGGGGACGGAGACCTCGACCTGCTCCTCATGGGAAGCCAGACCGGAGAGCGCCCCCTCGAGGCGGCAACGCACCTGTACATCAACAATGGCGGCACGTTCGCTGAAGCTGCAGACCACGGCATTCCCGATCTGTATTCGGCTGCTGTGGACTGGGGCGACATCAACAATGACGGCCACGTGGACGCCGTCTTGATCGGGTTTGCCGCGGAAAACACGCCGCGCACGACAGTATTGTATGGAAACGGTACGGGCGTGTTCACCGATCAGCCCACGTCGTTGCCTGACGTAACGCTCGGCGACGTACGCCTCGGTGACCTCAACGGCGACGGCAGGCTCGACGTGGTGCTGGCAGGCGTGGCCGGCCAGTCCGGCTTCGTGGCCGATGTCCATCTGGCCACCGACGACGGCGATTTCGTACCACAGGCAGCCCCGCTACCGCGCGTGGGGTTTTCGAGTCTGGAGCTTGGAGACGTGGACAGCGACGGTGACCTTGACGTGCTCATATCCGGGGGAGAACTCAGCCGCGACCTGCTGACAGGACGAACACAACTGTTCGAGAACACGAACGGTACCCTGTCGCCGTCCGGGATCGACTTTCCCGGTACACTCGGGGGAGATGCGACGCTCGGCGATTACGACGGTGATGGCGACCTGGATATCCTCATCGTGGGCGCAAAAACGGCTCTTGGGCGTCGCACGGCGACGATCTACGCGAATCGAGCCGGGGACTACGAGGAGGTGATCCGGCTCAACGGCAGCCTCTTCTCCAGCGCCGAGTGGGCCGATGTGGACGGAGATGGTGACCTGGACCTGTTGACCACCGGATTCACAAGCGCTGGACTGGCCGCCACGAATGTGTACATCAACGAGCAGCAGGTCATTCCTCTATTGGCAGATGCCCCGACCTCTGCTGCCGCGGAGGTCACTGAAAATGACGTACACCTGTCCTGGTCATTCCCACGTCAGGATGTGACCTATAATCTCCGCGTTGGCACCGCTCCAGGCCGCGCGGATGTAATGACTGCCGAGTCGGACCTGGAATCCGGACGGCGTCTCGTGCCCAGACCCGGTAACACGCGTACCCTCTCGTCCTGGCGACTTCATGGCCTCGACGAAGGCACCTATTACTGGTCGGTACAGGCGGTATCGCATGCCTTCCAGGCATCCCGTTTTTCGAGCGAAGGCACATTCAGTGTGACATCCGTACGGGCCACCGACACGGATCCGGACGAGGCGTTGCCCACCAAGTTCGCGGTCCGTTCCCTCTATCCCAACCCGCTCGTCCGCACAGGCCACATGATCATGGACCTGCCCGCGGCCGATGCCCTGCATCTGACCCTCTATGACGCGCTGGGTGCACGCATTGTCCGAACGCATCTCGGGCCATTCGGTGCAGGAACGCAGTACATCGCCATCGATCCGGCGTCGCTGGCCGGACGCGCATTATCACCTGGATTGTATTTCTTTGAGATTGAAGGCCAACGTGAACGCAGGACCGGCTCCTTCACGTACCTGCCCACCCGATAACCCGGCGACACCCTTCCCATGATTCCAATACCAAGTTGTATGCGAGGACTGTCTGCTCTCGTTTTCACGCTGCTCGTAACAGCTGCCACGCTCTTTTCCAATGCAGGCGCGCGACAACAACAGATCGTTACCTTTGTTGGACTGCCAATCCTTGACCACGCCGCATTCGACGCCGGAGATGTGAGCGGCGACGGCAACCCGGATATCTTCCTGACCGGTATGCGGCCCAACGGCGAGCCTTTCACCGGCCTGTTTATCTTCCAGGAACGGCTCGTTACGCCGCTTCCGAACAGCAGTCCGAAAGTGGAAGCCGTCTACCAGCAGCAGTCTTTCATCTCGCGGCAGCTCATGCGTGGCACGGTCAACTGGGTGGACCTCAACGGGGATGGCCTGGAAGATGTAATAGCGACGGGAACGTCCGTCGTTGAGGTCACGACGAACCAGACCGAGTTGCGGCCGTTCACCGATGTCTACCTGAGTCGCAACCAGGGTCTCGATATTGAGCGGGAAAATGGACTGCCGGGCGTATTCGACAGCCATGTCGTAGCACGTGACTTCGACGGCGACGGCCGGACTGACATCCTCCTGTCCGGTGACACAGGTGACGGAAATATCACCGGACTCTTCTGGAATACGGGTAGCGGCACATCGTTCATCGAGGCCGCTGTGGATTTCGGGTCCATGCGCGTCGAAGACATGACGGCAGCGGACGTGACCGGCAATGGACTACCCGACATCCTGATGACAGGCGTAGACTCCGACGGAACGGTTCCTGTGACCCGATTTTTTCGCAACGAGGGAAATGGCACATTCGTCGAACAACCCTCGCCTCTCAATGCTTTGTACTTTCCGACCGTAGCCGCGGCAGACCTGACCGGAAACGGCGCCGCTGAACTCGTTTCAACAGGCGGCCTCCCGGATCCACTCCTCTTCTCCGGTACGTTCACCGTGCTGGAGAATGACGGAAACGGATCGTTCAGTGACGGCTCTGGGCTGCTTCGGGATTTCGGGACACCGCGGCCGGCGCTCTTTCGTGGGGGCACCATGTTTGGAGACGTCAATGGAGACGGCAACAGGGATCTGGTCACGTACGGTCTGACCGGCCTTCTGGAAGAGAACCAGAATCAGATAACCGTCTACGGCGGCACCGGCGGCGCGGCGCTCGTCAAACTTGGCGACCTGGGCGGCATTCTTCGAGGCCACATCCGCCTTTTTGACTACGACGGAAATGGCCGAGACGACATTGTTCTCATGGGCGAGCGTTTCGGCGGACTGATTGCCCAGATCCTGGAGTTTTAGAAGGCTGTCGACACTACGTCAGCATCAGACGAAGGTCAGCCAGCCGTGCGGATCCTCTCCCCGGTGCAGGACATCGAAGAGCGCTGTCTGCAGTTTCTCCGTGATAGGTCCGCGCTTTCCTGAGCCTATCGTATGCTTGTCGATGCTACGAATGGGGGTTACTTCGGCCGCCGTGCCGGTGAAAAATACTTCATCGGCAATGTAGAGCGCTTCACGTGGAATAAGACTTTCCTTCACGGTCATACCCATGTCCTCTGCCAGGCGGATGATGCTGCTTCTTGTTATACCCGGCAGGATGGAGAGCGCCACCGGCGCCGTATGCAGGACACCATCCTTGACAAGAAACAGGTTTTCGCCCGATCCCTCTCCGACGTGTCCGTTCACGGTCAGCATGATGCCTTCGGAATAGCCGTTCAGGACCGCATCCATCTTGACAAGTCCAGCGTTCAGGTAGTTTCCACCCGCCTTGGCCATGGATGGAAACGTGTTGGGGGCCATCCGATTCCACGAGGAAACGTGCACATCCACACCGTGCTCCAGGGCCTCGGGGCCGAGGTAGGCTCCCCATTCCCAAACAGCAATCACAACGCGCACCGGGTTGTTGAGCGGATTCACCCCCATGGGACCTGCGCCGCGGAACGCGATGGGCCGCAGATAACAGGCTTCAAGGCCGCTGCGACGCACGGTTTCGACGGCTGCCTCCTCAAGTTCTTCCCGGCTGTAACCGAGGTCCATCCGGTAAATACGGCCCGAGTCCAACAGCCGCTGCATATGCTCCGGATTGCGGAAAATGGCCGAGCCTTTCTCGGTCCGGTAGCAGCGTGTACCCTCGAAAACGGACGTGCCGTAATGCAGGGCGTGTGTCAGGACGTGGAAGGTGGCGTCTTCGTGGCGGACAAACGAACCGTCCACCCAGATATCGGGCTTTTTCATGGGGGCAGGGAATAGGATGTTTCTATGCCGTAAAGTACGAAAAAATGTCAGGCCGGGACGACTCGTTTCATGAGGCGTCGAACGAAGAGGCGTCGCACCAGGAGCCGGAAAAGTTCAGCGGGTTCCGCGAAGGCGCAGCGCATAGGCCCCGATGGTCCCCAGGATCCAGACGCCTGCGCCGATGGTGCCCCGGATTGTACCCGTCACCTTGGATTGTCCAATGCGCTTCCGGTAGGAGACCGGAACTTCGGCGTGACGCAGGCCCAAAAGGGCGGCTTTAATCTGCATTTCGATGGTCCATCCGTAGGTTTTGTCTGTCATATCCATGCGAATGAGAGCGTCGTACCGGATGGCCCGAAAGGGGCCCAGGTCCGTGTATCGTACGCCCCATATCAGATGCATGAGCGTACAGGCAAGCCAGTTTCCGAACCGGGCCTGCGGCAGCAGCGCGCCGGGTTCGGACGTGCCGCGTGTCCTCGAGCCGATGACGAAATCTGCCTTATCCTGCTCAATGGGCGCTGTAAGGAGGGGAAGCTCTTCGGGGTGGTCGCTGAAGTCCGCATCCAGAAAAACCACGATATCAGGCGGATCATCGGAAATGGCCGCCATGGCCGCCAGGCACGCGTGGCCGTAGCCGCGCCTGGGTTCATGTACCACGAGTGCACCATGGTTCCGGGCGCGCTCGGCGGTGCGGTCGGTCGAACCATTGTCGGCGACAACCACGCGCCGCACTCCGATCGCGTTTCCCTTGGGCAGTGCCGAAAGCACGTGTCCAACGGACGCCTCCTCATTCAGCGCCGGGATGAGAACGTCGACTACCGCTTGCCCGGAGCCTTGAATCCGGTCCGCTCCGTTGCCTCCGGCGAGAGTACCCATTCTACTGTAAACTGGTTGACCGATCCAAAAAATCCGAAACCGCGCTCCACGTTTGAGAAGGTTCCGGGCTGAACGAGTACTTCCTCATCGAAAATGCCGTCGGGCGGGCGCCACTGCTCGTCTGACATCGTAAGACGCATTCCGACGCCGAAGAGCTGCGGACTGGCACTGCTGGATGCGCCGAGTACTTTATTTACTTTCTCCCGATCCGCCGAGAGTGATACCACGACTTGCCACTTCTCGTCGGCCAGCGGCTGCCCGAGCCGCGTACCTTCATCCGGATAGACGATCACGGCATCGCGGAAAGGCTCCCGCGGGGACGTGCCCGCCACACGGTACCAGAGTTCCACGCGGAAAGGGGGCGCATCGATATCGGACCAGGTGACGCGCTGAAAGGCGATCTGGGGACCTGAGAAAACAGGCGCTTCCACGTCCACATCGGTACGTACCGGGATGGTCGTGTGTGCCTCGGTCCGGATGCCGTCCGAGCGCTCCACTACCAGGTCGTAGGTCCAGCCGGGCACGGGTCGGAAGTCGCCCAGGAACACATGACCCACACTGGCATCGCGGAACGTGATCACCGAATCGCGCCACTCGACGGTACGACCGGTCTCGCGCTCGGTGGTAAATACACGCGCGTCAATTTCTGCCGCACCTGTATCGGCGAACTCCTTTCTGAGGGCGACGACCCGAAGGTACTGGGTATCGGTCGCTGTATCCAGAAAGCCGAATACGCTGAAAAACCGGTCTTCGTCAATAAATGGGTTGACCTGGTCCTCACACCCCGTAGCAAAAATTGCAACGGCAATGAAAAAGGCTCCAAATATGTTCTTCATCTTGGACATGACGTTAGCGGCTGGGCAGACCCTATTTGACTTCGAATTTCAGTCCGACGGTCGGAATGACGGGCAACTGATCCACACGGCGCAATGTGAAGAGGTCGAGGAAGAACAGGTTGCGCCGGTCGTAAGCGTTGATGAGGCCTGCCTGCAGCGTCAGGAATGACGTGGGGCCTACCCGGAATTCGCGGTCGAGCGATACGTCAATGCGGTGGTATGTGGGCAGGCGTCCGGTGTAGGGCCGGTTGAAGAGCACCCGCTCTTCGCCCGGCTCGTCCAGCACGTTGACGAGAGAATCGAGCAGGATGAAGCGGTCAAAACCGAGCGACTCGTTGAACGGAAGGCCCGATCCGAACTGCCAGCGCACGTTCAGGTGGAAATCCTTGACCGTAAGTGCTCCCATGGCATTGATCTGATGTGTCCGGTCGTGCGGCGGGGAGTAATCCACGGCGTCGTCTCCGGTCAGGATCTGCAGACCACGGGATGTCGACTCATATTCCACCTCCGACCAGGCATAGGAGATGGAACCCTGGAAAACACGCCCGTTGCCAACTTCCGTGCGAACGTCAAACCCCTGGGCTGTGCCGTCAGCTTCTTCCAGATTGGTCGTGAATCGGGGAAATGCCGTCCATTCGGGCACGAGCAGATCGGTCAGGTTCTTGTAGAACCCCTCGATGGAGAACGTGAGGCCGTTCACGGGCGCGACACGGTAGCCCAGAATGGCATGCTGTGCCGTGGGCACCACACCCCGCGGAGCGGCTGTCCAGGCCGTGAAAATGTCGCCGGCATCGCGCCTGTCGTTCAGGCCCGTGACCTGCTGATGATACACGCCGCCGGCGAGCGAGAACCGGTGCACGCCCTTATTCCATACGACACGCAGTCGCGGCTCGACGAACGATTCACCGAGACTCGGAAAGGACTGAAGCCGGAGGCCGGATTGCACGCGCAGCCCGCCGCCGAGATTGAACTCAGGTTCCAGATAGGCACCCACTTCGGTCAGGTTCTCCGAGCTCGCATCCACATTCTGGAACAACCCTCCCAGGTCGGCTTCCAGTGTCGAACTCGTCAGGAAAAGGCCCCAGTTGACATCGGTCGTGCCCACGAAATAGGTGATATCGGCAGCGAACGAGGTCATTTCCACGCTTGTGGTTCTGTCCGGCTTGCCCACCGCTCCGAATTCATTCTCGAATTTGGAGAACGAGCCCGTTATTTCGGCAAACACGGGAAGCGAGGCGGGCAGGAAGAACAGCCGTCCTCCGATGGCCGTATTTGAGTAGTTGACCTCGTCCTGCGTAATACCGTCGCTGTCCTCATTGAGCGGGTTCACGCCGAGGCGGCCGGTGTCATCTGTCGATATGCCGGTAATGGAAAGCTGCGCACTCGGCCCGAGTGTAGCGTGGATCTTGCCGAACAGGTCTCCGAAGGAAAACGGCAGGGGTTCGTTGATGATCTGCTCGGCGCCCTGCTCAATGACCGACTCGCGGATGGAACCGAGGAACGATACTTTCCCGGGCACAATGGGTCCCTCCACGCGCAATGTGCTCACGAAGGGAGCCACCGATGCCGAACCGACAAAGCGGCGCTTGTTGCCTGTTCGCGTAGTGATATCCATGACCGAGGAGAGCCGTCCCCCGAACTCGCTGCCATATCCGCCGGCGTAGACGTCGGCCGTATTGATGATGTCCGACGGAAAGGCTGAGAAAAAGCCAACCACATGAAAGGGTTGGAACAGGATCATGCCATCGAGGAGCACCAGGTTCTGTGTGGGCTCACCGCCGCGGATGAACAGTTGCCCTCCGCGGTCTCCCTGCGAAACAATGCCCGGAAGAGCCGTCAGGTAGTTCACCAAGTCGGCCGAAATGTCCGGTGAGGGTACGAGGGCGATATCGGCAGGCCGCACCGTCTGAAGGCCTGCCGTCACATTGGCCGCTCCCGCCGTTTCCCGCTCGACCTCAACCACCACCTCGTCCAGTTCCGTGTCCGCAACGGCCAGGTCCACATTCCGCGTGATGATCTGGTCGGCAACCAGGGTGATCGTTTCCTCCAAGGTGGCATAACCGATGAACGTGACGCGGAGGGTATACGTGCCTGCCGGAACGCGCGACACGGCGTAGAATCCGTCCGTATTTGTTGCACTGCCATAGAGCGATCCGTCGTCAGCCACGAGCGTCACGTTCACGCCCGGTATGGGCTGACCGTCTGCGGCATCGTTGACAAAACCCCGGATGGTGGCCGACTGGGCATGAACACTGGCTGCCACCAGAAACAGCACGCCAACGAAGGCACAGGTGCGGACGACACGGAAAAAGGGCATCTGATGAATGGGAGGGTTGGCTGGCAGGGTTTGTCTGGACGCGTCGAATGGTACGAAGCGTTGTCGTGTTCTGAAAGTCGAATTCAGGGTAAAAATTTGTATCCTCCCTCCTCGAACGGTGCACGCGGTGGATTCCAGGGCACGATATACCGGGCGACCGATGCAAAAAAACCTTCACCATTCCGTATGTCAACGGCTTCCGGGTCGGTCCACTCGTCGCTAGCCAGGTCGGCTATCACGGACACAGCCACCAGCGTGAGAGAGTCAGACACGGTGTCAAGCCCGAATTGGCGCAACATGATCCGGTGATCATTGCGCACGAACACCAGGAACTCCCACCCTCCCGTCACGGGGCTTCCGGCCTGACCGTATCGGATATCGATTTCACGTTCCTCGGCGCTGGCTCCGGGTCGCATGGGTGGACGCACGGTGTACCGCAAACCGAGTTCAATGGGCGTATCGCGCGGCCCCAGGAGGCGAAGGGGAAGTTGCACCCCGACGCCAACGCCGACGGCAGAACCCACGAGTACATCGGGAATGTCGGGAAGCGTGGTCCTGGCAATCAGCGGATCGACCGTAGTCTCCCGCCCCACCTCCAACCGGTATGTACCCTCGACCGGCCGGAAGTGCGATTCATAGATGAGCCCCTGGATGTCGTCCGGTTGGTCCGCGGCCGGTTCCCAGACGCGGCGGTCGCCGCTTTCCTCATGGACCGATATCACGCGCACGCCCTCGAGACCCACTTCAGGCGATTCGACCGTACGGCGCAGTTGTTCTACACGCACGCGCTGCACATCCTCGAGCATGGTCAGGAATCCGGTCAGGGCGAAGCGTTCATTGGCCGACTCCGAAAACGGATCAATCCCCGTCGAACAGCCACTTCCAAGAAGTGCAGCGAGCAGAAGGAGCAACGCAAGCGGCCAAATGCATGTGCACACGTTCCGAATACAGGTCATGGCGTCAACGCAGGTCAATCCGGACTCCGAATGTGGGAATGAGCGGTAGCTGGTCAATCCGGCTGCCGCTGAATATGCTGTATTCGAACAGATTTCGCCGATCATACACGTTTATCAGGCCACCCTGCAGCGTGATGTCGGCTTCGGCCCGCTGCAGTACGTGCTCGGCCGTCAGGTCGAGGCGATGGTAGGCAGGTTGCCTGCGCGTGAACGGCCCGGACTGGGAGATGAACGTGCTGCCCGATTCCGTGAGGTGATTCATGCCCTGCGGGTTCGTGACCGGAACGCGGGTATAAAAACCATTCAGCGGCGTAAATGGCAGACCCGTCCCGAACTGCCAACGAGCCGATACCGCCCAACGGCCTGCCTCATACCGGCCCGTGGCATTCACCTGGTGTCGCCGGTCGTGGGGCGGATTGAAGGACTGCGCATCTACACGAATGGTCTGGGTCAGTCCCGTCGGGAAGAAATTGCGCGAAAACTGGGCCTCTCTTCGATATTCCACCCGCGCCAGACTGTATCCGATGTCGACGCCCACGCGTGTCGTCCGGACCGACATGCCCACGTCCACACCCTCTGCTGTCCCGTCGACTGTGGATGCCGCCGGCAGACTGTTCAATTCGCGCGTTGTAACGGGCCAGGCAATATTATCCAACCATTTCCGGTAGGCCTCCACCGAGAACTCCAGCCATGGAGCAGCGACCCCCTTCCATCCCAGGATCAGGTGGGTAGCCTCCGGTACGGTGTCGGAATCCGGTGAGGGAGCCCACGTGGTGAAGACATCCGAAATATCCTGTTCCCGGTTCAGACCCACGAGCTGCTGCTTGTACATGCCCCAGGCCGCACTCAGGCGGTGCCGCGCACCCACGCCGCCGATTTGCCACGATGCCCTCAGTCGGGGAGAGAGCGAGGTGCCCTGCCCGCGCGAGAAGGCCTCAAGACGCACGCCTGGTTCAATCCGGACGGCGTCGGAGAGGGCAATACGAGACTGCACGAACATCCCCCCACTCGACATGCCGCCATTGTTCGCCCGGCTGTTGCGTCCCGTGTCAAAGCTGAATGAGTTGGCCGTACCGAACATGCCGAATCGGACTTCGGACGGACCCAGGAGGTACACGAAATCAAACCGCATGGAAAGGTCGTCTATATCTGACGTGCGCAGATCATCGGGTGTCGCACGGAAGCGACTTCTCAGGCGCGAGTAGTAAAACATGATTTCGGTCATCACGGCCGACTCCGGTGGAATGTACCTGTAGCGCGCCCCGTAGGCATCGTTCTTCCAGGTGGATCGGCGGGAGAGCGCGTCATCGGTGCTGTCCAGGTTTCCCTCGTCAAAGGTCTGCAGCATGGTCACACTGACCGACGAGGTGGCATTCAGATGGGCATGGAACTTGGCGAACCTGTCACCGAAACGGAAGGGAAGATCTTCACCGAGAAGATCCTCTGAAACGATGTCAATGACCGATTCCCGCAATGACAGAACGACCGATGCCCGCTCCTGCAACATGGGCACCTCAAGCCGCACGCCACTCAGAAAGGGTGCAATGGACGCTGACGCACGGTAGTTGTGCGTATCACCGTTCCGCGTGGCTATGTCCACGACCGACGACATGCGTCCCCCGAACTGTGCCGGAAATCCGCCCGCGTAAACGTCCGCCCAGGCAATGTTGTCGGCCGGAAACGCACTGAAAAAGCCCACGATGTGGAACGGTTGGAACACAGGTATACCGTCGAGCAGGATCAGGTTCTGAGTAGGCGTTCCGCCACGGATGAAGAGTCCTCCGCCCCGGTCGCCTGTCGTAACCACGCCGGGCCTGGACTGCAGGTAGCCCGCCAGATCGAAACTCACGTCCGGCGTCGGTACGCGCCGCAGATCGCTCGCATCGACCCTTGTCATTCCGGCTGAAAAATCCTCATCGCTCTGCGATGTCTTTTCGATAATGACTTCGTCCATGAAAGCCGTCACGGCCCGGAGACGCACATTGTGCTCGGTCACCTCCCCATCGACCAGAAGTGAATCGGTGGAAACCGCATAGCCGACAAAGGTGACCTGCACTGCATAGCGACCGGTTGCCAAAACGCGCAGGGCATAGCGCCCGTCGTCCCCGGTCGATGCAGCAGCGGCGACCTGTCCCAGGCTGTCCGAAACCACCACGTTGGCTCCGGGAAGCGTTACCCTGGAGCCCGCGTCACGGACAATACCACGTATGATATATCCCTGGGGTCCGTCCGGCTCGGCATGTCCATCCTGCGCCAGGGCCACACTGCAGATGCCCGGTAAAACGACACAACCCAGCAGCAGAATGCACCCCACACACAGTGCCCGCAGGAACACCGTGCACACCATGGGCGTGCAGGCCCATTTACAGTCTGTGAGTTCGGTCATGCCTGGAAAAACCCGGTATTGGTTGCTTGCCCTGTTGGGCCTGTTTCTTCTGTTCGTCCTCATGGACTCCCTGAACGCGTTCAATTCCGATCCCTGGATGGAAGTGCCGCACGGGAACCACTCCCACTACGTTCCGAAGGACTGTGACCCCCCGCTTCCGGTCTCCGATGCACCGACCCAGCGCCCCAAGCCGGGTGAGACGGTCGACTGCCAGGGCAACACCGTGCCGCTGACGGCCCGCTGAAATATAGGCGATGGGCGTTCATCGGACTACCATGAACGCGCGTGAATATGACCCGACGCGAATGGCATACACCCCGGCGGGAAGGTGTCCCACGTCGAGCCGGTGCGTACCTGCAGGAAGATATTGACTGCTGATACGTCGGCCCAGGGCATCCACAACAAGCACATCTCCCGGCGCACCGATCCGTACGGAAACACGTTGGCGCGCGGGATTCGGAAAAATGTCAACCACCGGAGTGGATGCTTCCGGCACATCGGCCACGGACGTCGTGGCCGCCGCATCTACCCAGAGTGACTTTCTTTCGGGGTCAATCGAGACACCCACGGGCTCCTGGGACATCCGTATCCGGAAGGTTTCCTCCTGCCGGTCGAGCACGAGCAGCGTGTCGCGCCGACTTTCCTGCAGGGTAGATGCGTCCCGCAGCGATATCCGTACCGGGAGCGGCATGGGGAAGGCACGGATGTTGGAGGCGTCCTGTTCCTGCACCTGCCGCACGGTCAGATCCATCTCCCAGAAGGCGCCATCCGGCGTCGCGTTCCAGGTGTGCTCGAGCGCGGGATGTCCCCAACCGGTATGCACCCAGGCGTCGAAGAACGGCCCCAGGTCCTGGCCGGACTCGGCCTCAAGAGCCGCCTGCAGGTCGCCGGGGGTAGCAGGACGGTCAGAAGCAGCCATGTAGGTTTGCAGGGCGCGTCGGTAGGCTGCATCACCAAGCAGGGTACGCAGCATGCGAAGTACCATGAACCCTTTGCCGTAGACGCGGGGAAATGCAAACATGTTGTCGACGCGCAGCGTGTCCTGGAGCGTGAGCGTGCCCTCGGCCTGCAGGGCGCGATCCCTGTACAGGGGAAAGAGGAAGTTGTATTCGTCCTCGAAAGTGGGTTGCCGGGCTTCGAGGTACAGGATTTCCGCCTGCGTGGCGAAACCCTCGTTCAGCCACAGGTCACGCCAGCTGCCGAGTGTGCGGGCGTTTCCGAACCACTGGTGGGCCAGTTCATGGACAATGAGATTGAGGCCGATGTTACCCATGGAGCTCATGGTCTGGTGCTCCATGCCGCCGCCGAATGTCACATGGGCGTGGCCGTACTTCTCGTCCGGATACGGGTACGAACCGTACCACCACTCGAGTTCCGGGAACACATCCAACACCCGCTTCCACCCTGAAAACGCGTCGATACCGTCGAACGCATCCGATCCGGCATAGGCGTAGTGCACGATCGGAAGGGAGAGCGCCCCGAGGTCCGCGGCCAACGAATCGGGCCGGATGTAGCGCTGCTCGTAGACATCGTAGGTACCGGCCGCGATCGATATGAGGTAGGGTGCAATGGGGTACCGATGGGTCCACTCCCATGTTGCCGTTCCGTCTCCGTGATCCACGTGGGCGGTGAGCAGGCCATTCGAGCCGACCCGTGTGGGCGTGGGCATGCGCACGCGCACGCGCACGGAATCGGCCCTGTCCGAGGGGTGGTCATCCGCCGGCCACCACGAACGCGCGCCATAGGGCTCACTGAGCGTCCAGTACCACGGCTCACCGAATCGCGTACCGGACGACCAGGAGACGAATCCAGTGGGAACAGGCGTCCCGGACCAGGTTATTTCCAGCTGCACGGTCTCGTGCGTCGCCGTCGGGCGCCGTATCCATAGAATGTCCTGCTCGTGGCGGAACGACAGCGAAGTCCCGCCCGGAGCCACATCCCGCACATTGGACACGCTCATGTGTGAGGACAGATCCATTCGAATGGAATCGAGCGCGGTGAGGGCGCGGCCCTGTACGCGGACGCGGCCCAGGATTTCCTGCTGCCCGGCGGCGCGGCTGCGGTCAATATCCAGATCAAGGTCGTACCAGAGAACATCGAAATGGTCGGCGGCGGCGTGCCCGCCAGGCGCCAGGTGTGCGCGTGACGGGACATGCGTCGTCGGCGCGACATGTGAGGTCACAACCGGCGGCCAGCCCGTCGCCGATTGGGCTGCCGCCGCGCTGGGACTGCCTGGAATGCACACCCCGAAACAGGTCAACCACACCACAAGCGGCAACATGCCGGCGGCTGCGGCGTCTGACGTGCCTGAGTGCCCCTCATTCATGCGTATATTCCCTCGGTGCGACAAAGCGGAAAAGAGTAGGACAGAGTATAAGGCTCGCACGATCCTGCTGAAAATGCACTCCGGCGTACCTTCGCCCTACAGATCACCCACACAAGGCCCGTATGCCCAGGTTGCCCAAGCAGAAACTGAAAAAAGACCTCCGTCTGTTCGACGTCTATGCCATTTGTACGGGTGCCATGTTCAGCTCGGGGTTTTTCCTCCTGCCGGGGATTGCCACCGTAAGCGCTGGACCGTCGACCGTCCTGGCGTATTTCATTGCGGGCATTCTCATCCTGCCGGCCATGCTGTCCATGGCAGAGCTGAGTACGGCCATGCCGCGCGCCGGGGGTTCCTATTATTTCCTGGACCGCAGTCTCGGGCCCCTGGCCGGCACCATTGGCGGCATAGGCACCTGGCTTGCGCTGGTGCTCAAAAGCTCGTTCGCACTCGTCGGCATGGGAGCCTATCTGGTCTTCTTCGTGGACATTCCAGTGAAGCCGCTGGCCATAGCCCTGACGGTTGTGTTCACGGCGCTGAATATTTTCGGAGCCAAGGAAACGAGTGGGTTGCAACGGTTTCTGGTTGTCGTGATGGTGGGCGTGCTGGCGTTTTTCATAGCGCAGGGGCTGGCCGAGGTCGTGTCGCTTGGCCGGGACACGGTCTCCAAACAGTTCACACCGTTCGCACCGTTCGGGGTGAGTGGTCTTCTGGCTACGATCGGACTGGTTTTCGTCTCCTACGCAGGCCTGACGAAGGTCGCCAGCGTTGCAGAAGAAGTGCGCAACCCGGACAGGAACATCCCCCTGGGCATGATGCTCTCGCTCGCGACAGCTACGCTCATCTATGTGGTCGGCGTGTTCATCATGATTGCCGTACTCGATGCCGATCAACTGCGAAGCGACCTGACACCGGTTGCCACGGCCGCCGAAAGCTTTTTTGACTGGTTGCCGCAGCCGGCAGGCCTGCTCCTGATTGTGATCGCGGCCGTCGCGGCGTTCGCATCGACTGGAAATGCCGGTATCATGTCGGCTTCCCGCTATCCCCTGGCCATGGCCAGGGACCATCTGGTGACGCCGCGCCTGGCCGCGGTAGGGCGATTCGGAACCCCGACCCGGAGTATCCTGGTCACGGCTGCGCTCATGATTCTCGTGATCGTCGTGCTTGATGTGCAGGGTATTGCGAAGCTGGCCAGTGCATTTCAACTGTTGATCTTTGCGCTCGTCAACGTATCGGTGGTCGTCATGCGGGAGAGCCATATTCCGTCCTACGTGCCGGCCTACCGCAGCCCCTGGTATCCGTGGATCCAGATCACGGGCATCGTAACACCCTTCATACTGATCAGCCAGATGGGATGGTTGGCCATTGTGGTCAGTACCGGTATCATGTTGCTGGGGCTCTTCTGGTACCACTACTACGTCCGGGACAACATCAAAGTGGAGCGCGAAGGTGCCATTTATCATCTGTTCGCACGCCTCGGACAGTACCGCTACGAGGGACTCGACGGCGAGCTGCGCTCCATCCTGAAAGAAAAGGGGATCACGGACGAGTCGCCTTTTGAAAAACTTGTCACCGATGCCATTGTGCTGGACCTGGACGAGCGGATTCCGTATAAGGATATCGTGGCCCGGGCATCGGACCTGATCGCCCCGCATGTTCCGCTGACGTCGAAGGAACTGGCAGCCAATTTCATGGACGGCTACGCCTACGGACTGACTCCGGTAAGCCAGGGGGCGGCCCTGCCCCACCAACGGCTCGCCATTATCGATGAACCACGCCTGCTCATGGTTCGCTGCGCTGAGGGCCTTGACCTGGATACCGAGAAGAAGAAAGACCCCGTGCACGCCATCTTTTTCCTGGTCAGCCCGGAGACGCCACCCGGGAAGCACCTTCGGACACTGGCCAACATCGCCGGTCGCATTGACGAGACGGACTTTCTGGAACAATGGCTCGCGGCGGACGGAGAACAGGAACTACGGGAAACGCTGCTACGCCACGACCGCTACTTCACGCTCACACTAAATGGAAAGGGGAAAACCGCCGAGCTCATTGGGCGCCACCTGCGCGAGGCCGGCTTCCCGACGGGTACCATCGTGGCCCTTATCCGCCGGGGCACGCAGAGCGCTGTTCCCGGCGCGAACACGGTGCTCGAGGCCGACGATCGTCTCACCATCATTGGTGAGCCTGACGGCATTTCCATGTTGCAGGAGCGGTTCCGGGATCGGGACGCTCGACAAGCTCCGTGAACACCGTCTGCCCGGTTCGAAGCATTTCGGCCACATAGGCGTGACACAGCCCGCATCCCTGGCCGAAATCCGTGTGCGCCTGGAGCTCGTTGACAGTTGCGCACCCATGCCGGCGGGCCTCCCGATGCAGCGCTTCAAACAGCACATCGTGACATATGCAGCGGTCTATACGCATGTGGTCCCCGTTTTGCTTGCGATTCAAATGAGTCTCAGTTCTCAAGCACCACGACGGCCGACGGCGCCGGACCTACCGTGAAGCGTTCGACGACGTCTCCCGAGCGGCTCACTACATGCAGTTCTCCGGCGGCCGTGAAATCCGGAAATCCACTCCCGGACCGGGCCAATCGGCCGACGAGCAGGACGTCCCGTGTTGCATCATAGGCAATGCCACTGATTCCGGTGGTCCCTTCCACCTCCCCGGGTACGATTCTGGCGGAGAGCGTCCCGGAGGCCAGCCCGGAAAGCGTCACCACCTGGATGCTCCCATCTGTGAGCGTAACGAAGACCTCGCCCGTAGCGTCCGAGACCGCCAGCGTGGTCGTTCCGTTGGCGCTGCCCGCCTGCACTGGCAAGTCGGCCTCGGCCTGGACAGCGAACGTCGTACCGTCCAGCAGAAGCACCCGACCCGGCGTCTCTTCCAGAACGGCCGAGAAGTCATCGTTGAACACGGTCTTGCCCGTACACACGACCACGATCTGATTATCGCGCACCCGCGCCAGATCCCGCGGCCCGTCGCACGGTACGCTGACCGTCGTCACCTCGAGGTCTTCGTTCCGGACGTGACTCAGCGTGCGCCCACTGCCCAGCGAGCCGTTGTTTGCCACGAGTACCCCCGTCCCGACAGCCAGCAGGCCTTCGGGCACATCCCCGACAGATACACTCGCAGCAATGGCGCCGCTTTCCGGATTGACCACCTGGACCCGTCCGGGCGCGCCGAATACGAATCCGGTAATGAACGCGCGGCCTCCAAAAAAGGCCACGTCCCGTGGCGCCGTAAGGCCCGTCCACTGGTTTACGCGCTCCAGCGCGCCGTCACGCCGCTCGAAAAGGTCAATGCGACCCTCCGAAAACGTGTTGATCAGCACGTGGACCGTGTTATCGTTGATCCTGAGACCCTGTACGAACCCGCCCAGGTCGCCTCCGGATGTGACGTTACCGGCGGCCCGGTCAATGAGGCTGAGTGACCCGTTCTGGTCTGAAAAATTGCCGCCGTTCGCCACGACCACGTCGGCGGCCGACCGATCATCGTCCGAGCCGGACAGGTCACAGCCGGCAAGAAGCAGGACGAAAACAAAATACAATACGGTTCTGGTACGGATCATGGATGGGTGGATCATGGATGGGTGGATCATGGGTTGTCTCTCTTGATATGGATGCCGACCTGGACGTGCCTGGGCGGCATGGGGTAAAGCCGCATACTTTCGTATGTGGTGTTTGTGATATTGTGGATGCGTACCCAGAGGGCCATGCGCACGCCGAGCACTTGGCCGTCGGCGCGGGCATCGAGTTCCATGGTGTGGTAGGCATTGAGCCAACTCGATTCGTCGGACGTGATGAAGCGGCGCGTCTCCCACTGGGACGTGATGCCGCCCGATACGGCGCCGACCGCCACGCGAACCTCGCCGGTGGCACTCGTTACGGGCGTGTAGCGCAATTGGTGACCGTGGCTGGGGGCGCGCGCGTCGGAGATGTCTTCCGCGCGCACGTGCGTAGCGCGTGCGCGCCATGACACCGACGCGCGCGCCCCCTGCGCTGCGCCGCTGAACGCCCACTCGATCCCCATGGACCGGACGCGCCCCACATTTTCGGGGTGAAACACCTGCAGCCCCGGACCCGCAAACAGTGGCCTCCAGAGAATGCGGTCCACCAGGAGCGACCGGAACGCCGTCACGCGGAGCATGCCAATCGGGGTGGGTGTGCCCACCGACAGCTGTGCTGTTCGTCCGCGCTCGGCTCGCAGGTCCGGATTCCCACCGGGTACGTGGTAGCGCTCTCCGGCCGATGGCAGCCGCACCGTCCGCGACAAACCGGCTTCCAGTTCCATCCGGCCCGCCACGGGAAGCCGGACCGGTGCTGAAACCGTGGCCCCGGCGGCCGGCACTACGGGACTTCGATTCGACGCGACAAGACGCGAAAAAACGTCGAGCGTCACACGATTGGCACGGCGCGTGGCGGCCACGCCCGGCTCCGCAGTCCAATCCCGGTGACCGGCGGCATCGGTATATTCGGCGCGCAGCGAGGGGCGCACCTCGCTGCGCGCCGAGTGCGTGCGGTGGCCCGAAGCCACGTGGACAGCGGCTGTACGCGCTGTGAGGTGCGAGGCCGATACGCCGAGCGCCGCGCCGCGCCCCGGATCGAAGTCGAGATTCCACTGCGTGTAGGCTCCGCTCGCCGTCCACCGCATGCCGTCAGACATGCGGGCCTGGAGTCGCAACAGGTTGTCTTCCTGGGAGGCATTGGTCTGACCGGCGTTCGATGGCCCTGGCAAACCCCGGTCACTGCGGCTTGCCAGCGCCATGAGCTCCCACGATGGCCAGTCGGCCGTTCCCGCATTCGAGAGCACAACGGCACCGCTTTCCCACGTGCGCGAGGCGCCTTCCCTCCGCACGGTGGGCCTGCCCTCGAGAAATTCGTTTCTGAACGGAAAGTCGCCACCCACCACGCTGGCATCTCCCACCATGCGAAGCCGGACTGTCCCGAGCACTTCCGTGACGTCTGCGCCAAAACCCCGCTCCCCCCAGAGGCCCGTCCGGGCATGCACGGCCTGCTCGCTGCGATCACCCCGGCCGCGTGCTGGTCCTTCCAGTTCCACACTGCCCCCCATGGAGAGGGACGACTCCGAGGGGCCTGCGCTCAGCAGCGCATCGGCCACGAGCGCCGTCGGAATAAGGGACACATCCATGCTGCCGGTCTGGGGGTGTACCAGGGGCATTCCACCGAGCAGAATGGCCGTGTGCGCTGCATCTCCCCCTCTCATGCCGAGCGTGGCAAGACCCGTCAGGCCATATCGCCGCATGCGAACGCCGAGCGCCGTGGAAAGCGCGTCGGCCGCATCCCGGAAGGTGGTCATGCGCACGCGGGACGCCTGCAGCCGCGTCCGGGTCAGATGCATCTGGCGTTCTGCCGTGATTTCGAGTTCCTCCAGCGCCACGGTGCGCATGGAATCGGTGCGGGCGGGAGGCGACTCGCTCGGCGGCGTATCCTGCGCTTTGAGCACACAAGGCGCCAGCATGGTGGCCAGGAGGAGCGCGCCTGCAATCCGGAGCGCTCCTCGCAAGCCGCCGCCAAGGCATGTGCAAACAAGTGGATTCATGAAAAAAGCCTGTACCTCAACGAAGTACAGGCCACCCACTGCGACGTCAGCTGCGGACACCACAACCTGCTGCGGCGCCCTGCGCGAACTCGAAAGATTGCCCGTACCTCTGGTCCCGGAGGTCAACGGCATAGGCCGACAGGTCGGTCTCCTGGCTCACGCAGTTGGATGGAGTAGGCGCTCCACGATCCCCTTCCCGGATTTTTCCAGTGGGGAGCATTTCACGGCGCACTCCTCTGCGTTTACAGTTGCGGGTACAGCTCCGGAATAACCTGTCAAGGCGCACCGGATTCCCATGACCGGACAGCACACCGTGCTGCCCAATCACCTGCTCGGACATATGCGAAAGAACAGGACAAAGCTACGCCGCGAGGACTGAGCCGTCAAGCTGTGGACCGAATTTTGACATCCCGCGTTCATCGACTCGTTGCCGGAAATGAGCTGACCATCATGACTATCATACTACGCACCGTGAACCCGTGCCCCCGTTTACCATGATCCCGTTTCGACCCGCTCGAGCCGTGCAATGTGCCCTCTCGGCCGCAGTCGCGGTGCTGCTTGTCGGCGTGCTCGCGGGGCTGCGTCCCGTAATGGCACAGCCGTCATCCGACACACTGACCATATCCATCCATGACGCCATCCGTGCGGCGCTGAGCGTTTCGCCCGAGGTAGCGACCGAGCAGGCCGGGGTGGATTTTGCCAAGGCGAGGCACAACCTGGCCAAGAGCAGCCGAATTCTGACCAATTTTGAGGCCACGTCGGCGCATTCCGCCACGCCGGGCCTGGATAACCCCAATAATACACCTACCGACCGACTCTACCTCGACCCCGACGTCCGGAACGACTGGGAGAATCTGAACCTGTTCAATCGACTGGAGGTCGAGGCCCTGCAGCCCATCTGGACGTGGGGGGAACTCGGCGGCAATATCCGGGCTGCGCGTGCGGGTATCGACGTGGAGCGCGCCGTGCGGGAGCAGAAGGAACTGGAAGTGGCCTCGCGAACCGCCGAGCTCTACTGGAGCCTGTTGCTCACCGAGGAGCTCTTCCGCCTGACGGGAGAGGCAGGAGACGTGGTCGCTCAGGCAAAGAACGAAATTGACCGCCTGCTCCAGGAAGGCGCAGAAGACGTGGACATGGCCGACCTCTACCAGGTCCAGATTACGGAGCAGGAGTTCATGCAGCGCGTCGTCGAAGCACGCGAGGCCCGCCGGACGGCACGCTCGGCGCTTCGCCGGCAGCTTTTCCTGCCCGACAACCAGACCGTGGCGGTAGCTGAAGTCCAGCTCAAGCCCATCTCAGCACCCGTCGAGCCGCTTGAAGCGTACCAGCAGCGCGCACTCGACAACCGCCCGGAATTGGCTCGGGCGCGTGCCGGAGAGCGTGCCACCGATGCCCTGGTCGACGTGGCACGCTCGGACTTTTTCCCGAAACTGTTCTTTGGAGTCACGGCACGGTATGGATACGCCGCTGACCGCCATAGACAACGGAATCCTTTCGTGGGAGACCCCTTCCTCACGCAGTCCGTTGAGACAGGACTCGGCCTTCGCCTCAAGCTCAACGCGGCGCAGACACGATCCCGTGTACAGCAGGCACAGGCCCGGCACGATGAAGTCCGCTACCAGCACGATGCGGCCCGCCAACTGGTGTTGTTCGAGGTGGAAAAAGCCTGGCGTGACGTGCTCATAGCCCGGCAGGCGGTGACCTCGCGAGAGGAGGCACTGAAAATCAGTCGCCAGTGGTTACTCGACGAACAGATCAACTTCGACCTGGATCTGGGCGACACGGAAAACCTTGTAAAGGCGGTCAGGGACAACCTCACGCTGCGTGCCCAGCGGCATGAGGCCGTTTTCAACTACAATATGACTGTGCTCCGACTGTATGAGAAAACGGGGACGCTTCTTGAGCTCGTCGAATCTGGCACGCTTCTTGACGCGGAATAGGCTGAGCACGACTGAACCAGATGTCCTCCCGAATTATGAACCGATCCATGAAACGACTTTTCTTTGCCGCCCTGCTCGTCTTTGTCGCCTTCCCGGGCGCCAGCCAGTCCACGTCCAACGAAATCCGTGTAATGCTCGAGGAACGTGATGCCAGCATAAAGGCGCTTCTGGGTCCGGAGGGCGATGTTTCCGAGGGTCAGCGACAGGAACTGCAGCACCTGATCAATGGCGTGATCAATTTCCGGGAAATGGGAAAACAAGCCCTTGGCCCGTTCTGGAAGGATCTGACACCCGAGCAGCGGGACGGGTTTGTCCGTGTCTTCAGTGAAATCGTTCGTCACCAGTCGCTGTCCGATCTGGATGTATACCGGGCCTCGGTCACGTATGACGCCATCGCTGTCGACGGCGACTCGGCCCGCGTTACTACCACCACGATATACGACGAAATCCCCGTCACGGTCGAGTATGACCTCCTGCGCACGGGCGGCGAGTGGACTGCCCGGGATATCATCCTCGATGACGTCTCCACGGTGGGTGGATACAGCCGCAGTTTCCAGACAGTCATCCGGAAACGCGGATTCGACTCGCTCATGAACAGTCTGAACAAACGACTGGACAGCATCCGTTCTGAATCCTGAACATACAAGCGGATCCTGAACAATTGGCCGCTACACGCGTTTTGCCCGAGCGACAGTCAATGCGAGGGGGTCAGCTCCGGATTCGTGGAAGGATATGTGATGCATACATACGGGGCGGAGAAATATCTTCGCCACGCGGTCGCTTCGCTCGCGTCCATACGCCGTCATGATCCCGAACGGCCCGTAGCGCTCTATTGCAGCCGGTCCCAGAAAGATCGTCTCCGGGAAACAGACCTCGCTTCCCTGTTCGAGATTGTCGAGGTGCTGCCGGAAGCACATCACTCGATAGTCGGGTTCAAGCACCACCTGGACCGCTTCAAGCCGTTCGGTCGATCCCTTTTCGTCGACGTGGACATGATCTGGTGCCGCAACCCGGACGCCCTCTGGCAACAGCTCTCTCCATTCGACCTGACCGCCACCGGCCTGGAACGGGCCGACGTCTTCTTCGGCGGTCCCAAGGGTGTCGGCTTTCTGTGGCACTGGGTACTTGACAGGCGCCGTCAAACCATGAAGCACTTCGGTTTGACGTGGTTGCCCAGAATCCAGGCCGGTATGATCTACGCACAGGACACACAGCGCACGGCCGACTTCTGTCGCCTTGCCCGCACGTTTCTGGACAGGCAGCAGGAAACCCACTTCGTGAGCCGGCTCAACGAGGGCCGCAGCGAAGAAAGCTGCGAATGGAGTATGGCCATGGCGGCCAGTGCGCTCGACATGCCCATTGTACCGTGGTTCCAGGGCAGCAACAGTCCCCAGCTGGACTATGTGAAGGGGTATGTGGAGCACGATGCCCAGTTCCGGAACGTGCGCGTACTCTATCACAACGATCCTTTCGTACGCAACCTTCGCGGTATCCCGTCCGATACCTTGCGCAACAGCCTGCTTTCCCTCCTCGGACGCCTGCCCGGCAAAGGCGACTACATGTGGGTCACCCCGTTCGCTCTTCATTTCGGGTGGATGCATCACAAACAGCCGTTCCATGAACATGCGGACCGGGTGTGGGCAGAAACCCTGGCCTCCGGTCCTCAGTTTCTCGAAAGCAGGTCCCAGACCATTCGTGCGTAGGATGAGTTGATGGTCGCGAGCGTCAGAATGACCATGACGAACATCACTTCCGGATTTACCAGTACCAGCAGTACGGCAATCGGGCGCGGCACACGAGCGACGCGCATCATGTCACTCGCCGTCCGGACAACGGACCAGAGCAGTGTGGCCACAAAAAGTACCGCCGCCGCGGCCAGGGTCCACGTACCTGTCAGACCCGGAGGCCCGAGAACCATGGCGACGGGTAGCAATGCCACGGCCTGCCAGCGTGGCCAGACGGCCAGCATCAGGGCCTGACTCGCCAGAAGCCGTTGTTGCCGGCCGACCGCCAGAACCCACATGCTCATCCAGACAGCCATGGCCAGCAGGATCACACTGCCCGAGAGGACAACGAGCACGATCGGGGCACGCATCAACGCCGACGCCGCCACCATGGCCCCGTCCGGCAGATGGCCATACACGAACGTTCCGATGGCCCGGTCATGGAGCCCATGGAGAACCACGGCGACCATCAGCCCCGCGGACAGCCCCACAATGGAAATCAGCGCCGTGCTCGTAAGCGGAAGCACCTCACGCGCCTCCCGGACCGCATTTCTGTAGAACCCGTGCGCCAGGAAGTAGCGCGGAATCATCTGGCGAAACCGGGGCGATGTCGCATGGAGCATGGCAAGGCATGCAATGAGCAGCCATCCGACAAGGACTGACCAGGTCGCGCTCGGAGTGTCCTCCCGCACCTGGCGGGCAAAAACCGGCTGTCCCGTGAGGTGCGCCTCTCGTAACATCGCAACCATAGGCCGCGGATTGCCCGCCTCGTCGTACAACCCGTACCGTTTCATCCACGGATCCCGCATCGGCTGGTCGCGCCACCTGTGAATGAATACAACCCTCTCGCGGGACAGGGCCAGGATGCGCGATGTGAACTCCGCCCGGTGCCGCTCCATGTCGCCGCCGGGACCCACCTCCAGCCCCACCGTCACCATGTCGGCTCGTTCCACATCCGGGTCCGCGTGATCCTGCTGATCGACCAGGACCGCATCCACAACGTGACTGCACCGGTCACGCCGCATGAATGGGGTCACGTAGTAGGCCTTGTGGCCCGCATCGCGAACACGTTGCGCCAGCGCCTCTATGGTTGCACAAGTAGCTGGCAGATTCGTCGCCGTCCAACTGCCGAGCCCGATCCACCCGGCGTAGGGCGATGCCGCGATGGCGTCGACCCGCGCTGTAGCCGCCTGGAGCGTATCGGCCCAGGCGCCCGGCATGAGCCTTTCGAATCCGATGTCACGATAGAGCACCATCCCCATGGAGTCGGCAGCAGCGAGAATCCGGCTATCCGTGACCGGTCCCGTCCTTACCGCCCTGAAACCGAGCACGCGCATTTCGACCAGGTCCGCCAGGGCGGCATGCGTCGACGGAGGCGCTTCCCATACGATGCCGAGCTGGCCGAACGCCGTCGGCAGTCCCGGTACCAGAAGAAATGGCAGCAGAAAAAGGGTTCGAAGTACCATGGGGTCCAAATAT
Source organism: Bacteroidetes bacterium CG12_big_fil_rev_8_21_14_0_65_60_17 (assembly GCA_002787815.1). GTDB lineage: Bacteria > Bacteroidota > Rhodothermia > Rhodothermales > UBA10348 > 1-14-0-65-60-17. Next base: position 60,377 of record PCUY01000075.1, on the reverse strand, counting down.
ACGAGCGCCGCACCCCACAAGGGGGTGCGGCGCTCCCTACCGAACCACATCATCCAGTCTGGCAAACAGCCAGTGCACAGCTGGATCAGGATCGACCTTGCTCAGGGGTCAATCTGCGAACAACCTGTCCGCCTCGTGGCTCGAATGTCATGGCAACGCAACGTACACGGTACCCTGTTCAATCCATCATCTTGCGAAGGAATGCGGGCACATCCGAGTCTCCCTTCCGGATGCGTGCCGATTTTTCCAGGTCCGTGGGCGTGAGGTGCCGGACGCGTCCTGCGGACGACTCGCCGTCTCCCTCCGGTTCGCCATCCACATGGATGCCCTTGTCCGTGCGACGTTTGAAGGCCGGCTCATCCAGTTTCCTGAGGGCTTTCTCACCTTTGTATTCTGCTACCGTCCCGTTGGGCGTATCGCGGCCGAGTATCATGGGCCGACGGCGCGTCTGTTGCGCACCCTGCTTTTCGAAGCCCGTGGCTATGACGGTAATGCGGAGCTCATCATCCATCGAATCGTCAATGACCGTTCCGAAAATGACCTCGACGTCATCGCCTGCAGCGGACTGGATGATCTGAGTAGCCGCCGTGGCCTCGCGTATGCCGAGCGAGCGGCCGGCCGTGATGTTGACCAGAACATTGCGTGCCCCCTCAATGGAAAGACCATCGAGCAGCGGGCTCGAGAGCGCCTCGCGCGCCGCGCGTTCCGCCCGGTCCTCCCCCGTTGCCGAACTGGCTCCCATGAGCGCCGTGCCACCGTTGCGCATGGTCGTTTTCACGTCGGCAAAGTCGAGGTTGATCAGTCCATGCACGGTGATCAGATCCGAAATGCCCCGTGTGGCATTGTAGAGCACCTCGTCGGCTTTCGAGAAGGCCTCGACCAGGGTTGTACCGGCCTCGGCTATATCCAGGAGTCGCTCGTTCGGAATCACGATCAGTGTATCCACGTGCTGTTTGAGCAGGTCAATTCCTGCTTCGGCCGAACGCAGACGCTTCGGCCCCTCGCACTCGAACGGCTTTGTCACGATGGCCACCGACAGAATGCCCATCTCCTTCGCGATGGCAGCGACAATGGGCGCACCCCCGGTACCGGTCCCGCCTCCCATCCCGGCGGTGATGAAGACCATGTCGAATCCACGCAGGGCATCCTCTATATCGGCCCGGCTCTCTTCTATGGCTTCGGCACCCACCCCGGGGCGCGCACCGGCCCCCAGACCTTTGGTGAGCCCGCGCCCCGCCTGGACTTTGAATGGCGCCAGGTTGGCTTCCAGAGCCTGGGCATCCGTGTTGATGGCATAGAAATCCACCCCCTGGATACCTTCGTTGATCATGTTGTTTACCGCGTTTCCGCCGCCGCCTCCGACGCCGATAACGCATATTTTCGCTTCCTCATTCTGTGCATCGTCAAATGCAAAATGGGTGCTGAATGTTGAGTCCATTATGAACCTCCGTTCTTCACAAGTGGCTGTTGATTGCGTGCTGTCCGGAAAGAGCAGTTCCGGTGTGTCGGTATGAGGGACTACAGTTCATTGAACCAGTCCTTCATGATTTTCGTGATCCGGCTCGTCAAACCCCGACCGTCCGACGTGCCTGTTCCCGGTGCCAGCGAGTCCGTGCGGAAAGGGGTCTTCCCGATCACTTCCGGGCGCAGTCCGTAGAGGACGAGCCCGACACTCGTGGCAAATTTGGGATCACTGACTTCCTGGACAAGACCGGCAGACAGCCCCATGGGCCGTCCAATCCGGGCGTCCAGTCCCATCACTTCGGCAGCGAGTTCATCCGTTCCTGGAATGAGTGCTCCGCCGCCCGTAAGAACAACACCTGCCGAAAGGTGCCGTCCATAGCCGCTCCGCTTGATTTCAATGGCGGCAATCTCAAGGATTTCCTCGAGTCGCGGCTGTATTATCTGCGCCAGACTGTGGCGTCCAATGTGTTTTTCCGTCCTCCCGCCCACACCCGGGATGGCGATTTCCTCATCCTCCACCATTTCCAGGTTGGCTACCCCGAACTCGCACTTGAGGGCCTCGGCCTGGTCACGCATGACCCCGAGACCCTTGCGTACGTCGTCGGTCACCTTGTTTCCGGCGACGGCCACCACGGCCGTATGGCGGATGGTGTTGTCTTCGAAGACCGCGATATCGGTCGTGCCGCCGCCGATATCAATGAGGGCTACTCCCACCTCCTTCTCGTCCGGATGCAGAACGGCGAACGACGAGCCGAGGGGCTCGAGTACGATATCCGACACGTGGTAGCCTGCCTTCTCTATGCAGCGGTAAATGTTCTTGGCCGCCGACACAAGTCCCGTAATGATGTGCACATTCGCCTCAAGCCGCACGCCGCTCATCCCCACCGGATCGACCACACCATCCTGCCCATCCACAATGAATTCCTGGGGAATGACGTGAAGTATTTCCCGATCGGCCGGCATGGCCACGTGCGTGGTGTCCTCCAGCAGGCGCTGCACGTCGGCTTCCGTGATTTCTCCGTCCCGATTGGATATCGTGATCACGCCCCGGGACTGGAAACTCTGCACATGATCACCTGCAATGCCTACGATCACGTTGCGGACACTCACTCCCGCCATACGGGCCGCCTCCTCCACTGCCTCCCGCACGGACGCGACCGTCTTGTCGATATTGACCACAACTCCCCGGTTGAGACCATCCGACGGCGCCACACCCACGCCGAGGATATTGACGCGGTCCAGTTCATCCGCCGTCGCGGCCACAGCACAGACCTTGGTCGTACCTATGTCCAATCCGATAACAATATTGTCATTCATGTCATTCTCGTTTCTTTACCACGATCTGATTTTCAAACCGGAGGTCCACCGTGCGCACCTGCACACCCGGTGGATGCAGCGATTCCTGCTGTATGAATGCGGTCAGCACGTCGAGCCGCCGCGACATGTCATGCTGTCCAAGGGACACCTGGATGGCCTGCCCGGCGGCGGCGGGAACCATCCAGAGCGACACATCCGGACCGTCCACGATGATTTCAGAGATACTTTCGTCCAGGTCGGCAGATAGCACCGGGAGTTCGCGCAGAAGGCTGCGCAGCGCGTCATGCCCGAGAGGAGACATGGGGTGGAATGCGTCGCGTAGACCGCGCACAATGGGCACATCATAGGTCGCGCCTTCCGGAATGGGCATCCGGAAGCCATTCCGGTCCACATAATGCTCCGGCAGTCCGTGCGCATTGACAATCAGCGCAACGGGTTCGCGTTCCACAACGTCCACGACGAGCCGACCGCTTGGAAGGCGCGCCACGTCGGCGTCGGCAACCCACTCGTGACGCCTGACACGGTCGGCCAGAAGCACCGGGTCCAGATGGTACATGAAATCGGTCGTGTCGACCATGAGCAGCTGTTCGAGCTCGCTGGCATCTGACCAGCGGCTGCCGCGGATCTCCACGTCTGCCAGGCGAACTTCCATGAGCTGCATGTACCCCCACCCCGCACCGGCCGCCAGGAGCAAGACCGTCGCCGCTGACAGCGTGTATCGTATACGTTTCATCATGCCGTCACCCCCTCCCGCTTCAGGATTTCCAGGAGTGCCCGGCTCTCTCGCCAGATGTCTCCGGCGCCGAGCGTTATGACGACGTCGCCGGCGCGCGTTCGCGTCGAAACGTGCTGTCCGACATCGGCGCGCCGAGGCACCCAGTCCACGTCCGGATGACCAAGCGTTCTGAGCTCGTTTGCAATGACATCGCCACGCGCTCCCTGCTCCGGCGTTTCCCGGGCTGCGTAGACATCCGTTACCACAACCACGTCGGCGCTCCGGAGCGCACGCGCGAATGCCGTTGCAAACTGCTGCGTGCGTGAATACATGTGGGGCTGGAAAACGGCCAGGAGTCTCCTCTGAGGCCAGCATCCCCGAGCAGCAGACAACGTGGCCTCGACCTCCACCGGGTGATGGGCGTAGTCATCCACCACCAGTACGCCATCCACTTCACCTGTTTCCTGCATGCGCCGATGCACACCTTCATAGGTGGACAGTCCCTGCAGAATACTCTCCACATCAATCCCCAGCTCCAATCCCGTAGCAATGGCCGCAAGTCCATTGCGGACGTTGTGCAGTCCCGGAGCGTTCAGCCGCGCACGCCCGAGCAACCGTCCATGGTGTACCACATTGAACGACATCCACCGTCCCTCCTGCGCCACCTGTTCGGCCCGGACATCGGCTCCGTGCGACGTCCCATAGGTCACCGTGCGGCGATCCAGCCGCGGAAGGATGGACTCTACACCTTTGTCATCGATACACACGATGGCTGCGCCGAAAAACGGGATTCGCGAGACATACTCCACAAAAGCGTCCCGGATGTCGTCCAGGTCCCGATAGCAGTCCAGATGGTCGGCGTCCACGTTCGTCACAATGGCAATGGACGGCGTCAGGCGCAGAAACGTGCGATCATATTCGTCCGCTTCAATCACAATGATGTCACCACTGCCCGATACGGCGTTCGTGCCGATGGTCGACACCTTGCCCCCCACGATCACCGTCGGATCAAAGCCACCGGCAGCCACGACGTGCCCCGTCATGGTCGTCGTTGTGGTCTTTCCGTGCGTGCCGGCAATGCCAACCCCGAATTTCATGCGCATGAGTTCGCCGAGCATCTCCGGCCTGCCAATCAGCGGTACGTGATGCCTGCGGGCGTACTGTGTTTCCGGATTCGTACCCGGATCGACGGCTGACGAATAGACCACCACATCGGCCCCTTCGGCATGCGAAGCGTCATGACCCAGGTGGATACGTGCGCCGTGGACAGCGAGTGAGCGTGTTATGTCGCTCGACTCCAGGTCCGAGCCGGACACGGCAAAACCACGGGCCAGCAGGACCTCGGCAATCGAACTCATACCGATGCCACCAATTCCCACCATGTGGATGTGGCGCGTGCGTCCAAGGGTCGGTTGTCGGCGGGGAGTCGTCATGCCTCACCCTCCGCCATCGATACGACGTCCCTGGCAATGGTCTCTGCGGCACGCGGCCTGGCGGCGGACAGGGCCGCCGTCGACATGGCATCGAGCACCGCCTGGTTGCCAAGCACATGCAGGATGCTGCCGGTAAACGATTCGCCGAGCGCTGATTCCGGCAGCACCTCCGATGCACCGAGCCGCTCCATGCTGCGCGCATTCTTCTCCTGGTGATCTGCCGTCACGTTCGGCGATGGAACGAGCAGTGACGGGCGGCCGGTGACAAGCAGTTCAGAGCACGTAAGCGCGCCGCTGCGGGCTACGACGAGATCTGCGGCGGCATAGGCGGTGGCCATGTCCTCTACGTAGGCTGCGACCTGGATCCTGCGACCGGGTGCCGCTCCTGCGGACCACCAGGTTTTTGCCTCAAGCTCCGCCATGACATCCTCGTGCCGCGACGGACCCGTTTGCCACACGATTCCAAGGCCGGGATCGTCCAGGAGGGAGGGCAGCGCCCGCAGCATGGCCTCGTTGAGCGCCGTGCTCCCGAGCGAGCCGCCGAATACGAACAGGACGCGCCGCATGTCGGCGAGCCCGAGCCGCACGCGTGCTTCCTGGCGGCTCGACGCAGATACCTTTTTGAGCTCGCCACGAACGGGATTGCCACTCACCTGGCAAGGTATGCCTCGCAGTGCCTCGGCGGCCTCGGTAAAGGCCACATGTACCCGGTCTGCAAACCGGGACGCAATCCTGTTGGTCAGGCCCAGATAGGCATTCTGCTCCTGTATGAGGATGGCCGTTCCCAGACTCCGGGCAGCAAACAGGACAGGAAGGGCGACGTATCCACCCGTACCCACGACCACCTGGGCCCCGGTCCCCTTGACGAGGCCCCGTGCCTGCAGAAAGCCGCGCACGAGCACGATAGGAAGGCGCAGGTTGGCCACGGAGAACGATCGATTCAGGCCCTGCACGGACACCTCGTGAATGGGATACCCGGCGCGCGGTACCGCCTCCCACTCCATCCGGTTACGGCTGCCGGCGAACGCAATCCGCGCCTCGGGCCGCAGTTCCCGGATGGCGTCCGCTATGGCAATGGCGGGATAGATGTGTCCACCAGTCCCCCCACCTGCCATGAGCACGCGAACATCACGGCCATATGTCACCTCGCTGGTCATTCGATATGCCTCGAAATGTTGAGCAGGATACCCATCATCATGCCGCCAGCCGCCATGGACGTCCCTCCCCAGGACACGAACGGTAACGGCAGCCCCGTTACCGGAAACACTTCGACACTTACGCCCACGTGCACGAAAGCATAGAGCGTGAGCATGACCACGAGTCCCAGGGCCAGGAACAGGCCGAGAGGATCGGGTGCGTGCCGGGCCACACGGAAGAGTCCCCGGAACAGGATCAACACGAACAGCCCCAGGAGCAAGAATGCGCCGACGAGACCGTACTCCTCGGTCACGATGGCGAAAATGAAATCATTGTATGGTGCCGGCAGAAAGTCCCGCTGGGTGCTCTTGCCCGGTCCCACTCCGAAAAGACCACCGGCCGCGACGGCCATCTTGGACTGCTCGACCTGGTACCGCTCTCCCTGCGAGGAGAACACGTTCTGCTCTTCCGTATGCGGAAACAACTTCATTCCCGTATAGGCCTCGACCCGCGCTGCACGTGCGGGCGAGGTGAGCAGCAGTGCATATCCGAGCAGCACCCCTACCAGGCCCACAGCCACGATGTGAACAACGGGGACGCGCGCCACGAAACACATAACGAGTACCGACATCAGCACCAACGCCGCCGTCGACAGGTCATCGATACCTATCAGTGCCACCGTCAGCAGAATCCAGAAGAAAATGGGCAGGAAGGCATGGGTAAAGGACGTGATGTACCCCTGCTTGGCGGTCAGCAGAACGGCTACGTACAGCACCAGGGCGACCTTGGCCAGGTCCGACGGCTGGAACCCGATAATCCCAATATCGAGCCAGCGCGCCGCTCCCCCCGTGACGACACCCGTGACCTGGACCAGAACCAGCAGGCCGAGCGAGAGAAACAGGACAAGGCGTGCGAATCGGGCCAGCACGTGGTAATTGATGATGGAAAACACTCCCATCACGCCGAGTGCGAATACGACCCGAAGCACATGCTGGACGAGAAACCGCTCCGTGTTGCCGTTCGCCCGGGTATCGGCCAGGAACGATATGGCGCTGTACACCGCCACGACACCGATCGCCGACAATACAAAGACCGACCAGAGCAGCAGTTTGTCTACTGCCTGGCTGCCGTCGGGTTGTATGGATGTGATGATCTTCAACAGTCGTCGGTTCTCGGGTGGTAGATCAGAGTGCCGCTACTATGCGGCGGAACGCATCGCCGCGCTCCTCGAAATTGGTGAACATGTCAAAACTGGCACAGGCGGGACTGAGCAGGACCACATCTCCCCGTCGCGCCAGAAGACCTGCCAGGCGTACGGCATCGGGCATGTCGGCGGCCCGGACGCAGTCGGCTACGCATGCCCCCAGCGCCTCCTCAATGGCTTGGGCGGCCTCACCGAGCGTTACGAGACCCCGAACGCGCGCCTTCACCTGGTCCTGTAGCGCCGTAAAATCACCTTGTTTGTCCCGGCCTCCCGCAATGAGCACAATCGGCTCCCGGAAGCTGTCCAGAGCATACCAGACGGCATTCACGTTCGTGGCCTTCGAATCATTGACCCACGTCACTCCCTCATGGATGCGTACGGTTTCGAGCCGGTGCGGAACGCCCGAGAATGTGGACAGGCTCTCCCGAATGATGTCGCTTCGAACCTCGAGCACACGCGCGGCCACCGCCGCAGCCAACGAGTTGTAGACGTTGTGACGGCCCTTGAGGGCCAGGTCCTGTTGGTTCATGAGTCGTTCCGTGTTGTGGTCAGTGGCAAGGAGGAGTTCTTCTCCGTCGAAAAAACCGGCCACACGGCCGGGAATGGACGGATCCGGCGCCAGGCTCCCGCTCATGCTTATTCCAAGCGGTTGCATGGCCCCGGGATGGGTCCTGATACGGTCTGATATACGCGTGTCGTCCGTCGGATAGACAACCGAATCGGCACCGGTCTGCTGCGCGATCATGTTCATTTTGGTATCCATATACGCATCCATGCTGCCGCCATAGCGGTCCAGATGATCGGGCGTGATGGGCAGGAGCACGGCCACATCCGGCCGGAACCGCTCGACCCGCTCCAACTGGAAACTCGATGCTTCCAGCACCAGAACGGCATCCGGTCCCGCACCACGTGCCACGACCTGGCTGATGGGTGTTCCGACATTGCCACATGCATGGGCGTTCAGCCCGGCCGAGCGCAGAACATGCGCAATCAGGAGCGTCGTGGTGGTCTTCCCGTTCGTGCCGGTAATGGCCATGGTGCGCCCTTTGAAACAGCGCCACCCCAACTCCAACTCCGACCAGACGGGCATACCGCGCGCGTCCGCATCTCTCAGTATCTGTATCCGGGGGAAAATGCCCGGGCTGGTCACGATCAGGTCCGCATCCAGGCAGCGGGCCGTGTGGCCACCTTCTTCCCAGGTGACGCCCTGTCGGGCCAACATGGTCCGGGCCTCGTCCGACAGGCGTCCGGATTCGCTTACGAACACGTCCGAACCGCGCGCGCACAGGAGTTCTGCCGCGGCCAGACCGCTCCGCGCCGCGCCAAGGACGGTAATCCTGCCCGGGAGCCGGGCGCCCGGATCGGTGCGCGCATCGATATGTGGGACGCGTCCGTTCATCGTATGCGGAGAATGAGCAGGGCAGCAATGACGGTGATGGCCGTGATGAGCCAGAAGCGCACGACGATCTTGTTTTCGTGGATGCCGCACGCCTCGAAATGATGATGGATGGGCGCCATGCGAAAAAGGCGCACACCGGTACCGGTTCTCCGGCGCGTGGCCTTGAAGTACGTCGTCTGCATGATCACCGAGACCGTTTCCATGAAGAACACCGCGCAGAGAACGGGCAGGATGAGTTCCTTGCGGATCATGAGTGTCATCGTGCCCACGGCGGCCCCGAGCGAGAGCGCGCCGGTATCTCCCATGAAAACCTGCGCCGGATACCCGTTGTACCACAGGAATCCGAAGCAGGAAGCGGCCAGGGCCGACGCAAAAACGGTCAATTCTCCCGTCCCGGGCAGGAACATTTCGTTCAGGAAGTCGGCGAAAACAGCGTTTCCGGCAATGTAGGTGAGCGCAATCAGGCCAACGGCCACGATACCCGTGACCCCGGCGGCCAGGCCATCCAGCCCATCGGTCAGATTCACGGCGTTGGAGAGCGCGGTCAGGATGAAGGTCACGATCGGGATGTAGATGAGCCAACCGAGGTCAATGCCTGTCACCACATGGCGCAGCACATTGTAGTCCAGTGTCTCATTCGCCATGAAAGGCATATAAGTCAGCGTCCGGATGTCGCTGAACTGCGGATGGAAATAGAGCACACTGCCGACAATCAGGCCCAGCGATATCTGGCCGGCCAGCTTGATGCGGGCCGACAACCCGCTCTTGTTTCGGCGAACCACCTTGATATAATCGTCGGCGAAACCGAAGGCGCCCATCCAGGTCGTGGCCAGGAGGATCAGCCATACGTAGACCTCGGCAATGGCACCCCAGAGCAGCGTGGAGCCCAACACGCCGAGCAGGATGATGAGTCCGCCCATGGTGGGCGTACCGGCTTTGTGGGAGTGGTCCACGGCGCCCGCCAGTTCCCCCTCACGGATCCGCTCGCCAAGCTGTTGCCGCTCCAGCCAGCCGATGATGCGGCGTCCGGCAAACAGCGCAATGGTCAGTGCCGTGATGGCGGCCAGTGCCGAGCGGACGGTCGTGAACTGGACAATCTGAAAGCCCGGGGGCTCGAACGTCCTTTCCAGCCAGAGCATGAAGTAATACAACATGGTATCAGGCCCCCTCCAGGATGTGTCTGTCGTCGAGCGGAATGGACAGATCGCCCACGACCTGAACGGTTTCGTGCCCCTTGCCGGCTACCACCAGCACGTCACCTGCCGACATGCGCCGGACGGCCTCCTCAATGGCGCTTGTCCGGTCGACCTCCCGGAGCGCCCGGTCCGGGTGCTGCATACCCGAGAGGACATCATCCAGAATGGCCTCAGGATCTTCATGACGGGGATTGTCGCTCGTCACGACCACCCGGTCGGCGCGCTCCTCGGCCACGCGGCCCATGAGTGGCCGCTTTCCCCGGTCCCGGTCTCCGCCACAACCGAATACCACCCAGAGACGCCGCTCGGAGCCCGTCACGTCACGTACCGCATCGAGAATCTGGGCGAGTGCATCGGGCGTATGGGCGTAGTCTATGATGGCCGTGAGGTCTCCTTTCAGGCGAAGCGTCTCGAAGCGCCCGGGTGCCGGATCGGCCGTTTCGAGCGCGCCGATTGCATCTGTCGACGAGACACCGAATGCCGTCAGCGCGCCGTACGTCAGGACCGTGTTGAATGCGTTGAACCTCCCCGGGAGTCGCGTGTGGCAGGCGCGTCCATCTATCATGAGGTCGAGTCCGTCCAGCCGCGACGCCTTGATTTCCCACGGAATATCGATGCCCACACGGACAATCTGCGCCCGGCAGTCGGCTGTGATGTGGCTCGATGCGGCGTCAGCCGCGTTGACTATGGCCCAGGAGGACGATGAGAGGCCGTCGAAAAGTCGTTTTTTGGCACGCAGGTACTGCTCTTCACTGCCGTGGTAGTCGAGGTGGTCGCGCGTCAGGTTCGTGAACACGGCAACGTCCACATCGGCAGGTCGGAGACGGTGCTGATCCAGGGCGTGGCTTGAGGCTTCGAGGGCGGCATGGGTGCACCCCCTTCCTTGCCACGTGTGAAGCATACTGTGCAGGCGAACGCAGGATGGGGTCGTATGGGAGGCCTCCGCCACCTGGCCATCGAACCGGTAGCCCGTCGTACCCACGAAGCCCACCCTGTAGCCAAGCGCATTGAGCGTGCCGGCAACGAGCGTTGCGGTCGTGGTTTTGCCGTTGGTGCCGGTTACCGCCGCGATGCGGAGCCGGCTGCCCGGGTCGTGGAACGACAGCGAGACCAGTTCGACAAGAGCGCGTCTGGCGTCGGTGACCTGGATCCAGGGACCGGGAGTTCCACCAGGAGGCGCAGTCTGCGCGACCACCACGGCGGCACCCTGATTCTGCGCCGCCGGTACGTGCTGCAGGCCGTCGTGTCGGGTACCGGTAATGGCCACGAACGTATCGCCTTCCGTCACGTGCCGACTGTCTTCCTGCACACGGCCGCTCAGCGGGCCTGCCGGCGCACCGTTCGCCTCCACCAGTATATCGTGTGCACGCAGCCGCTCAAGGATGTCGGTATATGTGATGGTTGGTGTCATGGCCGCAGCACCAGTCTTGCTCTCGAAGCCATTTCGGCTCCCGGCGCCGGCCACTGCTCGCGCACGACGCCCTCTCCGGAAAGCGTGACTTGGCCACCGGCGCTCATGACGAGCGCCACGGCCTGGCGAGCACTGAGTCCCCGCAGGTCCGGCATGCGCCCTTCTTCCAGCGAGACCTCGGTGACCGGCGCCGTTTGCCCGGACAGGGACGCCACGACCGGTCTCGGATCGGTGAGATCAGCTCTGTCGGGATCGGCTCTGTCGGGCACTCGTACGTCGGGCGTGGGCGCATCCGCACCGGGCGCGTCGACAGCGGGCGCGGAACCCAGCTGCGGAAAGGCCGACAGCCAACGCGAGGCGATATTGCGGAATACCGGCGCAGAGACCGCGCCGCCGTAGATACTCGAGCGCGGCTCATCCATGATCACGATCATCGCCACCGTGGGATCCTCGACCGGAAAGAATCCGGCGAACGTGGCGCGGTAGCGCGTCCGGGAGTAGCCGCCGTTGATGTATTTGGACGCGGTACCGGTCTTGCCGGCTACGCGGACCGATTCCAGGCGTGCCTGTGTAGCTGTTCCCGAGTCCACCACGGCTTCGAATGCCGGTATCAGGGCCTCGGCCGTTTCGCGCGTGAATACGCGCCGTACCTCTTCGGTTTCCGCCCGCCACACGAGACGGCCCTCGGCGTCGTAGCGGGCCTGCACCACGTATGGCCGAACGAGCACCCCTCGATTGGCGAGCGATGCGTAGGCGGCCAGCATCTGCAATGGCGTGACCTGTATTTCGTAGCCGCGGCTGAGTGCCGAGGGTGTAGTGGCAGACCATCTGTCGGGGTGCTTCACACGCCCCGATTCCTCTCCGGGAAGGTCAACCCAGGTTGGTTGGTCGAACCCGAAATCCCGGGCATAGGCGTAGAAGCGACCGCGGTCGAGTCGATCGGCTATGTGTGCCATGCCGATATTGCTGGACTCCTGGATGACTTCGCGGAAGGTAACGCGTCCAAGCATGTGCGTGTCCCGCAGTTCATAGCCGCTACGCACCTCCACGCCGACGCCGGTATCGACCGTATCTGCCAGCGACATCCGTCCCGATTCGACGGCTGCAACTGCTGCAATCAGTTTGAACGTGGAGCCCGGCTCAATCAAGTCGTTGATGGCATGATTGCGCTGTGCGGCCATCGGATGGGAACCAGGATTGTTGGGGTCATACGTCGGCCAGTTGGCCATACCGAGAATGGCCCCCGACCGGGGATCCATGGCCACGGCGACGCCCCAGTTGGCACCTGCCGCCTCCACGCCCCTGGCCAGTTCCTGCTCCATGATTTCCTGCATGACGAGATCGATCGTGAGAACAATCGATTCTCCGTGCCGGGGTTCGACGCGCGCCAGGCCGACATCGAATGAGCGGCGGTTCATCCGGTCGCGGCGTACTTCCTGGCGCCCCGGCGTACCGGTCAGCAACTCGTCGTAGAGCAGTTCCAGTCCGGAAATGCCCCGCAGGTCCGTGTCCACGTGCCCAAGTACGTGGGCTGTCGCCGTTCCATGATGGTACTTCCTGTCAAAACCCTCCTCGAGCCTGACCCCATCCATGGCGCGGAGCGCATCCATCTGCTCCTTCGGCAATTCAATACCCCGTGCTATGACGGCATACTGTGTGCTGCTCCTGTTCCCGATCTTGCGGCGTACGCTGGAAACGGGGAGGTTGGCGGCGCGGGCTATGTCTGCGCTCCAGGCCGCCATGTCCGCCCGCGCCGCCTTCGTCGTCGGGTCCACGGCAAGCGTCCAGGTCCTCACGTTCACCGCCAGGCTGCGGCCGGCGGCATCGTCAATGCTACCGCGCATGGCCGCAATGGATATGCTCGACGTGGATTGCGTTTCCACCCGGGAACGCAGCGCCGGACCGTCAATGAGTGAAATATGCACGGCACGTGCAGCCAGTACGACCGGCAACAGTGTGATCAACGTCGCGACCACGTACATCCGGGACGATATGGAGTCGCGCGGCGTCATGGATCGACAACGATGGGCTTGCCTTCAGGGACGGCTTCCACCAGACCGAGCCCCCGGGCCCGGGAGGCAATATTCGTGTGTCCGGTTTTCCGTTCGTAATCCCCGCTCACGCGATTGAGCTCCAGTTGCAGTTCGAGCCGTTCACGGCGCAGTTCCTGTACAGCCTGTGTCAGCCCGCGTGTGGCATGGACGTGTCCGACGTAGAGCGTTACCAGGACGAGCACGGCCAGGACGCCAGCAACGAACCGTACCGTCGAGACGCCGCCCATGACGGTCGAGGCGCGACCCGCCGCCGAGCGTCCTTTTTCATTGTCGGTGGCCAGGTCCTTCCAGGTTACCTCTTCCGGATTCCTGACGGCCGCGGTGCGGCGGCTGCGCGTACGCGGCCGGGCCGCGCGCGCCGGTTCATCACGGACTGCACGGGACCGTGTGGCTCCATTCTGCTTCGCGCTCGACGCTTTCACAAAGCGCGCCGTGCGCTTCGAGGGCGCACTCGTCTCGGTGCGTTTCGTTTTCGAACGCGTTCGGGTCGATATGCTTCGGCGTTTGGCCATGATCAGGATCTATTCACGTTGGGTCAGGTGCAGGTAGTGCGCTCGGCAACGCGCAGTCGCGCGCTCCGGGCTCTCGGGTTCGTTGCTGTTTCCGTTTCATCGGCCATGATGGCGCCCCGCGTCACGTCCCGCCAGGGAGAGAGCGCGTTGCCGTACAGGTCCCGACGGATTTCACCGTCAAAATGGCCGCTGCGCAGGTAGCGCTTCACGGGTCGGTCCTCGAGCGAGTGGTAACTGATGACGGCGAGTCGCCCGCCCGGAGCAACCAGGCTTGTGGCAGCCTCCAGTGCGCGCCGCAATTCGTCCATTTCCCCGTTGACGGCGATACGCAGAGCCTGGAAAACGCGAGCCAATGACTTGGAAACCTTGTGCGGCGGCACCTCCTCGCGGATGACGTCGGCCAGATCGGTCGTACTGCGCAAGGGGCGCCCCCTCAGAATGGCACGTGCCATTCGTCCGGCCATCGGTTCCTCCCCCCAGACACGAAGCACGCGGGCCAGTTCAGCCTCGTCCATCTTGTCCAGGAATGCCGAAGCCGGTTCGCCGCTCGTCTGGTCCATGCGCATGTCGAGCGGTCCTGACAGGCGGTGGCTGAAGCCCCGCTGCCCGTCGTCCAGTTGATGGGACGAAACGCCCAGGTCCATGAGGATGCCGGATACGCTTTGCAGGCCCTCCGCCCGGATCACTTCCTCCATGTCTGAAAACGTGCCTCGTACCGGCATGAACCGGTCGCCGTATCCAGCCGATTCAAGCCGTGCCGTGGCCGTTTCGAGTGCCTCCGGATCGCGGTCCAGGCCTATCACACGCGCCTCGTCGCCCAGCGCATCAAACAGCGCGTGCGTATGTCCTCCTCCGCCCAGCGTCGCATCGACATACACACCATCGGGGTCCGTGATGAGTCGGTCAGCAACAGAATGACAAAGAACAGGTGCGTGATATGGCGTAGCGTAATCAAGCATGGATATTGCCCGCGCGTAGCGTCATGGTCCCGACCCCATGACGCGCTCAGCCAACTCCTCAGGATTCGAGGACGCCCCGGCGAGGTAGTCCTCGAAGACGACCGGATCCCAGATTTCAATTCGGTCAATGGCACCAATGATCAGCGCGCGGTCCTTCAGTCCTGCGTAATCGGAGAGCGTCCGGGGAACGGATACGCGTCCCTGACCATCGAGCGAAATTTCCTCGGCCCACATGAGCATCATGCGCACGAGCAGCCGCGACTCCCGATCGTAACTGTTGAGTCTGGCCAGCTTGTCCTCCTGGATGCGCCACTCGTCGAGAGGGTACACGTAGATGCACTGCTCAAAGCCTTTCGTCAGCGTAAATGTCTGCTGCGCATCCGGACTCAGTGCGGCCCGCATCTTGGCCGGAATGGCAACCCGTCCTTTGGCGTCGACGGAGTATTCAGCCTGTCCCTTGAAACGAGCCATGGTGTGCAATCGAAATGCCGTTTGGCATGTGTACGTGGGTGTGGGTGGGCGTGCATGTGCGTCTGGTCGCATGTGAACCAGACATGGGAGTATTCCCCACATTTCCCCACCATACAGCTAATGTACATCTTTAAGTCCGAAAGTCAAGGCCACTCTGTCACGGAAAAGCTCGTTTTCAACCGGATGAGGTCGCTTTTTGACATTTTACCGTGTGGATAACGAGTTTATAACGTGTGCATAACGTAAATTAGTGTATATAAGTACACCTGTCACAATAAAAAGTGTATATATTTACACCATGTTTGGAGATCATGTTGCACCCGACAGAAGCGCTCTCAGTACGCGGCAGCGGGATGCCCTTCGCGCCATTGAAACACACATTGCAGAGGATGGGCGCTCTCCCACATACAGGGAGTTGGCAAACAGACTCGATGTACGCAGCGTTACAAGTGCCGTCAAGCTCGTTGCTCAGCTGGAGCGCAAGGGACATGTAGACGTGGAAGAAGGAACGGCGAGGGGTATCCGCGTGGTGGGGAGCCGTGGGGACGCGCCTGCCAACCGGCTCATCTTCATACCGGAAGCTGCCGCTCCGCGCGGTGCGGGCTGGCCCGATCCCCGGGAAGGATATTGGGTAGACAGGCAGATGCTGCCGGCCGAGGCCGAGGGCAAAACGTTGGCGTACATCACCATGCCCGACGACAGCATGGCGCGCGACGGCATACAGAAGCACGACATCATCGTGGGCTGGCCCGAGTCATCCGGCGATATTCCGGGCGGGAATCTCATTATCCATGCGCTGAACAGGCAGTTCACCGTACGTCGACTGCAACGCTACGGAGACCGCCTGATACTCACGGCTGCCGATCCAACTACACCACGCACGGACTTGAAGGTACGCCCGGGCCCGACGCCAGGCCCGGGCCCGGAACCCTCATGGCCCATCGTGGGTCGCGCGGGCCTCGTTATTCGGCGTCGCCTTTGAGCAGTCGCGACGTGGCAAGGTGAATCTTTTTCTGGCGCTTTGGTGGTTTGGGCTTCGACGTGGACCCGGTTTCCTCAGCCCGGTCCAACGTGGCCTTCAGAAACGACTCGAAAAGCGGATGCGGCCTCCCTACGGTTGTCCGGTATTCAGGATGGAACTGCACACCCATGAACCACCGGTGATCAGGTAGCTCAACGATTTCCACCAGGTCACGGGTCGGATTGATTCCGCTCAGTCTCAGACCGTGCTCCACCAGCTTGTAGCGCAGGACATTGTTCAATTCATACCGGTGCCGGTGCCGCTCGCTGATCTCGTCCTCGCCGTATATGTCCCTGGCGCGCGTGCCCGGGGAAAGTCGGCACCGATAGGCACCGAGGCGCATGGTCCCTCCCTTCTCGGCAATGGCCTTCTGATCTTCCATGAGATCAATGACCGGGTGCTCCGTATCCGGATCGAATTCCGTTGAGTGCGCATCGTCCCATCCGCATACGTGGCGCGCAAATTCGATGACGGCACATTGCATGCCCAGGCAGATACCGAAAAACGGGATGTCGTTCTCACGTGCATACCGGACAGCTTCAATCTTACCGTCAATGCCCCGCTCGCCGAAACCCGGTGCCACAAGGACGCCTGCAACGTCCGACAGCAACTCATCCACATTTTCGGGCGTCACCAGGTCCGAGAGGATTTCCCGGACTTCGACCTGCACACCCATCCAGGCACCGGCCAGAATGAAGCTTTCATTGATGGACTTGTAGGCATCCTGATGCTCCACGTACTTGCCAACGAGCGCCACACGGACTTTCTTCCTGGGCTCTTTGAGGCGGCGAACGAACTCCACCCAGTCTTCCATATTCGGCGCATCGGCGAAGCGGTCCTTGAAATCCTCATCCAGACGCAGGAGCCGCGCTGTAATGCTGTCAAGACCCTGTTCGCGCATGAGCAGGGGGACTTCGTAGATGGATTCCGCATCCTGGGACGCGACGACAGCCTCCGCGTCGACGTTGCAGAAAAGAGCCAGTTTGCGGCGCACATCCGTATCGAGTGGCCTGTCCGTGCGACACACCAGGATGTCAGGCTGCAGGCCGAACGAGAGCAGCGTCTTGACCGAGTGCTGTGTCGGCTTTGTTTTGACCTCGCCGGCTGCCTCGAGGAAGGGTACCAGTGTCAAGTGGATGTTGAGCGTGTTTCTCACACCGAGCTCGTAGCGCAACTGGCGAATGGCCTCGAGGTACGGCTGCCCTTCGATATCGCCGACGGTGCCTCCGATTTCGGTGAGTATCACATCATAATCGCCCGTCTCACCGAGCTTCAACATCCAATGCTTTATTTCATCGATGATGTGCGGCACGACCTGGACCGTCTTGCCCAGGTAGGCGCCGGCGCGCTCCTTGTTGATGACCTGCAGGTAGACTCGTCCGGTCGTCACGTTGTTTGCCTGCGACGTGGGAACGCCCAGGAAACGCTCGTAATGGCCCAGATCCAGATCAGTCTCGGCACCATCGTCCGTGACATACACCTCGCCGTGCTCGTACGGATTCATGGTACCCGGATCCACATTGATGTAGGGATCGAACTTCTGGATGGTAACCCGCAGCCCGCGGTCTTCAAGAAGCCGCCCGAGAGAGGCACAGATGATGCCTTTGCCCAGGGACGACGTGACGCCCCCGGTTACAAAAATGTATTTTGTCTGCACGGTGATACCGGGGTGAGATCTGACGGGTGGATGCGGGCGGCTCAGACGGATGGGACCGCCGGGATGGAAATTACGAAGACGGTGGGCGGTGTGCTACCGCTATCAGACCTGTCCCTGTTTTGTTCGTCAACTTCACATCGACCGCGTGGAGTACGAGTACGACCGGCAGCGCGGCAGCATACCATAGGGGCAGCAGAACAACCCAGCCGAACCACGCACCCAGCATCCTCATGGGGACTTTTACGGCCAGCTTCCACGCCAGCGATCCGGCCATTCCATACGTGTAGTCAATCCTGTCCACATGAAAACCCGCGCGCTCCAGTTTTGCGCGCAGATCCGCGCGCGCATACCCGTCGCGGACATGCTCCGAAATGAAGCTTTCCCCGTCACTGGTGTGCACATCCGACCCGCCCTGGTCAGAGGGTGTATTTATGATTACCTGACCCTCGGGCCGCAGAACACGAAAGAAGTGCGAGAAAACCCGCTCATCTTCTTCTATGTGCTCCATGACGTCGACAGATAGAATCAGGTCAAACGGCCCGTCTGCCTGAAGTGCGACGAGGTCGTCCACCTTGAACGTGACCCGCTTGTCGAGCCGGGCATGGGCAAAGCGGCGGCGGGCTTCCTGCAGGTAATCCTCTTTCACATCCACAGCCGTTATGCACAGGCGCTCGAAGCGCTGGGCCATCCACCAGGAGAACTGACCGAATCCGGTACCTGCGTCCAGTACATCAATGCACCTTTCGCCGTCCCTGAGCCTGGATCCGGCTCTCTGCACGGCGCGTCGCAGCTCCCGGCGCACGTACCAGGACCGCAGAAACACCATTTGCAGGAAAAAGAAGAACAATCGCGTAGCCCAGGTCCTTCCCGCAACCAGGCGTCCAAATCGGTCTTTTATCGGGTCATATTGCATGGCTGTGACCGGGAGGGGTTCATGGATATTCCGGACTGGGCGAATAGACGTGCGAATCCGGGCCACGTGGCACGGCCACGCGCTGCGACGGCGCCACGGGTGAGGCGGTCGAGCGTTTCGGGCTCAAGCGCTTTTTCAAGGGCATATGAAAGCGCGCCCACGAATACGGTTTCATCCTCCTCGCCGCACTCACTCTCGCCGCGCTCACTCTCGCCGCGCCACCTGACCACCATGCCATCCTCACCGTCACGCACCATGTCTGCAAGTCCGCCCGCATCGGATACGACCACGGGACAGCCAAAATGGAATGCCGTCTGCACGACACCGCTCTGCGTCGCCTTCCTGTAGGGCTGAACCACCAGATCAGCCGCCGAGAACAGCGCAGCGACCTCCCCATCCGGAATATACTGTGCACATATTTCCACCTTGTCCGACAGTCCTTCACGGACCACAAGATCCCTGTACATGCGCTCTTTCTCATAGAACTCGCCGGCTATCATCAGGCTGAAGTCCGGGGCACCCGGGCTGCGACGATACAGCGCGCCCAATGCCCGCAGGAGCAGATCCAGTCCCTTGTAGCGCCGAATGAGTCCGAAGAAGAGCAGCCCGCAGGCACCTTCGGGCGGCCATGAGAGTATGCGGCGCGCTGCGGCCGGCTCCATGGCCGCGCCGAAATGGTCATACACCGGATGCGGCGACACGGTGATGGAGTCCGCGTCCCGCCCTGCGAGCCGGCCGCAGCGCGCCGCCTCGCTCTGTGTCAACGTGATGATGCGATCCATCCGGCGGAGCAGGGCGCGCATCAGGGGCCGGGCCAGCGGCTGCTTTTCGTGAGGAAGGGCGTTATGGACTATTGCGGTAGTTGTCATGCCCCGGTTTCGGGCCGCGCGGGCGGCCAGCAGGTAAAGCGGTGCAAAAAATGGCATCCAGACCATGAATATCAGTTCTGTTGCACCGCTCGAGGCGGCCGCCCGCGCGGCCCGAATGCCGGTCCACGGGCGCAGCGAATCGAGCAGGCGCCGGGCATCGGGGGCGGCCGCCTCCGCTCCTGTAGGGACTTCCTGGCTCCTGCCCGGGAACAGCCAGCCCGGATACTGGCGCGAGAAGGATATCCCCGTCACGGTATGTCCTTCCGCTTCGAGCGCCGAATGAAGCGCCGCCGTGAACTGTGCAATTCCACCCCGGTAGGGAGGATACGGTCCAACAACGGCCAGTCGCCGAGCGCTCTGGTCGGGATGCGTCACGGGCTTTCGGCACGCTCCGCTGCCTTTGTTTCCTCGGCTATTCCATACGAGGCTGTCCGCTGCATGCGCGGTACAACCACCATTTCACCAACCAGACCGACGGTGAACATTTGTACACCTACCAGGATCAACAACGCACCCAGGAGCAGCAGCGGCCGATCCCCGATCGGATTGCCATACCATAATTTGTCGATCGATATCCACAGGCTGATCACGAAGCCCCCCATGAATGCCAGCGTTCCGAGCGTCCCGAAAAAATGCATCGGGCGCGCCGTGAATCGCGTCAGGAAGTGGACCGTGAGCAGATCCAGAAAACCCTTTATGAATCGTTCGAGCCCGAACTTTGTCTCGCCGTACTTTCGCGGATGATGCTCGACGACCTTCTCGCCAATCCGGGTATACCCTTCCCAACTTGCCAGCAGCGGGACGTACCGGTGCAACTCTCCGTAGAGGCGGACCGATTTGACCACCTCCAACCGGTAGGCTTTCAGTCCACAGTTGAAGTCATGCAGTCCAATACCCGACAGACGACGCGTCACAAAATTGAAAAACAGACTCGGCATGGTCTTCGAGAGCGGATCGTGCCGGCGGCGCTTCCACCCTGAAACCAGGTCATATCCGCTTTCAAGAAGCGTCACCAGACCCGGTATTTCGGCCGGGTCATCCTGGAGGTCCGCATCCATCGTAATCACATAGGCGCCCGTTGCACGCTCGAACCCGACGGCCAGTGCCGCCGACTTGCCGTAGTTGCGACGAAAGCGGATGCCCAGAAAGCGCTCATCGCGCTCGTGCATGGCCGAGATCACGTCCCATGAATCGTCCGTCGATCCGTCATCCACAAACAGGACTTCAAACGAGAATCCGGCGCCGTCACAGACACCACGAATACGGTCTGCAAGCTCGGGAATCGACGCCTCCTCATCGAGCACGGGAATCACGATGGACAAATCGAGCTGTTTGGCGCCGGCATCCATGCGCCTACACGTCTATGGTGGCGTAACGCGCGTTGCGCTCAATGAACTTGCGGCGCGGCTCGACGGCATCGCCCATGAGCGTCGAAAAAATGCGATCAGCTACCGCCGCATCGTCGATGGTGACCTGCTGGAGTCGACGTGTTTTGGGGTCCATGGTGGTCTCCCAGAGCTGCCTCGGATTCATCTCACCGAGACCCTTGTACCGCTGAACGCCCACCTTCTGCCGCGTTTCACCCCCGAATTCCTGCACGAGCACCTTCAGCTGGGCGTCGGTCCAGGCATAGGCCTCTTTGTTTCCACGCTTGGCTTTGTAGAGCGGAGGTTGAGCAATGTAGACGTAGCCCTGCTCGACAAGCACCCGCATCTGCCGGTAGAGGAAGGTCAAGAGCAGCGTGCGGATATGCGCGCCGTCCACATCGGCGTCTGTCATGACAATGATCTTGTGGTAGCGCAACTTGGCCGGGTCGAACCCCTGGTCTTCGGCCGACGTGTTGAGTCCCGTGCCGAGCGCGGTCACGATGTTCTTGATCTCCTCGTTGGCAAGCACCTTGTCGAGGCGTGCTTTCTCAACGTTCAGGATCTTGCCACGCAGCGGCAGAATAGCCTGGTAGTGCCTGTCGCGCGCCTGCTTTGCCGAACCGCCGGCTGAGTCCCCCTCGACCAGGTAGAGCTCGCACTCCTCGGGTTTGCGCGACGCGCAGTCGGCCAGTTTGCCCGGCAGTCCACCACTTCCGAACGCATTCTTGCGCTGCACGAGCTCACGGGCCCGACGGGCCGCATGACGGGCCTGTGCCGAGAGCACGACCTTGTCCACAATGCGCTTGGCCTCCCGTGGATGGTCCTCGAGCCACATGGCCAGCTTTTCTGACACGAGCGATTCGACCGCTCCCTGCACTTCGCTGTTGCCGAGTTTTGTCTTGGTCTGACCCTCGAATTGCGGTTCGGCCACCTTGACCGACAACACGGCCGTTATGCCCTCGCGGAAGTCATCGCCGGAGAGGTCCAGCTTCACGTTCCGAAGCAGATTGTTTTTGTCGGCGTACGTCTTGAGCGTACGCGTGAGCGCACGCCGGAATCCGGACACGTGCGTTCCTCCCTCATGCGTATTGATGTTGTTGACGTAGGAGAGGACGTTCTCGGAATACGCGTCGTTGTACCGCATGGCGAGCTCGACCGGAACGTCGGCATCTTCATCCCCGATATAGATGGTCTCATCGTGTATGGGCGTACGAGCCTCATCCAGATAGGCCACGAACTCGACAATACCTCCCTCGAAGTGGAATTCTTCCCGGATGTCATCCGCCTCTGCACGTCGGTCGGCAATACGGATCGTGACCTGCCTGTTCAGGTACGCCAACTCACGCATGCGCTCGGACAGCGTGTCGAACCGGTATTCGGTGGTTTGGAAAATGGATGCATCCGGCCGGAAAACAACTTCCGTACCGGTCGATTCGCCAGGCTCCATGGGGCGGAGCTGCCGGACGGGGCCCTGCGGGTGACCCTCGCGATAGGTCTGTTGCCAGACGTGCCCGTCCCGCTTGACGGTCGCTGTGAGCTCTGCGGCCAGTGCGTTCACGCACGACACCCCCACACCGTGGAGTCCGCCCGAAACCTTGTACGAGTCCTTGTCGAACTTGCCACCGGCGTGCAGGACCGTCATGACGACCTCCAGCGCCGAACGCTTTTCACCGGCATGCTCCTCGACCGGAATACCACGTCCGTTGTCTGCGACACGGATGGACCCGTCCTCGAGAATCTCTACCTCAATGTCGTCGCAGAAGCCGCCAAGCGCTTCGTCAATGGAGTTGTCCACGACCTCGTACACCAGATGGTGGAGACCACGCACGCCGACATCACCAATGTACATGGCGGGGCGCTTGCGAACGGCCTCGAGCCCTTCAAGGACCTGGATACTCGACGCACCGTATTCGCGGGGCGGTTGGGGGACGGGCTTTTCGGACATGTAGCGGCAGCGTGAAGTGGGTAACTATATCCGGACAATATACGCAATTCCGGCCCCAACATCATGCTTCCATCGTACCAGCCGGGAGGTGTCTCAGACTTCCAGATAGCGCATGAATTCCTGGACCCGGTCCATGAGGCTGTCCGAATCCTCATCCTCCCCGAAGGCGGCCACGACGTGGTATCCATTGTGCTCCAGGATATGGCGCACCCGTGTTGCATCGCGCACGTTCAGCTTGAGTGTGATACCGATATGATCGTCCGGCATTTCCTCTGTGGCAAGGGAGAGCACACGCACGTCGTTCTGCTCAATCAGGTATACAATTCTGGACAGCGCCGCATCGCGTTTGTCCTCCTCCAACGCCAGTATGGCACCAGAGGATTGCGTGCCGAGCATGGCGGCGAAGCGCTCGAACAGATCATGACGCTTGATGAGCCCGACATACCGCCCATCCCGGCCCGTAACGGGAACCATGGTAAGCCCATGGTTCATGATGACGCGTGTGACCTCGAAAACGTGGTCCGAGGGGGCGACGTGCACCGGATGGGCCTGCAGACGCGATTCCACAAGAAAATCGGGGCCGGTAGATCCGAGCAGGTCATCTTCCGAGATGATTCCCGCGAGGCCTCCTTCCCGGTCCACCACGGGCAAATGGCGGACACGCATTTCCATCATCAGACCGAGTGCGTATTCAACGCGGTCCGATGGCCTCAGTGGCGGGGTTTCGTGTGTTATGAGTACGTCCACAGACATGACCGGTAATCTACATCTTTGACAGGGCAAACGCTGTGCCGTTTCTGCAGGTGAGGCCCGAATTCAAACCATTCACGGTTTGAATTGGCAAGATACCCGTTCATCAGGCACTTTTTTCCGCTGTACGTCCACCTCTTTCCACTGGATTTCCGTCTTTTCCTGCAGGCGCCCCACCGGTCACACCCTCAACCACCTGCAGATCCTGGTACTTCGTTACCAGATCATCAAGATCATCGACATGGCGGGGGGCTACGCGGAAATGCAACCTCGCAACGGCAATCACTTCGTCCTCCCAGGGGCGGGATGCATACAGCCAGGCTTCATCCTTGACATCCGCAATCCGGTGGATGTGTGAAATGGCGGACTGGTCGGAGACGGGCAGCAGTACCACACGGTCCTCGAAATCCTCTTCTATCACACCTATCAACTTGTCTGCCAGTTCGACGAGCCCCATGCCCCGACGCGCGGACACGAATGCGCCATCCGGAAACTCACGGGTGAGCTCCGACAGCACATCAAGATCCTGGAGCGCATCGACCTTGTTGAAGACGAAAAGCTGCGGTGTCGTGTCGGCGTCAAGCTCGGCCAGTGTTTCGTTGACGACACGCATGTGATCCCTGAACCCTGGATGCGTGGCATCGATTACATGCATGAGTGCGTCCGCCTCGCGTACTTCGTCGAGCGTGCTCTTGAAGCTCTCAATCAAACGGTGCGGCAGTTTCCGGATGAATCCGACCGTGTCGGAAAGCAGGATGGTCTTGTTGGTGGTCAGTTGGACGGTCCGCGTGGTTGCATCGAGTGTCGCAAACAGGCGGTTCTCCGCAAGAACCTCCGCATCGCAGGCCAGCGCATTCATGAGCGTGGATTTGCCCGCATTCGTGTACCCCACAAGCGAGACCCGGGTAAACTCCTCGCGACCTTGTCGCTGGGTCGTCCGTTGGCGGTCAATCTTGTCGAGCCGGTCTTTCAGCGTCGAAATGCGCTGCCCGATAAGGCGGCGGTCTGTCTCGATCTGTGTTTCACCGGGTCCTTTGGTTCCAATGCCACCCTTCTGCCTGGAAAGATGGGTCCACTGGCGAGTGAGCCGCGTGCTCAGGTATTCGAGCTGGGCCAGCTCGACCTGCGTTTTGGCCGTTGCCGTCCGCGCGTTGCGCGCAAAGATATCCAGGATGAGCGCCGAGCGGTCGACCAGTTTGCATTCGAGTGTGCGCTCCAGATTGCGGAGCTGGATGGCCGACAGATCGTCGTCGAAAATGACGAGGTCCGTCTTTCGCTCGGCGACCATGGCCCGGACCTCGTCCACCTTTCCTTTGCCGATATAGGTCGCCGGATGGGCCGCGGCCACGCGCTGCGTGACACGATCCGTCACGTCGGCACCAGCCGTGTCGGCCAGCAGTTCGAGTTCGTTCAGGGAGTCATCGGCATCGAAACGCGTGTCACCGGGTGTCAGCACACCTACGAGTATGGCGCGTTCCCGCCGGTCAGTCTGGATTTCGTACAAGCAGTCAGCCTTCCATTGGGATCAGTGGCCTTCCATGGCCTTTCGCTCGGCGGGCGTGGGAAGGGGCAGTGTGGCACAGTCACCGATTTTCTGCGCCAGGATGTGTCGGAATCGGTCCTCGTGCATACGGGGGACCGCCAGGTCCAGTCGCCGTCGCTCGTTGTCGTACCGGTTGTAGATGAAAACAAAGGTGGTACGGCGCGCATCCCGGACCTCGAACCAGTCATTGATCTGGCTCCACGCCACGGCATCTCCGGGTCGCCCCGTCCCCGGGACAATTCCATACTCGGTGACCACGACGCCCCTGGCCATTACCATGGCAGAAAACCACAGGAGACCACCCGTCAGATAGCCCAGATAGACGGAAAAACCGATCTCCGGATAGGCATTGTTGGCAAACACCATGAACAGTGCCACAAAACCCATGAAAACAGTCGGCCACAGCGGGAAACCAAGCGGCAGATGTCCGCGCCACTCCATCCGGACACCCCGGATACGCAGTCGCTGCATAACCGTGATGACCAGAAGCAGTGCCGTAACGCCAAGAAAGGCGAGGACCAGGACCGAATGTATGGTTGACATCATGATGAAGTTGGGACCTGGTTGCAGATCCGGATCAAGAGGGCGTGGTTTCTGGTCGCCACTGGGATGCAACAACCATCTCCGCCAACAGGAAAAGCAACGCGAGGCCCAAAAAGACGTTCCACAACTCAAGACCTGCGCGGGCCTCGCGAACACCCTCGGCCAGGGCTTCTGCCGTACCGGTGGCCAGATCAAGCACGGATACCGGCTGCGTAATTTCCTCCAGACGGTCCCGCGCCGCAGCCGGCTCCAGCGCGGCCAGGTCCGATTCCGCCGGATCGGGCTCCACCACCACCTGCCTCAGGACCCTGCCCGACTGCACCACGTCATGGATGCCCGGCGTGACCAGCGATCCATCGATGTCCAGAAGTACCGCGCCTGGAAGCATGCGCTGGGGCGGGATCTGCTCCTCGCCCATTTCACCCCTGAGCACGACCTGGTCGTTTCCTTCGACATTCCCGAGGCGCAGTTGCAATCTGCCACCGGAGACAAGACTTGACCCCATCACCGTACCCGTCGAGGAGACATGGTAGAGCGAGCGGTAAATCAACGGCAGAAACAATCCGCGGACCGGAAAATCACTCCACCGCACATCCGCCTCCACGGCATAGAAGAGCACAATTCCCTGTCCATGCCTGATTTCCTGCAGGAAGGGTGTGCCCGCGCTCAGTGAAATGACCGTCTGCTCGGAGGCCGAACCCGGCCGGTACGGAACGTACCGGAAAATGACGGGCTGCTCCAGGTGAACCTCTTCTCCGTCTTGGGCCGACACGAAAAGCCCCTCAAACAGGACATGCTCCGAGAATACCCGGTCGAACGTGGCTGCCGACACGTTGTCGACCGCGCCCACGGGAGCATCGATGCGGCCGGCATCCCATACCGCGAGCAGGGCGTTCCAGTCGTCTGTACGCGCTGCATCTCCCGGAAAAACAACCACACCGCCGCCGTTGCGGACGTAGCGGCCCAGTGCGTCGCGCTCGGCTGCCGAAATGTCGGTTACGCCGGAGAGCACCACGGCATTGTACGGCCCGAGCGGTGTCACGGCGAGTTGATCTTCCGCTATCGTGTCAACGTCAAAGCGGAATCCGCCGCCCGACAGCTCCCTGGACAGCGCCAGTTCCAGATACTGTTTTCTGCTCCCCACGAGCAGGACGCGCCGCACCTCGGGCACGAGCACCGAGAACGGACGGATATTGTCAGGCTCGTAGAGGCCATCGTCAATTTCAACCCTCCCCCGCAGAAAACCTGTATCCTGCGGCGTGAGCGACATGTCTACATGGGCCGATCCACCCGGCGGAACGTCCACCGACTGCTGCGCCACGCGCACCTCCCCGAGGAATGCACTCGCCAGCACGCCGGTCTGCGGAGATGCTCCGTAGTTCGTGAGCGTGGCCCGGATCCGCAGTGGTTCTCCCGGCGCCACAATCCGGCTCAGCACCTCGACGCTTGAGACGGCCAGGTTCGGCTGCTCCTGCCCCCCTACGGGCACGAGCACCGCCGGTACATCCCGGGGTGGCATCTGGCTCTCACTGCCGGCCGTGATGCGGGGAGATGCGAAGGCCGAGGCCTG
Source organism: Bacteroidetes bacterium CG12_big_fil_rev_8_21_14_0_65_60_17 (assembly GCA_002787815.1). Lineage (GTDB taxonomy): Bacteria > Bacteroidota > Rhodothermia > Rhodothermales > UBA10348 > 1-14-0-65-60-17. The sequence goes on along the minus strand of PCUY01000075.1, from coordinate 32,927 downwards.
CAGATCGGATACAACGTAGATAACCCGGTTGGGGACGTCCCGCTCGGCAAGCAGGGCGGCGGCTTTCTCGACGGCGGCCGCGAGGGAATGGGTCGCGGGCGATACCGATACCGCGTTGATGGCATGCAGCGCCTCACTGCCGGGTCGCAGGGGCAGATTTCCTCCCCCCGCGCCGGAGCCCGGAGCCGAACCCGCCGCCGGCACAATGAACACCTCGTCGTCGGTATCGAGATCACCCATGAGCGCGGCCGCCACGGAGCGCGCCTGTTCCATATAGCTGCCGCCGGCATCGCGCAGTGTCATGGACATGGAGTTATCCAGTACGATGGCGACACTGGCGCGTCCCGTACCCAGGAGACCGGCAAGGCCCCCCTCGAGCGTAGGACGGGCGAATGAGAGAACGAGCGCCGCGATGGCCAGTGTGCGCAGCGCCAGGAGCAGCCACTGTTTGACACGTACACGCTGCATGGTGCTCTTCTGGAGTTCATGCAGGAAGGCCAGGCTTGAGAAACGCACGCGACGAGGCCGCCTGAAGTTGAACAGGTGGATCACGAGCGGAATGCCCGCTGCCACCAGTCCGAGAAGAAAAAGAGGATTCAGGAACGTCATGCGGGGCGAACGACCAAGAATGGCGGGCGTTTCCGGACCGTGGGCACTTTCGGACCCGTAGCTGCGTAGACAGGCCGCCCTGTGCATAAGATGATCTCCCCCTGCAGGCTGCCCCACTCCCGATGATCCCCGATACTGACAGCACGCCCCGGAAAACCCACGGCACCATTGTCGTCCGCGGAGCCCGACAGCACAACCTGAAAGAGGTCAGTGTCGACATTCCGCGGGGGCGCCTGGTCGTGGTGACAGGGCCATCCGGGTCGGGGAAATCGAGCCTGGCCTTTGACACCATTTATGCCGAGGGGCAGCGGCGGTACGTCGAATCGCTGAGCGCATATGCGCGGCAGTTTCTGGAACGCATGGACAAACCCGATGCCGATTTGATATCGGGTCTCGCGCCGGCCATTGCCATTGAGCAGAAAACCACGTCCCGAAACCCGCGCTCGACCGTCGCCACCCAGACGGAAATCCATGACCACCTGCGCCTGTTGTATGCCCGGGTGGGCACAACGATCTCGCCGGTCTCAGGCGAACCGGTAACGCGTGACACGCCCCGTTCGGTGGCGCAGGAGGCAGCCCGGATTTTTGAACCCGGCACCCGTGTCTATGTCACGTTTCCCCTGCCGGACCACGAAGGCGTCAGCCGGCGCCAGGAGCTGGAAAGCCTGCTGCGGCGGGGCTTTTTCCGCATCCTCGTGCTGCCCACGCAGAAGCAGGCGGAAAAAGGGGCTGTCGAGGAGATGGTGGATCTGAATGAATCGTCCCCGGAAGGGCTCCGTGTTGCCCGGGAGCGGATCCGCGTGCTGGTGGACCGGGCCATCGTGTCGCCGGAACATGCTGCTGAGGAGGCGGAGTCGCGTCTGGCAGACTCCGTGGAACAGGCGTTCTCCGAGGGTGGAGGCTACGTCCAACTGCGGGCGCGCGGAAGTCACACGGAGCACGTGTTCAGCCGGCATTTTGAACGGGACGGCATCCGATTCACGGAGCCAACGCCTCACCTGTTCTCTTTCAACTCGCCGCTCGGTGCCTGTCCGAGCTGCCAGGGTTTCGGTCGCACGACGGGCATTGATCCCGATCTGGTCATTCCCGATCCGGGATTGTCCATCCGGCAACAGGCCATTGCACCGTTCCGGACCGATGCCTGGAGCCAGCATTTCCGCGCCCTGATCCGCGTGGCGGCGGACGAGCGCATTCCCATCGACGTGCCATACTCGGAACTGGACGGGAATCACCGCGATCTGATCTGGGAGGGAAAAGCCGACTACATCGGAATAAACGGCTTCTTCGACTACCTGGAGTCGCGCAAATACAAAATGCATTACCGCATTTACCATGCCCGATTCCGGGGGTATTCTCCGTGCCCGGACTGCCGGGGATATCGCCTCCGGGCCGATGCCCTGTACGTCCGCGTCGGCGGTATGCACTTAGGTCAGGTCTGTGAACTGACCATCTCGGACGCCCACGCGTTCTTTGAGGAGCTGACGCTCAGTGAGCACCAGGCGGCGGTAGCCGGGCGCGTACTCGACGAACTCCGGCGGCGACTGCAATACCTGGTGGATGTGGGGCTTACCTACCTCTCCCTCGACCGCCTCTCGCAGACGCTGTCAGGAGGAGAATCGCAGCGCATCAACCTGGCCACGTCGCTGGGCTCATCCCTCGTCGGAAGCCTCTACGTTCTGGACGAACCATCGATAGGGCTGCACCCGCGCGATACCGATCGGCTGGTGGGCATTCTGGAGCACCTGCGAAACATAGGCAATACGGTTCTCGTCGTGGAGCATGACCCCGACATGATGCGGCGCGCCGACTACATTCTGGACCTCGGTCCGGGTGCCGGCCGTTTTGGAGGGCAGTTGGTGGCAGAGGGCCCACCGGCACACATCATGGACAACCCGGATTCGCTCACGGGCGCCTACCTCTCGGGCAGGAAGTCCATTCCGGTCCCGGCCGAGCGGCGGCCCCGCCGTGAGGGCGATGAAATTGTGATTGAAGGTGCCGGCGCGCACAACCTCAAACGGATCGACGTGCGTATCCCGCTCGGAATGGTGGTCTGTGTGACGGGCGTATCGGGATCTGGAAAATCCACGCTCATCAACGATACGCTTTACCGGGCACTGGCCCGGCTCAAAGGCACACTCGCCGATGATGAGCGGCCCGGACGGCACAGTGCCCTGCGTGGCCATCAGCTCATTGATCATGTCGAAATGATTGACCAGTCGCCCATTGGGCGCTCCCCGCGCTCGAACCCGGCAACCTATGTCAAGGCATTTGACGGCATCCGTCAGCTCTTCGCCGATACCTACCAGGCCCGGATCCGTGGCTACAAACCCGGCTACTTTTCCTTCAATGTCCCGGGTGGGCGCTGCGAAACCTGCCAGGGGGAGGGCGTCGTGAAGATTGAAATGCAGTTCCTGGCCGACCTCTACCTGGAGTGTGAGGCCTGCAAGGGAAAGCGTTATAAACAGGACATCCTGGAAGTTCATTACCGTGGAAAAAGCATTGCCGATGTGCTCGAGATGAGTATCGAGGAAGCGGTCACGTTCTTCGTGGACGAGGTGCCGGTGGCGGGCAAGCTGCAGGTACTGTGCGATGTAGGCCTCGGCTACCTGAGCCTGGGGCAGCCCGCCAACACACTCTCCGGCGGGGAGGCGCAGCGGGTCAAGCTGGCGACCCACATGCGGCGCAGTACCCGGGATAGGGTGTTGTACATTTTCGACGAACCTACAACCGGTCTCCACATGGATGATATCCGCGTACTGCTCCAGGCCTTCCAGGCGCTTGTCGACGAAGGGCACTCGGTCCTTGTCGTGGAGCACAACCTGGATGTGATCAAGTGTGCCGATCACGTGATCGACCTGGGACCCGAGGGCGGTGTGCGCGGCGGCTTCCTGGTGGCCGAGGGTACGCCGGAAGAAATTGCTCGGTCAGAGGAGAGCCACACGGGCCACTACCTGATGCCCCTTCTCTCATGATGGCACACGAACAGAAGCGGATTGCACTCTACACGGGCGCGTATAACCATATTGCGGACGGCGTCTCGTTGACGCTGAACCGCCTGGTAGCCTTTCTGCTTGAGGGCCGGGCAGACGTACTCGTCCTTGCCCCGACCACCTCGAAACCGGCGCTTGAACACCAGGGCGAGTTGGAACCGGTTCCCTCTGTTGCCATCCCCGGTCGGGCCGAGTACCGGGTTGCCCTCGGCCTCTCCCGCCAGAACAGGGAACGGCTCCGCGCATTCAGCCCCGACATCATGCATATTGCCACACCCGACCTGGCAGGCACCCAGGCGCGCGCGTGGGCCCACAGGCGCGGCCTGCCCATCGTTGCTTCCTACCATACGCATTTCAGTTCGTATCTTGATTATTACCGCATGGGTTGGATGCAGCCGCTCATGTGGGCATGGTTGCGTTCATCCTACCGGTCATGTTCACATATCTACGTCCCGACACCCTCCATGGCAGATATTCTCCGCTCGCACGGTATACATGATGGCGTTGAGCTCTGGCCACGCGGCGTCGAAACGGACATCTTCCACCCCGACCGCCGCTCGGTGGCGTTCCGCCAGCGGCACGGATTCTCGGACGACGACGTGGTTGTGGCGTTCATCAGCCGACTGGTCATTGAAAAAGGAACCGACGTGTACGCTGGCGTAATCCAGGCCGTCCAGGCCGAAGGCGTCCCGGTCAGGGCGCTTGTTGTCGGCGCCGGACCGGCCGAGGATAACCTGCGCAGCATGTTGCCGCAAGCCACGTTCACCGGACATCTTTCGGGAGATGCGCTCGCCGAGGCGTACGCGTCGTCTGACATCTTCCTGTTCCCCAGCGAGACAGAGACCTTTGGCAACGTCACGCTCGAGGCCATGGCATCGGGTCTGCCCACGGTCTGTGCCAATGCCGTAGGCAGCAAGAGCCTTGTCAGGGACGGCGAAACCGGTATCCTGTGCCGCGCGAGGGATACGGCAGATTTTACGCAGGCCGTATGCGAACTCATCCGCGACACCCCTCGCCGCGCGGCCATGGGCCGCGCGGCGAGGGAGCGCTCTACGCAATATTCCTGGCCGGTCATTCTGGGACGACTGAACGACTGCTACGATCGTCTCCTCAAGGAAAAAAACTGATGCGTCTACTCTTTGTCACGCATTCCTTCCCGCCCCCGGATCATCCGCTCGAAAATATCGGGGGCATGCAGCGTGTTGCTTCCGAACTGCACCATGCACTGGTTGCCACCGGCGGCCGGGGGCCCGATGGTGAGCCCTTCTCCTACGATGTGCACGCCCTGGTAAGCACGTGGAAGTGGGTTCACTGGCGTATTGTGCCGTTTCTTCTGACCACGCTGTTACATGTTCGCAGGCTTGTTCGTCGGGGAGAAGTGGACGTCGTGCTTTTTTCCAGCATGGTGACGGCACTGATCGTGCTCTTTCTGGGTCGCTCGACATCACACTCACTGGAGAACAGACGCAATGGTGGTGCGCACCAGGGTGTCATGCTGGCCTCGGTCGTGCACGGTCGGGACATTACCAAGCCGCTCTCCATCTATCAGCACATGGTCCGCCGCGTTTTCGCGCGACTTGATCTCGTGCTGCCGGTCAGCAGTGCTACAGGCCAGGCCTGTCTGGACCGCGGACTCCCCCGGGACAAGCTCCATGTAGTCCACAATGGCGTAAACATTCGGCGGTTCACACCGGTCATCAACGGGCTCAAAAAGAGCCCTACATTTATCTCGCGCGACTGGAAACGCGTTTTCCGCTCGACCCGGCACGTCCCATCAAACCACGCACGCTCTCCCGGGTCACCGTCCGACCGAGCACCCGATCCCATGCTTCTCTGCGGCGTCGGACGCCATGTGGAGCGCAAAGGATATGCCTGGTTCATCCGCGAGGTCATGCCCCTGCTTCCGGACACGGTGCATTTCTGGCTCGGGGGCGAAGGTCCGGAACGCGAGCATATTGAGCGCGCCGTCACCGAGGCAAACCTGTCCCACCGCGTACGCCTCCTGGGACGTCTCGATGAATGGGAACTGGTCGACCTCTACCGCACGGCTGATCTGTTCGTCATGCCCAACATCCCGGTTCCTGGCGACATGGAGGGATTCGGTATTGTCATGCTGGAAGCGGGCCTGCTGGGCCTGCCCACCATTGCGGCCCACCTCGAAGGCATTCGGGAAGTGATCTCCCCCGGCCGAAACGGTTATTTCGTGGAGAGCGGTGACGCAGCGGGCTTCTCCGAGTGTATTCGCGCACTGCAGGCCGACCGGGATGCCCTTCGAAAACTGTCCCGCGCCACACGAACCCATGTCACCGACTCGTTCTCATGGGAGCGTGTTGCGAAGAACTATCTGTCTGCGCTCTCCGCCACCTGTTCGCGCATTTCCAGTCGTTGAAGGAGTGCCGGCAGGAATACAAGCGCCGCAGCAAGCGTTGATCCGATTCCGATGACTGCAAGCAGCCCGATTGACTCCAGTCCCGGGTGAAACGACAGCAAAAGCCCCGCAAAGCCCAGCATGGTCGTGAGTGACCCCATCGTGACATGCTCTCCCGTTGACCGGAGCACTTGCATGATACTCCCCGTGCCTTCCTCCCGGTAGCGATGCACAAGGTGAACACCGGCGTCGTTTCCAATTCCAAGTACCGCCGGCAATACGATCAGGTTGTAGAAGTTCAGCTTGAAGGCCATCAGCTCCATCAGGAGCAACATCCAGAGAATACCCACCAGAAGCGGCAAAAGGGCAAGGAACATCCATTTGACCGACCCGAAATTGGCGTACATGAGCGCCATCACTATGAGCAGCGTTGCCAGTATCATCCAGGGCGCTTCGGACTGCATGAGCTTCAGCATGTCGGCCGCCACGAGCGACGTGGAACCGGCATGGTAGACGTCCCCGCGCGCAGTTACGATGGTTCCCACGTCTTCCGAGAAAGCCATGGATTTGCGACCGTCGGACAGCCCTTCGCGCGGGTAGATGATCACAAAATTGCCCAGCTCACCATTCTTGGACGTGAACTGTTCCCGCAGGAAATCCGGCACCTCATCCTGGGAAATCGGACGACGCGTCTCAGCCGCCCGGCGCAGCCGGTCCAAGTCCTCCGACTCTTCCCGCTCCAGGAACCGGTCCGACAGCAGGGTACGTATGTCGTCAAGACGGGCCAGCCGCTCGGCCTGAGCTTCGGGCGTTGACGGAAAGCGGTCCTGGAGCGACTCCACACGGTCAATCGTGGGGCTCAGCGTATCGGCGGCCATGCGCTCCCGCAGGGCATCGATGACAGGTTGAACCTCCTCGGGCCGATCCAGAATAACGTAGGCCGGATTCCGGTTGCGTCTGTCGTCGGAGACTTTCTGGACCACCGACCGGCGGGCCTCATACTCCTCATAGTCGGGCTCCAGCTCCCCGAAGCGGTATTCGAATCCCACGCGACCGACCAGCAGGAGTGCCACAACGACAGCCGCAACGCTTCCGTAGAGCGCAATGCGGCAGCCTGGAAAGGTCGTTCGGCGGTTGCGCCCATCGGTGTCGGCTTTGCGCCCGGAAATGGACAGGTTCAGCAGACCCATGCGCTCGAATACGGCGAGCAGCGCCGGAAGCACGAATATCATGGCCACGAGCGCAAACAGGATGCCACTGCCGGCGATGAACCCGAACTGCGAGAAGCCCTTGAAATCCGCCAGAACGAGTACGAAAAGTCCCAACGACGTCGTGAACGCCCCGATGGTTATGGCCTGCCCCGTGCTGCGGAACGTGACACGGACAGCATCGAGCACCGAGCGACCATCCGAGCGCTCTTCGGCGTATCTCCCATAGAAATGAATACCGAAATCAATACCGAGCCCAAACAGAACGAGACCGAGCGTCGACGTCATCAGGTTGAGCGTGCCGTGCACGAGCCAGGCGAGAGCGAACGTCCACGAGAGACTCATGATAAGCGGAAGTCCGATCACGAGCGCCATCGACGGAGCCCTGAGGAGCTGCGTCACGAAGACGCGCGTCGACCACACATGGCCCACCCGCGCCACGTAGGCCTTGTACATGAAATACAGAACGACGAACAGCAGAACGGCACCTGCACCGCTGCCAAAGGAAGAGAGCACGTCCTCTTGGATGGTTTCCACTTCGACCATGTGCCGAAGCAGACGCCCCGCCGTTGTGATCTCCATGTCCGCGTGGTAGTTCGCAGGTCCGAGTGCGGCCGTAACGGAATCGAGCGCCATGTAGGCATCCCGGATGAAGGCGATATCTGACGACGTATTGGTCGGAAAGAACTGAAGTACCATCGTCGTGCTGTCGGCCGAAATCGGATACTCCTTCGACACGATCTGCTCGTAGACCGCCTTGAGCTCCTCGCCCACGGAGTCCTGTTCAGCGGCCCGGTCGTCATCCTCGTCCTCGAGGTCGAACATGAACGGATTGGCTTCGAGCTTCGCATCCTCGATCTTCGTGCGCAGCCAGTCCTCAAGCATGTCGAGTTCTGCCGGCGTGGCGAAATAGAGGGCGTTGTCCTTGAGGAAGGTCACATCCTTCCGGAAATCCACCCGCTGGAAAAAAGGCTCACCTGTCCTGGCCCGAACAAGGCCGAGCACCTGGGGAATGAGTGCTTCAGCATAGGCCAGGTTCGCCTCGAACGACGGACTCTCTATGGCCACGGCCGCCTCCGCCTCGCCACCGATTGTGCTTCGCAGCCGCTCCAGGGCCACCGCGCTCGGGTAGTCGGATGGAATCAGGTTGGCCAGGTCCGTATCGATGCGCAGATTCTTGGCCAGCATCAGGCTTCCGGCCGTGACGGCGAGGGCAACGATGACCACCCACGTGGCGTGTGTCACCACACCTCCGACGCAGGATCCAAGAAAATTGAACGCCCGGTCAACGAGCAGGCGGCTTGGTCTGGTCATCTGGAGGCGGGAATGAGTCGGATGTTGTCGAAATCGACCTCAGCCTCTGCGCCCGTATTGTCGGAATCGCTCCAGAGGCGGATGGATAGTGGTCTTCGGGGGGGCTCGTCACCGAATACGGTTCGATAGTCCTGGGCAACGTCCCGCTCGACGCGGATCCACCCGGCATCCGCCATGGATCCATCCGAGACTACAATGACCTTGAGCTTGCCGTACGAGACGACCGTCCCCACGGGGAGCGAACTTGAAAACACGTATTTGATGGTTTTTGGGCGTTTGACGAGAAACCCGTCCATGGAAAATATGACATAGATCGCCGCCGCGGAATCATTCAGTTGATCCTGGTCCTCACGCGCACCGGGAGGCAGTTTGCGGGCGTTCCATTCCCAGGCCAAGACGGGATGCGTTTCCAGGTCCCAGTCCAGGCGGCTCTCGCCGTTGACGAGCGAAATGTGGACGGCTTCATTGTGGGAGTAGGCCCGTAGTACCTGGCGCGTGCCGTCCTTGACAACCGTGAACCGCTCGCGCGGCCGCATGAACTCTTCGGTCAGGGGGACAATTTTCTTTTTGTGAAGATAGCTCCAGCCGCCGGGTACCGTTCCAACGTCATGCGCCTCGAAGTCGTCAACCATTACGACCCCCGTGGCCACACCATCACCAGCGCCCGCACCCGTGCTCTGCCCACTTGCCACAGACAGTGCAGCAAGCATCCATGTGACCATCCAGAGCGTCAGTGCGGCTACTGGTTGGCGGCGTTCCGAAGAACGAACCCGCGAAGTAAAAACCCGATATGTGTTCGATGTGATGGTCATATACCGTGTAGTGGGAGCAGAAAGTGTGCCAAGCGTGCGGCCTTGCGTGCACGAAGACCGGCATTTGCTACGGGATAAGCCGCGCCCCCGCTCGGTGACGTAACATGAAACACTGTTCTCGAAGATGACGTATCCCCAGCTTTTTCAATTTCCCGTCCACAGCAGGCACTCCATCTACATTCCATATACATGAACCCGAACACGTACGAAGCACTTGAAATTGGACAGTCTCACATCATTGAGCGCACCGTCACCGAGGACGATGTTCGGACCTACGCGGCGCTGACGGGCGATGACAACCCGATCCATATCGATGCCGAATATGCCGGCAATACGCGTTTCGGGCAAACCATCGTACACGGGACGTTCCTGCTCGGCATCATTTCCAAGGCCCTGGGGCGGGATTTTCCGGGACCCGGCAGTGTCGCTGTGTCCATTTCCTGCCGCTTCCTGCGGCCCGTCCCCGTCGGATCTACCATATCCGTGGAAGTCCGGGTAGCCGAAAAAATTGAAAAGTACCGGCATATCCGCATGAAGGTCTACATTTACATGGGCAAAAAGACCGCACTGGGCGGCGAAGCTGTCCTCATTCCCCCTGGCGAAGGAGCTTTATAGGCGTTCCGCGCGGAATGGTGTCGCCCAGATTCACCTGGTTCACAATGGCCATCTCATCTGCCGCCACCCCATCGGGCAACGTATCCTGAACGAGCGACTGGAACGTTCCAGTCAATGCCGCCTGCTGCCAGAAGACGCGCACGGGTTCGGTCGCCAGTACCTTCGGATCGGTGAGCGGCCGGAAATTGTTCGATGACAATTCGAACTGCCCTTTCCAGGTATCGAAGTCGGCAGCAGCGGCCACTCCAGTGAACGCATAGACCTGATCATTGTACTCGATATAGTGCGCGCGGACGCGGAGCTCCTGCCCGTTCTGTTGCGCAACGGTCGCCGTCACCACCCACCCCGGAAGCGCTGTCGACGCAGCGCGGCTGCTCGTGACAGCCGTCATTCCCTCTTGCGCGGCAAACGCATCGGCCGCCAAGCGGGCCGTGGCATGCTTCGACTCGATAGAGAAAATCACGAATGCCTGCTCGTTGCTCGACACCAGTACGACCTGTGAGGGCTGGTTGATAATGCGGAACCCGCCCGGCACCGGAAACTGAAAGGCCAGTCCGGGATGATAGAACATGCCCTCGCGCGTAAATCCCTGGCGGGGATCCTCGCCCCAAACAATGCCGTTTGTCATGCGGCGATAGTGCCGCTCCTGCAGCCGACTGCCCGGTACCTGCGCCGCCCATTCGGCAGCCAGGCGCTGAATGGTCTGCTCGCGCTCACCCGGATCCGGATGCGTCGACATGAAACTCGGTATTTCCTGTCCGGACTTTTCGGACATGCGACGAAGTGAGCGGAAAAACGCCGAGCCTTCGGCGGCATCGTACCCGAGCAGTGAGGCATATTCCACGCCCAGATCGTCCGATTCCCGCTCGTCATTCCGGCCATAGGAGAGGAACATCAGATTCGCCACATCGCTTCCGAGCCCCAATACATTCTGCGCCGCATTCCCACCGAAGAGTGCCTGTCCACCGACAGCTCCTGCCAGCACCGCTGCCTGGCCGAACATCTGGTTCATGGCGCGCTTCGATCCATGCCGGCCCGCCACGTGTCCGATTTCGTGTCCCAGCACGACCGCCAACTGGGCCTCGTTGTTCAGGTGCGCGAGCAGTCCGCGCGTCACGTACACAAATCCACCCGGCAGGGCAAATGCGTTCACCACCGGGGAATCGAGTACGCGGAATGTGAAGGGCGTCGCCTGCCACTCGGGGTCCGCTCCCGGCCGCCGCAGGTGGCTCACCTCGAGCAGCGCCTGCCCGAGCGAATCAATGTACGCCTCAAGCTCATCGGACCCGTACTTGCCGAACTGCGCCACGATCTGCGGATCCGCGTCGCGCCCGATGGCGATTTCCTCCTGCCAGGTGTACGCATAGGCGCGCTTGTTTCCGGTTACCGGATTGGTAGATACGGCGCACCCTGCTGCGCCGAAACCGATGAGCAGGAGGACGACCAGCGTAGCCAGTCTGTGGGCATGCATGCGTATCATGATGGTACTTCAGATGAGTGGGTGTACTCTGTTTTCAATCGGATCGTTCTGTTTCAGGGCCTTTTGCGGCCGGCGCGCTCGGTTCGTCCCCCGACAGCGGTTCGTCCCCCGACAGCGGTTCGTCCCCGGCCACGTCCACCTGCCCTCCCGGCGCCACGTCCACCTGCCCTCCCGGCGCCACATCCAGTGTCCGGCAGGGACCGCCGGGCAGATGGGCATGCACGATTTCCCGCCGGGCAGCGGTCGTGATACTCTGTCCAACGGCGTCGGACTGCAGTATGTTCAAAAAGGCTCCAATGCGCCCGGGATCCAGGTTGTCGAACACGTCGTCAAGCAACAGTACGGGTCGCTCACCGAGCCGCTCCCAGAGGTAGTCGTACTGGGCAAGCTTGAGTGCCATGCCGAACGTTCGGTGCTGGCCCTGGCTCCCGTAATGGCGCACCAGATGCCCGTCGAGCAGCATGTCAAGCTCATCCCGATGCGGCCCGACCTGCGTCGATCCGCGCTGGCGCTCGGCGCGGGCCGTGCGTGCAAGGCCCGCGCCGAGCGCATCGGCAACGTCCCGCCGATCCGTCTCCATGCCGGGAAACGGTTCATACCGTATGGACGGACGCTCGGCCACGCGCGAAATGCGCCCGAACGCCTTCTCCAGGTAGTGGTTGAACTGGACCACGAAGGCCCGTCGCGCCTCCACAAGAGGCGCACCGTGTCGCACGAGCTCGGCTGTCCAGGATGCCAGGACATCCGCATCCACAGACACACCCCGGCGACGCGCCGACAGAAGCAACTCGTTGCGCTGCTTAAGCGTGCGGCGGTAATTCACCAGATTATCCAGGTACGTGCCGCTCGACTGGCAGAGCAGGCTGTCCAGGAACCGCCGCCGCTCGTCCGGGCCTTCGGCCGTTATGCGTTGGTCGTCGGGCGCGAACACCACCACGGGGACGCGGCCCACCAGGTCGATCAGCCGCTCCACCTGCGCGCCATTGACAAAAACGCGCTTGCCCGCTCCCGGCTGGAAGGCCACGCGGACGCGGATTTCCCGGCCGGCGTCCGACGTGAACCGGGCTTCGACTGCATAGTGGTCGGCGCCTCGCCGGAGTACGTGGCGGTCGTTGTGCGTCAGGAAACTTCGGCTGAGGCACGCCACATGGACGGCTTCGAGCAGGTTTGTCTTGCCCGCGCCGTTCGGCCCCACAAGCAGGTTCATGCCGTTTTCGAAATCGACCGCTGTCGCCTCGTGCGCCCGGAAACCAGTGAGCGAGATGTGATCTAACCGCATGTCATGGCTGATCGCCAATCAACGCATCAATCCCTTCCTCGCGGATGGTCCTTTCGACCTCCTCGAGGGCTTCCGTGTCGGTTTTGAACGGGTCGTCCCAGAGTGTCGATGTGCCATGCGCATCGACCACCTCGAGAATCCAGCCGCTTCCCCCTCCCCGATAGATCTGGACATCAACGGACGCATCGTCGACCGTGATTTTCCGGCTGAGCGAGCTTACCTCCAGTTCGAATTCGTCTTCCATGGGTCAGAACTCCACGTCTTTTTTCTTGAGCACGAAAAGCCCTTCCTGGAGGCTCGTGACCAGCACCGTGCCGCTCTTATAGAACGGAAACGTGCTCCATGCACCGCTGAATCCGGGCCCCTCCTGGTAGGGTGACGTGTCAAAATAGCCGACTTCGACGGGATTTTCCGGGTCGGCAATATCGAGCACATGCATGCCGTAGCGGTAATTCGCCTGGTAGGCAAAGCCATCTTTCAGATAGAGGTTGTGCGCACTGGCCGGCATGGAGCCCATGAACTCGTTCGTAAGAACGGGATCTTCCAGGTTCGTAAGGTCCCAGATGAGCGTACGGGTTGTTTCAACATTACCCCGCACCACGTCCGATTCGTCGTCCTGGTAGAAATACCGGTGATCGTCCGTGAGCCAGCCCTGGTGGATGTACGCGGCGTTCGGGGACGACGCCGTCGCCAGCGTGACCGGATTGTCCTTGTCGGTCACATCTGCGATATCGAACGTGCGACCGTTGGAATTGAGACAGATTTCGTGGCCCGTGTAGCGTGTATCGGGCCCCTGGTACATGACGCACTGCGCATCGTGCGTGCCCGTCTCCCCGGTGACGCACCCCTCGAAAACCGGATTCAGCGGCTCCTCGATGTTCATCATGTAGAGCCCCCCGCCACACGTTTGCCGGTCGACCGTGTAGGCATAGCCCGTTTCCTCGTTGATGATCACATTGTGCGAGCTGGCAATATCGGTATAGTGCAGATCGGGCTCGAAAACCTCGGGAGGATTCGCAACGTCACGTAGCCGCCGGAGGTCAAACACCTGCATGCCGTGGTCCCCGGCCCCGTCGGCCACGATGAACGCATGGTCCTTGTAGGTTTTGATGTCCCGCCAGAGCTGCGTCGGCGGCGTCCCCCACGGCTTTGGCAAATCGCCAATCAGCACCGGATTCACAGGATCGGTGATATCAATGAACGACGTCCCATCGTTGCGGCCTACGAGCGCATACTCGCGCCCGGTCTCAGGATCGGTCCATCCCCAGTTGTCATTCGTGCGCACGCCGCGCGCCCAGTCACCATCGCGCAGGATGGAGTTCGGAATGAAGGAAAGCAGCTCAACCTCACTGCAGTCAAATGGTCCTATTTTACCATCGTCACACTCGCGGCGCTCTCCGAGCATGGCCCCGAGCGCATCGGGCGGGCTGACCAGCATCCGGCCCCCTGTCCCGGGAGATGCGTCCGCCCCGCCGTCCGCACCGCCGATGTATACCATGACAGCACCTGCCCGGTGATGCATTCCGGGTACATCCACGACCACAGATGCGCCGGCAGCCACGATGTGCGCTCCGAAATTGTCGCGTTCCACGGTTTCTTCCAGTTGGATACGCTCCGGACTGTAGGAAAGCGACCCGTCGGCCTCACGCCCGTATACATAGACCGATCCGATCTCGTTGGCCCGCTCGGTCGGCGCCCCCACCCAGAGGACACCGTTTGACACGGCTACGCCGCTGCCGAATCTATCCCCTGTCTCGCCGCTTCCGAGACTGATCCTCCCGGCCGCCGTCCACGCACCATCCACGCCCGGGCGCCGGAATCGAAGCACCGCGCCGCGGCTTTCCTCCCAGCCCGGCGCCCCCACATATACCTCATTTCCATCGACCGCCAGCGCGCTCCCGCTGTGTGCGGCCGGATGCGCCGGAATCGGCAGGCTGCCCACTTCCTCCCACTTGCCGCTACGCAGCGCGAACTCCACGACGCGCCCGGTCTCATCGACACCAGCCGCTGTATCTCCCCAGCGCGGCGCGCTGATGAGCGCCCGCCCGCGTGCCATATGGATGCGAGCGCCGAAATGATCCCCGGGCGCTGCGCCTGTAGCCTGCACACGGGAGTGCGCTGTCCACGTTCCGTCCGCACCGCGGTGATAGACATGCACCGCGCCCCGCTCCTCGGCGGGTGCCTCCTGGCCACGACCCGCTGGCGGCTGCTCACCGGTTGCGCCCACGAACAGCCAGTCGCCGTCGGCGGCCAGCGTGATTCCAAAGGTCGTCTCACAATAGCCGTATGAGTTGCAGCCGGGGTCAATTCCCGACGTACCGGGACCTGTCAGCCGGCCCGCATGGCGCCACGTGCCCTGGGACTGCTCAAAAATGTGCAACGGCCCCGCTTTCTGGCCAATGAACAACGTGTTGCCAGTACGGGCAATGGCCGTTCCGAACCCGTCGGCGCGTTCCGGATCCGGTGACGTGATCCGGTCGGTCTGGACCCAGTCGCCGCCCTGGCTGGCGTAGACATACACCGAGCCTTCGCGGAAGTAGGTGTTTGGCTCGCCGGCAAAGAGGATGTCATTATCCACGTGGACGGCCGCGCCGAAGGAGCCGGACTGCGCAGTGGCCGGCGGCACCATCAGCACGGCGGAAACAGCAACAAACGATAGAAGAGCGAAAAAAAAGAAGGATTGGCAAGGGGTAAAACGCATGGCAGGGCCGAGATTGGTGGGACTCATCAATCTCGGCCCTGCTCTCCTTATTGTCAAACCCGATCGGGCCCTATCCGACCGGCATGAGTGAATCGGGGCGCACCTGCTCCAGGCAGCGACGGGCATGCCTGACGTCCACCCGGGCCCCGAGCTGCGTCATCATGCTGAACAGACCAACCAGCAGGCGATTCACAAAGACGAAATGATGCGATCCCACGGGCCGGCGGTGCTGGAACGCCTCCCGCCCGGTCAACCGGGGCATGATGTCCTGGAACCGGGAGAGCAGTTCTCCCGTGCTGAAATCGTACATATCCTGCTCGTAGAGGCTCTGGATCATGCCGCCGAAGGCATCCAGAATCTCCATCAGATACGTACGTTCTTCCCCGTCCAGGTCCGCCGGCAGCATGTCGAGCGCCTCGTAGGCCCGTTTCTGCGCCGCCGTGTCTCCTGCCATCCGGGCGCGATACAGGCCCAGCAGATGGTCCCTGAATGCTCGTGGAAAGACTTTGATGCACCCGAAATCCAGCAATCCCAGCGTGCCGTCCTCCCGGAACAGGAAATTGCCCGGATGCGGATCGGCATGCACCGACAGATGGTCGGAAGCGACCTGCTCGTGCACTGTATCCCAGAGCAGCTGCCCGAAGTGATTGCGCCGCTCCCGGGAAGGCTCCGTGGCGAGAAATGCCTTCAGATGCTGCCCGTCCACGTGCGTCATGGTCAACACGCGTTCCGTCGTGCGCGCTTCCACCCAGCGCGGCGTCACGATCGATGAATTGGCATAGCGCGCAGCGAACTGCTCGATATTGCGCCCTTCGTTGATATAGTCCGTCTCCTCCATCATGCGCTCGCGGACTTCCTCGACGTACGGATCGAGAAGGTGCAGATCCACAAATCGGCCAGCCAGGGCGCGGACCATTTTCAGGTCCGAATCGACACTTTCCCGCACATTCGGATACTGGACCTTGACCACCACATCTGTCCCGTCGTGCAGGCGCGCTCGATGCACCTGGCCAAGCGAGGCCGCCGCCATCGCCGTGAGGTCGAACGCGGCAAATGCCTCCTGGGGCGGCATACCGAATGCCTGCGCCACAAGCCGGTGCACCAGGGCCGGACCCATCGCAGGCACCTCATACTGCGCCTTCGACAGGATGTCGGCAAACTGCCCCGGAAGCATGCCGGGCTCCATGCTGAGCCCCTGCGCCATTTTCAGGGCCGTACCCCTCAATTTTGAGAGCTCCGTGAATAGGTCCTCCGCATTCCGGGTGTGGAGATCGGCCCGCGCCTCGTCCCTGTCAGCCCCGGTCGCCCGGCGCGACAGGTATCGTGCGTAGTTACCCCCGACTTTGAGTCCCGTTCTGGCCGCTATCATTCCCCGTTGCCGTGCTCCGCCGGGCGGAGACCCCGAGCCCTCTCCGTCCTCGTGTTCTGTCATGGCTTCCACCGCAGGTAACCAGCTTCCATGGCGTAGCGCACCACGTCCAGGGTCCGGGCGGGGATCGGGTTGGCAATAAGCGCCGCCGCCCAGGCCAACGACTTGTCGGCCAGGGCCGCCGAGCGCTCGCGATTGTCGGAGGCATCGGCCAGCGATGTCGACAGAAGTTGAACCAGTATTTCAGCCACGGCGAACCGGGACGGCGCGGAATCTGTCACGAGGCGGTTCACACCAGGAACATCGACCGCATCCAACACATCCACCAGCTGCTCACGCAGCGCCACGTGGAAATCCGACGCACATGCCGACGCTTCCCTGTTGAAAGTGGATGCATGGACCCCTGCCCCTTCCAGGGCGTCGAGCAGCATGAAAAAGAATGCCGACAGGCGCTCCTGGACGGGCCATCCGCCGGCCCCGTCCATACCGGTCAGCGCACCGGCCGCGCTCTGCACCATGTCGGGCCAGGCCGTGGCATGGGAAGTGGTATGGGAAAACGACTCGTTCATGACTTTCGGCATACGCTGTGCAGGCAGGGTTGTTTATCACAGGTGCTTACCCGGCGGTTTGGTACGCGCTGCCGCCCGGTCTGCGCGCCGACTTCTGGCTTGCGGCGACGTCACATCCAACCGGGCCAGACTGTTTCTTCCTTCATGGCTTGCATTTTGACCATTTCTGGCCTCGCTTCACGGCCCTTGGACCAATTGGATGCGGCGGCCCAGGTAGACAAGCACCGTGCCCACGAGAAGCCCGATCACGTATCCGTATGGCAGTCCAACGGAGATGATACCAACTAGCAGTGTCACCGGAAACTC
The DNA here is from genome assembly GCA_002787815.1 of Bacteroidetes bacterium CG12_big_fil_rev_8_21_14_0_65_60_17. Lineage (GTDB taxonomy): Bacteria > Bacteroidota > Rhodothermia > Rhodothermales > UBA10348 > 1-14-0-65-60-17. The sequence goes on along the minus strand of PCUY01000075.1, from coordinate 15,307 downwards.
CGCACGCAAGGGCGCTACATCCCGGATGAGCCACATGAGGGCGAGTGCCTCAAAAAACAGGATGACGCCCAGCATGGGAAGTGGAAAGGCCTCGGCCGCCAGATCGAACCCGCTGCCAAAAAACAGCCCGGTAACAAGAAAGACAGCGCCGTAGAGAACAATCGATCCACCCGTGCGCCCTCCAAATGTGTAGTGGCCTGCCATGCCGCCCGATCCGTGACAGGTCGGAATGCCACCAAACCACGGATTGATAAGGTTCATGATACCGTAGGTAATCCCGATCCGGCGCACCGACACACCACGCCCCGGAAACAGATCCTCGGAGAGTTGATGCGTGGCAAGCACGGAGTTGCCAAGCGACAGCGGAATTTGGGGAAGCGCGAGCACTACGAAACCTGCCATGATGTCGGTCCATGAGGGCACGTGCACGACCGGCAGGTGGAGGCCAAAATGATCGCCGAGCGACGCATCCATATTGAACAGAACAGCATACACAAGCCCAAGCGCCACAACGGGCAGTGCGGCAGGAAACCGGCGATTGCCAAGCAGTAGGATGGTCACGACGAACGCGCCGGCCGCAAGCACATAGCCGGGCAGGCCATCGGCTGGGATGAATTGTCGAAGGGCAACAAGGCCGAGTTGCAGGCCGAGCCCGAGTTGGATACCGCGCACCACGCTCCTCGGAATCCAGCGTGCGAGCAGGTCGAGTCCTCCCGTAATGGCCAGCAGCAGCATGACGATCCCTATGGCGAGCCCCGCGCCGTAGAGCATGCCGGCGGTCGCCTGCTGGGCAATCACGAGCGCCGCCATGGCCTTGAGCGGCTGTACCGGCATGGGCATGCGATAGATGAGGCCCGATACCACCTGCAGCGCACCGAACATGATGAGCACACTCGCACCGTCCAGACCAGCCGCAAGCACCATACCGACAATGAGCGGCACATCGGTGCCCATGTCACCGAACGCACCGGCGAGCTCATTGCGATTGAAACGGATCATCGGATTCCATCTTCAGTGTCTACAGTGGCCGCTCAAAGTGTCACTCGCCACACTGAAAAATAGAAAGCCCACAACTGGCGTGCGCTACCGCTTACCGCCCCCGATCAGAAGGAGTGCGCCGCCGGCAACAATGGCCCCCACGCCAACCCAGACCGGAACATTGACCGATTCCTTCTCCTTGACCGAGAGCTCTATCGGTCCCAGCTTTCCTTCGTGGGTTTCTTTCGTATACGAAAAACTTCCGTACACAAGCCCCAGGATACCGGCTACGATCAGAACGACGGCAGCAATCTTTGTTTCTTTCATGTTAAGTGCCCGTTCAATAGTCATTAAGTACGTCTGCCCTGGATGAATCGAAGCAGCACGACGATGACAGCGACGACGAGCAGGATATGTATGAGCCCGCCCATGGTGGACGAGGTGACAATACCCAGAAGCCACAGGACGACGAGGACGATTACGATGAATTCGAGCATATGGATGCCTATTTGACGAGTGAGATCTGACCGGACGTCACCTGCGTACCGGTGGATGAAATCGCGATGACCCGGTACAGATACGTACCTGTCGACAGCGCAGACGCATCCAGGCGGCGTCCCTGGTCAGTTCCGGCCGGAATCGGTGTGGATGGCAGCACCATCACCTGGCGACCGAGCATGTCGAAGACCTCTACCTGCACCTCAGCTGCCTGGGACAGGTCGAAAGAAATGCGGGTCGAGGAGCGAAACGGATTGGGGTAGTTGCCCCGCAGCACGAGCGCGGAAGGAAGCGCCGCTTCATCCTCGTTGGCGACACCAACGGTGATCTGGATATTTCCGTCAACGCCAATGCCCTCGGGCGTGCCATTGTTCAGCGTAAGACTTGTGAACGTAAGATCCGTCGTTCCTGCATCACTCGCCGTGCCCGTCAGGTAGACCAGTACACCGCTTCCAGAGAAGTGGGTGTTCCTGAATCCAACCACATGAATTCGTCCACCCGTCGTGTCGACCGTGACCGTGGCATCCTCGGAAAGCGTACCGACCGTATTCACGCTGTCGAGCGTGATGACGTCCGTATCATAGCCAACTGTGAAGTCATACGCGAGTACGCCCTTGTTGGCAATGTCTCCCGTAAGCACCGGGAGAGCAATCCCGACACGGGGCTCTGCGCCTGTTACGGGCAGCGTCAACGTCACCGGATCGACAGGTTGGGCCGTGGACACCCTGATATGTCCGTCAACGCCAATACCGACGGGTGCTCCCTCATTGAAGGTCACCTCGGTAAAGAGCAGATCGGTTTCGCCTGAACTACCCGACGTACCGGTAAGGTAAATGAGTACGCCGCTGCCAGCGAAGTCGGTGGCTCTGACTCCGGCGACAGTGATATTGCCAAACGTCGCATCTATCGTGACCACGGCGTCCTCCGAAAGTGTTCCAACGGTATTCACGCCGTCGAGCGTGATGATTCCCGGGTCAAAGCCCACATTGAACTCATACGAGCGCACGCCTTTGTCCGCGATGTCGCTCGTCATTACCGGGAGCGCTATGGGCCCATGCGGCTCCGTGCCGGTAACCGGAAGCGTCAACGTCACCTCCTCAGCCGGCGGGGGGGGCGCATTTCCCGGGACGGTGACACTGTTACCGTCGAGCGAGGCCGCGCCAATGCGCGCGAGCGCGCGGCCGTTGAGCGTCGCTCCGGTTTCCAGAGTAATGGACTGATCGGCGAGAATGGACCCGACGAATGCCGATGTCGTGCCAATCGTGGCCGATGTGCCGACCTGCCAGAACACGTTTGAGGCCCGTGCTCCGCCCGTCAGGATCACCTGCCGACCGGAGGTTGTGGTGAGCGTGGATCCCACCTGGAAAATCCAGACCGCATTCTCGTCTCCCTGGGCATCGAGGGTCAGATCCCCGGAAGACACATCGAGAGACGTCTGTGATTTGTAGAGGCCGGGAGGCAGGGTCTGGCCGCCGATATTGCCTGCCACCGTTATGGGATTCGTCGAGCGGCCGGCCGCATCGTTGTAGGCCGTCGTCAGATCGGCCTGCCCGTTGACAGCTTCCGGTGTGTTGATATGAATGGTCCCGGTCACCGTGGCCGGGGGAAACCCGTCAATGGCCGTCCCTGGACTCAGTCCCAGGTCACCCGAAATGGCTGTGGCCCCTGTACTGGTTACCGTCGAGCCGCCCAGAACGCCGAAATTGGCAGCTGCCCCCAGATCTACCGGGGCAGGCGACTGTGCCGACACCAGTTGGGCCGTCATCGCGATCGTTAAGCCCATCATGAGTACAGCGCGCAGGACGGGAGGGAAGTGAATGGGTGAGTTACGTGTCGTAGAGGTGTTCATGATGCGTCGCTGGCAAGCCTGCCCGTAATGTGAGTGGGTACACGGAACAGGATATGCGATCGGTGCTCCCGGCCAGGAAGTCACGCGACTTCTTTTCGGGTAAGCAGAATACTCATTCCTGCTGAAGCAATGCCCGCTCGGCTGCAAGCGCCGCCACCAGATCGCGAGACAGCTCCCACAGCCCGGCATCGAACCGGCCTACCAGGTCGTTGTAGTCTCCGGCCGTCCAGCCGCTTGTGGTGTGGTTGGTTCTTCCACGAACAAGAACGGCTCCATCGATCGGACTGATGATTTCCCAAGATGCCAGTAGGCGCGAAGCACCTTCCGCGCCGGCCCCGGCTTCCGGCACCAGCCCCTCCATGCCCAGAAGATGGATCTGTACCAGATAGTCGTGGCCTGCCCGCGGGTCCCACGGCGCGGTGGCAACGCCTTCCAGAGGGGCAAGTGCTTCCAGGTGGCTCTCGAGTGCGCGCATGACCCCGCTCTCCAGACTGCCGCCCCACCGGTTGAATTCCGAATACACAATCTGGTGTTGTCCAACCCGGACCACAATAAGGGGACTGTCCAGATACTCCACCATCTGGAGTTTGCGAAGGCCAATCCGCAGTCCCTGCAACGATTCGTAAGGCGCGTCGCCATCGGACAGACCACCGCCGGGCACGCCTGCGGACACGCCGGCCGACTCGCCGGCCGTCCCGCTCGGTCCGCCAAGCACAAAATGGTGCTGTGGTGGCTCATCATGGGCCAGACTGAAGCAGCCTGGCAGAACCATCAGGGACAGCAGAAGAAAGAATTGCTTCATGTTCATGTCGGGTATCATGGCCTCTGTTGCTGCGGTTTCTTTCCACGCAGCAGCATATCCGGGTTTCGTTCAAGTGAGAGGGAGAGTTCGCGTAGTGCGTCGGCCGCGTCCCGCAGACTGGAAAACGCGTCCTGCATCTGATACCCGACGCCGGAGTCGGTCGAAAAGAGGCCCTGCGCATTATCGACGGCCGCGCGCATGGCCTGCAGCGTCAGCACCAGTTCGGCGCTCGTGCTGTCAATTTGTCCCTCCAGAGGATCAATCGCGGCGCCAAGCCGCTCCGCGAGGAACTGCACCTCGGCCATGGTTGCGTTGAACTGGGCCGTCATGGCCGGAATTTCCTCGAATGCCGCCCGGATCTGAGGGGCCTCCGCGAGACGCTCAATGGACTGGGCCGATGCGACGAGCGATGCGTTCAGTTCTTCCATGTCCACCGCTTCCAGCATTTCATTGATCCGAAACAGAACGGTGAGGACCTCGCCGACCAGGCTCCCCGCCTGCGTTCCGAAGGCAGACAAAAGCGAAGGACTCGTCGGAATCTCCGGAAAGAGCGACGGTCCTTCCGCCGGCCGGTACGGCATGGTGTCCTCACGGTAGGTCAGTTCGATGTACAGCAGGCCGGTCACAATGCTCTCCATCTGAAGCTGAGCGCGAAGTCCATCGTCAATCTGCTGCTGGAGGACGGACGCCCGCCGCAGGTCAACGAATTCCCCGGTCTGGGACGTCAGTCTGTTCAAGTCGACTTTGTACTGTACCGGTACCTCGAAGGTCTTGTCCGTCTGGTCTATCCGGATCAAAAGGTCGGTTACATTGCCAATACGCACGCCCTGGAATTTCACTGGTGCGCCGATATCCAGGCCGTTCACCGACTCCCCGAAATAGCTGACGAATTCAGATTGCTTGGTAAACCACGCCGTCGAAGCCAGCACTGTTACGCCAGTCACAGTCAGGATCAGCGCGCCAATCATGAAGAGGCCAATTGCTGTCGGGTTTGCGCGTATACTCATGGGTTCGTGCTGCTGCGTGTAAGAAAATGTCGGACTTCCACGCTGGGCGGATGGTCTCTCAGTGTGGCCGGATGGCCGAGTGCTGTCATTGTTTTTTCCGTGATATCCAGAAATAGCGCCCGATCGGCGATGTTGAAAATGCTCGCAAGATCGTGGCTCACGATGATGATCGTTGTTCCGAAACTGTCGCGAAGCTGCCGTATGAGATCGTCCAGCCGACTGGCCGAAATGGGATCAAGACCCGACGACGGCTCATCGAAGAACAACACCTCGGGATCGAGCGCCGACGCGCGCGCCAGCGCCGCACGCTTGCGCATGCCGCCGCTGATTTCATTCGGGTAGAACGTTTCGAACCCACGAAGACCGACGAGGGCCAGTTTCAGCGACACGATCTCGGCAACGGCCCCCGCCTCCAGGTCGGTATATACCTCCAGCGGAAGTGCCACGTTTTCGGCCAGGGTCAGGCCGCTCCAGAGCGCCCCACCCTGGTAGAGCACACCCATGCGCCGGAATATGCCTTTCCGGGCCGCTGCGTCTGCCGTTTCGACGTCCTGGCCACCGAACAGAATGGTCCCCGAGGCCGGCTTCTTCAGGCCAATGAGATGCTTGAGCAGCGTGCTCTTCCCACTGCCACTGCCGCCCATGATGACAAAGATTTCTCCCTGGCGTACCTGGAAATCCAGGTCGCGCATGATGACAAGCGGTCCATAGGCCATGGTGAGGCCCTGGACTTCGATTGGGGGAGATGCGTTCGTCAAGAATCACACACGGGGTTAAACGTTCAAAAGCACGGCGAGCCAATCCATGACGGCGTTGGCAAAAATAATGAGCGTGATGGCCGTCACGACGGCCGATGTGGCCGCCCGCCCCACTGCCCCAGCGTCCTGGCCGGTCTGGAGGCCACGCAGGCAACCGGACATACCAATGATCAGACCGAACACCGACCCCTTGAGAACGCCGAACAGGGCATCGGTCAGCGTTACCGGTGTCAGCAACCCCGTAATGAATTGCGTCATGGAAAGGTCAAGCAGCGAAACCGACACCATCATGCCCCCCATGATCCCGATGAAATCCGCATAGATCACGAGCAGCGGCATCATCAGGAAGAGTCCGAGAACCCGGGGCAGTACAAGGTGCTCGACGGGCGAAAGCCCAAGCGTCCGAAGCGCATCGATTTCCTCTGTGATTTTCATGCTGCCCAGTTCGGCGGCAAATGCCGCACCCGTGCGCCCGGCCATGATGATACCGGTCATCAGCGCGCCCATTTCCCGAAGCATGCCATAGCCCACCAGGTAGGACGTGTAATACCCCGCCCCGAAGCGGCGAAGCACGACGGCGCCCAGAAATGCAATGATCAGCCCGACCAGAAAGCTGATCAGTGTCACAATCCCGATGGCACCCGATGAGTTCGACTGCACCACGACCCAGAACTCCCGCCAGCGCATCCGGACGCGCCGCAGGAAGAGCCCCAGAAACCCGATACCCACCTCGCCAATGAACGTGATCGATGCGACCGCCGACGCATGGGCCGAAAGCCCTTGCTCACCGAAACGGGCAACAGCCGTGGCCGGGGTCTCTTCAGGAGGCAGCTCCTGCTCGGGTACGGCCCGGGCGAGCACGAGAAGCCTGGCTATTTCGTCCGGCAGCGTCTTCGAGTGGAACTCCAGTCCGTGCGCATCGCAATGGTCCAGCGCTTGGGTCAGAAAGGCGAGCACACTGCTGTCCCACTGTCCAAGATCCTCTGTATCGAAGCCGATCGACTGGATGGACTCTCCGGCCGGAAGCGCCCGCACGAGGTGCTCGAACCGTGGGACCGCCTGGCCTATGTCCCAATCGCCGCCTATATCGACCGTAAGCACCCTGTCGGAACGGCGTAGGTCGACCTGCATGGAATCCCCTCGAGGGTTTGTTACGGAGACGTCGTCACGTTCGCTGCTCACAGGATAGTCACGCCGCTCCCGCCTGCATGAGAGCAGACTTCCTACAGTCATGTACGCATGATGCTTACGGTACATCCGCCGGTTCGCGGACCTCGTTCTGCATCCAGAGCACCGCCCGGCGAATCAGTTCCGGGGTACTCTCAATAGCCAGCTTGTTCTTCATGCGACCGCGGTGGGTTGCGACGGTCTTCGCGCTTATGCCCAGTGCCTCAGCCATTTCGCGCGTACTCATACCGCGCCCGTGCAATTCAAAAACCTCGAGTTCCCGGTCTGAAAGTTGCGACAGTGGATTCGGCAGCCTGGCGGCCTCCTTGACCGGAATACGCCCGGCGAACTGCACCATGATCTGGTCCTCTATCCGCTCGCTGACAGCGTATCGTCCTCCGATCACACGGCGGATGGCAGGTATGACACGGCTTTCCGCTTCCGTCTTCATGAGGTAGCCGGCGGCGCCCGCGTGCAGGGCCCGTTCCGCATAGAGGGACTCGTCGTGCATGGAAACCACGAGCACGTCCATGCCCGGATGCCGGGCGTGCAGGCACTTGATGAATTCAATTCCGTTCATTCCGTCAAGTGAAATGTCGGCAATCACCACGTCGGGAGCCGCTGAGGAAATAGCTTCAAGCGCTTCGGTTGCAGTTTCGGCCTCGCCACAGACCTCAAGATCCATTTCGCCGTTGATCAGCACGCGGTATCCCCGTCGCATGACAGGATGGTCTTCGAGAATAAAAATTCGATGCTTCATGGTGTGTTTGCTGCGGTAAATGTGCACGTGACGGTGGTACCATGATCCGGAGATCCGGTCACGTCAAGCCGGGCGCCAATCGTGTCAGCACGGTAACGCATGATACTGAGTCCCATTCCGGCGGGCTTCACACTGGCCGCCCCACCAGGCTGAAAACCGATGCCGTCGTCGTGAATGTCCAGGCATAAGTCTCGCCCCGTTTCGGAGAGCACGACCCGGATGTGGTCGGCCTCGCCGTGCCGGGCGGCATTGGTAACCGCCTCCTGCGCAATGCGGTAGAGGTGCATACTCTGTTCAGTGCTGAGCGCGGGTTCGTTCCCTGTACCTTCGAACGTGCATGTGATGCCGGTTATTTCTTCCGTACGGGACGCCAGCTTGGCCAGGGCGACTGTGAGGCCCCCCACATTTATAAGAAAGGGACTCAGTCCCTGCGCCAAGGACCGCGCCTGTTCAATACCCTCTCCCAGCAGCTTGGCAATGTCCTCCATGTCCCCGGGGTCGGCAGCGTGGCCACCGCGAAGCCTTCGGGTTACGCCGCGCACCATCATGGAAACACCGGACAGGTGTGCGCCGAGACCGTCGTGGAGATCGGCGCCAATCCGGCGCTGCTCGCGGTCGCTGACGAGCAGGATCTCGCGTTCCAGCCGTTTGCGTTCCGTGATATCATGAAACAGATTCAGGTAACACGCACTGCCGTCAAAATCGATGTCAGTCGTTGAGACCACCACATCGCGCTCCGCGCCCTTATGCGTTCGAATCCGCGTTACAATCGTATTGGGAGCGTCATCATCCGTCGTATTTTCAGCAAGGTCCGAGCCGTTGGCAGCATCGGGCATCAGGGGGACATGGTCTCCGAAGTGCAGCCCGAAACTGGCAGCGGACCGGCCCGTCACATCCTTGCGACTGAACCCGGTTATTTTCTCGAAGATGTTGTTCACAGCGAGGAACTCGCCGCGCTCACGGGAGACGATACTGGCGGCCATGGGCCCGGCGTGAAATGCAAGCGAGAAGCGGTCATCACTGACCTGTTCCATTTTCTTCTGTGGCGTGATGTCGGCAAAGGTCAGCACGACGCCTGCCGCAGGTCCTCTGGCCGGCCCTTCAGCCGACTGGTACGGCATGGCGCGCATGGCATACCAGGACCCGTCCTGCATCTGCACCTCGTGATTGACCTCGACGCCGCGTTCGAGGACGCGGCGTGCATCGGACAGTATGCCCGCATAGGTGTGCCGGTGCGAAATGTGATCGAGCGGCCGGCCAATGTCGACGGGCAACAGATTATATATCTTCGTGCACTCGGGCGTGAAGAGCATGATGTTGAGCTTGCGGTCCAGGAAGAGCGTCGCCATGTGCGTACTCTCAATCAACACGTGCAAATCGTTGTTCACGCGCCTGTGCTCCTCGATCTTGTTCTGGAGCTCCTGGTTCACGGTTATGAGCTCTTCGTTGAGGGACTGAAGTTCCTCCTTTGCCACCTCGAGTTCTTCCATCATCGAGCGCAGTTCTTCGTTGAGCGACTGCATTTCCTGGTTGGCAAGGACGAGTTCCTGCTGGGAGAGGCTCTGCCGGGAGATGCTTTCCTGACTGCCTTCCACCGACAAAGCTCCCTGTCCCGCCACTTCGTTTGCCGCGCCGGTCCCGGGCACCAGCTCCGGAAGCCCACGTCGAGCGAGCGGAAACACCTCGAGAGGAGGAGCAGGGCTTTTGACTTGTGTTCGTCGATAGAGTCCCAGTTGCTTGGACACGGGCTCGAAATAACGCGAGGCATGGTCAATGCCCTCGGCCGCACCAAGAAACAGACAGCCGCCCGCGCGCAGACTGTAGGCGAAACATTTGAGTATTCTCTGCTGCATGCCGGCATTGAAATACATGAGCAGATTCCGGCATGACACGAGGTCCATGCGTGTGAAGGGAGGATCGCACGTCAGGTCGTGGCGCGAGAACACGACGAGGGCGCGCAGCGCATCGTTCACTTCGTACGCTTCTCCCTTCCGGTTGAAAAAGCGGGCCAGGCGTTCTTTGCTCACACCGTCCGTAACCGCCCCGGTGTACTGCTTGTGCCGGGCCGCCGAGAGCGCGGTATCGTCGATGTCGGTGGCCAGGATCTGGATGGAAGTCTGCCGCCCCCCGGTCTTTTCCTGCTGCTCCACAAGGAGCATGGCAAGCGAGTAGACCTCCTCCCCGGTCGCACATGCCGGGACCCACACGCGCAGTCCACCCGCATCGTCGGATCGGGGCAGTCCGGCATATTGAAACAGTTCCGGTATTACCTCGCCTTCGAGCATCTGATACGCGTTCGGGTCCCTGAAGAAGCGTGTGACACTGATGAGAAGGTTTCGCAGAAGCGCTTCGGCCTCCTGCTTCCTGTCGAGGAGACGCACGTAGGCTGGCATGTCGTCCGCATCTACCACGATCATCCTGCGCTGGATCTGTCTGAGCAGCGTACTGCGCTTGTAGTGGTTGAAATCGTAGCCTGTCTGCGTTCGCAGCGTATCGAGGATATCCACGAGTATGGCCTCGTCCTTGTCGAACTGCTTACTGGCTATTCTGGGGCGCCGCGCCTCTTTCTGCATGGCCATGAGGCGCGCTGGCATGTCCGCGGCCGGCAGCACAACGTCGACGACTCCCGTGTCGATGATACTGTTCGGCATGTCCGGATACTCCGCTTCCTCCGGGTCCTGTGCCAGCAGGAAGCCGCCGCGCTCATGAATGGCCAGCATTCCGAGCGTACCATCGGCCCCGCTTCCAGACAGCACAATGCCTACGGCCTGCTCCTGGCGGTCTGTGGCCAGCGACTGAAAAAGGTGGTCGATCACGCCGGGTTGTGGTGAACGGGAAGGGGCCATCAGCCGGCCCGACTCAAGGGCGAGATACTTTCCGGGTGCAATCACGAAGACGTGATTGGGCAGAACGGCTACGCTGGAGTCCACCCGTGTCACAGGCATGGCCGTGAAACCCTGGAGGATCGATGCCAACTGGCTTTCATGTTCGCGCGAAAGGTGCATGGCCACGACGAAGGCCAGTCCGCAATGGGCCGGCATCTTTCTCAGGAACGCTTCAAGCGCCTTGATGCCGCCGGACGATGCTCCCACGGCGACGACAGGGACGGTGGCTGATGAAGATGATGACGCAGGGTGCACGTTTTTTGTACGCCTCTTTTGGTGGGGGACGGCAGAGCCGGATTCCCAAATGTAGGCGACAGCGCCGTGGCGCGCGTAAGCATTATGATTACATGCAGGTACGCCAGTCTTCAAACCCTCACCTGGCCCCGCGTCGTACGTTGGCAGCAGCCCGACTCCACCTTACCAGGAAATATCATGAAGTACATTATGCGGAATATTTTTGTTGTGATGATTGCTGCTTCGCTGTCGCTGATGACCGGCTGCGGCGTCAGCAATGCCGTCAAGGGCGGCGTGATCGGCGCCGGTGCCGGAGGTGCCGTAGGCGGTGTCATTGGAAATCAGGCGGGCAATACAGCCACGGGTGCCATTATTGGCGCGGCTGTCGGTGGGACCACAGGCGTCCTCATTGGTCGTCACATGGACAAGCAGGCCGAAGAAATGCGGCGGGAACTGGAAAATGCCGAAATCGAGCGCGTGGCTGAGGGTATAAAGGTCACCTTCAATTCGGGCATCCTGTTCGAAATCGACTCCTACGAACTGCAGCCGGCGGCAAGGTCCAATATCGAGAGCATGGCCAGGATTCTGAATGACTATCCCGAGTCCAACATCGTGATTGAGGGTGATACCGACAGTACCGGAGCGAGCGAGTACAACCAGACGCTCTCCGAGCGGCGCGCCCAGGCCGTCGCCAACTACCACATGAGATTGGGAATTGCATCGTCGCGCATCACGACCATCGGGCTCGGTGAGATGAATCCGATTGCATCGAACGATACCGTGGAAGGACGCAGACTGAACCGGCGCGTTGAAGTGGCCATCTTTGCCAACGAGGCGTTGATACAGGCAGCGGAAAAAGGCTCCCTGAACTGAGGGCGAGTCAACAGGCCCTGAGGGCCGGTGCTGGGGACGGGTTGGCGCCTATCGCAGCGAACCTCCCGCCTCTTGCCAGCACTGCCAGCCGGAGTGGGCGGCCCGGTCGGCACGGCGCCCGAAGCGGGGCGCGCGGTACCACATGGCAACACCCTCGCTCATCTGCTCGCGTGTAAGCGGCCCGACCTCTCTGCAGTCCACGTGTTCCAGCCGCGAAGGAGCGACCTCCTGCAGCACGGCAAGCGTACTGTCGTAGGTCGGAGCGACCGCCTCCATGTACGCGCGCGTACGCTCCGTATCGTAGACGGCAATCGTAACCACGGTCTGGATCTCGGCCGTTAGACGATCAAAGGAGGCCTGGGCAAATTCCCGGGCCAGATCCGGCACGGTCCCGGGCATCCCGTTTCCGGGCGGCTCGGTCCCGGTCGCGCCCAACTTCAGGTCCAGCCTCTCAAGTGGCGCCAGATCAAAATGCGAGAGGTGCAGGTTGTCAGGAGACGCTACAATGTAGTCCGCCAGCGGAGCCATGGCCTGGATGGTATGCGGCGTGCCGCTGTTGCACGTGGACAGCACCATCAAGTCAAAGGGCCCGCTGCCTGCCGCGAAGCCGGCCACGCCGCGCGCGAAGTAGTCTATACTGAACGCACCCCGCCGGCGCGACGTGTCGTAGGAAACACCCTCCATCTCCGGAATTTCGTGCCCCAGGTAGATGAACATTCTGACAGGGGCCGTTTCCTGCGCGGACCGGTTCGCCTGGTAATAGGCCGCCTCGGGTTCGAGTCGCGTCTCCTCCTTTCCCCGCCTATACGTCTCCTGGACGAGCAGGTCTCCACCGCGGAAATAGTAGAACGTGCCGTTGTATCGTGGAAACAGGAAGAAGCGCCGCGTCCGGGCTCGTTCGTGGAAAATGAACACCTCTGCCGTGGGATTGCGCCGAGCCACACGCAGCGCCTTGATCACGGCTTCCTCGTCCGCCTGGTGAGCCGTGCCGTCTGCGCCGTGGTACAGGTAGTCCGCATCCCCATGGACCAGGAACACGATGGATTGCTCCACCGGTTCCTGCCTGTCCATGAGGGCGTGCTCGTTCACGTCACCCAGGCCGACCGTTCTGCATGAGGAGGCGAGTAGCAGAAACATGCCGACGCCGAGTGGCCCGGTAATCCGGGACATCTTGATTCGGAACATCCCGGTTCGTTTATACCAGCAGAATCACAATGATCAAGATCAACAGCGCCGTGACCACACTGACCGTGATGGTTTTGTCGGCCTGCTCCATCGACTGGACAACGTAGTCGGCAAAGGAGTTCAACTGGGAGTTCGGCACCGGATTGAATCCGTTGATGCCTGCCAATTCGTCCTGCTTCTCCTGCAGCGTCTTTCCGAACGCGTCCAGACTCGCCCGGTCTTCGTCCGAAATGAGCCGGGACTTCTCGACCCTGGCCAGTGCGGTTGTCATGCGCTCGAGTGAACCAGCCAGGATTTCCCGCTTCTGTTCCGGATCGGCCTCTGCCTTCACCTTCGTTGCTGTTTCATTGAAATAGCTCTTGATGTCGTCCGTCGCCTGGGCCTGGGCCGCCGGGATCAGGAAACAGAAAAGCAGCAGGACACCGGTAATTTTCTTCGTAAACATGGTAAAACCTTTTTGTGGATGAGAGCACAATCACGTAATTGATGTACCCAAGGTTTTAAAAACCAGATATTTATATATTAGTTCCCCATGGTGCCGTCGCCCTGCAATCTCCATGGCGTCGTCGTGTAACACGCCGCGTCCAGCAGCGCGGCGGCGACATCGTGATCACCGCCGACAAGCCCCGTGGAAGGCAATGTGTCCCTGCGCACGAGCCACGGGGATGTGGATCTGGCGCGGATTGACGGCGAGCGGCTGGAAATCCGGTCGTCCCACGGAGATGTGAAGGGCGAGCTCCTGGCGGGCCGGCAGGTTGACGTGCAGACGTCACACGCGGACATTGAATTCGACGTCGTGGACAGCGGGCAGTTCTCAGCCCGGACATCGCATGCAGATGTGGAAATAGGGAGTCTTCGGGGTGAAACCCGCATCCGGACGAGTCATGGAAATATTTCCGTCGACATGTCAGGCGGGGCAGGAGCCGACCTTCGAACCTCGCACGGGAATGTCATTGTTTACATGGATGGCAAGTCGGGTATGGATGTGGACCTGCGCGGCAAGCGCGTGAACGTGGCGCGCGGTTTCCAGCTCGATGCGGACATCTCGGAAGACGACATTTCAGGCCGGATCAATGGCGGCGGGCCGCTGCTGCGCGCCAGAACGAGCCACGGCCGGATTGACATCCGGTGAGGGCCGGGCTCCCAGGGCGTGTAACCGGAGGCATGTAACCGGAGACGTCCGCATCCAACAGAGGACGACGTTATGTTATGACCTGCGTTCCTCCGACGATCCCCATCCCCCATGTGCCGACTCTACGCCCTCCGCGCGACCCATCCAACCCATGCCGCCTGCGAACTGCTCGATGCGCAGAATTCCCTCATCCGACAGAGTGAGCGGGACAGCCGCGGACTGGCCAATCCGGACGGTTGGGGCATGGCCCGAATCCTGGACGGCGAAGGCCAGTGCTTCAGACAGGTCAAGCCGGCCTCGGCGAGCGAAACGTACCGTAACGAGGCGCTCGCGCTCAATGGCACCATACTGATGGCACACGTGCGCCACGCAACAGTAGGCACACCGTGCACGGAGAATACCCATCCGTTCCGCCACGGAAATGCCTTTTTGATTCACAACGGGCATATTCCAGCCTTCGATGAGGTCAGGCCGAAGCTCCTGGCCACTCTGTCAGATACGCGCCGCTCCGCCATCCAGGGCACCACCGACAGCGAGCACGTACTGGCGCTGCTGCTTGAGCTGTGTGCCTTGCACCCCGACGCACCCGTCGATGAGATTACGGAAATGGCTATCCTGCGCATCCGCGCGTGGTGCAACGAGTCCGCTGAGCTCGCGCTCAACCTGATCTGGTCCGATGGCCACGTCCTCGCCGGATCGCGCTACAACCGGACGCTCTGGCACACGGAGCGCACGGCTCCGTACCTGTGCCCCATCTGCGGAAAACCGCACGCCGATGTGTCAGCCATCGGCAGCGCGCCCTACCGCGCCACCGTCCTCGCTTCAGAACGTATTACAGACGAAAACTGGCATGCCGTCCCGAATGGTTCGATATTCACGGTAGATGCGGCGGGGGCGCTTTCGCACCGACCCATCACGGAATGACATTCACGCCGGAATATTGACATGAAAATCTGTGTCCTTGGCTCAGGCAACGGCGGCTGCGCCGTCGCGTATGCCGGGCACGATATCGAGACCGCCCTCTCGGGTGCGAAGATCGTATACGCCGTCGGGCCTGCCTACAGCACGCGACCCTTCGCCGAGCACTCTGCGCCGCATCTCACAGATGGTCAGATCGTCATCGTCTGCCCCGGCTCCACGGGAGGGGCGCTTGAATTCCAGAAGGCCAGCGGGATTAGG
>PCUY01000067.1 GCA_002787815.1 Bacteroidetes bacterium CG12_big_fil_rev_8_21_14_0_65_60_17 | reverse complement strand
GTCTCGGCATCGGCCCGGGCATCGTCCGCGCCGATATATTCGGTTCCGAACTGATGGAACTGCCTGTAGCGCCCCTTCTGGGGCCGTTCGGCCCTGAAACAGGGGCCGATGTAATAGAGACGCTGCACGCCGCCGAGCTGCACCAGATGGTGCTGCAGGTAGGCCCGCATGACGGGCGCCGTGACCTCCGGGCGGAGCACGTAGTGCGTATTCCCCCGCTCGAAGGCGAACATTTCTTTAGATACGATGTCCGTCAGCTGTCCTATTCCGCGTGCAATGAGGGCCGTCGGCTCAAGGATCGGTGTCCGGATTTCCTGTACGCCGTGGCGGTGCATGACGCGGCGGATCACGCCTTCCACATACTGCCACGCATGCGAGGATGCTACGTTGTCCGATGCGCTCGACTGCGTCTGTGGCAGGATGTCGAATGTACCCGGGATATTCTGGAACGAATCACTCATCGAGCAGATGGTTTTCGGCGTCCTCAAGGGCGGCAAAGAGCTCGTCATCGTTTTTGGCCGCCAGCATACGGCGGCGTACGGCCTCCTGGTTCATGAGGCGCGATACACGACTCAGGATCTTGACATGCTGACTTTTGGCCTCGGGAATGCCGAGCACCAGGAATACGATCTGGACAGGCAGGCCATCGACGGCATCGAAGGGCACGGGCTTGGCCAGAACGGCCAGCGCAGCCACGGTTTCCGACACGCCCTGCGTCTTGGCATGCGGCAGCGCCAACCCTTTGCCAACACCGGTTGACATGGCCTGCTCGCGCGCCTGTACGTCGCGTTCCACGACGGACATGTCGGTAATCTGGGGGCGGCCTGCCACCAGTTTCAGCATCGCGGCCATGAGCTCCGCCTTATCGTGGGCCGCAATGCCCATGGACACCGATTCCGGTGCCAGAAATTCGCTAATGCTCATGATGTTTTATTTTTTCGAGGACGGTAGACATGTCGCTGGACGGTTCAGCCTCGAAATATACTTCGCGTCCCGTACCCGGATGAACAAATCCTATTGAAACCGCATGCAGCGCCTGGCGCGGACAGACCGCCATGATCTCCTTGTAGAACGGGCGTTCCGTCCCACCCGGAATACCGTCCGGGATGCGGTCGCCCCCATACACGGAATCGCCGAATATGGGTCGGCCGAGGTGGGCGGCATGCACCCGGATCTGGTGTGTACGCCCGGTCTCGAGCCGGAATTCAACGAGCGACGTGTATTCGAAATATGTGAGCACACGGTAGTGGGTGATGGCGTGCTTGCCCACGCCATCGGCCACGACGGCCATGCGCCGCCGGTCCCGTGCATCGCGCCCGAGCCACGTTTCCAGTCTCCCCTCTTCCTCTTCCGGATGTCCCCAGAGCAGCGCCCGGTAGCGGCGGTGAATACTGTGGTTGGCGAACTGGCTGGCCAGTCTGGCGTGCACGTGATCATTTTTGGCCACCACCAGCAGCCCACTCGTGTCCTTGTCAATGCGGTGCACTATGCCAGGACGCAGCACGACGTCCCCGTCGAAGCGGGGAGCGGCGTTTACCGTGGAGAGCGGGAGCCCCGTGTCGTCGGCGTCGGCCGGCTCGGCCTCATCCCCGTCCTCTGATTCATAGGAGAACGCACGCCCGCCCAGGTGATAAAGCAGGCCGTGAAGCAGCGTTCCCATGCGGTGTCCGTGCGCCGGGTGCACGACAAGACCAGCCGGTTTGTTCACAACAAGCAGATCCTCGTCCTCATACACGATATCCAGATCCATGGGCTCGGGCGTGATTTCGAGGCGCGGAGGCCGGGGCAGTGTGCACACAATCGTATCGCCCGCCATGACGGGCTGTGATGCCTTGCGGGCTACGATACTGTTGACCACTACACGGCCCTGCCGAATGCCCCGCTGCACCTTGGTCCTGGTAGCATTCTGGATGAAGCCTGTCAGATAGACATCCAGCCGCTCGTTCTCCCGATACCCCGCAGGTACCTCAAAAACGAGTTCCGCTTCTTCCGACATCCTTTCTTCCATTTTTTTGGGATTCAATCAATCCGGGCGCAACTTCTGCACATGCTGCTCGTCATGGATAATTACAAGACGGAACGTCCGGTGGCAACCCGGACTTTCCCTCCTCATGCAAGCCGGTCGCCTGGTGGGGTCGACCGGCTTGCTCTTTTTTTGGGCGCCACTCCCGGCCCGCGACCCGAAGAACGGCCGTATCGCCCGCCCGGCAGAATGCGGACGTGCCGCGCCGCCTCGAGACGTGCCAGTGCCGACCAGAATACCAACGGCAAGATACGTGCCCTGTCCATGATAACTTCGGGCGTGAGCTTTTCGGTCGACAACACCTTCAGAATGCGCTCCTCCCCGTCTGTCAGCCCGCCCGGCAGAGGCGCCGGGCCATTCCGGGAACCGTGCCCGCGACGTTCCACGCTCTGTCCTCGATCCTCCATGCGCCCACCGTCCGTCCTCCGGGCCCGCTCCACCCGCGGCAAATACCCGAGGAGCCTGAGGCGGTCCACCAGATCCATGGGCGATACGACGGGGCTCGCCCCATCGGCCAGGAGCCGATTCGATCCGCGGGCCATGGGCATTTCAATGCTGCCGGGTACCACGAAAATGTCCCGTTCCTGCTCCCTCGCCCTGGCCGCGGTGGCGAGTGCACCTCCACTGTCGTAGGCCTCCACTACAATTGTCGCGCGGCAGAGTCCGCTGATGATCCTGTTCCTCCTCGGGAAATGCCACGGAGCGGGCTTCGCCCCCGGCAGGAATTCCGACACGAGCGCTCCCTGCTCGGCAATCTGCCGCTGCAACGTCCGGTGGCCGCCCGGATAGACCCGCCCCGGACCACATCCCATCACGGCCACCGTGCTGCCATGCTCCTCGAGCGCTCCCCGGTGGGCGGCGGCGTCAATTCCATAGGCGAGCCCGCTGACCACGCACGCTCCCGCCGCGACCAGGGCGCCGGACAGCATGGATGCTGTCCGGCGCCCGTAATCCGAACACTTGCGCGTACCCACAATGGCCGTGCAGAACTGGTGCAGCATGGCCACGTTGCCCCGGACCCAGATCATGGGTGGATCGTCTATGGCCGCAAGCAAACCGGGATATGCTTCGTCGGCCGGCCAGTAGAGGTCCCAGCCGTCGGGCCAGTTCACCTCGACGGGATTGTGCGCGGCGGCGTCAAGCGCCGACACATGCGCGTCGGACAGCCCGAGGGCGCGCCAGGCATCCACCCCCACCCTGAGGGCCTCCTCCGCAGACGGGACAGCCCCCGCCAGTACCTTGATGGCAGCAGGCCCCACCCCATCGGCCTGCATCAGACGCAGTCGGGCATCGCGCTCGGCCGCATCCAGCCGTGTCATGACGCCGCAGCCCGCTCCGCCTGTATTTCCCGCCAGAGCCTGGTCTTGAGTGTATCGAGGCCATTGCGGGCCACCGAACTGATGGGCAGGATGTCCACCCCTTCCGGAACGGCCCGTCTGAGCTCCCCGATGAAGTCGTCCACCTCGTCTTCGGGCAGGACGTCCACCTTGGAGGCTGCCACAAAATGCGGTTTTCCCGCCAGCTCGGGGTTGAAGGCGGCCATTTCCGCACGCAGCGTCCGGTATTCGGCCGCCGGATCTTCGCTCGTCACCGGAATGAGCAGGAGCAACACCGCATTGCGCTCAATATGCTTCAGAAACCGGATTCCCAGACCCTTTCCCTCGTGCGCTCCCTCAATAATACCCGGGATGTCGGCCATTACGAACGACTCATACGATCCCACACTGACCACGCCAAGAGACGGCTCAAGCGTCGTAAAAGGATAATCGGCAATTTTTGGTTTGGCCGCCGAGAGGCTCGACACGAGCGTACTCTTTCCCGCGTTCGGGAAGCCGACGAGCCCGACATCGGCCAAAAGCTTGAGTTCGAGCGTGAGCTCAAGCTCCTCACCCGGCTCGCCGGGCTGGGCGTGCCGGGGAGCACGGTTCGTGGGCGACTTGAAGAATGTGTTTCCCTTGCCCCCGCGGCCACCCGTCGCCAGAACAACCACGTCCCCTTCGTCAGTGATCTCCCCGACCAGCTCGCCGGTTTCCGAATTGCGGGCTACCGTGCCGAGTGGAACGCGCAGCACAATATCCTCGCCATCCTTTCCCGTCTTGTTGGCTCCCTCCCCACGCCCCCCGTTCCGAGCATGGTGATGCCGGTTGTACCGCAGGTCAAGAAGCGTGTAGAGATGACTGTCGCCCAGGAGCATGACCGATCCACCCCGCCCGCCGTCTCCTCCGTCCGGGCCGCCCTTGGGTTCGTATTTCGCACGCCGGAACGACATCGCGCCCGCCCCCCCGTCGCCGCTCTTCACGGAGATCGTTACATAGTCAACAAATTTCATGGCACACGGGTGTTGCGTAACTTCGGGGCCAGACAGCGTCCTGCACGGTAGACCCCATTATATGAAAAACGTAACCATCTACACCGACGGCGCCTGCAGTGGTAATCCAGGGCCGGGCGGATGGGCGGCTCTGCTGATTTATAACGACAAGGAGCGCGTGCTGACCGGTGCCGAGCCGGAAACGACGAACAATCGCATGGAGATGATGGCCATCATCGAGGCGCTCCGTGTCCTCAGGGAACCCGTACGCGCGCACGTCCACACAGATTCGGCCTACGTCGTAAACGCATTTGACCAGAACTGGATTGACAACTGGATGCGACGGGGGTGGAAGACGGCAGGCAAAAAACCCGTCAAGAACAAGGATCTCTGGCTCGCCCTTATTGAACAGACGAAGCGGCATGAGGTCCGTTTCGTGAAGGTCAAGGGCCACGCG
>PCUY01000030.1:24530-25990 GCA_002787815.1 Bacteroidetes bacterium CG12_big_fil_rev_8_21_14_0_65_60_17 | reverse complement strand
TGGCCTTCGAACGCGCCGCCGAACTGCGCGACACGATAGAGCAGATAGACCGGGAGTTGAAGGGATGAGACGGCCCGCCATGGCCAAGAGGAGAGGGGCCCTACTCTGAATCAGGGTAGTCGAAGACCACAATCGATGTGTCTTTAACGCCATAGACGCGTCCGTCCACAACATCCATTCTGAAAATGCTGGTTGGAAGACGAGCAGACGAAAGATAGCGCCCGGTTTCCAGATCGTAGGTATCTATGACCGTATGGCGATATGGCGTCCGAAAATAGGTATCGATATAAATGAGGCCGCGATCTATTTCCAGGTCGACAACCATGGTATCCCGGTCCGGTGAGCGCATTACAGGCTGACCAGCGGTATTGGTCTCGCGTTTGTTACTCGGGACCGACAACTTGTCAATGGTTTGAATGATCCGCTTCAATTCACCTTCCGGGGAATAATGATACACGAAACTCGCATACTTCATCGCGTAATATAAGTGAGATTCGTCCGTATCGATATGTCCTTGAATGGACAACGGGCCGCCCTGCTCTGATAGTTCGTCACCGTATTCGACCAGCAACGAGTCAGATATGGAGTGCAATCGGAGCGGATTCCATGAAGTCAGTCCAGCAATAATCAGTGCGGTGTCAGATTTTGCAATTCGATACGGGGAGTTCTCTACGTCAAATTGGCTTACATAGACACCGTTGAGCGTGTATTTTAACACTCGTCGTTGGGTCACTATCCATAAACTGCTTTGATCCACGGCAAAGTCCGAAGACCCAGTAAACTCTCCTGGGCCGCGTCCCGGCCCCTTACCAATACTCGACACATACCTTCCATCCAGCTTGAATCGTTTTATTGAATATGTCGAGGGGTCAGATATGAATATTTCATTGCCTTGGACAATGACATCCCGTGGATTTACCAGCATGGAATCGAGACGAAGGATTGTGATCGATTCCTCGGGTACTTCGCGTATGGTTCGCGAGCGCGGTGACGTGATGGTTTCAACGTCACCTGACATACGCCGGTCTTGGCTTGGTATCAGCGGATGGTCGGTCTCTTTTCTGTCGAAGAATAGAAAATACAGAACGATTAAAATCGCAATCGACAGAATTGCGGTCAGTACGTTTTGCCTCACGAGTTTCTATTGGTGAAGGGTGTAATGATCATTCAGGTGAAACTCTGATAACATCTGACCCACCCCTCGACTTCGCCGCACCACACCATGATGCAGATTTGATCTTCAACACCATCACAGCCATTTGCGTCACAGGCCTCTTCGGTACACGTGGGAACACGCGCTTCGACCTGGGTTGGTGTAGCCATACCTATATAAAGCGCTACAAATAGGCAGAGAGTCAAAAACTGGTTCAAGTAGTTCATGCTGTATTCCAACTACGTTCACCTGGTTCAATGGACAGTAGAGAAAAATTGAACAAGGCGCAATCCGGGCGAGGGGGGGC
>PCUY01000030.1:0-24488 GCA_002787815.1 Bacteroidetes bacterium CG12_big_fil_rev_8_21_14_0_65_60_17 | reverse complement strand
GGCGGCCGAGATGGCCTTCGAACGCGCCGCCGAACTGCGCGACACCATCGAGCAGATCCAGAGGGAGTTGGGGGGATAGCAAGGAACCAGTTGTCAACAGGTATATACAGTTGTACGTGTTACGGTCCATTTCTGAGCTCCGAAAGGAGGCGGCCGGTATTGTCAAGAACATGGCCCTGTCTTCTGACCCCGTTGTCATCACACAGCGGGGGCGAGCGGCTGCTGTTATGGTCAGTGCGGCATCCTACGAAAGGTCTCAACGGGAACTGGAAATACTTAAAATCCTGATTCAGGGAGAGAAGGATATTGTCGCAGGGGCCACCCATTCCATGGAAGAGGTTTTCGAAGAGGCGGACCGAATTCTCGACAGTTATCGATGAAGCTCCGGTTTACGACAGGTGCCCATGCACAATTCCACTCTGCGCTCCACCATATTGCACGCGATAAACCGTTGGCCGCTGAGCGAATGCGCAGTCGTACATTGACTGCATTGGACCGTCTCATAATGTACCTGGAATCGGGCAGGGTTTTGAAGGAATTCCCGGATTCGCCATATAGGGAGGTAATCGTGTCGCCATACCGGTTTGTCTACCGCATGGAGAAAAACGTCGTTGCAGTGGTAGGCGTATGGCACTCGGCGCAGTTGCCGGAAGAACCGGGTCAGGAATGAGCGTGATAAACAGGATTCGGGTTTTTTTGCTGGGTTATTTGTTTTGGACGGCGTTGGGCGGTCTGACGGCAGCCGAGGCACAGACCTCACGTGCCGAGTGCAAACCGCTTTCGCTCTACTGCATGGAACTCGTCCCAACGGCCGCGTACGTTGGCGTGAAGGCGAGCCTGGAGCTGGCGCGGCCGGCCTCGGCGTTCGGGGTGGCGGTCTCGCGCGACGGGCATCAGCGCTACGATCTGGTGGCGCACGTGGAGGGGCTGCCGGCCGCGCCACAAGGGAGTGTCTACATCGCCTGGGTCATGCCGCTGGACCTTGATCCGGTGGTGCATCTGGGCCGGATTGACAATGGCGCGACCAACCTTGGCGAGGTGGCCTTCAACAAATTCATGGTGCTCGTAAGCCTCGAGGACAGCCCATTGGCGACAGAGCGCAAAGGGCCCCTGGTGCTGCGCGGCCGCTCGCCGTCGAGTCGCCTGGAGCCACACGACTTGTTCCAGGTGTCGGCCTTCGCCGATCCGCAGCAGGGTGGGGGACGCGCACATGGGGCTCCGGGTCAAAATGGGCACGATCACGCGGGAGGTGACGGCGCCGATGCAGCGTGGCCCATGCCCGCCATGCATCCGGGCGTCAGGATGTCCCGTGCCATGCACACGCTCGTGCCCGACGTGGCGCCGTGGATTCCGGAAACCGAACTGGCGCCACAGGGGAACGTTGCTGCGCTTCCGGAGGCCCGCCCGCGCGAGACGCTGTACCTGAACGATGGCGATACGCTCACGCTCCACGCCTACCCCGTCCGGAAGCGCGTGGGGGGCCGGGCCTGGGCCATGTTGGGATACAACGGACAGATCCCCGGCCCCCTCCTCCACGTTGAAAAAAATGTAACAATAAAAGTTACATTTAAAAACGATGCCCCGTTCGCTAGTTCCATCCACTGGCACGGTCTGCGGCACGATAACAGGTTCGATGGCGTGCCGGGACTGACGCAGGATCCGGTTCCGCCCGGCGGTACGTTCGAGTACGAGGTCCATTTTCCGGATGCCGGGCTCTACTGGTATCATCCGCATCACCGCGAGGAGGTGCAGCAGGATCTGGGACTCTACGGCAACATGATTGTCCGCCCGCCGGCGTTCGAAGCGCTCCCCTTCGTATCTACGGAAGAAATCCTGGTGCTCGATGATCTGACCGTGGCGCCAACGGGAAATGTGCCCTACGGAAGCGATGCAACCAATTACATGCTCATGGGGCGATTCGGAAACGTGCCGCTCATAAATGGCGAGGAGCGGGTCGAGTTGCATGTGGCGCGCTTCGATACGCTGCGGCTCTTCGTGACGAACGTATCGAATACAAGGACCTGGAACATGAGTGTCGAGGGGCACGCGTTGCAGGTCATGGGATCGGATCTGGGGCTGTACTCCGATCCGGTGTGGGAAGAAAGTATGGCGATTGCGCCGGCCGAGCGCTACACGGCAGATCTGGTTTTTCCACGTGCTGGACGCTACGCAATCACGAACCGCGTGCAGTCGCTGGATCACACGGCGGGCGTGTTTTTTCCGGAGATCGATACGCTGGGCTGGATAGTCGTCGATTCGGCCGAAGTCAACCGCTGGGCATCGAAAGGGCCGACTCCCCGCCCGCGAATGGATCCGATGGTCGAGTACACGCGCTTTCGTCGGGCCCTCGCTCGCACGGCTTCGCTCGGGCCCGACAGCCTGTACGTACCCGATCGTGAAATTGAACTGTTCATTCGCGCGGACTCGGTGCCGCCGCTCGTGAACTGGCTGCTGAACGCCGACCAGTCGTGGTTCCAGCCCGTCGAATGGACAGGTACCATGCCCATGATGAACTGGAGCGCCACGGGCCGCCAGGTGGACTGGGTCATCCGCGAGCCAACGACCGGGCGCGAGAATATGGACATCGACTGGACGTTTGAGCGTGGAACAACCGAAATAATCCGGATAGTAAACCGGCGCGACAGCCCGCACGCCATGCAGCATCCCATTCACTTGCACGGCCAGCGCTTCCTCGTGCTGTCCTACAACGGCCGCCCGGTCCAGCATCAGGTATGGAAAGACACCGTCCTCATTCCGGCCGGCATGACCGCCGACATCGCCGTCGAATTCACCAACCCCGGAAAGTGGATGCTCCACTGCCACATTGCCGAACACCTCGAGGGCGGCATGAAGATGGCGTTTGAGGTGGAGTAGCATCCGTCGTGTTGGTAACGCGCCGGTAGGTATCGGTGAGACGGACGTAGCAGTCGAGGAATTGCTTGCTGATGTCGACGGCAAGAACAAGATGGCCTTGAGCATTGACGCCGGGCCGCATAATATCGATCTTCATGACGGGGCTGAGTGTACTCTTGAATGTGGTTGGACTCACAGAGCCGGGAGTACCTTCGGATCATTGAGGGTGGGCGAGGAGCTCGCCACAAATTGCCGAACCGTCATACAGATCTATCGACCTTGGAAACCAAGAATGCGCACTGACGTTATGACGTCATAACAACAAGGTGCTTAGTTATGGCTGCCAAGACAAAGCGATCAACCATTTATCTGGAACCCAACCTTCACAAAGCACTCCGCCTGAAGGCGGCAGAGCTCGAGGCTTCCATGTCCGACATCGTAAACGATGCTCTACGTATCGTATTTGAGGAGGACGCCGAAGACCTGATGGACATCAAAATGCGCCAGGCTGAAAAGTCCGTTTCCTTCGATGATTTCGTGACTGAGCTGAAGGCAAGTGGCCAGTTATAGGATCGAAATCAAGCGCAGCGCGCAGAAGGAGATCACAGCTGTCGGCACTAAAAAAGACCGACAGCGCATTGTCCAGCGCATTCAAGAACTTGCTTCGGACCCAAGGCCCCCGGGAGTGGAGAAACTATCGGGCAGTCCGTATTACCGGGTGAGACAAGGGGTCTACCGAATCGTGTATGAGATTCAGAATGATGTACTGATCATTCACATCCTCAAGGTTGGTCACAGGAAGGACATTTACAGATAGATCTGTATAACACGCTTATGGCCTTGAAAGTCAAGTTGGACACAGAAATTCTGTGGTCGGGCTGACCTCCCGTCCGGAATCTTGATTGCCTCGGCCGTTCTCAGCGCCACGTCTGCGGGAGTATTCTGATCCCTGGATTTGCAACCTGCCTTGGACCGCTCCGCGGTCCACACCCTACACGCTTTGAGGGTCGTCACGGCGGCCGGTATCCGGCGGCCGTGGCGTCGACTCGTTGCGACGCGCCCCCGAATTATTCCCGTTCCCGCCAGAACCCGCTCAAAGGGTTGGCCCGACACGTGGTCGTCCCGTTAACAGGCCCTGAGGGATCGGCGCCGGCGTCCAATCAAAGCGATGCGGTCGGGGTGAGCCCATGTTCGTGCACCGAAGCAGGCGGAGAATTGGGACTCTTGGGTCCAGTGACTGGCCGCGCTGCCAGCGGAGTCAACCCGCGAGGCCGCAGTTATACATTGCGCTCGCCAGCGCCGTCCCCTATCCGGTGGTGAAGAGACGGACCTCGTCGAAAGCTTCCTCCCGCCGCATCATGAAGTTATCGGCCCGGCCCGTGTTTGGCTTCCAGGCGGGCCACGCAGCGCTTGGCTCGCTCGCTTTCGCGCAGGAAAAGGACTGCTGCCTCTGAGAAAGCCCACTTCAGGTGCCGATTTCCCATCCTTCCACCCTGCACGCGAGGAAAACATGAGATGTCTTCGATTTCGTAGAGGAGCGTCATCGCCAGGATCTGTCCGATGCCCGGAACGGTTCGGAGTCGGTGGAACGTCTGCACATCGTGCACTGTCGTCTGCTGGACGAGGTAGGCCTCCAGGCCCTTGATCGCTCGTTCGAGGTAGTCTATGGCGCAGATATCCACTTCGACGTTATGGTGGACGACCCGGTAGGCCAGTTTCTTCCCGAAGGCAGGAACGTTGTACTGGTGGCGCGTCAGCTGAACGTGTCCGAGCAGTTCTGCCCGCATGCGGACCAGACGAGACCGGCGCCTGAGCAGGTCCCGTGTAGCCCGCAACTGAGACGGATACGCATAGGCCTCGGGTAACATGCCCCCTCGCAGGAGCATCGCGATCTTCTCAGCGTCAGGGCGGTCATTCTTCGTCTTGCCGCCGTGAATGACCTTCATGTAAAGGGCGTGACCGAGGACGAACTCGATTTCTTCGGCTCGGCACAGGTCCGCCAACCAGTACCAGCAAAATACGCACTCACAGGCGACGACGAGGCTGGCGCGTATATTCTTGTGAAGCTGGACGTATTCGGCTTTGTCTTGCACGCAGATGTACATCGTCTTGGTGTGCAGGTCGATGCCACAGAAGTACTGATACTGCTCCTGTGGTTGATAGAATCTCATGGGCAGGAGGTGGCCATGAACAATATCAACCGGTTGTAGCGGACGGTCCGCTGCGCGGCCCGCCGCTGAACCGGAGCGTTATCGAGAAAACACATATCATTGTGTCATGAACAGGCCATAGTTCATTCTGACCCCAAAGGGCTGGGCGGGACTCCTGTTTTCACCGGGACTCGCGTGCCTGTCGGCTCATTGGTCGCTCACCTTCGTGATGGAATCAGCCTCACGGAGTTTCTGGAAGCAACAGACCCAGAAAAACGCACATCATGGCTATAAACCGAATCTGGCACGGCTGGACGAGCCCGGAGAACGCAGACACCTACAGCGAATTGCTTCACACCCACATATTCCCGGGTATCGAGGCCAAAAATATCCCCGGATACCGCGGCATAACCCTGCTGCGCCAGGATCATCGCGACGAGGTCGAATTCATAACGATCATGAGATTCAACTCGATCGAGGATGTCATCGCGTTTCAGGGAGAGGACTATGAGCGCGCGTACGTGCCGGCAGCGGCGCAGCTGGTGCTCACGCGGTGGGATGCGAGGGCTGCGCACTACGAAATCGTAGAGGAGCGTACATACGTGTGATCTGCTGGCATTCCACGCCCCGGAAGCGTTTATTTGCAGTAGTGCCCGGACGGAAACCACCTGTAACAGAACCCCACCCTGACAACCATGTACCGATTTCCACGTGTTCTCCATGCCGCCCTGCTGGGTGTGCTCGTCGTATTTGTATCCGCCATGCTGCCGGCCAGCGCGCACGCGCAGCGCTCCGCTTCCGTTCAGCGGTTTGTTTCGGTAGATGCGCCG
This sequence comes from Bacteroidetes bacterium CG12_big_fil_rev_8_21_14_0_65_60_17, assembly GCA_002787815.1. GTDB lineage: Bacteria > Bacteroidota > Rhodothermia > Rhodothermales > UBA10348 > 1-14-0-65-60-17. The sequence continues at coordinate 18,655 of PCUY01000030.1, read as the reverse complement.
ACCTTCGCCATAACGAACGTCACGGTGATCGACGGGACGGGCTCGGCGCCCGCGCGCGGCGTGACGGTCGTGGTGCAGGACGGTAAAATCACAGCCATCGGCCCGGACGTCTCCGTTCCCGCGGGCGCCGAGCGCATTGACGGATCCGGCAAAACGCTCCTTCCGGGCCTCGTCGGGCTCCACAACCACACGTTCTACACGACCTCCCAGCGCCGTATCCAACTGGATTTCACAGCGCCGCTGTTGTACCTCGCGTCGGGCGTAACGACCATCCGGACGACCGGCAGTTACGCGCCCTATTCCGAACTCGAGCTCAAACGAGCCATCGAGAACGGGGAGCGCGTGGGACCGCGCATGTTCGTGACCGGACCGTATGTGACGGGCGGCGAAGGGTACACCTACATGACGCGCCTTGGAGAGCCGGAAGATGCCCGCCGCGTGACGCGCTACTGGGCGGAGGAGGGTGTGGACTGGTTCAAAGCCTATACGCTGATTTCGCGCGAGGAGCTGGCGGCCGTCATTGACGAAGCCCACAGGCACGGCGTGAAGGTGACCGGCCATCTCTGCTCGGTGAGCTTCCGGGAAGCCGTGAAGCTGGGTATTGACAACCTTGAGCACGGGTTTTTCACGAACACCGATTATGCCGAGGGGAAAGTCCCTGATGGCTGTCCGTCGGATTTCCGGGAGCAGCTCGTGGCCATGGACATGGAGAGCGAGGAGGTGCAGGAGACGTTTCGTACCATGATAAATGCGGGCGTCGGCATGACGTCGACCCTCGCGGTCTATGAGATGTACGTGCCGAACCGTCCGCCCCTCGAGGATCGGGTTCTGGCCGCCATGTCGCCCGAGACGCAGAAAGAATACCTGAGGACGCGCTCGGATATCGCCGAGCAGAACTCGGCCGTGTGGCCCGAACTCTACCAGCGGGCGCTGGCCTACGAGAAGGCTTTCGTGGAGGCTGGCGGGCTGCTGGCATCGGGCGTGGATCCGACGGGCTACGGCGGGGCGCTGCCCGGCTACGGGGATCAGCGTAATTTCGAGTTGCTGCACGAAGCGGGGTTCACAACCCCGGAGGTAGTGCAGATCATGTCACTCAACGGCGCCCGGATCCTTGGAATTGACGACGAGACAGGATCGGTCCAAGTGGGAAAAACGGCCGATCTGGTACTCGTCGACGGGGATCTGACGGCGAGGCCCGCATCCATCCGGAATGTGGAAACGGTATTCCGGAGCGGCACAGGGTTCGACTCGCGCCTCCTGATCGAGGCGGTCGAAGGACAGGTTGGCGTGCGCTGAGGGCGTCAGGCGCCGCGCCGGGCCCGGCATGTGCTGAGCGTCACAGCATGCCCAGAATGCCGGTCCGGATCATGGCTACCGCGATCGCGGCCAGGAACAGGCTGGCCACTTTGGCGACCGCTTTGGCCGTGTTGCTGCCGAGTTTCCTGATCAGTGCCGGACCGTACCAGTAACCGATAGCTACCAGGGCGAGGTTCAAGAGGAGTGAGCTGAGGGCCGGCATGTAGCCAAAGCTGGACTGGTTCACGAGGATGGTCGTGATCGCGGCCGGGCCGATGGTGAGCGGGATACCGATAGGCACAATCCCCAGATCGGAATCGTTGTCGGGATTTGACAGGTCATCCTTGTCTTCCGACGGGGCGCGTCGCTTGTAGTCACCAAATATGAGGTCGGTAATGGAGAGGACCAACAGTATGATGCCACCGCCTACGCGAAGGTCATTCACCGTGATACCCAGTGTGCTGAAGATCACGTCGCCAGCAAAAAGGATGACGGCCGAAACGCCAAACGCGGTTGTGAGCGCCTGGATGATTAACTTGCGGCGGGATTTTTCGCTCAATCCGTCCGTCAAGCCAATGAACAGCGGCAGCACGCCGGGCAGGTTCATGGCCACAAACAGAGGCAGAAATGATTCAATATAGGGTGTCACGTTGGGCAGGATTGATGTCGTGGGTGCGCCGTCTGGCGCTGGCAGCGCTCGTCGTCGCACTCTCCGCCTGCGACGACGGCTCTGAAGTTACCATAGATGAGGGGGAAGTGCTTCCCTATGAACAGATCGGATTTGGACAACGTGCCCAGAGTCATGAACCGATCGAGGAGTTGGCGCGCGACGAATCGGAATGGAACGCGCTCGCGAAGCGCGTCAGGCCGCTTGAGCCCTTCAAGACGGTCAATTTCAGCCAGGAGATGGTGGCGCTCATTGCCGTGCCGACTGAAAGCGGGGGGTACGCCATTGAAGTCGACCAGGCCGAGGTCGTGCGCGATACCGTCGTGATTTCCTACGTCGTGTATACCCCCGGGTCCGATTGCATCAGTACCATGGGGCTGGCCCAGCCTTTCCAGGCTGTCTCGTTGAAGCAGGCACCGGGCATCGTACGGTTTGAGAGGCGGAATGAGCGCTATTCCTGCGACATGTAGCCTGGACGGCGAGGCTCAGACCGCTTCGGCCAGCGCCGGATCGTCCACCGTGTCATCCGACTCGACGAGGCCATCGCGCAGGCGGACAATGCGGCGTGCGTGGCGGGCAATTTCTTCTTCGTGCGTTACGACGAGCAGCGTGTTGCCGCGCTTGTGCAGCTCTTCGAAGAGGTGCATGATTTCAACACCGGTTTTGGTGTCGAGATTACCTGTCGGCTCATCGGCCAGCAGGATGGCCGGATTGTTGACAAGTGCGCGCGCCACGGCCACTCGCTGGCGCTGACCACCCGAGAGTTCGTTGGGCTTATGATCCATGCGGTCACCCAGGCCCACGTTCCGTAGTGCCTGGGCCGCCATTTCCCGGCGCTCGGAACGGCGGATTCCGGAATAGATCAGAGGCAACTCCACATTCTGGAGGCAATTGACCCGGGGAAGCAGGTTGAAGGTCTGAAAAACGAAGCCGATTTCCCGATTACGGGCAGCGGCCAGTTCGTCGTCGTCCATGCTTCCCACATCTGCTCCGTTCAGGATGTAATGCCCGCTCGTTGGCACATCCAGACAACCAATGATGTTCATCATGGTCGACTTTCCGGAGCCGGAAGGACCCATGATGGCAACGTACTCATTCGGAAATACGTTCAGATCCACGCCGTCAAGCGCACGTACTTCCTGAGCGCCCATCATGTAAATTTTGCGCACGTCCTCGAGCGTGATTACGGGATCCATGGGGGCCTCGTGTAGATGAATGTCAGTTTGATGTAAGGACAACCGGACGGCTGCCATCGCCGGACCGTACTTCAACGGGATCGTCCGGGCGCAGCGTGCGCGATACGGCCCTGTAGGGACCTGTGATTACTTTCTGGCCCGCCGAGAGGCCTCTGGTAACCACGATGTGGGTATCGTCTGAAATACCGGTTTCCACTTCGACCATCTCGGCTTTCCCATCCACCATCACAAAAACCACGCGTCGGAGGTCTTCTTCGGTCGGACCTGTTGAACCGGCCGGTGACTCGTCGTCACCATCGGCGCGTTCTTTCTCACGTGCAATGGCCGCAAAATCCCTGACCGTAACAGCCTGGATGGGAACGGCGACAGCGCCTTCGACTGTCTCGGTGAAGATGTCGACCGTACCACTCATGCCGGGGCGGAAATTCGGGTCGTTGCTGGACGCAAGGGTTTCTCCTCCTGCCGATGAGCCACTGTTTGAGAGTAGCCCGTAGACGGTGTTGTGCGCATCCAGAATCCTGATCTTGACCGGGAAGTTGGTGATCTGCTCCTGTGTGCCCTGACCCTGCGTGCGGGCCGAGTTGGCAATTTCCGTTACAATGCCCCGGAATGAGCGGTTCTGGTAGGCATCGATTTCGACGGCGGCCGTGTCGCCGAGCAACACGTTCACGACATCGTTCTCATTGACGTCCACCTCCAGTTCCATCTGGTCAAGGCGGGCCACGCGCATCATTTCCGTGCCTGTCATTTGCGTCGTGCCGACAACGCGCTCACCCAGCTCCACGTTGAGGATGGAAATCGTGCCCTCAATGGGGGCGTGAATGATGGTTTTGGAAAGATTTTCCCTGGATTCCGAGAGGCGTGCCTCGTTGATCTGGACGCTGTACAGGGCGGCCTCGAAGTTGGCTTCGGCGGTGCGGAATCTGTTCTCGGCCGCATCGAAGTCAGACTTGGAGATGGCTCCTGCGTTGTAGAGCTCTTTCTGCCGATTGTATTCGAGTTCCGCATTCAGCACGTCAGCACGCCGGGCGGCCTGATTGGCCTTGGCCTGCAGAACGGAGGCCTCCGACTGCGCTACCTGTGCCTGATAGAAATCAGGTTTGATCCGGACCAGGAGGTCGCCCTTGCGCACGAAATCCCCCTCCTTGATGGGAAGTTCGATGATTTCGCCCGATACATCCGGACTGATCTTGACCTCCGTTTCGGGTTGGATTTTACCGGATGCCGTGACGACCTGCGTTATGGTGCGCACTTCGGCATCGTCCGTCTCCACGACCGTGGTCCGCTCACCGCTCCCGAACATCCCTGTCATTTTGCCGACGACACCTACGGCCACAACAATGACAATGAGTACGATCAGCAGTGTCACCAGTCGGCGGGTTGGACTTTTCCTGGAAGGCATGGGGTTGCTACTGTTGACGTGAAAAAAAGGATTACTCGAAGAGTGCCCGCTCGGGATTGAGTGTGCCCTGGTAGTAGGCCAGCACGCGCTCCTGGAAGTGGAATTCAAACACGGCCTGGGCCCGCTGCGACGCCGCCTGCGTGAACGCAGCTTGCGCCTGCGTCAGCTCAACCAGTGTGGCATCGGCAAGGTTGTAGCGCTCCTGCACAATTTGCAGTGCCTGTTCGGCCGAGCGGAGTTGTTTGGCCGTGACATCAAGGCGCTTGGTGGCCGTCAGGTAATCCTGGTAGGACTGGCGTACTTCAAGCGCCACGTTCTGCTGGGCGTTCTCCAGATCGAGCTGAGCGTTTCGGAACTGCACTTGGCTGCGTTCAATGTTGGTCCGGGTGTTGAGGCGATTGAAGAGCGGAATGCTCAGCGACAGTCCAATGCGCTCACTCCGGTTGAGATCAAGCTGGTCACCGAACGAGAAAATTTCCCTCCGGGCCGAAGACCAACTCGTGCTGACGCTGCCGCTGGCCGAGAGGGTGGGATACCGACTCGACTTGGCAACACGTACGCTCTGGGCGGCCGACTCGATGCTCATTTCCTGTGAGCGCAGGTCAGGCCGCAGCTCGAATGCCGTGCGCAGCATGGTCTCGGCTTCGTAGAGGCGGGGCGTTGTATCCACATCATCGGCACGGGGGGCCTCGAAGGTGTATTCGCCAAGCGGATCGAGCTGCAGGACGCGAATGAGGCGGGTCTTGTTGAGTTCGAACGTGTTCTCAGCAGTCAGTAGCTGCGCCTCGCTGCTGGCGAGCGTGGCCTCCTGTTGGTAAAGATCAGAGACAGGACGTGTGCCCACGTTCACGAATTCCCGGATCTGTTCCAGCGACTCGCGCTGCGCATCCATATCATCCTGACGGATCCGGATATTCTCCTCGGCCAGAATGACATTCAGGTACGCCTGGATGACGTCGAAAACAACAGTCTGTTTCGTGCGCTCAAAGCTGTACTCCTGTCCTTCGAGCGCGGCTTCGGCCGCTCTCAGGCTCGCAACGTCCGAGAAGCCGTTGAACAGGTTCAGGCCGCTGCTTGCGCTCATGTTGAAGCCGTCGGTCCGGGTCGTTCGCTGCTCAAAGGTCGTGTTGTCAATAAAGAGGCCGTAGTTGCGGTTCAGGCCCGAGTTCAGGTTGACATTCGGAAGGAAATCCGCTTTCTCGCTCGTAACGGTCAGCCCCTGGAGTTCCAGGTTGTTCTGTGCACGCCGAACGGCCACGTTGCGCTCGAGAGCGATATCAACGGCCTCATTGAACGTGATTACACGCTGCTGGGCGTGCAACGGCGCGGGGAGTAGCGCCAAAACGCCCAGGATGAGGGCCAGGCCTCCGAAGAGGATTGAAGATCGATTCATGGTATTGGACAGGAGGTTTTGATCGTCGGATGTATATTCCACAGCTTGGACGTGTGGCCATCGGGAACGATTCCAGTGTGCCACTACGGAGGGCATATCCCGTGGTTGCAGTCGGGTTCGCCAGCGGTTGGCCTTCTCATAATATTGGTATTGTTGCCATCGACATTTCCTACCCTGTTCTGGTCCTTGTAAGCGGTGTTGTTTGCCTGGGGGCCATGCTTCAAGGCTCCATCGGATTCGGCCTGGGGACGTTTTCGGTTCCGATCCTGCTTCTGCTTGAGCCCCTGTTCGTGCCGGGACCCATGCTGCTGGTCGCATTTTTCCTGACACTCATGCTGCTCCGGCGCGAGCGGGCATCGGTTGCCTTCAGGGAGGTTTCCTGGGGTATCGCGGGCCGCGCATTGGGGAGCGCCGTGGTAGGGGTCGTGTTCCTGTACATGGCATCCGAATGGATGCCACCGCTCGTGGCTGTGCTCGTGCTCGTAGCCCTCGGAATCATGGCGTCAGGATGGAAACTGCCTATAACGCGTGTCTCACTGCTCGGCGTCGGGTTCATGTCAGGGGTACTTGGCACGGCTGCCTCGATCGGCGGGCCGCCGCTGGCCATGCTGTACATGCATTCCAAGGGAGGTCGCGTGCGAGGCACACTTTCCGGTATTTTCGTAGCGGGGACGCTGTTCTCCGTGGCGGCACTTGTCGTCTCCGGAAAATTCGGCCTGCGCGAAGTCTACCTGACCGGACTGCTCATGCCGGGTGTTCTGCTTGGTTTCCTGTTGTCACGACGCACGGCCCGGATTGCCGACAACGGGTATCTTCGGCCTGCTATCATTGTGGTGTCAGCACTGGCTGCCGTGCTGTCGCTGATCCGGTATCTGTGATCGGCCAACCCGCGTCACGCGCTGGGTGTGTACCGTTTTTGGAACCGGACAAGGCCTATCCTTGGCTGATGTCGTAGTCCTTGAAGGGTTCCGGCCCATCCTGTGTATCGAAATGGAGAAACGGAGCGCCGTTGGAGCGACACGTTGGCCATTTACATCGTGGTGGATTTCGTACTCCCAGACGTTTCCTTCTTCGAGTTTCAGGAAGTCACGGAACGCAGGGGCGGGAATGGACTGACCAGACACCGTTCCGACCAGCAGGACCGATGCCAGAACGAGGGGCGGTTGTGCGCAAAGCGTATGTGTCGGCATGAAAAATGCCTGTACGCCTGTCGGCTCGCAGGACTGTTTTTTTTGCGGAGGGGGAGGGATTCGAACCCTCGATACCCGTGAAGGTATGCCGGTTTTCAAGACCGGTGCATTCAACCGCTCTGCCACCCCTCCTGATTGGCGCTCTTGGACGGAACGCAGCGAGCCGGGTTCCCTTTTTGCGATCAGGGCAACTCTGCAACGCGTTGGAGATTTTCCTTGGTCCCCGAGAGAATGAGGGTGTGCGAATCGAGCAGGGTCTGATGCGGGTCCGGGACCACATGCATGACATCGGAAATCACATCGTGTACGGCCACGACCGAAACGCGGAAACGGGTCCGGAGCGAAAGCTCGGCCAGGGTTTTGCCCTCCCATTGCGACGGGACGGCCATTTCCTGCAGACTCACACCGGAGCCCAGGCTTACGTAATTGAGCAGGGAATCACTCTTTTCTATACGCATGGCCAGGTTCTTGGCCGTCTCTTCTTCCGGAAAGATGGGCTCGACGTGCGGGAAGTGCGAAACAATGCGTTTGTGGCTGCGCGATACCACCTTGACGTAGATGCGCGTCACGCCGAGGTCTGAGAAGGCGAGGGCGGCCAGCACACTGGCGCTGATGTCATCTCCCGTCGAAATGATGGCTCCTGTAGCCCCCTCGGCGCCAATGGCCTGGAGTGTATCGGTGCGCGTGCCGTCGCCCGTGACGGCACGCGTGACGCCGTCCGAGATATCCTGAACGAGTTTCTCGTCGATGTCGACGGCAATGACGTCGTGTCCGTCCTCGTACATTTTGCGGGCAATGGTCGAACCGAATCCGCCCAGTCCCACGACGATGAATCTGCCTTTTTCAGCCAATGCCTACGTCCTCATAACTGTTTTTGAAGCGGACGGATTTCGTTTTGCCGGACTGCACGAATCCGAGCGCGACGGTGATGGGTCCCACACGACCTACAAACATAAGAAAAATGGTTACGATGCGACCGGCGGGCGACAGATCGGCCGTGACGCCCATGGAGAGGCCCACGGTGTTCAGCGCACTGACCGCCTCGAACATGAATGGGAGGAAGCTGGAATTGTCGGTCTGGCCGACCCATCCCATCTCCGTGGAAGTGAACAGGAAAATACCCGTCGTAACGATCCCGAAGAAAATCACGAAGAGGCCCATGGATCTCGAAATGGTCTCCTCCGGGACGGTCCGGTGGCGGATGGATACATGCGCCTGGCCGCGGATGCGTGACCAGGCCACCAGACCAATGAGTGCGGCCGTTGTCGTTTTCAGTCCGCCAGCGGTGGAGCCCGGCGATCCACCGATGGACATCAGGATGATGGTCAGGAAATCGGTGTTGTTGCCGGCTGTATTGTAGTCGATGGTATTGAAGCCGGCGGTGCGGGCGGTGACGCTCATGAAGAAGCCATTCACGACACGATCGAGCCAAGTCATGTTGGATAGGGAGACGTTCCACTCGAACATCGTGAAAAGGATGGTACCACCCACGACAAGTATGGCCGACGTGAAGAGCACCAGCTGCGTATGTGTCGACCACCGGAATGGCCGTGCAGCGCGTCGCGCCCGGTATCCACGCCCAATCTCCGCCAGCACCACAAAACCGACACCTCCCGTGATGATGAGGATAGATACGACGGTCAGGATTCCAGTGTGTGCGGAAAAGCCCATCAGGGAGTCACTGAAAATGGAAAAGCCTGCATTGCAGAAGGCACTAACCGAGTGGAAAACGGCGGGCCAGATGGCACCGGTCCAGCCGAATTCCGGCACCCACAACGCCCACAGTAGCACGGCCCCGACAAGTTCCAGTGCAATGGTTGCCGCGACCACCACGCGCACGAGACGGCGGTAATCCACGTGTGTCGATGCATTGGCCGTATCGCGGGCCAAATCTTCCACCGAAAGCGAGAGTCGGGCTCCGATGGTGGACATGACCGCCGTGGCGAGTGTTACAATGCCAATACCACCCAGCTGGATGAGTACAAGGAGGTAGACCTGTCCGGCCGTCGTGAAATAGGTAGCCGTATCGACCACGATCAGTCCGGTCACGCAGACGGCACTGGTAGCGGTGAAGAACGCATCGAGCCAGGAAAGCCCATGCCCGGTATACAGACCGGGTAACACCATGAGACCGAGTGTGCCCACGACGATAAGACCGGCGAAGGACATCGTAACGAGGGCAAACGGGGATTTCATGTCATGAGAAAGTTTTCGAGCAGTCGGGCGCCGTGTTCGGCACTCTTCTCCGGATGGAACTGTACGGCGTAGAAGTTATCCCGCGCAAGGCTGGAGGAAAATCGACAGCCATAATCCGTCACCGCGCAGGTGTCTCTGCCCGGCTCGGCATAAAAACTGTGCACAAAATAGAAGTGAGCCTGCTGGGGTATGCCCTGGAAGAGGCTCCTGCCTGAACCTGTGTCAGCGCCAGCGTCCACAGAGCCGTATTCCACGGTATTCCAGCCGATTTGCGGCACCTTGAGGCGCGGCGCCGGGCCGGGGGAGGCATTCGACCCGGTGTCGGAGCCAGCATCGGAGCTGGCCTGGGACCTGGTCTCAGAGCTGGTCGATCCAAACTTCAGTACCCGGTGTGGAAAAATGCCGAGGCACTCCGTGTCGTTCTCTTCCGACCAGTCGCAGAGCAGTTGCAGTCCGAGGCAGATTCCCAATACAGGCTGTGTGAGTGAACGGATGACATCGTCGAGCCGGCGTTCTCGCAGGTAGGCCATCGCGGACGATGCCTCACCCACGCCCGGAAAAATCACGTGGCTGGCCGCGCGCAGCGCGGCCGGATCATCGGTGAGGATGGACTCGACGCCGAGCCGCTGCAGGGCAAACGCGACCGAGCGCACATTGCCGGCATTGTAGCGGAGAATGGCAACCGCCATCAGAGTGCTCCCTTGGTGGATGGAAGCGCCTCGCTTCCGGTCGAAGAAATGGCCTGCCCAAGGGCACGGGCAAACCCCTTGAACACCGATTCAATGGTATGATGGTCGTTCTCACCCCCGGCCTCGACGTTCAGGTTCATGGCGGCGGCATCGGTGAGCGATTTGAAAAAGTGTGAGAACATCTCTGTCGGGACGTCGCCCACGCGCTCGCGCGTGAACGTGACCTTCCACACCAGCCAGCTCCGGCCCGAGAGGTCGAGTGCGACGCGGGCCAGGGCATCGTCCATGGGAACGGTAAATCCGAACCGGGTAATACCGCGCTTGTCGCCCAGCGCACGCGAGAGCGCCTGGCCAAGCGTGATGGCGGTGTCCTCGATCGTATGATGCTCATCGATATGCAGATCACCGTTGGCCCGCACGGTCAGGTCCATGCCGCTGTGGCGAGCAATCTGATCGAGCATGTGGTCCAGGAACCCAAGTCCCGTGTGGATGTCGGCGCGGCCCTGGCCGTCCAGGTCGATATGTACGGTGATATCGGTTTCTGAGGTCGTCCGCCGCACAAAACCGGTCCGGGGCGCTGTCGCTACGTCTCCGGCACTGCCTGTCTCCCGGCCCGCTGAAAGCGCTGCCCGGCGCACGGCGGCCGCCCGCGCATGCCCCTCGAGGTCTTCGGCCCGGGCCATGGTTTCGACGTGGGGGGCGAGCGCAGCGAGCCCCCGAGGCGTGGCCTGCTGAAAGGTAACCGTCCGCTGGAATGCTTCGAGGGTGACACCTGAAAACGCCCGGGCCGCACCGCCCGTAGGCAGCGTGTGGTTCGTGCCCGAGGCATAGTCCCCCAGTGACTCGGGTGTCCATTCGCCGACAAAGACGCTGCCCGCTGTATCTATCTGTGCAGCAACAGCTTCCGATGCGCGCATCATCACGATCAGGTGTTCCGGAGCGTAGGCCTCCGAGAGCGCTACCGCCTCATCGATCGTGTCGACAAGCACGATCGCCGAATGCGCGAGCGCCTCGCGCGCGACATCCGCACGCGGCAGGTCCCGGAGCTGACGCTCGACTTCGGATGGCAGCGCTTCAACCAGCTTGCTGCTCGTTGTGACCACGAATACGTGGCTGTCCACGCCGTGCTCGGCCTGGGCGAGCATATCGGCCGCGACGAATGCCGCGGGGGCCGTATCATCGGCCAGAATGGCGACTTCGGTCGGCCCGGCGGGCATGTCAATGGCCACACCTTCGGCAGCCACCAGCTGTTTGGCGGCGGTCACGAACCGGTTTCCGGGACCGAAGATCTTGTCCACTTTCGGGACGGTTTCCGTGCCGAAGGCAAGCGCCGCAATGGCCTGTGCGCCGCCGGCCGCGACAATCCGCGTCACGCCCGCCACCCGCGCCGCGTGCAGCATGACGGGATGAATACCCCCGTCCGCGGCCGGCGGCGTAGCCAGCACGATGTCCTGGCACCCCGCAATGCGCGCCGGAATGCCCAGCATCAGGATGGTCGAAAAGAGCGGCGCACTGCCGCCCGGTATGTAGATGCCCACGCGCTCAACGGGCACATTCCGGCGCCAGACGCGCACGCCCGGCATGGTTTCCATGTCGACACGCGCCGCGCCCTGTGCCCGGTGAAAGGCCTCCACATTCCGCGCCGCCACATCAATGGCTTCAAGCAGCGAGTCGGGCAGTTCCCGCACGGCGGCATCGGTCGCCTGCCTCATGTCGTCGCCGTCCAGGACCAGCGCCGCCATTTCAACTCCGTCCAGGCGGTGCGTCCATTCGCGGAGCGCCGCATCTCCCCGGGACCGGATGTCCTCCAAAATGGGGCGGACCGTCTCGAGAGCCTCGGACAGGTCGCCGCCCGGGCGGGCAATGAGTCCGGACCACGTCTCCGGAGCGGGCCTGGTAACGGTGCGGATGGTCATGTCAGAGCACCATTTTTTCAATGGGGGTGACGAGCATGCCCTCGGCGCCAGCGGCCTTGAGCTGGTCAATGATGTCCCAGAACTGATCGTCCGTGATGACCGAGTGCACGCTGCTCCAGCCCTCTTCCGCAAGCGGCATGACCGTGGGCGCTTTCATGCCGGGCAGGATGGCCGCCACCTGGTCGATGGCCTGATTGGGCACGTTCATGAGAATATAGCGGTATTTACGCGCCGTCAGCACCGATTTCATGCGGAACGTCAGCGCGGCGACAAGCTCCTGCTGTTTGTCGGTAAGCGCGCTTTTTGAGAACAGCACCGCTTCGGAGCGCATGATGACCTCGACCTCCTTCAGCCCGTTCGATATCAGCGTGCTGCCGGACGACACGAGGTCGCAGATGGCCGTCGCGAGCCCGATTCCCGGAGCAATTTCGACGGATCCGCTGATTTCGTGGATCGATGCCCCGATGCTCCGCTCATCGAGCCAGCGTCCGAGCAGACCTGGATAGGACGTCGCGATGTCCGCATCCACCAGACTTTCCGGCCCGTCGTAGGGCATGTCGCGTGGTACGGCGATAGAGAGGCGGCATTTTCCGAACCCGAGCCGGTGGACGACCTGGATATCGCGCTCGCGTTCAAAAAGCACGTTTTCGCCCACGATGCCGAGGTCTGCCACGCCATCCTCCACATAGCCGGGAATGTCGTCATCGCGCAGGAACAGCAGTTCCATGTCGAAATGATCGGCCACGGCGCGGAGTTTGCGGTCGGGACGACTGACCTTGATGCCGCAGGCGGCCAGCAGATCCATCGAAGCATCCGAGAGGCGCCCCGATTTCTGGACGGCAAGGCGGAGCGTGGTGGTGCGTTTGTTCTCGTTCATGGGAGAGTGGAGCGTGGAGGGCATAAAAAAAGGCACCCCGGTGACGTACGACCGGAATGCCTGAACCCAATGGATCACGGCGCGTCTCAGTCGTCGCGGCGGCGTGAAAGCACATGGTGATGATGCAGTGTCATAGTGCCAATATACGTCGCCCGGCGGAATGCCCCAGCGCCACGCAGGCGCCTCATTAAGTTTTCTCATGACGGCGTTCACATGCCGACTCGCCCATGACGACCCCCCGCGAACAGTTTCAGCGCCACGTGGCCTGGACGTCACATGCGCCCATGGCCCTCGAAGTCGACCGCGCCGAGGGGCCGTACATCTGGCTCACGGATGGCCGCCGACTGACAGATCTCATCAGCGGGATTGCCGTCTCCTCGCTCGGCCACCGCCACGAAGCCGTCCTCGCGGCCATTCGCCGCCAGCTCGATCGCCACCTCCACGTGATGGTCTACGGCGAGTTCATCCAGGAGGCGCAGTCTGCCCTCGCCGCGCTCCTGGCCAGTGTGCTGCCAGGCGATCTGTCATCGATCTACTTCACCATGAGCGGCACCGAGGCCAACGAAGGCGCGCTCAAACTCGCCAAGAAAGCTACCGGACGGACCCGCCTCGTGGCCTTCGACCGGTCCTACCACGGCGATACACACGGATCGCTCTCCGTGACCGGCCGCAGCGTATACCGCGAACCGTTCCTTCCACTCCTTCCGGACGTCACGTTCCTTCCATTTGATCGGGTGGATGCGCTCGACGCGATAGACAACACGGTCGCGGCCGTCATCACCGAGCCCATCCAGGGCGAGGGTGGCGTACGCGTACCGAGCCGCGCCTGGCATGAGGCGCTGCGCGACAGATGCACCGAGGTCGGTGCGCTACTGATCTTCGATGAGATCCAGACCGGCATGGGCCGCACCGGGACGCTGTTTGCCGCCGAGCAATTCGGTGTCGTGCCGGACATCATCACGCTCGCCAAAGCGCTCGGGGGAGGCATGCCGATTGGCGCGTTTGCCAGCCGTCCGGAGATCATGGGCGCGCTTCGGGAGAACCCGTCGCTCAGCCACGTGACCACGTTCGGCGGCCATCCGGTGTCGTGCGCGGCGGCCCACGCGGCGTTGGAGGTGCTCGTCCAGGAGCGCCTCCATGAACGCGCCCCTGGGATTGAAGCCCGGGTTCGGAAGGCGCTCCACATCCCCGGCGTCGTGGAGGTGCGCGGCATGGGCGCGATGCTCGGCATGGTACTCTCCTCGCCTGAAGAGACGGCCCGCGTCGTGAGCGCCTGTCTCGCCGACGGCGTCCTCCTCGGCTGGACGCTCCACTCGGACACGCTCGTGCGGATAGCTCCCCCGCTCAACATCCCGAATGACACGCTGGATGCAGCGCTCGAAATCATCCGGCAACACGTCGGCAGATGAAGGGTACTTCATATTGCCTTGACAATTCAGCGGCCCTGCGGTAAGGTACCGGTCGCAGTTCGTATGGCCAACCGGTAAAATATTATGATCAGGCTCTCTCTCTCTCTCTCTCTCTCTCTCTCTCGTAATTCTTGCGTTTGTAGCGATTTCATCTGAATCGAAGGCGCAAACCAGTGATCTTTTTCATGTCATATCAGATGAAGCCGTGCGTGGGCCGACATTGGAAATCCTCACTTCAATACGGCAGGACAGAGCGTCATTGAAGGCAGATGCCGTGATGCTGCATGCGAATGCCAGACAAACTCTGAAACAAGCACGCTTTGAAATATCCGTACCGTACCTGGGAAAACCCATTGCATTTCGAACCGATGGTTACTGGGCGAAATCAGACAGCCTTTTTATCTGGCAGGGTAAATCGGAAGGCCAATACGCTCGATTTGTGCTGCATCGGGGCAAACTGACGGGTGGCTTTTCTGTCGGCCAAGAATCATTCGACGTGGTTCCAGCAACGCCTGGCGTGTCCGTGTTGCAGTTGCTGGATCCTGACAGGCCGAAAGGAGGCGATTTGGTTCTCTATGAACATGCCGGGATACAGGGAAAAGCCGGAAAGCGTGATTTTGTCAATAACCTGGCAGCCGGAATGTCAGGATCGAGTCAGATTGATGTACTGTTTGTGACCTCGCCATTGGTGAGTTTTGACTTAGCAGATGCGAACACTTCACAAACGGACCTGAATACGGCCATTGACAGTTCCGGTTCGACAGGCTCCATGCACGTTGTGGGCGTCGTGTAAGATGTGGAATTGCCAGACAACACAACGACGACCACGGTCCTGAATTACCTTGCAACAAACAGCGCGATTGCCTCGCTCAGGGATCTGTATGGAGCTGATGTTGTGGCGGCCGTCGTGGACAATTTGACAGATGATTTTGATGGTGCCGTGCCGTCCATAAAACCTCCCTCAAGCAACGCTGAATCAATATGAGAAATGGACTTTTGTTCACGAAATGGGCCATATTGTCGGCGGAAGGCACGACAATGACCCCGGTACCACTCCCTACGAATTCGGACACGGATTTTGGGAACCTGGTGTGTTTTTCTCCCTGATGAGCATCGAACAATCTAACAACAGAGATCTTATGTGGTCGCAGCCAGAAGAAAATTATGGAACGGCGCACTGGAACGACGTTGCACGTGTTTGGACGCTTTCCGCACCCGACGTGGCGGCATATCGCAGTCCCACGACTCCTCCAAGTGGTGATCTTACGGTTACCATACACGGTCCTACGAATATGCAACACAAGGAGAGCTGTGAATTCCAGGCGGAGGCCTACTTCGACACGGGACTGGCCAATCCATGTACCAATTGTACGTACAGCTGGTTCGAGAAGCCGACGTGGTCGTCTACCTGGACGAACATGGCCGTATCTACCCCAACAATTCTGTACACGCTGTTTGACCATCCTGGCGCAGATCTCAGAGTGGACGTATCCAGTTCGACCCAATCTGCATCTACCAGTATAACGGTTCTGGAAGGGACAACGGCCGGTTGTGGTCTTCCGCCCGGTGCGAAGGCTGGCCTGGGAACTGATAGTAACACTGATGTTGCTTCCGCAGGGCCCACGGTAAACGTATATCCCAATCCTGCGCATGACAGTGTAGTAATCAGGATGGAATCCGGCGAATCCGTACCCATACACTTGGCCATATATGATGTGCTGGGGCGTCTCGTGACTGAGCTGTCGCCCTCCAATAATTCTGGACGCTCCACGGAGGTAGAGTGGCACATTGAGACGCAGAAGCCAGGCGTGTACTTTCTTCGGACTACATTTGCCGGTGGTGCCACCCGCGTAAATAATATCGTTATCCGAAGATGAATGCCATTTACGTACCTACTCGTTGCCTGTATATACTCTTAGCAGTAGTTCTTTTTGGCTGCGACGGCCCGACGGGCCCCGAAGGTCCGCCGGGGCCGGCCGGTGCGGACGGAGAGCCCGGGCTTACGACACACCTCGTACCGGTCAGTGCGTCAGATGTCTCCCGTGTGGAGGGCGTCCAGCGGAAAATGTTTCGTGCCTTTCTCGACGTGCCTGAATTGACACTGGAAGTACTGAGCCTGGGATCAGTATTCGTACAGTTCAAGGACAGTTTTCCGCTACCCTATACAGAGTTCATTGGTGACGAGTCGCTGCAGCACAATTACACGCCGGAGCCCGGCCGGATCGTGTACTGGCTCCTTCCATCGTTCGGATTGCCGGACGAAGCGGCTGTTCCATTTGCGGATACACTTCATGTAGTTATCGTAAACCCCCGACGGGAATGAAAAACGCGCTTTTCATACTCTGTGCGGTGCTGGTCGGCGCGTGTGAAGGCCCGGTTGGCCCCATGGGCGAAGCGGGTGCACCCGGCATGGACGCAGACAGAGCCTATGTCAAAAAGACGATTGTGGGATTGGACCCGAGAAACTGGGTGTTTGAAGACTCGGTTTATCACCAGACACTCCATGTGCCGGAAATAACCTCTTCGGTCGTGAAGGGTGGGTTCGTACAAGTACAGGTTTTGGGATGGACCCCGCTTCCAGCGGATAGACGTGCTTTGGAAGGATCGAGTTTGTTCATGACATATACCTATGAAGAACAAGCACTCACTATCTGGGGCTTTTGGGGCGAAGGGACCACTACATTTCGGCGACCATTCAGCTCAGATTTTATCGTCACGATCGTTTCGCCGAGAGAATAAGCGAGATGAAATCATCCTTGTACCCAAGTGTCGTATTGGTTGGGCTCCTGCTGCTCGTGTCATGTGAAGGTCCTGTGGGACCGGCAGGAGAGCCGGGCATGGATGGTGGCGATGGCGTACCCGGAATGACGGTACAGTTGGTGCCGCCGCCCAGTTTTATAGCATTTCGGGAGGACCCGAGTCTTCTCATTCTGGAGCGGGAGATTGCGGTACCGTCCTTGACGCTGGCTGTTCTCGGGGCGGGTGCCATATTCGTGCAGATCAAGGATGGCCCCATGCTTCCCTTTGTGCAGGATCTTCCGGTCGGATCGGTGCAACACAACTATACCACGCGTCCAGGCTTTCTGAGATATTGGATAATTGGTTCGTCGGACTTCGAGTCCACATCCCAGATGCCTCGTCTTACCGATACGCTTCGCATCGTGACCGTAGAGCCCATAATTGAATGAGACGCATGGGATACCGACACGCGAGATCGTGGGTTCTGACAGTCCTTGTAATTGGTTTGGCCGCCACGGGGTTTGCCTGCGATGGTCCAACAGGTCCGCAGGGAGAGAATGGTATGTCCGGGATGGCCTCCGGTGCGGCCATTGAACGGGTATTCATCCGGCTTGAAAACGGAACGGGCTGGGTAAGTGAGGGTGCGACGTGGTACCTGAAGCTCGACATTCCATCGATCACGCCGGCGGTGGTTGACTCTGGTTTTGTCATGGTCGAGGGCGACGGAATGCCACTTCCATCGACGCGGCGCTTCTTCCAGGAGCATGGCGAGAATCTTGCACTCTCCTACACGTATACCGCGCATGAACTGGTGCTGTGGGGCACATGGAGAGACGCGTCCCTGTCCACGCTGCCCGCGGTAGAAGTGATCATTGTTACGACCTTTGCCCCGGCAACGCATAGCACAATGTAAATCAACCATGAAATGGTTGTTGTTCAACCACTGTATGGTTTTTTTGCATGAATGAAGGCACGAGGTATCACATCACGTTTGCTGGCTGCTCTCGGCGATACACCCGTCGTTTTTCTTAACGGTCCGAGGCAGTCAGGAAAAACCACGCTTGCGCGTAGCGTTGCGGATGCCGGGTTCGGCGGGAGCAAGGACGTTTCGTATGTGTCGTTTGACATGATCACCACGGAGGCTGCCGCAAGGTCCGATCCAGAGGCGTTCGTCTCCTCGTTCCATGGGCCGGTTGTTCTGGATGAGGCGCAGCGGGTTCCGGATATTTTCCGTGCCATAAAGCTGCGTGTCGACTCGAACAGACGACCAGGGTTGTTTCTGCTTACGGGCAGCGCAAACGTGCTGACCGTGCCGGGTATATCAGAGTCGCTGGCAGGCCGTATGGAAATTATCACCCTGCATCCATTCTCTCAGGGAGAGCAACGCGACCGGCCGGAGCATTTCATAGATGCATGTTTTGGAGACGCGCTGCCCAAGGTGGCTGGGAGAGATGGGGTCGAGGACTACAGGGCGCTCGTCCATACGGGAGGATATCCGGAGGTGCTTGAACGAACGTCTCAAGTCCGAAGGCGCGCCTGGTTCGATGCGTACGTATCGACCATTGTTAAGAGGGACATTCGCGATCTGGCTAGGGCCTGTTCACACTACGCCAGAACCCGCTGTAGCAGTCGAAAATGGCGTTTATCAAGGCGTGAGGAGCGAAGTATGGCCGGGTCATTCGAGT
>PCUY01000013.1 GCA_002787815.1 Bacteroidetes bacterium CG12_big_fil_rev_8_21_14_0_65_60_17 | reverse complement strand
GTCCACGAGCACCGCCGCTCCCTCGTCGAACACCGAGCCGTCGGCCAGGCAGTGGCAGCCCTGGAGCACGGTCCACTCGCGCCCGAAAACCGGGAGCACGACACGGTGGCTTGTGGCTGGCTGGTGGAAGATGAGGAAGAGCGTTGCATCGACAATGGGACTTCCGTCCGAGCGGACATCGCGGATGCGATCTCCATGCAGGATGAGGCCGACCGAGTGTCGCGCTCCCTCGTGCCAGTCGTCCACCGTCATCGGGCGGCCGTGGGCGTGCCACCAGACGGCTTCGTTCGAGCCGTTGATGAACGCGCGTCTGCGCAGTGACGGGTGGCGTCGACGCAGCGCCACGAGTTCGCGTACGTACTTGAGGAACGCCTGCTCGCGCTCCCCGAGCGACCAGTCGTACCATGTGATTTCGTTGTCCTGGCAGTAGGCATTGTTGTTGCCAAGCTGCGTGCGGCCCATTTCGTCGCCGCCCAGAATCATGGGGACGCCCTGCGAGAAGAGCAGCGTGGCCATCTGGCTACGCATGAGGCGGTCGCGCTGCAGCAGTACCGATGCGTCGTCGGTCGGCCCTTCGACACCGCAGTTCGTGCTGTAGTTCGGTTCGTGGCCGTCACGGTTGTCCTCGAGATTGGCCAGGTTGTGTTTTTCGTTGTAGCTGACCAGGTCACGCAGCGTGAAGCCGTCGTGGGCCGTTATGAAATTGATGGATGCGTGCGGGCGGCGGCCTGAATTGGCGTAGAGGTCGGAACTGCCCGTGACGCGGGTCGCAAAATCCCCGACGCGATGCGGATCGCCCCGCCAGTACTGCCGGACCGTGTCGCGATAGCGGCCGTTCCATTCGGTCCACAGCCAGGGGAAGGAGCCCACCTGGTAGCCACCCGGTCCGACGTCCCACGGCTCGGCAATGAGTTTGACCTGGCTGAGCACGGGATCCTGCTGGATGACGGTGAAAAACGTGCCAAGCATGTTGACCGCGTAGAGCTCACGGGCAAGCGTGGAGGCCAGATCGAAGCGGAAGCCGTCCACGTGCATGACCTGCACCCAGTACCGAAGGCTGTCCGTAATGAGTTGCAGCACATACGGATTACCCGCGTGGAGCGTATTTCCGGTGCCCGTGAAATCCATCAGGAAGCGGGGATTCTCCGGCTGCGTCTTGTAATAGTGTTTGTTGTCTATACCGCGGAAGGACAGATGCGGCCCGAGGTGGTTGCCTTCGGCCGTGTGGTTGAATACCACATCCACGATGACCTCGAACCCCCGCTGGTGCAGCGTGCGGACCATGGTCTTGAACTCGGTGTGCGCCTGGTCCGGCTCGGCGGCGTAACTGGGCTCGGGGGCCAGGAAAGCGAGTGGGTTGTATCCCCAGTAATTCACAAGCCCGTTTTCGTCGAGGCGGCGCTCTGAAATCTTGGCGTTCACCGGCTGCAGCTGCACGGTCGTCACGCCGAGCGCTCTCAGGTGGTCGAGGACGGGAGGGGTTGCCAGACCAGCGAACGTACCGCGCAGCGCTTCGGGCACGTCGGGGTGGCGCATGGTCAGGCCCCGGACGTGGGTTTCGTATATGATGGTTTCGTGCCAGGGGACGTTCGGACAGGCATCGCCCAGCCAGTCGAAGCTGTTCTGACAGACTTTGCCGAGTGGGGCGACGGCCGCGCTGTCCTCGCCCGAGAAAACGAGATCGTCTCCCGTTGTGGCGTCATAGCCGAAGAGCGCGTTGTCCCACGTTGGTTCGCGGCCAATCAGATGCGCGTAGGGGTCGAGCAGCACCTTGTTCCGGTTGAAGCGGTGCCCCTGCTCCGGGTCCCACGGGCCGTCAACGCGGTATGCGTAGAGCTGGCCGGGGCCGACATCGGGCAGAAAAACGTGCCAGATGGGCCCGCTGCGCTCCACGACCTCGATGGTGCGGGAGGGGGCGGAGTCGTGTGGCGCGTTGAAAAGCACAAGTTCGACGGCGGTGGCCGACTGGGAGTAGAGGGCAAAGTTGGTTCCCTGACCGTGGCAGGTGGCGCCAAGCGGATAGGGACGACCGGGAGCGTGCATAGGCTGGATTTACTGGGGAGATACGACGGGGCGAAGGCAGGTAACACGGAAGATAAGACGTTTATTACGTACTTTTCGGCGCGCCCCCAGGTTCGTCTACGCTGCATTTGCCCACAAGACCCCACGCTGCCGTGCCACGTATTTCCAATTATGACCTCTATTTGTGGGGCAAGGGTCAATTGCAGGCCAGTCACCGTACCTTTGGGGCGCATCCGAACCGGGGTGGAACGTGGTTCCGGGTGTGGGCGCCGAGAGCCGACAAGGTGGTGCTGATAGGTGATTTCAATGACTGGGACGGGGAGAAGCACGTCATGCGGCCCATGGGAGAGGGCATGGCGCGGACCTGGGAAATCTATGTGCGCGGGGCGCGACCGGGCATGAAATACAAGTACCGGGTGTACCGCTTTGGGCATGCGGTGGACAAGACCGATCCGTTTGCCTTCGACATGGAGCCGCCGCGGCCCGGGGGGAGCGCACACGAGGGGCTCTCGGCCATTGTGGCGGATCTTGACTTCGAGTGGACCGATTCGGAGTGGATGGCGGGGCGCGGCGGTCCCCGTGACCTGGAGCGGGCTGTGAGCGTCTATGAAGTGCACCTCGGATCGTGGCGACGTCACGGGGACGGCCGCGTCATGACCTACCGGGAATTGGCCCGTCCGCTCGCGGAGTACGTACGGAGCATGGGCTACACGCACGTGGAGCTCATGCCCGTCCTCGAACATCCCTACTATGGCTCCTGGGGATACCAGGTGGTCGGTTATTTTGCGCCGACGGGTGTCTACGGTTCGCCCGTGGACTTCAAGTACCTGGTCAACACGCTGCACGAGTACGGCATTGGTGTCATACTCGACTGGGTGCCGGCGCATTTTGCCACCGACAGGCAGGGGCTTGAGGCCTTCGACGGCGAGCCCCTCTTCGAGTACACCGACCCGATCATGCGGCATCATCCGGACTGGGGCACGTATGTGTTCGACTACGGTCGTCCGCAGGTGCGCAACTTCCTGATATCGAATGCGCTCTTCTGGCTCGATGAGTACCACGTCGACGGTCTCCGCTTTGACGCCGTGGCGTCCATGCTCTACCGCGACTACTCGCGCGATACGTGGACTCCGAACCAGTTCGGCGGCCGCGAAAACCTGGAGGCCGTGGACTTTCTCAAGAGTGTCAACGAAAAAGTATTCTCGGCTTTTCCGACGGCCATGATGATTGCCGAGGAATCGACGGCCTGGCCTGGCGTATCGGCGCCGACCTACAACGGCGGCCTGGGCTTCCTCTTCAAGTGGAACATGGGCTGGATGCACGATACGCTCGAGTTCTTCCGCCGCGACCCCATTTACCGCCAGCACCACTACCACGACTTCACGTTTCCGCTTGTCTACGCCTGGGCCGAGAACTACATGCTCTCGCTATCGCACGACGAAGTCGTCCACGGAAAGGGCTCGCTCTTTGGCAAGATGCCGGGCGATGACTGGCAGAAGGCGGCCAACCTCCGCCTGCTCTTCGCCCACATGTTCGGTCATCCGGGCAAGAAACTCATGTTCATGGGCATGGAATTCGGACAGGGCCGCGAGTGGAGCCACGACCGGGGCCTGGACTGGTGGCTCCTGGATGCGGACTCGGACGCCGCTGGCGCGGACGGGCAGGTCGAAGTTGGTCTCCATACGGGTCTACAGTCCTGGGTGCGCGCGCTCAACGCGCTGTACGGCGCATCGAACGCACTCCAGAGGGACGCCCAGGGCTGTTTCGAGTGGATTGATTTTGGCGATACGAAGAACTGTGTCGCCTCCTACCTCCGGCGCGGCGGCTCCGGTGACACGGTTCTGGTGTTCGTCTTCAATTTCACGCCCGTTCCGCATGCGACCTACCGCGTGGGCCTTCCCGACGGCTACCGCTGGACGGTGAATCTGAATTCGGACAGCCCGCAGTTCGGCGGCAGCGGCACGGGCACGCCGCAGCAGCTCACGTGCCGGCACGGCGAAGAAATCCAGGCCGTTCCCGCGCACGGCCGTACCCACTCCATCGTCCTCGATTTGCCGCCCCTCGGCGCCCTCATCCTGTGCGGCCAACCTGCGTGACGGGATTTCCTGGGTGTCTTCATCGGGTTATGATTTTTCATGTTCCGTGTCAGGGTATATATGGCGAAACACGCGGAAAAACATGACGTTCGATAATCGCTTCGTAAAACGAAATGACGATCGATCAATGGCTACAGTCAGGGTTTCACCGAAATTCCAGGTCGTAATTCCCAAGGATATTCGAACGAGTATGAATATCGAGGCAGGGCAACTCGTAGAGGTGTTTTCCTGGGATAATCGCATTGAAATCGTTCCTGTCAGACCTATGGAGGACATGCGAGGCTTCATTCGGGGTATGGACTCCGGAATTGACCGAGAGAAGGATCGAGAGCTGTGAACGTAGTCGATTCATCAGGATGGGTGGAATTTTTTGTAGATGGTCCGAACGCGCACGCATTCGCGGCCCCCATTCTTGAGGTCAGTTCACTACTTGTTCCAACCATTTGTCTGTATGAGGTGTTCAAGGTTGTCTGCAAACACCGTGATGTGGCAGCCGCATTCCAAGCCGTAGCCCACATGAGACAGGGCATTGTCGTGGATGTTGATGCGAACATTGCCTTGCAAGCGGCACGATTCAGTCTGGAGCTGCAGCTACCCATGGCTGACAGCCTGATTTATTCGGTGTCTAGCGCACACGAGGCGATGCTATGGTCGCAGGATGAGGATTTTGATGGCCTGCCAGGTGTCCGGTACTTCCGCAGGAAGGGGTAAGCCCACTGCGTGCGCTCATTGATGGACGTCCGGCACGCACCATGAATCGCGCCTCGAGACACGCCTGACCCTACGGCACG
>PCUY01000081.1 GCA_002787815.1 Bacteroidetes bacterium CG12_big_fil_rev_8_21_14_0_65_60_17 | reverse complement strand
TTAAATCCATTGTCCGTACATCCGATGATGTACACAGTGTGAGCAGGCGAAGACCGTATTTGAGGGGGTACGCACTTCGCTGATGCTTACATTTCGGCAGCTCCGTTCGACCGCAAGGCATTGAACGGGGCTGCTTTTTTTTGTAGCCTGTTTCCAACCAGCACATCACGTCGCATGCCCGATTGCCTCCGCCCCCTGCCGATACTCCTCGTGTACATGGCACTCGCCCCCCGCGCCTCTGCGCAGCTTCCCGACCCTGGCGTGCAGCTCCTGGCGCGCTTTGCAGTCTCGCACTCCACCCGTTGATACCTCCCAACCAACTGCCATGCCACACACACGCTTCATTCCCGGTTTCCTTGTCACATCGGTCCTGGTACTGTTGGCCGGAGCACACCCCATCGTCGCACAGCAGAACCGGGTAGATGCGCCGGCCCTGCTGGACGCACGCATGTATGCCCTCGTAGACGCTGTACGTGCCGACCGGATCATGGATGATGTCCGAACACTCGCCGGCTTCGGCACGCGCAACACCTTTTCAGACACGCTTTCCTCGACGCGTGGCATTGGCGCCGCCCGGCGCTGGATTGAGGCCGAGTTCCGCCGGATTTCCGCCTCCTGTGGCCTGTGTCTCGAGGTGTCGACACAGCGTATGTTCGTTGAGGAGGGCAGTTCGTCACGTGCGATACGGGATGTGGAGGTCGTCAATGTGCTCGCCATCCAACGAGGAACCCGCTATCCCGACTCGTATGTGATCATGGCAGGTGACATCGATTCGCGCGCGTCGGACGCGACCGATGGCACAACCGATGCGCCCGGTGCAAACGACAACGCGTCCGGCATGGCGGGCGTAATAGAGGCAGCCCGCGTGCTGTCGGGCCACGAATTTCCTTCGAGCATCGTCTATGTCGGGCTTTCGGGCGAAGAGCAGGGTCTGTGGGGTGGCGCCCATATGGCCGGTGTTGCCCGGGAAGAAGGATGGAATATTGTAGGCGTGGTGAACAACGACATGATTGGCAACATCGAAGGAATTGACGGCGTCATTGACAACCGCTCATTCCGCATTTTCTCCGAGCCCACTCCCGTTACCGAAACGGAACAGGAACGTCGCCGGCGGCGGTTCGAGGGGGGCGAAGTCGACGGCGTGTCGCTTCAGCTGGCACGATATGTTCATCGCATGACGCAACTCTACATGCCGGAAATGAACCCCGTGCTTGTGTATCGTCTGGATCGATTCGGCCGCGGAGGGCACCATCGCCCCTTCAACGATGCCGGATATCCCGGAATCCGCATCATGGAGACCCATGAAAATTACACCCGCCAGCATCAGGACATCCGGGTGGAAGACGGGATTGCCTACGGAGACGTAGTTGAGGGCGTGAATGCCGACTACGCCGCCCGGCTTACCGCCGTGAACATTCTGACGCTCGCCGGTTTGGCTGCGGCGCCGCCGGCTCCGGACCAGGTCCGGATCGGCGGCGCCGTACAACCGTCCACAACATTGCAGTGGGATCCGGTCGACGACCCGAACCTGGCTGGCTATCTCATTTACTGGCGCGATACCACCGCCCCCCAGTGGCAACACATGCGCTTCGTGGGACCCGACGTGACATCCCACACGCTGAAAGGCATTGTCATCGACAATTTCCTGTTCGGCGTTGCCTCCGTGGGCACGGATGGCAACCAGAGCGTCGTCACGTTTCCCTCGGGCCGTCTGCGGCGCTGACGTTCAGAACGAATACCATCGCGTGGCAGGGTGCATTCAGCAGCCCTTCAGTATGATCATGGTCAGGTCGTCAGACAGCACCTGCACATCGCCGGTAAAGTCGCGAATATCTTCCCGCACGACGTGCATGATCTCGGAAGCCGACCTGTGGCGATTTTCTACGAGGAGCGCCTCCAGTCGCTCCTCACCATACTCTTCATCCTCCGGGCTCATGGCTTCGGTAACACCGTCCGTGAACATGGCCAGTACGTCTCCCTCACGCAGTGTGACCATCCCCTTTTCGTAGGACATTCCCGCCATCACACCGAGCAGCAGGCCTCCCGCCTCCAGCAGTTCCTTGTCACCGTTTGCCCGCACCAGCGTCGGCGGGTTGTGCCCGGCGTTCACGTACTCGAATGAGCGATCTGCGTGACGATAAATGCCGTGGAAGTACGTGATGAACTTGTCATACCCCGTGTTCTCGCAGATGACGCGGTTCATGTGGCTGGTGACGTCCGTCAAATCGAGGCCGAGGGGCGTCAGAACCCGTAGGCAGGCCTGGGCATTGGACATCAGCAGGCTCGCTGGCATGCCCTTTCCCGTGACATCCGCAATCGCGAAAAGCGTGACGTCCTCATCCATCCGGATGATGTCATAATAATCTCCGGCCACCTCTCGGCTGGGAAGGGCGAGTGCGGCGACTTCCAGCCCATTCACGTCGGCCAGACCGCTCGGCTGAAGACGCTCCTGGATTTCCCGGGCGAGACGCATTTCCTCCGCCATGCGCTCTTTCTCGATCTGTTCCTCCACGAGGAACGAATTCTGGAGCGATACAAACGCCAGGTTTCCGAGCGCGTAGAGGAATTCCACCTCGTCCGGCTGGTAATCCTGCCCGTTCATCTTGGACCCGAGCCCGAGTACGGCACCGGTTTCTCCCTTCTGGCGGATGGGCAGCAGCAGACGAAAACCCATGTCGCAGAGGGAGCGCAGCGAGTCGGGGCAATCTTCGTCGAGAAGTACCATCTCGGGCAGGTCACAGAGGGTCTGCATCATGTCGTCGGAAAACTCCTTCTCCCGAACACCCCGAACAGCAACGATATGCACGCCATGCCCTTCGGATGCGCCCGCCCCTACCGACCGAATCATGAACACGTGTTTGTTGACCATCATCTGCCCCATCAGGGCAAAGGTCAACAGCTTCACGAGACGTTTTCTGTCGACGGTGGCATTGAATTCCTGTGACAGGTCGAAGAGTGTATTGAGCTGCTGTACTTTTCCATCAAGATCCCGGTTGGCGACCTTGAGTTCCTCTACCATCATGGAGTTGTGAACGGCCGCTGAACTCATGTTCACGAGTGAGGCCATGAATTCCAGTTCCTGGTCCTCGAAGGGTGCACCGGTGAATTTGGAGCCCAGTCCAATCAGGCCTATCTCCCGGTGACCAAAAGCGACGGGGAAAACGAGCGAGACATTGCGTTCCCGAAGTGCGTCCGGTACGTCGTCCCCTTTCAGGATACCGTCCGGGGTGAATCCACCGAGCCGGACGACCTCACCGACCGGGAGTCCAGGAATACCCTTGGATGCGCCAACCTTGTACGCCCCGGTCAACGGATCGAACAACAATGCCGCGCCGCGGGTCACGAGCAGCTTACCCATGGCTGTTCGCAGCAGATTGCTGAGCACAAACCCGAGATCGAGAGACGAACTCAACAGCTGGCTTGTCTCAAACAGGGCCCGCAGGTCAAAACGATCGGTCTGTACGCTCATGGTGGGTCGATCCGGTTCGATACGGGTTGTTCGTCCAGGTGGATTACTTCAGCCTGGCGGAGGGTTCCCTGGTGAGTATGGATGCGGACACAGGTCTTCACCTGGTGAAATCCCTGGCGTCCTGCCGCTCCCGGGTTGATGAACAGCATGTTCCCCAGCGTCGCGACGCGTTCAATCTGCAAGATATGACTATGGCCGCATACGAATACGTCGGGGCGCCGCGCTCGCAGCGTCTGTCCTATTCCACGCTGCCACCGGCCAGGGTGACCTGCAATATGGGTCATCATGAAGGCCAGTCCATCCACCTCGAATTGTTGGTGTTCCGGCGCCTCGGCCCGGATGTCCCACCCGTCAACATTGCCGTAGACCGCCTTCACCGGTGCCAGGGCCTGCAGTGCAACAAGCACATCAACCGATCCGATATCGCCGGCATGCAGAATCAGGTCTACGCCCTCCAGATAATGGGCAAGATGGGGATGGAACCACCCGTGCGTGTCGGACAGGATTCCAATGGTCATCGAATCATGAACCGGACACCGATGCGGGTCCGGTTCCGCGGCCACTCGCCCTCGGACGGCGCCCACTGGGAGACAGGAATGCTCAGATACGGTTCAAACTGGTAGCCCGGGCGTTTGATATCCAGACCGGAGCGCAGCCAGATTACACCACCACGATAGTCGGTGGACGTGCGCTCGGACTGTCCGGCCACCCACTCCACCAGATCATAGCGTCCGCCCTGCAGCAGGCCGTGGATGAACATGTTGCTACCTGCCGGATCGAATACCACCCGGTAGCTCGTCGACATGTGCATTTCCCAACCGATGGCCCGGTTACGCAGGAGAAGATTGTCGTTTGTGAGTTCCTGGAAGCCGACGTGTACGCGGCGCACACCGACGCCAAAGTCGGTTGAAACGGTCGGAGAAAGCAAGGATTCGTACAGGAAGCCGAGATCCATCTGCGGGAAACCCCCACGCGCATCGGATGATGGGTCAAGGGCAAGCCGGATGGCGTAGTCGGTCCCCTCCTCGTGCCGGAAGTACTTGAGCTGCAGCCAGTTGATTCCGAGTGTACGCCCGGCTGCACTTCCGGACGCATCGACATACGCACCGGCATCGAGAAACGGCGTCAACTGGTATTCAAAAAGCAGGTTCAATCCAAGCGGATCACTTCCGATTCCCGATGCCACCGCTCCGCCAGCCGCATCGTCCGCCTGCAGCAGACCCCTTGGCCGGTAAGAGAGCTCTGCAGTCACCGCGTAACTGTCATAGAACGTACGGGACGCGGACTCGCCGCGGTAAAACGGATCGAACATCTGGATGGGGCGCTGGGCAGCAGCGTGGTCCGCCATCAGGAATCCACTCAGAATGACAACGAGACCCAGAACCCGGCCCAACAACAGTGCCCTCCCCTCGGCGCAGTCTGGTACCGCGCCTGGATGCCTGGCGGTTGTCTTCCTGAATATGTTCATGGTACTACAGCTCCATGGCTGTCCCGGGTTCGAGGACACGCGTGGCGTGACCGGCTTCTCCCATCATGGCCTGCCACGCGTCCGTATCGACCTCAATAAGAGGAAATGTATTGAAGTGCAGGGGAATGATCAACTCCGGGTTCAGCATGTCGGCGGCCCGGCGCGACCCTTCCGGTCCCATCGTGAAACAGTCACCAATGGGCAACAATGCCACGTCGATATCAAAATCGTGTCCCATCCACTCCATTTCCATGAAAGGGCTCGTATCACCTGCCATGTAAATGCACTTTCCTTCCGCTTCCAGGATATAGCCGCCTGGATTACCACCGTACGTGCCGTCAGAAAAAGACGAGCTGTGCCTGGCCCAGGTCTGCGTTACCCGGCCCCACGGGAATTGCCATGATCCTCCTGTATTCATGGGCTGCACATTTGAATGGTCGTGCTTGGCACCGAGATACTGGGTGATTTCGAAATTGGCAACGACGAGCGCACCGGTGCGGGCGGCAATCTGCGGTGTATCGCCCCAATGATCCCCGTGGGCGTGTGTCAGCAGAATCACGTCCGGATGGAGCGCCGAGGGATCCTGGTCCGAGAGTGGGTTGTCGGAGAGAAAAGGGTCGACGAGCAGCGTGGTGCCATCCAGGTCTATCTTGAGTGCCGAGTGACCGAAAAAAGTGATTTTCATCCAGGAAGGGGTTTTTGCGGAGAGATGCGACCGGTATCGGTTGTACTGAAAAACACAGCAGTATGGTTCCGGCTGCGCCGCCGAATGGTGGGACCCGCGCTGCATTCCACGAATAGAAGTATGGCACCTTCCACTCACCTTCCACTACCTGCAATGAATGTATTCCTGACCGGCGCGACCGGATTCGTTGGCCAATATGTGGCCCGTTCACTTCTTTCAGCCGGGCACCATGTCCGTGCCCTGGTCCGGTCGCTACCCACGGGCGCAATGGATCCGGGCCGCGCCGACTCCGGGAAGCATCTGGAGTGGGTGGAGGGCGACATCCTGCGACCGTCGTCCCTGCATGGCAAGGCCGACGGCATGGATGCCGTTGTGCACCTGGTTGGTATCATTGAAGAAAAGCCGTCAAAAGGAGTCACGTTCAATGCCATACACCGCGTGGGTACGCAGAATGTGGTTGTGGAGGCAAAACGGGCAGGTGTACGGTCATTCATCCAGATGAGCGCCAACGGTGCGCGCGAAGACGGTGTGTCGGCGTACCAGACGAGCAAATGGAAAGCGGAGAACAGTGTGCTTCGAGCCGGTTTCGAGCACGCCGTCGTCCTCCGACCCTCACTCATTTTCGGTAAGCCCTCGCCTGGACAGCCCGAATTCTGTTCACAGCTCGTGCGCACCTTGCTGAGACCCTTTCCCGTATGGCCCGTGTTCGGGGACGGATCGTATCTGATGCAACCGGTGCACGTGGAAGATGTCGCCGAGGCGTGTACGGATGCCCTCGTTCAGCCGAAACTGAATGGGAAACGCCTGTGCCTTGGCGGCCCGGAGGCCTTTGCCTACACGGAGATCCTGAAACGGATAGCCGAGGGAGCAGGCATCGGGAAAAGACCCATGATCAAACAGCCGGCTGCGCTCATGTCGCCCGTTATTTCACTGCTTGGTGGATGGGCATTACCCATTACGAGCGACCAGTTCCGGATGCTGTTGGAAGGAAACGAGTGTCCCGGAAATGCGCTCGAAAGCGTGTTCAATATGCATCCGCGTCCATTCGACAGTGAGACACTTGCATACCTCCAGGAGGCGTAGGGTACGCCGGCGTCTCTGGAACACGGGCATAAAAATGGGGGGCGGCCATGCGGCCGCCCCCCATTGATCAATGCGCTGGAAATATCAGAGATCGATCTGGCTCTTTCTGAGCATGAAGAGGCCGGACTCGATTCCCGTTACAACGATGGTACCGCTGTCAAAGAACGGGTAGTTGCTCCACGTTCCGTTGAAGCCAGCGGTATCGTTGTCTGCCTGGGGCGCCACATCGAAATAGGCTACCTCTACCGGATTCTCAGGATCTGAGATATCCAGTACGCGCAGGCCTGAATTGTAGTTCGACTGGTACATCAGGTTGCCCCGGACGTACAGGTTGTGATCCGACGAGGCATGCACACCGAGGTGCTCCTTGACCAGGATGGGATCGTCCAGATCCGAGATGTCGAAGATCATGGTTCGCGTCTTGCTGGCCAGACCCTGCATTTCATCCAGTTCGTCGTTTACGTAGTAGTAGTGAAGATCCTCGGACGTCCAACCCTGGTGCGTATACCCGGCATTGGGATACTCGCCAATGGAAATTCCGACCGGATTGTCCTTGTCTGTCACGTCGGCTATGGATAGTGCCGTCTCATTGTGACCGAAGCAGATTTCCCGACCCGCGTAATCGGCGTCAGGACCGTTGTACAAGATACACTGGGCATCGTGTGAGTAGCCCGTGCCGGCCCGACCCGTACCCTCATGACCAAAACATCCGGCAAACGTCGGGTTCTGCGGGTCCTGGATATTGATCATGTGCAATCCACCGCCACACGTGTCACCACCCGAGTTTACGCCCACGGCATACGCGAAACCTGTCTCCTCATTGATCACGATGTTGTGGGCACTGCCAATTCCTCCGTAATGGGCATCGGCCTCGAATATCCGGGGCTCGGTCACATCACGAAGGCGGGTAAGATCGAAAACCTGCATCCCATGCTGACCGGCACCATCCGACACAATGAACGTGTGGTTCTTGTACACCTTCATATCGCGCCAGGAAGCCGGCTGGGCACCCTCTGTCAGAGGAAGGTCACCGAGGAAGCGCGGATTCGCAGGGTCCGTGATATCCACGAACGATGTACCATTCGTACGGCCGGCAATCACATACTCCCGCCCCGTCTCAGGATCGGTCCAGCCCCATACATCGTTCATTCGGATACCCCGGCCACCGCCAAGGTCTGAAATATTCAGAAAGGACACCAGGTCTACATCCTGGCACGGAAATTCCGCCGCTTCTCCTTCGCCACACTTCACTTCGCCACCGGTAATGGAGGCATAAAGATCCTCGAACGGCGTCGTGACGGTGGCCTCAATCACCCAGCCCTCTTCATTCTGGGCCAGAATCCGTGCTTCACCGAGTCCATTGTCGGCTCCACCATTGCCAACAACAGCCAGGCCTTCTTTCACGGCAAAGGCTGTTCCACCCGGGACGTCACCGTCAGCCAGGAAGTACGACCCCGTGAATCCACCAGAACCAGCTTCATACACGTAGACAGAACCGGCTCCACCTACCCAGACATTCTGACCAACGATGGCCACAGCTGAACCCGTCCCTGGTTGAGCTACCGAGAACGGCAACAACACACCGGCCAACTGGAAGTCTCCTGCCTGTCCACGATAAACGGCTGCGCCTCCAATGCCACCACCGAGCTGCGGCGTCCCGACGACGGCCAGGCCATCTTTCAGGGCAAGACCCATCCCGAAGTTCGCCCCGTCAAACACACCCGGGAATTTACCGAGGCGACCGTGCGACACGAATGCATCCTGGTCCTCATGGTAGTAGTAGGCATACACGTTTCCGTCCGCATCGTCTCCTGCCAGAGGAGACGCTACGAGCACGTTGCCCCTGTCCATGGCTACCGTCAAACCGTAGAACTCGCCTTCCTGGGCTTCATCCGACTGCAATTTGGAGTGTTGGCTCCAGAGACCATCCAAGCCGCGGCGAAAGATGTATGCCGCGCCACGACCATCATCGGCACCTGCAGCGCCAACGACAATCCAGTCCCCGTCCAGTGCAATGGATCGGCCGAACGACTCCTCTTCGGAAGAGTCCTCTCCGAGCAGTTTCTGCGATTCCACCCAAGTGCCCGATGCATTCTTCGTGAACACGTATGCACCGCCCGTGGAATTGTCCATCAGCGTTGCGCCGACCACAAGCGTACGATCATCGGCTGCAAGCGCACGGCCAAACCTGTCATCCTGCCCGTTGTTGTCCGATGCTACAAGCAGTTCAGTCTGCTCCCAGGTCCCGTCGCCCGCCTTGCGGAATACATAGACGGCGGAATTGGTACTGTTCTGGCCACTCATCCCGACAATGACGTCATCACCGGCAATCGCAGCGGCGCCGCCAAAATTCTGGGCCGAGACCGGCACTGTGAGAAATACACCCAACAGCAGGGCGCAAATAATCCGATTCATGTTCTCAGGGGGGTTGGATATGAAAATGAAACCTGGTTCCTTCACACGTCCAAGTGATAAAAAAGTTACAGGTATTCAGTCGTAGGCACAGTCGGCATTATCCGTTGAGAGGAAGTACGCCTTGTGATTTCCAGCCCTGGGGTCTGTACAACCGCGCAGCGGCAGCAGGTCCACACGGCGGAAAGCCACTGGGTCCCGGCCCGCATGGAGACCAACACGCCCCGCTGTCACAATACGCCCTTCATGCATGGGCCGCGACCATGACAACACCCGGACACCATCCACGATATGGTCCACCCTTTCAGCTCCAAGAACGTCGATATCCAGGCGTACCCACTCCTCTCCATGGTGTGTCTCGGATGCCGACGATACGCACGCACGGGTAACCGCTTCACCATGCAGGGACACATCCATGCCTCTCGGACAAAGATTTGCCGTCGGGCGATCGTTCTGGCCGTCGCCACCCAGCAATTCCACTTCCACCGATGGGGGAATCATCGGTGTTCCGGCTTTTGCGTCCATATCCTGCGCATGTACAAGAATGCCCGCACGTCGCCACGAGCGGTCGGCGACATGTCCCGGCTCACCTCCCAGGAAGCGGTACTCCACCCGCAGCCGATAGAATGAGCCAACCCGGTCATGTATGAGAACGCCATCGGACACGACCAGTTGTCCGTCCACTACCTGAAACAACCCTCCGGCATTCTCGCCCTGCAGCGATCGGGCAGCTGTCGGCGTCCACCCGTCGAGAGATCGGCCATCGAACAGGGAAATCCAGTCCTCACGATCGGGGTCGGGCGGCATATCGATACACGACGCGAGACCCAACGCCAGTACCGTACACACAAGAGCGGTGCGCACCTCAGACCAGATAGCGTTCATTCAATACGTTGGCATGGTGTTGGGCGTGTCCGGCAGTTATCCAAATGAGTGCGCGTACGGTGAATTCGTTACCGGACGCCAAACCCCGACGTGCAAGCATGTCTTCCGAGAACCCCTTGAAGAGGGAAATGCTGGATCTGCGTACGTTCACAAACTCAGTTACCAGTTCCTGGAAAGGACGCTGGCGGAGGCGGGCTTCCCGAGCCCAGGCCTCGTGCTCCATACCCGGCCATGGCCCGACACTGCCCCGTGCGAACGCCAGAGCTCGAAATGACATCACCCGCTCGGTATCGTTGACATGTGTGATCACGTCCCGCACCGACCATTTATCTGGTGCATACCGGAAGTCGGCCCGGTCTGCACCTGCCAACTCGAACAAGCGCTCAAACCGGGCAAGCTGTTCGTTGAGGGTTTCAAATATGGATCCGTCCGATACCAGATCTACATATCCGGAGTAGAACGGAGCGTACTCATCGCTCGCGGGGCGGACACGCAGTGCATCTCTCATGGAAAAACAAAGTTTATTCAGCCCTGCAAGGTACGAATCGCCGTCACCGTCTCCACCGCTGCGAGCGCCGCTTCCTCACCTTTGTTTCCGACGTCTCCTTCCGCCCGTTCCAACGCCTGCTCGGTCGTATCGCACGTAAGCACTCCGAATGCCACTGGGACACCCGTCTCCACCGCCAGCGCCGCAAGCTGATGGGCCACGGGACCGGCCACGTAATCGAAATGCGGTGTATCTCCCCGGATGACCGCGCCGAGACAGATCACCGCGTCGCATGTGCCACTGCGTGCCAGATGTGCTGCCACCACCGGAAGCTCAAACGCCCCGGGGACGCGAACCATTTGGACATCATCAGCATGGACGCCGCAGCGGGCCAGGGCCGTCTCCGCGCCCGATACGAGGGCATCGACCACCGGCGCATTCCACCGCGCGGCCAGGATGGCTATACGCATGCCGCGACCCGACAATGTCACATCTTCGGCGAGCCCCGTTTTACTCATTGATCAACTCCACCGAATGGTCCATCCGGTCAATTTTCGTTCTCAGATAGTGCTCGTTTTCCGGCCGGACGGACGTGGCGAGCGCTTCTCTCGCGACTACCCGGATTCCGGCCTCCCTGAGCCCCTTCACCTTGGCCGGATTGTTCGTCAGAAGACGGACAGCCGGGATGTTCTCCTGTCGCAGGATACCGGCCGCCACGTCATAGGTCCGTTCATCAGGTTCAAACCCCAGACAGGTATTGGCTTCCACGGTATCCATTCCTTTGTCCTGCAAGGCATAGGCCCGGATTTTGTTACCAAGACCTATTCCTCTTCCCTCCTGACGCAGATACACGATCATGCCGGTGTCCTCGCTGGAAATACGGGCCATGGACCGCTCCAGTTGATCACCGCAGTCACACCGGTGCGATCCCAGGGCGTCTCCAGTCAAGCACTCGGAATGCAGACGTACAAGCGGCGCCGCACTGTCTTGGGCCGCGCCGTTCTTCCCTGCATTGTCAATCTGCCCACCACCGGGCCGCGGAGGATGAGAAAGTACCAGGTGCTCTTTTCCGTCCCCGTCCTGGTATACCGCCACACGGAATACCCCGTGCGTCGTTGGAATGGTCGACTCGGCTACCCGGGTTACGTTGCCATCCAGATGTCGGGCAATCTCGGCGACACTCGTAAGCGGAAAGCCATGTTGCCGGGCAAATGCACCGAGCGCATCGCCGCGAAGCATGTCGCCATCGGGTGCCATGATTTCGCACAGCACGGCAGCGGGCTCACATCCGGCCAGACGGGCCAGCGCGACACCTGCCTCCGTATGACCTCTTCGTACGGCAAGTCCACCTTTACGGGCCCGGAGCGGAAACACATGACCTGGAGTCACAAGGTCGTCCGGACCGCTGTCGGGGCCAGCCAGAACCCGGATGGTGCGTGCACGGTCCGATGCAGAAATTCCGGTAGATACGCCGGTCGCCGCCTCCACAGACCATGTGAACGGGCTGTAGTGTGCGGCCCGACCCCGAACGGGCGCCGGCTGGAGGCCCAGCCTGTCCGCACGCTCGGGTGCCAGCGCAACGCAGACCAGGCCGCGTGCGTGGCGGACGCAGAAATTCACCAGTTCAGCCGTCGCGTATTGCGCTGCAAAGATGATATCTCCTTCGTTCTCGCGGTCGGCATCGTCCTGGACGACAACTGGTTTACCGCTGGCGATGGCTGCCAGCACGTCGGTCATTGGGCTCAATTTCATAGGCGCATGAAGTGTTCTACGTAGCGGCCGACAATGTCGGTTTCTATGTTCACAACGTTTCCGATGGTTTTTCTGGAAAGGGTCACGTGATCCCGGGTCCACGCGATGAGCATGATGGAAAATTCGGATTCCGCGGCATCGACAACGGTAAGGGAAATGCCGTCCACGGCGACGTAGCCCTTGGGCACGATGTAGCGGCCGAACGCAGGATCGATGTCAAAATGCATGCGCAGGCTGTCGCCATCCACGATACGTTCTCGGATCCGGGCGGTCGTCTCCACATGTCCCTGTACCATATGCCCGTCGAAGCGGCCATCTACACGCAGCGCACGCTCCAGATTCACACTGTCTCCGGGCGACAACGTGCCCAGGTTGGTCTTCCGGAGTGTTTCCGGAGCGAGCCCCACCGTAAACTGATCATCGGTCCGCGAAATCACGGTCAGACAGACCCCGTTGACAGCAATGCTGTCGCCGAGTCCCGTCCCCTCCAGCACACGGGGTCCGTGGATGGTAAGCGTGGTTCCGCCAACCGGGCCATCCTCGGCCTCAAGCGCGTCGATACGCCCGGTTTCCTCTACGATTCCTGAAAACATGATGCCTCCCGGGTAAAACCGCGAATGAACAGATCCCGCCCAACCGGGTCGATCTCAAGTTGATTGAGGGCAAAGGCGTCCCGGATACGCTCGGCCCCCCGCCCGGCAACAGCACCCGGGGCAGCCGCGCCCCCGATGATCATCGGTGCCACGTAGGCATGCACTTCCTGCACCAGGCGGCTGTCGAAAAACGTTCCGTGGACCTCGGCTCCGCCCTCTACGAGGACCGAGAGTACCCCCCGCCGACCCAACTCCTCCAGCAGCGCAACCACGTCCACACGACCCGTGCCATCCACACTGGTCGGCAGGACAAGCACTTCACATCCCGTCTCCTCCAGTTGACGGCAATTCGCGGCCGCGGCCCTGGCTGTGGTTGCAACCAGCGTACCGCGTCGTGCCACGGCCGCCACCGGAGGCATACGACACGTGGAATCGAGCACAATGCGAAGCGGCTCACGCACAGGGAGCGTTTCGTGAACGGCATTCGGAGAACGGGCTGTCAGGGCAGGGTCGTCGGCCAGGACAGTACCCACGCCCACAAGAATGGCGTCGACTTCCGCGCGGAAGCGGTGTGCGTGCATGCGCGCACCAGGACCGGAAATCCATTTGGACGCACCCGTACGCGTGGCTGTCCGACCGTCCAGGCTCATGGCTGTTTTTGTTGTTACCCAAGGCCGACCGGTACGCGACTGATGCGAAAAAAAGCGGATCAGCTGCCCGGCCTCCGACTCGGACTCCTGCGACACATCCACGCCGCGCTCCTGCAGGAAACGGGCTCCTCCTCCGGCCACGTTCGGGTTGGGATCGTGTGCGCCGAAAACGACCTGTGAAACGCCTGCCTCCAGGATGGCCGCCGTGCATGGACCTGTCCGACCAGTATGATTGCAGGGTTCGAGCGTCACATACAGCGTGGCGCCCCGGGCGGCGTCTCCGGCCGCAGAAAGCGCCTCCACTTCAGCGTGCGGCGTACCCGCCCTGCGGTGCACGCCGGTCGAAATAACGCGCCCCGTCGCATCTACCAGAACAGCCCCTACCGGCGGGTTCGGCGACGTCCGGCCAAGCCAGGGGCGGGCCAATGCAATGGCCTGCATCATATAATCTTGTGCCGTCATATGCGAACGGGATATCCCGTCACCTTGCATCTTCTCCCATCCGGACTGCGGCGCTCGTTGCGCACTCACCGTCGGCTCCGGCATTTCACCGGATCAACCACGGGGGGTCGGCACGGGGCCGGCGTCCACGGGTTCACGGGCTCGGACGCGCACGGCAGCGCATCCATACCGTCGGTCGGGAATCTCACCCTGCCCTGAAGATGTCATGGGGCTGAACGACAGGGCGAGCTCCCGGTTCTCCCCGACACCCCCAAACGACCCACCCGAAGAGGCGCACGGCACACCAGGCAAGCGTAATTCGCCACATTTCCACATGGTACGCCTGCATCATGAGGCGAAATACGCGGTCCGTTGTGCGGCGCGACAGGCAGAATGGCACACCCTGCGCATCTGTCACGCATCCACCGTGGCGATACAACCAGTCGTGCACGAGAGGAGCCGCAATGGAGAGCTCGAACGGGGCCATGAACCACCACAGGAACCGGGGCACGGATGCCAGATCGAACTGGAATCCTCGCGGGATGCACATCGGGCGTCCTTCGAGGGTTGTTTCAAAGGGCGATACCAGCGTCCAGCATCGCGTTCGCGTGCTGAACTGCACGGCCGGCCGGGACAGGGTCTTGGTAGCGGTGAAAGGCATGGGAGTAATGGTCTCATTATCCCAATACGTATAAACCCGGTGAGATGCGACGTGACAGGTGCAGAAAAACGGGCCGCAGAGAAGTCCGCGGTCTGGGCCGCGAATCAGCGGCGCCTGAACTGCAGTCCGGTCAGCAGCAGGTTGGTTTCCAGAATACGCGATCCCTCTGTGCGCGTGCAGCCAACCGGGAACGATGCCATGCGGAAACGGTCCTCGGCGTCCCGGGCAAGCCGGTGGGCGATAACCTGACCGGTACTGTCCCGCACGACGCCGTTGCCGTCCGGATCGGGCGTAAAGAGCGAAATCGTGACATCGTCCTGCTCGTACACGCCCCGCTTCGTTGCGGTGCATACTTCGGAGGGGCCCTCATCAATGCCCGCCGTAATCAGGAAATTCGATGCGACGGCCGAAAACACCCACGTGTCGTCCGTTTCCAGGCGCAGAAAGGCGCTCGTCAGGACCCGATGCGTGCGAGGTTCGGTGCCCACAAAACCAATCGACACGGACACCGGGAGGTCGGGCGACAAAAAACCGGCATCGACAAGATCGGGAGGGTTCTCAACGGGAGATGCAGACTCCAGGTCCAGCGTCATGCGCACGTCCTCGGACGGGAGCACGCCCGGTCCCCCGTCTTCCGGACCGAGTGGATCCAGATCCGAACAGGCGGGCAGCATGGCCAGCAGGAGCAGCGCCATGGCGACCATCCGAGACAAGTTTGCTTGCGGGGAGTCGTTCATACTCCCCAATATCGGCCATTATTGACCTTTCTGTAGATCTGCTGCCGTATACAACTTGGAATATTTGAGACAGTGCACAGCTACCGAGCGGAAACGCGTCAGGTCAATATTTTCTGGAATCCTGTAGCGCTGGCTGCCCTTGCGGCGGTCCAGTTCCGCGAGGAACACCGACATGCCGCCCTCGATGGTCTCGGCGGTAAGTTCGCTTGCAGCGACAGGAGACAGGTATACGCGCAGGTCAGGAGCCCGTCCGGTCTTGAAGTCTTCGTTGAACTCAAGCCAGCGGCCTTCTTCGTTGATGACCAGGAAAACGACACCTTCCCCTTTCGACTCGCGCTCAATGAAATGACCCTGGGCTACCGTCTGGGATCCGGCCTGGGAACTGGACGCCGCTGACCCGGACGTTTCCTGTGCCAGGACCGGGCTGCCGGCAAGGGGCGCGGCGACGATGACGGCCAAGAGTACCAGCGCTGCGCGGAGCACGACTGACCGGCGTGTTGGGAAACTGGATGCGAACAGGTGTATGGACATGGACACAGGGGGCGTATGAATGGATTGCGCCACGTTGGTCGGGTTGACGCAACGTACGTTACATACCGTGGTTATATCCGGTCGTTGTCCGCGCGCCAGGACTGGATGGCCTTCTTGATGTCATTTGGAGACATGTTCTCTGCGGCTGCCCTCTCGGCCAGCGACGGAAACTCTGCATCCGATGCAAAGCGGAGGGCAATGATCTGCTGCTTCGTCAGTTTGGCTGGCAGCGGTTTTCCGGTCAGCTCCAGATAGCGCACATGCTCCTCGGCCCGGATGGCCCGGTCCTGCGCACCAAGGGCAAACATGCGCAGGTACCACAGGGCAGACCACAGCAGCAGCATGATGACTACGATCAGGCTCGCGCCGTACTGGGCCGGCGTTCCCCAACTCTGGTACAGGTTCATGGCGGCCCCGATGAATGTCAAAAGCCACACCGTGAATGTCACGTAATGGAAGCCGGGTACCATCCGTTTGTGGTTTTCAAAAGACTGCGTTGCCATGGAGACGCGGATTGGGTGGATGAGGAACGGACAATATAGCGCACAGCCCGTCGTGGGAACGGCTCTGTAACATTCGTGCAAACCAATCCGTTCTCTGGTCCATCCAATGATTTGACCCGCGTCCATGAAGTGACCCGCGTCCTCACTCCAAACGTGAATACGCCCTTATGATTACGAGCTATGTGACTATCGCGCTCCGCGGCCTGCGGCGACACCCCGGAATGTCGGCCATCACGATTGGCGGGCTGAGCCTTGCGCTGGCCGCCGCCTTCCTGATTGCCGCCTTCGTGCGGCACGAGCGCTCCTATGACACGTTTCATGAGTTGGGGGACCGGCTTTACCGGCTGTATCTGGTGTCAACTTCCCCCGATGATGCCGGTACAACGAACACGAACATGGCGGCCGGTATCGTGCCCATGCTGGAAGCGGGCTCGGCTGGCATTGAGACCCTGTTCCTGTACGAGGAGCGCACGCCCTACCTGAGGGCGGACGATACAAGCCAACGCACAGGTCCTGTGGGCCTCATGAGCCAGGACGGATTTAGCACGCTGTCCTTTCCGCTGCGCGAAGGCAACAGGGATACGGCGCTTGAAGCGCCCAACTCCATTGTTCTCACGCCCGGCGTTGCCCAGGCCCTTTTCGGTCGGCTGGACGTCGTCGGAGAGCGGCTGATCTGGGGCGAGGACCTGGACCTGACGGTCACCGGCGTCCTGGAGCCGCTTCCCACCAATACGCATTTCCAGTTCCGGGCGCTCGTGCCCTTTGAGCTCGTGACCCGCTTCATGGGCGATGACGCCCTCTCGAACATGAGCAACTGGAACTATACGCTCTATGCGCTGCTTGCCCCCGGCTCCACGCCAGAGGCCGTGCAACCGGCACTGCAACAGGTACTTGTGGATAATTTCGGTGATGAGAACGGTGTCGTCGGAGGAGAGCTTCACCTGCAGCGCATGGAGGACATTCACCTCATGCCGCACATCCAGGCAGACACGAACAGGACAACGGACCCGCGCACGGTGTGGATGTTCGCCATTATCGGCGTGCTGATCCTGTTCATTGCGGGTGTCAACTTCACCAATATGGCCACAGCCCGGGCCCTGCAACGGGCGCGTGAGGTGGGCGTCCGCAAGTCGGTTGGTGCCGTGCGGCGGCAGTTGGCTGCCCAGTTCATGACGGAGGCGGCGA
The DNA here is from genome assembly GCA_002787815.1 of Bacteroidetes bacterium CG12_big_fil_rev_8_21_14_0_65_60_17. Classification (GTDB taxonomy): domain Bacteria; phylum Bacteroidota; class Rhodothermia; order Rhodothermales; family UBA10348; genus 1-14-0-65-60-17. The sequence goes on along the minus strand of PCUY01000081.1, from coordinate 7,263 downwards.
TCTCGGGCCTGATGGCATCGACGCTCGGACTCGGAATCAGCATGCTCGCGCTCCCCTGGTTTTCGGACATCATCGGAACGGATATGTCGTTTTTTTCCGCCGGTGCCGGCCTGCATAACATGCTCTGGGCCTCGGCCCTTGTCGGCATTGGCATGACGACGGCGCTCGCGAGCGCCTGCTACCCGGCCCTCTTCCTGTCCGCATTCGAGCCATCGCGCGTACTGAAAGGCGAATCGGGAGCCCGTGGTGGCAACGCGCTGCTGCGCAAGGGCCTGATCGTGGCCCAGTTCGGTATTGCCATCATCCTGGTAATAGCGACCGTGAGTGTGTACAACCAATTACAGTTCATGAAGTCATCGGCCCTCGGGTTCGATCGGGAACACGTCATCTATGCCCCGGTGAATACCCCCGTACGGGAAAATTTCGATGCGCTTCGGCAGCAGGTCCTTCAGCACGCGCGCATTGAACAGGCTACGCTCGCGGGCAATGTACCGGGGCGCGTCCGTACATCGCGCGGCTACAACTGGCCCGGACAAAGCGCAGACACTGAAAACGGGCAATCCTTTCAAACCGTACTCGCGGATTTCGGCTACCTGGAGACGTTCGGCCTCGAACTCGTCGCGGGACGCGATTTTTCGCGCGACAGGCCGGCCGATTTTGAAAATACCTATATCCTGAATGAAAGCGCAGCCCGGGAAATCGGCTTTCCCAATCCGGAAGATGCCGTTGGAAAACCCTTCCGTGCATGGGACCGCGATATGGGAGAAATCATCGGGGTCGTACGCGACTTCCACTTCAAGTCGCTCCACGAAACGATTGAACCCGTTGTCATCAACGTGAAACCGTGGACGAGCTGGGTCGCCTTCCGCGTCGCCCCCGGAAACGCGGAAGAAGCGGTACAGATACTGTCTGCCGCCTGGAGCGACACAGCCCCGGGGTATCCATTCGATTTCCGGTTCCTGGATGACGATTTCAATCGCCTCTACGAACGCGAACAGGAAATGGGTCGCCTGTTCACATTTTTTGCGGGGCTCGCCATTTTCGTATCGTGTCTCGGCCTGTTCGGGCTGTCGGCCTACAGCGCCCAACGCCGCACCAGGGAAATCGGTGTCCGCAAGGTGCTTGGAGCCGGGACCGGAGACATCATGTTCCTGCTCTCACGCGAGTTCCTGCGCCTGGTGGCAATCGCCTTCGTAATGGCCGCACCGGTGGCCTGGATTCTGATGGATCGATGGCTGGCGGATTTTGCCTATCGAACGTCGGTGTCCCTGTGGGTCGTATCCGGGGCCGGCGCCGCCGCGCTCGCTATTGCCCTGCTCACGGTCAGTTACCAGGGTTGGCGCGCCGCGCACGCCAACCCCGTCGTGTCCCTGAAGACGGAATAGGGCGTCAGTTGAGCCCGTCGAACCGCGCCCTGAGCGCGTCAAGCTCCTGGCGGAGTTCGGCACGTCGTGCATAGGCGTCCTGGCCCGGTACCTGGTCGGCGCGTGACGTCATGCCGTAAAGGTAGCCGAGCTGATTGAGCAGGTTGGGCGGGGCATAGCTGTCCGTGTCAAAGGTCTGCAGCGCCTCCCGGATGGCCCGCAGCGCTTCGGTTCGCTCCCCGGCTTCCGCTCCAGGCGCTTTGTCCGCATTTTCGAGTTGCTGCTCCACGCTCGAGAAAAGGGCTTGGGAATCGGTGATCAATGCCACCATGTCCAGGTTGAAAGCCAGCTGGGCCTCCAGGTCGGCAGGCGTAACCCCTTCGAGCCGCGGATCGGTATCAACGCGCACATCGCGCGTCACGTCCATGCTACCGGCTCGCAGTTGCACCCGGTAGGTACCCGGCAGCACGAGAGGTCCCCGTCCGGTGCGTCCGCCGTTGTAGACCGGACCGTCATGGCGAAGGTCCCACGTAAACCGATGGATGCCCGGCGTGGTGTCCAGTCCGCCGGTCGGGACGGGGGGGCGGGCGGGGCCGCGCATGCCCTGCTGCAGGTCGTTCCCGCCCCCGCCCTCGGCGTTGCGTGCACCTGCGGCCCCCTGTGAAATGAAATCCCGCACGACGCGTCCTTCGCCATCGGTCACCGTCAGCCGAACGCTCCCGGCAAAGCCTTCGGGCAGGTAGTAGTCGATGCGGGCGCCCGGGCCGACGTACTCGGGGTCCGCAGGGCCTCCCGACCGGGCGCCCCACCGTCCGCGAATGGCTGTCGCCGGCTGGAACAGATGCGGCTGCCCCTGCCAGGCCCGCCTTTCCCGCCGCATCACAGCCCATTCGCGGACGCTCGAAAGGTCGGTATACACCCAGAACCCACGCCCCATCGTGGAGACCACCAGGTCGGCCGCCGTCCCGTCGCCGCCCGTCGCGGCACCTTCGACCACGCGGAGATCCGTGATCGGGGTCGAAGGCAAATCAAACTGGAACGTCTGCCACGACTGGCCCGCATTGGTCGACACCCACACGCCGTAATCGGTGCCCGCGTAGAGCAGGCCGGCCACCTGCGGATCTTCCCGCAGCACGCGCGCCGGATGGTGACCCGGAATGCCCTCCGTGATCCGCTCCCACGTGGCGCCATAATCGGTCGTCCGGTAGAAGTAGGGCGTAAAATCGTTCAGCAGATACCGGTATCCGGCCATGTAGGCTGTGCCCGGACTGTGCGCCGACGGCTCCAGGCTGTTGATCCGGCCCTCGGCCGGCATGTCCGCTGGCGTCACGTCGGTCCAGGTCTCTCCTCCGTTGCGCGTCACATGCACCGGTCCGTCGTTCGAACCCGCCCAGATCACGCCCGGCTCGAGCGCCGATTCCTCAATGGCATAAAGCACCGAATAATGCTCCTCGCCCGTCCCATCCCGCGTGATCGGGCCACCGGACACAACCTGGCGCTCGGGCCGGAAAGCTGTCAGATCGGGCGAAATCTGCTCCCAGGTCACGCCGCCGTCCACCGTCCGGTGCACGTACTGCGAACCATAATAGACGACATCCGGGTCATGGGGCGAGACCTCGATGGGCACCACGCGCTGGAACCGGTACGGCAAGTCCGCCGGATTCCGGCTGTAGAGGTTCCACGCGCCCACGTAGTACTGCTTCTCCTGGCCCGTGCGCGTGTTGTACACGCCGAAACGCCCCTTGCAGTTGGCGTAGACGATATCCGGATCGCCGGGCTTTGGAACCACCGGCCCTGTTTCGCATCCCCCCACAGATTCCCAGTACGCCTGGTAGCCTCCCTGGCGGGAACCGGCCGGATTGGACGGCACCCGGATGGTCGAGTTGTCCTGCTGACCCGAATAGAGCCAGTACGGGAAGCGGTCGTCGACGTCTACCGAATACAGCTCGGCCGTCGCCTGGTTGTCCTGTGGCGACCAAGTGCGGCCGCCGTTGAGCGTCACGTTCACGCCCCCGTCGTTCGCCTGGATGTAGATTTCCGGGTTGTCCGGGTTGATCCACATGTCGTGATTGTCCCCGTGCGGCGTCGAAATCCGCGTCCACGTCCGGCCGCCGTCGTCCGAGCGGTGAAAACCAAGGTTGTTCACATAGACCCGGTCGGGATGGACCGGATCGGCATCCACGTTCGTGTAATAGAACGGGCGCGTCATCAGAAAGCCCTCGTTCGAGACCAGGTGCCACGATGCGCCGTGGTCGTTCGAGCGGTAAAGTCCCTCCACCTCCGGGCGCGCCTCGACAAGCGCATACACGCGCCCCGGATCGGCCGGCGTCACGGCAAAATCGATCTTGCCGATCAGGTCGGTCGGCAGTCCTTCCGTGCTCTTTGTCCACGTCGCGCCGGCATCCCGCGTCACGTAGATCCCGTTCTCGGCGCCGTCATCTCCCGAAACAATGGTCCACGGGTCGCGACGGGCGTGCCAGAAGGCGGCGTACACCTCGTCCGGATTGGCCGTATTGAGTTCAAGGTCTATGGCGCCCGTCTCATTGCTTACATGAAACATGCGCTGCCACGACACCCCGCCATTGACCGTCCGGTAGACGCCCCGCTCCGGGCTCGGCCCGAAGGGCGATCCGAGCGCCGCCACCCAGACCACGTCCGGATTGGTCGGATGCACCACGACGGCGCCGATCTGCCCGGCACCGCTCAGCCCCACATGCGCCCACGTGCGCCCGGCATCGGTCGACTTGTACATGCCGCGCCCGATGATCACATTGCTCCGCAGCCCATCCGATCCCGTACCCACATAGATGACATCAGGATTGGCATCGGCCACATCAATACTGCCGATCGACGGACTTTCGAAGTATCCATCCGAAATATTGTACCACGACTGCCCGGCGTCGGTCGTTTTCCACATGCCACCCCCGGTCGATCCCATATAGAACGTATGCGGATGCGAGGCGTGGCCCGCCACCGCCGTCACGCGTCCGCCCCTGGACGGCCCTGCGTAGCGCCAGTCGCCGTCCACGAACAGTCTTTCGGGAGATGCGGCGGCCGAGCCTGCACCATCACCTCCGCCCATGGACTGGGCGGAGGCCTCCGAAGGGGCTAAAACATACAAAAATAAATATATACAAAAAGTTAAGCGGGAAAATACGTTCATGATGGGGCGGTACGGTCAGTAGGAGCGAAGTAGTCGCCACCATATTAACCGAGCCCGTGCTGCATTTCAACGAAGAGCGAAAATTGTCCCAGAGTTGAATACGAACCTGGCGAGCCTGAACGCATTTGCCGTGTAAGTACATTGTAACTCCTTTACAAGTGGTTTCATGACGGTCAAAACGCGAATAATCCGAATTGGCAACTCTCAGGGCATCCGCATCCCGAAACTGCTGATGGAGCAGAGTGGCATAACGGGCGAAGTCGAACTGGAAATCGAAGACAACGCGATCCGTATACGGGCCGCCGAGGATCCTCGCCGCGGCTGGGCCGATGCATTCGAGTCCATGGCCCAACATGGCGATGACGCAATGATTGATCCAGAACTTCCTGATACCGACTGGGATCGCGAGGAGTGGCAATAGTAGCATCCCGAAGGCGTACGGCCAAACGATTCGATGTGTATTTGGTCGAACTCAATCCAACGCGTGGGAGCGAGATACGGAAAACCAGACCCTGTCTGGTGATATCGCCAGATGAAATGAACAAGTCGATCCGCACGGTCATTGTTGCCCCGATGACTGCAAAAGGGCGTCCATACCCGACGCGCGTGGCGTGTACGTTTCAGGGCAAAACCGGACACGTTGTATTGGACCAGATTCGAACCGTGGACGGTTCACGTTTGACCAAGCGCCTTGGACGCATAGACAAATCGACCCGGGAAGGCGTTTTGATTACGCTGAAAAAACTGTTTGCACCATAAAAAACATCGTATACGCACTTGCGCAGCGATTCGAGCAGTACGTATTTCGCATTTTCGGTTCGGCTCATAACAGGATCATAAAAGGATCACCCGCGGCTCATGTCCGAGGCTGACGACGGGACCTATGTTGGTCCCGACACGAAATCCGAACGGACATGCACACCAATCAGCCATCGCAGGACACGCACGTGAAGGGATGGGTCCATCTGCTCGTAGCCGGACTCATACTCGCCGTCGGCCTATTGCTCCTGGCCTTCATGATTGTGGTCGAAGACGAGCCTGGAGCCCTGCCGCTGGCAATGGTCCTCCTGGGATCGACGTGGCTGTTCCTCCTGCTCCGGAAACAACGAAAAAAATGACATTGAATACACCCTCTTCTTCACGCAAGCTCCGCCTGACAAGGCGGCTCAGAACGGGATACTGGATTGGTGCCGGCCTCGTCCTGCTCACGCCTCTTGTTGCCATGCAGTTCGATACGGGCGTCGACTGGGGCCCAGCCGACTTTGTGCTTTTTGCATTCATGCTGGCCGGCGCCGGGGGGCTTCTTGAGTTGGCCGTCCGGCTGTCGGACGATCTGGCATACCTGGCCGGAGCATCGATGGCCATCGGGACGGGATTCCTGCTCATCTGGGCCAATCTCGCTGTCGGTCTCATGGGCAGTGAGGACAATCCGCTCAACCTGCTCTACATCGGAGTTCTCGCGACCGGCTTCCTGGGAGCCATTTTTGCCCGATTTACGGCCCGTGGCCTTATGCGGACGTTGTTTGCCATGACGGCCGTTGTCGTCTTGATTGCAGCTGCGGCACTCTATATCGAATGGGGTCGTCCGGGCAGCGAGCCTGTGGAGATCATTGCCGTGAATGCCGTCCTGGCCACGCTGTTCACCGGAGCCGGCGGTATGTTCCGCATGGCCTCAGTCGAATCAACGTGCCCGGAGTGTCCCTGACCAGACCAGGGCTGCCGCAAGACCGGCACCAAAAATGAGGCCTTCCACGCTGCCCAGAAAGACCTGCGTGGCCAGGCCGAATTCCAACTCGCCGAAAAACCGGCCAAGCGCATCGAGCTCCAGTCGGGATGTGGCGAACGAACGCGCCACAAGCTCAAGACTTCCCCCAAGCAGGCGCCCCCCGGCAAGCGGAATCATGATGCCTGCTGCAGCGGCACACAGTGCCGTGCTGACCACGGGTTTCCAGCGTACGGTAGCCGTCGTGCCGCCTCCGACCATGAGGCCCGTACCAATGGCCGCTCCGAGCACGGCGCCCTCAAGCCCACCCGTAATGCCCGCAGGCGCCAGACCGAGCAGCAGGTTGAAAGCATCTACCCCCAGCAGTTTGGTTCCCGTACCGACGAGCATACCGCCCAAGGCAGCACCCGCAATGGTCCAGACCCGTGCTCCGGGAGCCAGATAGCGTGCCGCCGCCCAACCGAGACTGACTCCAAATCCTCCGAGAATGCCAACGAATGCGGTGAGTGCCATCATGACAACCAGAATGGACAATGTCCCGAGCGCTCCGGGGCCAGGTGAATGCGCAAGGGCGAACCCATAGAACACCCCCCCGATGAGACCGGCCAGCCCCCCACCGGCCGTACCCGAGAGGGTTTCCAGAACCACCCCGCGTACGGACTCCCGCCATTTTGACTCCCGCCGTACGGTCTCCTGCCCCATGACCAGCGGGGCGTCGGCGACATCGGCGGACATGCCTTTCTTCACATCGCCAATGAACCGGTACCCGTGGCGCGGCACGGTCTCCACGAACCGGGGTGCCGATGAATCGTCATCGAGTACCTTGCGGATGTCTTTGATGCACTGCGTGAGCGCACTGTCGCTCACGACGACATCTCCCCAGACTTCCTCAAAAAACTGTTCCTTGCGCACCAGTTTGCCGTGGTTCTCCAGGAGCAGGGCCAGCGCGTCGAAATACCGAGCATTGAGCACGAGGCGTTCCGTTCCGCGCCTCAGCTCCCGGCTGTCCACAT
>PCUY01000045.1 GCA_002787815.1 Bacteroidetes bacterium CG12_big_fil_rev_8_21_14_0_65_60_17 | reverse complement strand
GCCTTGATAAACGCCATTTCTGATAGCTACAGCGGGCTCAGACGTAGTATTAACAGGCCCTGGGGCCGGAAGGCCGGGTGCCTCACAGGTCGCCATGTTGCGGCCGGATCAGGATTTCCTCGACCACACTCCGTGGCGACATGGTAATCGCCGAGACTACAGCCTCGGCGATATCCTCGGGCGGCATGAGCCGTTCCTCCTCGACATCGGCGCCGTCCCACGTGGGCGTATACGTGGCACCCGGTAATATGGAGGTCACGCGTATGGATTCCTGTTTGAGTTCCTCCCGCAGGGCGCGTGCGAACCCCATGAGTGCATGTTTCGACGTGCAGTAGGCCAGTCCACCCGGATACCCCTTGATACCGGCCACAGAGTTCATGAAAAGCACGTGTCCACGGCCTTCAGCCCGCATGGCGGGGAGCAGGGCGCGTGTCAGGCGGAACGCACCGAGAAGGTTGATGTCAAGTTGCGATTGCAATGCCGCTTCATCCACATCCTGGATACCTCCGGGAGCGAAAACACCTGCATTGTGCACTATGGCCGTCGGAACTGGCCCGTATTCGAGAATAGACCGCGCAGCAGCATGCACCTCGTTCGGCCGTGTCATGTCACACTCAGCGATCCGTGCGTCGGCACCCGCCTGGCGACAGGCCGAAGCCACACGCTCAAGGTTGGCGCGGTTTCGGGCCAGGAGCGACAAATGGGCTCCGCCAGGGAGCCGGCCCTCTTTCGCGGCACGGGCGAGCGCAATGGCGGTTGCGGCGCCGATGCCTTGGCTCGCGCCCGTGATGACTATGTGACTACTTTCCATTGATCAGCTTGATGAATTCAGCCCGCGTATGGACGTTGTCCAGGAAGGGTCCCGACATGGAGCTTGTGGTTGTCACGGAGTTCTGCTTCTGTACGCCCCGCATGACCATGCACAGGTGCGTGGCTTCGATTACGACGGCAACCCCCTGTGGCCGCAGGGCCTCCTCGATGGCTCGCCGGATCTGGAGCGTCAGTCGCTCCTGGACCTGCAGGCGTCGGGCAAACACATCCACAACGCGGGGGATCTTGGAGAGACCCACAATGTGCCGGTCCGGTATGTATGCGACATGGGCTTTTCCGAAGAACGGCACCATGTGATGCTCACAGAGGGAATACAGTTCGATGTCTTTGACGAGAATCATTTCGTCGTATTGCTCCTCGAATACGGCACTTTTCAGGATGGCCGCTGCATCCTGCGCGTAGCCCTGGGTGAGGAACAGTTGGGCCTTGGCCACTCGTTCGGGAGTCTTGACGAGGCCCTCCCGATCCGGATCCTCGCCGATCGTGTGCAGGGCCTGGCGAACGCCGCTGGCCAGGGCAGACACCGCGTTGGCGTCGTAGTCAAGGGTTTCATCAAACAGCTTCATGATATTATTCTCCGAAATATTCGGCGATATTACGATCGGTCTCGTGGAGCGCAATGCGATGCAATTGGCCGGAGGGAATATATCCGTCCAACCTGTTCCAGAATGCCACAACCAGATTTTCGGATGAGGGCAGAATGCCCTGCAGGAAATCCACGTCCAGATTGAGATTCCGATGGTCGCATAGCGCGACAATGCGCTCTTCCACGATCCGGGCCAGTTCGCCGAGATCAATGACGTAGCCCGTGTCCGGATCGGGTTCTCCCCGGACGGTCACTTCGAGCCGGTAATTGTGTCCGTGCCAGTTGGGCGAATTGCATTTGCCGAATGTGGCTTGGTTCCAGGCGTCGGATTTGTCCGGATTATGCAGCCGGTGGGCTGCATTGAAATGCGTGCGTCTTGTTACGTGGACAACGGGCATGATGCAGACACTGTGATAATTAAATCGTTCAAAATATTAACATGATCGTTTTGGTTCCGTTCCCCGGTCGCGGGTCATTGTCCGTGGTATATTCAATCAACTGCAACATACGCTCATGACTGACAAGACACTTTTTCAGCGTATAGCCGACCGGGACATTCCAGCAGATATCCTCTATGAGGATGATGACTGCGTGGCGTTTCGGGATATCGCACCGAAGGCTCCTGTCCATGTGCTGATTGTTCCGCGGGACCCGATCCCGTCGCTCGACCACCTGACCGAGGCCCATGAATCGCTTGTCGGACATTTGTTCACGGTGGCACGCCAGGTCGCGGCATCGGAAGGCCTTTCACGTGGGTACAGGGCGGTTTTCAATTGCGGCGAGGAGGGGGGGCAGGAGGTCCCTCATCTGCACCTGCATCTGCTCGGTGGTCGACAGATGGGCTGGCCGCCTGGATGATGATCCGAGTGCCATCGCCGATCCGCATGGCGGGAACGCACCTCGTGCCGGTGGTCCTGGTCCTGTCATTGGCGGCGGCCATGCCTGCGCTCTCCCAGCACACAACCCATCTGGATCTGGGGTGGGAGCGAGATGTGAATCGATTCCGGTGGACGGCCGATGCCACATCCCGCGTGCGCCAGGGAACGTGGGATATTACGCTGCGGAATGCATTCCTGAGCGATGCCTTCATTCTGTTCGATGACCAGTTGAGTTTCCGTGACGAAAACCGGCTCGCTGTCGATGCCGTGCAGAACGGGCCGGGCCCGTACAATATGACGGTCCGTACGCGCTCGAACTGGTTCAGCCTCAGCCGCGTGTTTCACCAGGATGCATGGGTCGGTGTCCGGCGGGACCTGGATGCAGGATGGTGGGTGGAGCCGGCGGCGGGTCTGGCCATCGATGCGCGACCGGGTTTCCGGTCGGGTACCACGTCTGCGCCCGTGCGCACCGATGCCGGACCGGCCGCCGGCGTGTCTGCGGGAATGGCCGAGCGCGACCTGGAGGGTTACCTGACTGAGGTCGGCCTGCGGGCGGAAGTGCAGCGGTTCGCTCCCAGGACCGGCAGGCTTCTGAGGGCGCGCGCCCGTTCCTCGCGGGAATTCGAGCGGACGTCGCTCCGGGCGGTCGTTGAGGCCAGTTCTGTCCGGCGCGATGCCTACCAGGCCGCCTCGTTCCTGAACCGCGAGGAAGGGGCGGCGCGGCAGGAGGAGACGGTCGAATCGACTCGTTCCGATACGGTTTTTGTACAGATCGGGGTGGAGTCACGTCTTTCCACGCGGTCCCGGGTAGAGCTGAATCTCGATGTGGGCACGAATCGTCGTCTCGTGCGGACACTCCGCGCCCCGGACGATGCTCTCTTTTTCGATTCTGATTTCCGCAGGCAGACGGTGGAACTTTCGCTGGCCGGTACACGCAGTGCAGGTACCGGGTTTGTGCGGCTGTCAGGGCGCATTGGGGCGGAAGTGGAACGCCGTACCCTGGCCAATGCCGCAGAATTGCCTTCGGCGCAGGTCAGCCAGAAACTGAACCTGCTCCGTCAGGCCGACAACGATCGGGGATTTGCGGGCATATCAGCCAACGGCCTGTTGCCTCTGAAGCGGAGACTCAGTCTGCAATTCGATGCATCGGCCAATATCCTTCAGCACGACACGCCCGACGTGAATCCGGATGACAGGGACGAACTGCTGCTTTCAGGATCGATGGGCATGGCGTGGCGCGTACACCGTGGGCTTACCCTGTCAACGCGGGCATTCGGCTCGTTCTTCCACACCGTCTATCTCAAGAGCGAGCGCAGCGCCGACAACAACGAGCAGACGTCCATCCGGCTGCGCCCCCTGATCGATTTCCAGCCAACCCCGCGGACGAGGATCCGCCTGGCATCGGAAGTCAGGGCAACATTCACCGTAGACGACTTCGTTCTTCCGGGTCGACGCCCCACGGACCAGAGCGCCCGCGAGCTGAGCTACGATCTGGACGTGGATCATGATGTGAACCGCGACCTGCGGCTGAGGCTCACGACGTCCTGGTCCGACCTCCAACTCGGACGATTCCTGGACGATGCATTCGCAGAGATTCCGTTCGATACACTCCGTACGTTCAGCGGCTGGTTGCGACTGGAATCGGGTAGCACCCTGCGCGCTGAAATCGGGCTGCGTTGGTTCGTGCGAAGTGATTTCGAGCGCGCCACAACGGTTGAATTCACGCGGGTGGTGAGTGGGGACATCGACACGGTCAGTCGCTCGGGCCGGACACGAATTGACCAGGTTGGGCCCACCATGGCCATAACCTGGCCCATGCGAAGAGGCTCCATGCTTCGACTGGATGGGTGGGCGACTGTACAGCGCGTCTCAACACGTCTCTACGGCGAATTGCCGGAGGCCGAGGCTTCGGCTATCCGCCGTGCGGCCCGGCAGGGCCAGAGCACACTTATTCCGAACCTCTCGGTATCCATGGTGGTACAGCTCTGATGAAATCGTTTGGCGTAACGGGTGGAATTGGTGCTGGCAAATCGGCCGTCTGCAGCATGCTGGCCGATCTGGGTGCCGAAATATTCGATGCAGACCGGGAGGCACGGGATCTGATGGAGACCGACACCTCGCTTGTCCATGGCATCCGGGAGTTGTTCGGCTCCGAAGCGTACAGGCCTGACGGCAGTCTGGACCGTGCTTTTGTGTCGTCGAGGGTTTTTGGAGATACGCCGCAGGCTGCCAAGTGTCGCCGGGCGCTGGAAGAAATCGTGCATCCAGCCGTGGCGCAGCGTTTCAGGGAGGTCGGCCGCCAGGCTGAACGACGGGGCGTGTCCGCACTTGTTCGTGAGCAGGCGCTGTTGCCTGCTCCCGGCTCCGATGCTTCCCGTCTGCCCTGGGTCGTCGTCGAAGCCCCCGCGGGCGCGCGCCTCGAGCGCACGCTCGCCCGGGGCGGGCTCACGCGCGAAGAGGCGCGCGCCCGCATGGATGCGCAACCTCCGGATGCCTCGTACCGGGCTGTTGCGGACTACATCATTGTCAATGACGGGGATCTCGATGCGCTCCGGAAAAAGGTTCACGACCTCTGGATATTAATATTATCGGAGAATGGCCGATTCCAAGGGTAGTATTCCGTACGCACTACCCCCGAATGGCGACATGCAGAAGTTATTGACCCTATACGGACGGACCATCAGCCTGATTGCGGTTGTCTTCCTCATGTCGTTCGGCGTGGTAGCGCTCGCATTCCTGTCCGTGACGGCCATGGAAGAGCGGGACCAGATCCGGGATCTTCAACACCACGTCATGAGGGCCAATGCGTCGGTTCGGGACTTCGCCCTCAAACGCGATCCCACGTACGCAAAGCAGACGGAGCGATGGCTTCAGGCGGCCGATGACATATTGGAATCCGGCGTTGAAGTGGCCAACTATGACCGCTTGCACAGCGAACTGCATCTCTACCTGCATTCCATCACACAGCTCATCGATGCCTACCAAACGCGTGGTTTCTACGAAGAGGATGGGCTGGAAGGGAAATTGGAGCTCCTGGCCGATTCGCTCCTCGCCACCATCGTGGCGTATGGACTGGACCAGGCGGAACGGGACCTGTTGACGCTTCGCAAAGCAGAAAAAAACTACCTCCTGCGAGGCGGCAACGTGTATGTGGATGAGGTCCACGAAATCGTCGATGTGCTCATCGAGGGCATGCGTGTCGGTTTGTCATCTCCCGAAGATCAGCTGCGTACATCGCGCCATCTGACCGCCTACCAGCACAACTTTGACCAGGTGGTCATGGTGGTGGAACGCGGAGCGTACATCCAGTCGAATCTGGAATACCTGGCAAATGCCATTGGTGGTGCACTCGACGAAATCGTCGTATCGGAATCGCTTCGGGCAGAGCGAATACTCTGGATTTCACTGGGACTCGTGCTCATTGCATTCGTACTCGGCATTCTCTATGCCGTCTATATTTCCCGCTCCATCGTGAAGCCGCTCAGTATGCTGGAGTCGGCGGCACACCGCATGATCAGCGGGGATGGCAAATTTGAACTGCATGAAGGCGACCAAGGCGACCTGCAGGAGCTGACGCGTGCCATGCAGAGTCTTGCCGTGCATATCAGGGACCAGGAGCAGATCAAGGACGAACTGGAGGAGTCGGCGGGGCTCCTGGCCCGCGTCAACGAAGAACTGGCGTCCAAGAAACAGGAGCTGGAGCATCGCGCAGAAAAACTGGACGAGCTGGTTGAGCGTTTGGAACGGGTCAAGACCGAGGCCGAGGGTTCCGCGCAGATCAAGGCCGATTTCCTCGCACGCATGAGTCACGAAATCAGGACACCACTCAGCGGAATCATAGGCATGACAAGCCTGCTTGCCGGGGAAGACCTTCGTGACGATTTGTCTGAGGTGGTTGAAGTCATCCGATCCAGTGGGGAAACGTTGCTCGCCCTCGTCAATGACATTCTCGACTTTTCCAAAATCGAGGCGGGGGCTGTCGTAATGGAAGAAGAACCCATTGACGTTGCGCAGTGCGTCGAGCACACGTTGTCGGTGGTCAGCCGGCAGGCGGCACGCAAAGGGATAGACCTGTCGTCTGATATCGATCCGGAAGTGGGTACGCGTATCATTGGAGACCCCGGTCGACTCCGGCAGATCCTGGTCAATCTGACGGGCAATGCCGTCAAGTTCACGGAGTCCGGCGAAGTACAGGTGCGCGCATGGCGGCCGGATCCATCCTCATCGACGGTCCGTTTTGCCGTCGAGGATACGGGAATCGGGATCTCCAGCGCAGCGCAGAAACATCTTTTTGAGCCGTTTCAGCAGGCGGAGGCTTCTACGGCCCGGCGTTATGGAGGAACCGGACTGGGGCTCTCCATCAGCCGCCAATTGGCCGAACTCATGCACGGACGGATGTGGGTCGAGTCACAGGAAGGCCAGGGCTCGACATTCTTCTTTGATATCAAGGCGCAACGCGAGCCAAACGCATGGCCTGAACAATCCTCACTGGAAGCCCGTGTACTCCTGCTGAGCGACAAGCCGCTTCTGGGACGCGCCCTGACGCGCCTTCTCCGCTCGTGGGGCGTCACTGTCGATGTGACCGACACGGAGGCCGAGGCGGTCCACCTGGTCAGCAGTACGTCATACGACCTGATCCTGCTCAATGACGGATCTGCCGGTTACGATGGCGTGGCCAGTCTGGCCGTAGCGCATACGCTGCGCGCCGAGGCGCCGAATGCGAGCATCCACCTGCTCTGCCACCTGGGCGAGCGTATGGGCCGGCATGAAATACCAACACTGGCCAAGCCCGTCAAGCGGAATGCGTTGTGGGACATTGTGTCTGCATTTCCGCAGAATCCGGTGTGTCGCACGCCCGCGGCGCCCGATCGCGCCCCGGAACAGCGTTCCCATGCAGGTGGCGCCCGTGTACTTCTCGTCGAGGACAACGTGGTCAACCAGAAAGTGGGTACACATATGCTCGGCAAGTTGGGCTTTGACGTAGACGTTGCCAGCAATGGAAAGGAGGCGCTGGGCATGCTCTCCAGCGTCGACTACCCCATCGTCTTCATGGACGTACAGATGCCGGTCATGGACGGTATTGAGGCCACGCGGCGCATACGCAAAGGCGAAGCAGCTGGCCGTCGTCCCTACATCATTGCCCTCACGGCCAATGCCACGACGGACGATCGCGCCCGCTGCCTGAATGCGGGAATGGACGATTACCTTTCAAAACCCGTCAATTCGACAAATCTGGCCCGGGCCACGTCGAAAGTCACCCTGCCGGAATCCATACCGGTGCGCGGGGCGGTAGCCGGAATGACGTCGCATCAGGATTGACGCCCCAGTGCCGGGGGTCAGGCTTTGTCTTTCGGGTTTCCGACCGAGGACAATGCGCTCTTCTCAATGCGCAGCTTCGTGTTGCTGTCAACCTGTACGAGCACGGACGCATCGTCCACCTGGGTGACGGTCCCATGGATGCCACCAATGGTGACTACGCGGTCGTTTTTGGTGACGGCCTCGATCATTTTCTTGCGGTTATCTTCTTTTTTCTTCTGCGGTCGGATAATGAAGAAATAGAAGACGATGAAAATCAGAACAAGCGGCAGAAACATGGCCAGGGGATTTCCCTGCTCACCACCGGCGGGTGCTCCGAGAAGAAACAGATCGTACAACATCATGGGATGAACGTGTCACGTTAGGGGAGTGCGTGGCCAAGATACGCCTCTGCACAAACAAAAAAGGGCAAGCCCCCCGTATCGCGACGCTACGACCTCCTACCGCTGCTGCCTTCCGGCCCTGACGGAGTTCAGAGGGAGCTGTCCGTACGGGACTTGCCCTTTGGGTGCGTCCGAACGAGAGTGCCGGGTGCATGTTCCGGATGCCATGGCCTCACATCCTGCCTCGCACCGCGCCGGTTTCATACCATGCCGACGGGATCGACATCGAGCGACATGCGGTAACCGCGAGGTAGTCGTCCCAGTGCTGCCGTTGCGGCATCCAGGGCCTTGCGCAGGGAGGTGGCCGCGTGGCCAGGCGGCAGTTTCACCAGCACCTGATGCCTCCAGGAACGCCGAACGCGGTGAATGAATGCGGGTGACGGACCGAGTACGTCCGCCTGTGCCGCACGCTCGGCCAGGCGCAACGCCCAGAGTCGGGCCATGCTCTCCGTGCGATCGTCGTCCGGGCCGGAAAAGAGAGCACGGATCATACGACCATGCGGTGGGTAGCCCAGTGCCTGCCGTTCGGCCAGAGCGTGCTGCGCGAACGCGTCGTAGTCATGCCGACGCGCATGCTGGATAACGAGGTGCCCCGGCTTGCGTGTCTGGAGCAGCACCTGACCCCGGAGGTCATGCCGTCCGGCCCGTCCGGCTACCTGCGTGATGAGCTGGAACGTCCGCTCCTCGGCCCGTATATCCGGCAGTGAAAGCGCCGCATCGGCCTGCACAATGCCGACCACCGTGACGCGGGGAAAGTCGAGCCCCTTGGCTACCATCTGCGTCCCCAACAGAATGTCTGCCTTCCCGGACCCAAAGGCCTCAAGAATGTCGTGGTGGGCATTCTTTCCGGATGTCGTGTCGAGGTCCATGCGCAGAATGCGCGCCTCCGGAAGCGCCTCCTGGATGGATTCCTCCAGCCGCTGCGTCCCGGTGCCCAGCTTTTCCAGCGTGTCTTTCCGGCAGGAGGGACATACGCGCGGCATGTCGTTCACCAGGCCGCAATGATGGCACCGCAGGTGCCGGAGTGGCTTGTGATAAACCAGACCGACGCTGCAATCGGGGCATTCCGGAGTCCAGCCACATGACGTGCATTCGACCGTGGGCGCGTAGCCGCGGCGGTTGAGGAGGACAATTCCCTGTTCCTGCCTCCGAAGACAGTCCTTCAGCGCGTCCACGAGTCGGGTAGATACGAACTCCGAGCTTCCCCGCTGGTCCACGATCTGGATATCGGGCATCTCGGCTGGCCGTCCATTGACAGGCACCCGGTCCGGCATGGGAAGCAGCGTGTACTTTCCGGAGAGCGCGTTGGCCAGGCTTTCAAGGCTGGGGGTTGCCGAGCCCAGTACGCAGACGGCACCCGCCTGGCGTGCCCTGACGACGGCAACGTCCCGGGCATGATAGCGGGGCGCGGGATCGAATTGCTTGTACGAGGCCTCGTGCTCTTCATCGACGATAATCAGCCCCGGATTGGGGACAGGCGCCAGGATGGCCGACCGGGCGCCCACTACGATGGTGTATTTTCCGCTACGGATGCCCTGCCAGGCATCGTAGCGTTCACCCTGGCTCATGCGCGAATGCAGCACGGCCACTTCATCTCCGAATCGGCGCCTGAACCGCCGCACGGTCTGGGGCGTGAGAGCTATCTCAGGGACGAGAACAATTCCCGTCCGGCCCCGGCTGCGCACGCGTTCCAGCACATTGAGGTAGACCTCCGTCTTCCCGGAGCCTGTGACACCGTGCAGCAGGAATGTGCTGAAGGCATTCGATTCCACGGCGCCGTTGAGCGCTTCGACCGCCCGCTGCTGACTTTCGTTGAGCGCGATGCGGGGCGCCAACGTTTCTTCCATGCGCTCCGCTCGACGTTCGGTGTGCTGGACGGCATACTCGTATCGGTCGACGAGGGTTGTATAGGTGCGAACGTAACCGAGCTCCTCAAGACGTCTGATGGTGGTTGAACTGCCGCCGCACTTCTCCAGCAGTTCGGGCTGCGTGGGATTGTCCATATCCTTCGCCCGGCGCTGCCTGAGTTCGTGAAGCAGGGCCTGTTGACGCTCTCCCCGGGGCTCGGCGCGGGGCGGCGCTTTCGCCAGGGCCACGCGCGTCACGCGGACGCGCGTGGGGGCGGCCTCTCCGGGCCGCCCCGCTCCCGGCGGAAGCGCCGCCCTGAGCGCCTCGCCCCAGGAGCACATGTAGTAGGTCGCCATCCAGCGCGTCAACTCGAGCAACTCAGGAGTGATCTCAGCCCCGCCCGATGCATCATCTCCGGCAAGCGACACGCTCTCAATTTGGCGCGCGTCGACGCCCTCCAGGTCCGCTTCCGTACCTTCCTCAACAACGACACCCACCAATGACCGACGGCCGAACGGCACCGTGACACACGATCCGGGGGCAACGTTGTGGGTCAGATGTCCTGGCACCCGGTACGACCACAGTCTTTCAATGGGGAGCGGAAGGGCAATTCGGGCGATGAGCACAGAGTGGAGACACGCAGGTTTATGATCACATCCAAGGTACTGTGTTTGGACCACACCGGGCACCCCCGTGCGCGAGTCGCGTATGCCGTCCAGATCAGCTCCCACTCCGTCCATGCACCCGCCCTTCATGTCCACCCGTCTTCGGAGCCTGTGCTTTCTCCTGATTCCGCTTGTCGTGAGTGGCTGCCTTCCCTCGTCATGCAACCGGAATGAGCCTCGTGAGCTGTATGCTGCCGATTCACTGTCCCGCGCGCATGCATCCGCTCTTCCTGTCGATACGCTGCTTGCGCTGGGCTCGATCACAGGTGATTTCGGCCACCCGCGGACCATTGCCTTCGCTCCCGACGGAGCGCTCTGGCTGACAGATACCGAAACAGGTCGTATCTACCGGATTCCCGCAGAAAGCCCGGCCCTCGTGCGTCCCGGGGGGAGGGTCCCGCCGGCCGTCCTGGATTTCAGCGATCCGGCCGCGGCCAGCGCCACGGGACTCCGTCCGGATGTGGACCGGTTTCCATACCTGGCCGGTTTTGCGGCCGACACGGCACTGGTATTCGAGCCCGCCGAACACATGCTGTGGCATGTCGCGCCGTCAGGTGCCCTCCGGACCGTGCATTTACAGGGCGCTACGCCTCTGCAGGGTGGTCTGCGCTACGCGGCGGCCCGCGATTCGATGGTTGCCGTGAAGGTGGTGGCCGATGACTTCGATGGATACTTAGCCCTGATCAATGCCCGCACGGGTGAAATCATGCATCAGACGCCGCTCCCAGGGCCTGCCTGGCAGCATGCCGGACTCATGCGCATGCCGGGCCCGGTTGTCGTGAGCCTGTCTGCCTTCCTGCCGCAGGTTCGGCAGTGGAGGCCGGACCCCGGCGAGCGCCCGGGAGCCGACGAGCGCCCGGGAGCCGACGAACGCCCGGAGGCTGGCATGGCACCCGCCGACTCGCTTCGCCTGTTCGGTTTCGATTCGCCCATGCTCGCGCGCATGCGCCAGTTCATGCTCGGCGACACCCACGCACCCCCGATGCTGTCGGTCAGCGCCGCCGTGACGGAGGACCGCTTCTATGTCATCAACATGCGGCCCGGATGGCTGCGGCTGGATGTATATGATCGCAGCGGCACACTGCAATATATCCTGACCGAACCCCGTCCGGCGTTCAACAAGGACTATTACCCGACCGACATTGCCGTCCGCGAGCGTGACGACGGGACCGTGATCATTGCCATTGCCGTGCTCGAACCTGAACCCGGCATAGACGTGTACGCGTGGCCGGGATCCGGAAGGCAGCCCTGACACAGCCAGGCCCGTATCTTGGTCCCATGTCGGTTCCCCTGCTCAGCGAAAACATCCAGTACCTGAAGGGCGTTGGCCCGAAGCGTGCCCATGCGCTCGCTGCGGAGGGGATACGATCCGCAGCCGACCTGATTGCGCACTACCCCCGTCGGTACCTCGATCGGACCAACGTGCTGCGGATTGCCGACATTCGCGAGGCCGTCCCGGCTGCCACCGTCGTGGGGACGGTCTTGCGCACACGTTTTCACGCCCGTCGCGGTCGGGGCTCCCGGTTTGAGCTTACGGTGACCGACGGATCGGGCGCGTTTCTGACCTGCGTCTGGTTCCAGCGCGCCCGTGCCATGGCGAATTTGTTCGAAGAGGGCCAGCGCGTGGCGTTCCACGGTAAAATTACGCAGTTTTCGGGCCGGTGGAGCATGTCCCACCCCGAATTCGATCGTATTGACGATGCCGGCCCCAAGCTCGACACCGGCCGGATCATCGGGCTCTACCCCGGACATGCATCGTTCGACGAGGTCGGGCTCTCGAGCCGCCTTTTCAGGCGTATCCTCTTTACCTGGTTCAAGGAGAAGGGGGCCGGACTGGTCGACCCGCTACCCAAAGCGGTAGTCACTGAGTTCCACCTGATGGATGGCCGCAGGGCGCGGCGCGCCGTCCACTTCCCCAAGTCGCGCGAGGAGCTTGACGCGGCCATTCGCCGCCTCAAGTTCGAGGAACTCTTCTTTTTCCAGCTCATGATGGGCACCATCCGGAATCGGGTCTGCCGCGATGCAGCCCCGCCACTCGTACCCGATGGACCGCTTTTGGCCCGTTTTACAGAACGGTTACCCTTCACGCTCACACCGGGTCAGCAGTCAGCCCTGCATGATATCCGGGTAGATACGACGGGGGGAGCCCGGATGAACCGGCTGCTGCAGGGGGATGTGGGCAGCGGCAAGACCGTTGTGGCTGTCATGGTGGCGCTCATGGCGGTTGACGCCGGGTATCAGGTCGCCTTTCTGGCACCGACCGAGATTCTGGCCGAACAGCATTTCCGGACGCTCTCCGCATGGCTCGACCCCCTGGGACTGTCCGTGGGACTGCTGACCGGCAGTACACGCCGGTCGGTACGGCGGGCGACACTCGACGGCATAGCCCAGGGTTCCATTTCCGTAGCCGTTGGTACACACGCCGTGATCCAGGAAGGGGTTGCATTTTCGCAGTTGGGTCTTTGCATCGTGGATGAGCAGCACCGGTTCGGCGTCATGCAGCGCGCAGCGCTCTACGGGAAGGGGGACCGGCCGCATATCCTGCTCATGTCGGCTACTCCCATACCGCGGTCCCTGGCCCTGACCGTCTATGGAGATCTCGACGTAACCGTAATCCGGGATCGTCCCCCAGGCCGCCAGGACGTGGAGACGCGCCTCTACTGGGAAAAAAGGCGACCGGAACTGCACGACCTCATGCGGCGGGAAATCACGGCTGGAAGACAGATCTATATGGTCTACCCACTCGTCGAGGAAAGTGAAGCCGATGAGCTGAAACACATCAGGGATGCGGAGTCCGGCTACCGGGACGTTTCCGAGGCATTTCCTGACGTTCAAGTCGAACTTGTACATGGCCAGATGAAAAGCGCGGACAAGGAGGAGGCCATGCAGTGTTTTGTACGAGGAGAAGCCGCCATTCTCGTATCCACGACCGTGATTGAGGTCGGCGTGGACGTTCCCAATGCCAGTGTCATGGTGATCGAGCATGCGGAACGTTTCGGGCTCAGCCAACTTCACCAGCTGCGCGGTCGGATAGGGCGCGGTCGGCACGCTGCAACGTGTGTGCTGATGTGTGATTTCAAGCGAAGTGAGGCCTCGAAAACACGACTCAAGGCCATGGTTGAAACAAACGACGGGTTTCGGATCAGTGAAGTTGACCTCAGACTGCGCGGTGCAGGTGACTTTTTTGGCACGAGACAGAGCGGCCTTCCCGCGTTCAAGCTGGCAGATGTCGCCGAGGACACCGACCTTGTCGGCGATACGCGTGTGGCGGCACGAGCGCTCCTCGACGTCGATCCGGCACTGTCCCGGCCTGAAAACCGAGCACTCAGGGACTATTTCCATGCGTTCGTTGCCCCGGACGGTCTGAGTATGAGCCGGATCGGGTAAAGAGCAGTAACGGTCAGAGCACAGACGGTCTCCAACAACCGACCTAACATATCCCACATATCCAATCCCCGATGAACGTATCTGAACAGCTACTCGCCATTCTCCAAAGTGAGGGAGTCCGACAAATCATCGGCGTAGCCGGCGATGCCCTCAATCCGCTGGTTACCGCCATGGGAAAACAGGATCGGGACAGCCCCGATTACGTCCGGTGGATCAAGATGAAACACGAAGGCAACGCCAGTTTTGCGGCGTTTGCACAGGGCGAGCTCGGGGGCAACATCGGCGTCTGTGCGAGCACGGTAGGTCCGGGCGCATTGCACCTGGTCAACGGCCTGTACAATGCCAAGAAAGAACGGTCGCCGGTACTTGCCATCACAGGTCAGGTACCCATTGAGCACATCGGCACGAATTACCACCAGGAAGTTGACCTGACGAAGGTCTTCGATGACATCTGCGCCTATCAGGCTGTGATACGAAGTGCGGAGGAGGCGCCGCGGGTCATTCTGCGGGCGCTCCGGATTGCCATCAATCACAAGTGTGTGTGTCGCATTGAATTACCGGCAGACATTGCGGAAATGCCAGCGGAGAATGTGCCCTTCGTGCACCAGGTCTTTCGCTCCAGGGCCGTCACCACGCCGCCCCGGGAGCAGCTCGATGCGGCGGTGCGGCTCATAGACGAGGCGGACACGGTCGGCATTCTCGCGGGTGCGGGCTGCCGCGACGCACGCGACGCCGTCCTGGCGTTTGCCAAAAAGCTCAATGCACCCATCACGCACACGGTTCGGGCGGCCGACATTTTCGATCACGAAAGCGAGAATGTGGTGGGCCTTACCGGACTTATTGGCAATCCGTCCGGCTACAAGGCCGTCATGGAGTGTGATCTGCTGATCATGCTCGGTACGGACTTTCCGTACGTCAACTACCTTCCCAAGTCCACGAAGACGATTCAGGTAGATATCCGTCCTGAATCGATTGGAAATCGTACGAATGTTTCCCTCGGTATTCACGCTGATGTTGGGTGCTTCACCCGGTACGTGCTGGAACAATGCGTCGAAAAACCAGATCGTCGGTTTGTCAAGAAGCTCAACAAGGAATTTCACGAGTGGCTGGACCATAACTGCCAGACGTCCAGCACGTCAAAGGAATTCACGGTCATGCACCCACAGGTGGTGGCCCGCGCCATCAGCGATGTGGCTGCGGACGATGCCATTTTCGTAGTGGACACGGGCACGTCGGCCATCTGGTCCACGAACTTCATGAACTTCCATACGGACCGGCGTGTGATAGGATCGTTCAACCATGGATCCATGGCTGTCGGACTACCGGCCGCCATCGGGGCGCAACTCCTCTTCCCGGAGCGGGAGGTCTGGGCGCTCGTGGGAGATGGCGCATTCAACATGTCGCTCCATGACTTTTCGACCGCTGTAGAATATGACCTTCCTATCAAGATCGCTGTTCTCAACAACTCGGAACTGGGCTTTGTGAAAATCGAAATGGAAGAGGCCGGGCTGGCTCCCAACTTCGATGCCCTTGAAGTAAAGAATTTCGACTTTGCAGGCTACGCCGAATTATGCGGTGGGGAGGGCGTCAACCTGGTGGAACCGGGCGATATCCTTCCTGCCATAGAAAAGGCTCGTGCTTCAACCAGGCCGTTCGTGCTCAATGCACACGTAACAAGCGGCGAGTTGTCCCTTCCCTCCAAAATCACACCGCATATGGCAAAGAATTTCGGCATATCAAAAGCGAAGGAGCTGATCGGTGCCATGCGGGGCGACGAGAAGCAGTGGGCCAACGTCAAGAAAGAGGTGCGGGCCTGGTTGGACAAGGAGTCATGATCTGCGCCAGATGGGTACACTCGAGCAGGGTTCGCCATACATGATCTTGCGGGCAACGCCCATGAGGCGCGTCGTGGCCTCGGCATACGCTGACTCGGGTACGTTCCGGCTGCCGCACCCTTTGATGACAACCATCCGGTCTTCGTAGCGGGACCAGTCGAAATCAGCCAGCAACCGAGCGAAGACGGCCGTCCGCACCGTCGTTTCATCACCCACCGTAACGGAGAGCGCCTTGCCAGCGGCTTTCGTCGCAACCAGCATCCAGGCCCATGGGGGTACGATGGCATCGGTCGTGCACGAGAGTGCCACGTGGGCGCCCTCAAACTCCGACCAGTCATACGCCCTCGTGGCATCGCGGAAGGCCTTCTCGCGCAGGATAAATCCCTTGTCGAGAAAGTCGGTCAAATCAAACGTCATGAGCCGGGCATCATCCCAGAGTTCTTCCAGATTGAAGACCTCGATGGGACTCTCCGCAACGCGGTTCCGGATAACGGGCTCAGGAGGAGATGTGGGCAGTTGTTCCATGTCCAGTCGTACGAACGGTCGGGGCGTGTGTTCACGCGGCGACCACGCTGCCGAGCCAAGCTCCGACGGCATCCAGGGCCTGGTCAATTTCTTCATCCGTGGTGTGGCGCCCCATGGAAAAGCGGACTGTGCCTTCGCCGTCGGCGGCGCTGACGCCCATGGCCTTGAGCACATGGCTTCCGGCACCTTTTCCGGTATTGCAGGCGCTGCCGGTCGAAACAGCAACCGTGCCAACCCCAGCCATCATTTCCTTGGCCTTGATGCCGCGGAACGTGGCGTTTGTGGTCTGGGGGAGGCGCTCGGCCTCTACACTGTTTATGACGATGTCGATTCCCGAGCGCCGTGCCAGGTCCATGAGTCCCTCCTCAAACCGGTCGCGTCGGGCACGCATCTCGCGAGAGTCGCCCTCAAGCCGCTGTGCCGCGACCTGGCACGCGGCACCAAGACCCACGATCCCCGGGACGTTGAGTGTACCTGCTCGGCGACCGTGTTCCTGTGCGCCACCTATCAGGAGCGGGTCCATCCGGACGCGCGGAGCCGTCACAAGCGCTCCGGTGCCCTTCGGGCCGTAGACCTTGTGGGCCGAGAGCGTCAGCATGTCAATGCCTTCCATGGAAACCGGCAGTTTGCCGACCGCCTGTGTGGCATCGGTCAGAAAAAGCGATCTGTGGCCACGAAGCACGGCCGCGATGTCAGCAATCGGCTGCACCGTGCCCGTTTCATTGTTTGCCCACATCACCGCTGTGAGCACCGTCTCGGGGGTCAGCGCCCGGGCAATGTCGTCCGGGGTGACGCGCCCCGCCGCATCTACCGGAATAATGGTCAGCGTGATGCCGGGCTGCCCGGCCGCCCGCTCCATGGCCGCCAGGACCGCCTTGTGCTCGGTTGCGACCGTTATCAGATGCCCCGGTTTTCCGGCCCGCACGAGGGGCTCGACAATACCGCATACGGCCATGTTGATGGCTTCTGTCGCGCCCGATGTGAAGGTTATCTGTTCGGGCTCGGCGGAAAGAACGGATGCGACGTCTTCCCGTGCCATTTCGACCGCCTCGCCCGCCGCCCAGCCCATGGCATGCGTCGTATTGGACGGATTTCCGTAATGCTCCGTAAAGAATGGAAGCATACGGTCAAGCACAATGGGCTCGACGGGGGTCGTAGCGTTATTGTCGAAATAGATCATGGCGGGTCAGAATGTGACACGCATACCGGCAAGGATGGTTCGGGGCAGTCCCGGGCGCAGTCCCGCCGGGCGGCGTGCAACAGCATATTCTTCGTCAAACAGGTTGCGGACAATACCGAAGATACGCACGTTCCGGTTGACCTCGTATCCGGCCGACAGTTCGGCGACGAAAAACGACTCGACCGACTCCTCGGGCACGAAATCGCCCTGCCCGGCGACGGTCCGCATGTCATCGACCCAGGCTCCCTGGAATGCCAGATCGAACGTACCGGTGTCCAATCCAAGATCGACCGTGAACTGATTGCGCGGTACATAGGGCAGCTCGTCGTCCTTCTCGACATCTCCCCAGTTGGCGAAGTCGCTCGTGAATGACGTTTCAAACGTGGCATCGGTGAACGTGTAGGATATCCCGACAGGAATCGAGAAGCGCCAGTCGACGAGTCGTCCCAGGTTTTCGCCGGCCGTGACTTCAACGCCGCGAACGCTCGCCTCACCGCCATTGAAAAGGTCACCACTGCCCGTTCCACCGCCGGCTGCCAGGTCTGTACCCAGCAGGTTTTCGAAATCGTTGTAAAAGAAGGCTACTTCCGCGCGCCGCGCGCCGTCATGGTAGCGCGCCCCGACTTCATAGTTGACGCTCTTCTCGGGGTCGGTTCCGACGGTCGATCCCGGAGGTGCAAATCCACGATGTACGCCACCGAATATCGTGGCGTCGGGTCCGACTTCTGCGGAAATGCCCACCCCCGGAATCCACACATCGACCTTGTTCTTGCGCTCGGAAAGATCACTACCCGTGCGTTCCACGTCGTTTTTGCCGAAGTCTTCCCGCCGGATGGAAATGTCTTCGTAGCGTAGTCCAGGCTGTATGGTCACACGGCCGGCGACTAGGCGTGGCTGCACGAAAAATGCCGTGGCGGTCGCCGTTTCAATCCGATTTGAATCCGTGCCCGGTACGCCGGGTGCTACCAGATTCATGCCCGAACCTGTCATGACGAAACCATCCACCCACTGGAACCGGTCCATTTCATCCTGATGGATGCGAACGCCGAGTTCCACATCGACCTGTCCAGTAGAGGTAGGACGCGTGTACTGCGCAACGGACTGGATACCCCGTGAGAGGTATTCGCGGTTATTGGCCTTCACGTTGAGTTGAACGGACGGATCGGTCGAGAGTCCCTGCACAACACTGAACTCCTGTGCGTGGTCGTCCGGGTTCTCAAGCAGGCTTGCAATACGCACACCACCCACGCGGTCCAGCTTGTACCAGTTGCGCGCGAACGTGGAGCGGTAGGCCGTCGTGGTGACCTGCAGGTTCGGGCCGGGCACGACCAGATGACGCAGCATGACCTGCCGGTACTCGGTGTTCATTTCGTCTTCGGCCGATCCTGCGTAGCGGCGGATGGGATTCGCCCGGAAGTCTGCATCGGTCAGCCCGAGATAGGTTTCATCGGATACTTCGTCCGTGAACAGGGCCTTCACCGACAAGGCCTGGTACGTTCCGGTATCCTTGGCGGTATTGATTCGGGCCTTGAGCATGATATCGGCCTTGTTAAAACCGGTATCCTGGCCCCCGTCCAGTTCCTTGTAACCGTTTGTCTGTGCATTGAAGGCCTGGACCAGGAAGCCACCATACTTCCAGGAGTTACCTACGAATCCTTCCAACGTCAGACTCTCTTCTTCACCCGCCTGCACGCGGGCCTCGCCGGAGAGCGTCTCGGGAATGGATTTAGAGAGCATATTGATGGCTCCTCCCGTCGTGTAGGGGCCATACTTGATCTGACTCGATCCTTTCCGGATTTCTATTTCCTCCATGCGCCCCACGGTCGGAAAGTAGTAGGCGGCCGAGGCGGCGTACGGCGCTGGAGCCACTGGAATGCCGTCTTCCATGATGCTGATCTTCGAGCTGCGCTCGGCCCCGCTGCCGCGGATGCCGATGTTGGGCCGGAGGCCGTAGCCATCTTCCTCCTGCAGGTTCAGGCCGGGTACGCTGCGAAGCGCCCGGTTGATGTCATTGGCTTCGAACTTTTCGAGCGAGTGGGCAGTCACTCGATGCGCCGAGCCCGGAATGCCCTCCATTCCCAGCGGGTGTGCCAGCATACTTTCTCGCTCGACGATAAGCTCCGGAATCTGGAGGATCACAGGTTCAAGCGGAATACGCACCGTCGCCGTTTGCCCCTCCTGGACGCGGACATTGAACGTGCTCGTCAGGTACCCTATCGACGAAATGCGCAGCTCATACGGCGCGGCGGGCAGGCCGCTTATTTCGAACCGCCCCCGCCGGTCAGCCGCCGTTCCAAAGGTCGTGCCGACGAGTTCAACATTCGCCCCCGGGATGGTTTCACCCGTATCGCTTGCGTAGACCGTGCCGGAAATACGACCGTTGGATTGAGCACCGGCTGAAGTGGTCAACAGGCTGAAAAGAACGGCCACAAGGCCAATGCGGTACAGAATAGTCATGTCACTATTGTGATTGTATGTCGACGCAGTCCAGGTTCTGTTTTGAATTTAGACACGATCTAAATAAGGTTTACTCTCCCCCAAATAAATTCATAATAGGCTCATATTTCTGTAGGGGAATCCCGGTGCGCGACGGGACGTAGGAAGGCGGAGTCCAAGTCAAGTGCTACTCCATGAAACGCTACTCCTGTCTCACTCGACATGCTGCCTCGCCGTCCAGCCAACGCGGCGTTCTTGTGGCAACGCTCCTGGCACTCCTGCTGGTGGGTTGCGACAGCGGTGGGGGGACGGGACCGGCGCGTCTTCCCATTGAAATTAATCCGGATGCGGTATTTGCGCCACCCACCGAGGCGGAGCTTGCCGCCGTGGAGGTTGACTGGTCATTCCGCACGATCAATGCCACGTCGGTGGCGGAACATCTGGAAACGCGCGTGACAGTGGGGGGTGCTGATGCGACGGTGCGCGTTGTATCACACCGTGTGCCCGGTCCCGAAGGCACGGAGGACATCAAACATTATGGCGCCATCATTACGCCCGACGGCCTTGCGCCGGGTGGCGCACCGGTACTTGTATACGCACACGGAGGAGATTCGGGCGTCAGCCTGGACGACGAAGTGTTGCCGCTGCTGGCTGTGCTTCCCGACGTCATCACGGGTTATGTCGTTGTGGTTCCCTCCTTTCGCGATGAACCACTTTCGTTCGGCGGCCAGACATGGACATCGGAAGGGCCTGCGAGCCCGTGGGACTACGACGTGGACGATGCGCTCTCCCTGCTCACCGTCACCCAACAGGAGGAACCGCTCGCAGATGCATCGAAGACGGTTGTGCTCGGCTTCAGCCGCGGGGCGGGTGTCGGTCTGCTCATGGACGTGCGCGACCCGCGTATCACGGGCGTCGTTGACTTCTTTGGCCCGACCGACTTCTACGGACAGTTCGTTCAGGACGTGTTCCAGGAAGCGCTCGATGGTCAACCGCGGGACCTTCCCGGTCTTGACGTACTGAACACTCGCTTCATCCAGCCACTCTCCGACGGTGATCTATCGCTTGGCATCATGCGCCTTGAACTGGCGCGCCGATCGCCCGTCCTCTGGGCGGGCGAACTGTCCCGCGTGCAGGTGCATCATGGCACGTCCGATACTATTGTACCGATTTCCCAGTCGCAGAGCCTTTCGGCGCGTATGGCTGGTATAGGACGCTCCGCACCGGAATATGAGGCATTCTTCTACGCGGGTGGCGCGCACGATCCGTTCACACTGAGCGGCAGTTTTTCCCGTGCCCGGGAGTTCCTGTTGGCCATTTTGTCCCAGTAGATGCGGCGTACTGTGTCTCATGGAACACGTGGTCACACCATAATGTATATCGCGGCCCCATGCCGCGTTCGTCTAGGGGTCCAGGACGCCGGCCTCTCACGCCGGTAACACGGGTTCAAATCCCGTACGCGGTACAATGAACAGAGGGCTGCTCCCGACAGGGAGTGGCCCTCTGTTCATTGTACCGCGTACACTATATGAAGAGGCCGGACCCGCTCGCGCGGGCCCGGCCTCTTCATGAAACGGCGGTTTGGATTCAGATGAACGTCAATTTCAGTTGAAGATGTAGCGCAGTCCAAACTGCATTCTCCACCGGGATGGCGTCCCCTCGATGTCAAATCGGTCATTACCTGTGTCGTCACCATTGCGGAACGTGTAGCGCGGCGTTGTCCCGTCGGCCTCGAACCCTTCAAATTGGTACAGATTGTAGTAGTTGAAGTTGCCGATCGCTGAGTAGAACGTGCCCCAACTGCTGTTGATCAGGTTGGCCACGTTGAAAATGTCGGCCGATACCTGCAACTTGTGTTGTTTACCGGCGACATCCACACCGAAATCGTGACGGATGGAGATGTCAAACTGGGCTGTGTAGGGAAGCCAGGAACCATTCTTTTCGGCGTATTGCCCACGGCGGTCCTTCAGGTTGTCATCGTCATTGATCACCCGATTCAGATTCTCCCACTGCTCAGCAGCCGTGACGACACTTCCATCGGACGCTGTGAAGTCAACGAGATTGATCTCCGAGGCCGATGCTGGCACAAACACCAGGCTTCGGTTACGGCTGGTGCTACCCGATTCGTTGTTGAGATTGCGGGCTGATCGGCCAGAAATGATGTAGGAAAACGGTCCGCCTGACTGGATGTTCGTAAACAGCGAGATCGTCGTTGACTGACGAGACGCCTTGCCCCAATCGATCTTCTGGCTGAGCGCCAGCAGGACGCGGTGCCCGGCGGCGAAATCGCTACGTCCAAACGCCGCATCGTTGCGACCGTTCACATTCACCTGACCACGCCACTGCGACGAATTCTGGGACGACGTGCCTTCGGTAACCGAATAGGAATCGCCATAGGACCATGCGCCCATCGCTGACAGTCCCATGTCGAATGACTTTTCAAACGTCGTGGACAGGTTCCATGTATGTCCCCGGGAGGTATTCGAGGCAACGTATACCGCATCATACGTGCCGTCAATACGGCCACCCGTGAAAACCGGGCGGTCGTCCGGCGATCCGGTAAAATTGAACGCCACCGTGGGATCCGAATTCACATTCGTATATGTGATGTTGTTCAGTGTCCTTGTGTAGAGTCCCTCAACGGAAGCCCGTACGCCGCCAGGCAACATGATGTCTGTTGCCAGGTTGGTCCGGAACATCTGCGGGTATTTGAAATCATCCGTGAACAGGTCAACCTGGCCCGACGGCACTACCTGATTCGGATTGACGGGCTGACCGTCTGGATCTGGATTGAATCGGAACGTATCCGGCAGGTCATTCAATCGTACTCCTCCGGCGGTCACACCGTTGTTCGTAAACATGGCTCCGGGCCAAACAAACGGAATACGGCTGGTGAAAATGCCGGCGCCACCCCGGATCTGCTTCACGATGTCATGACGCATGTCGTAGCTGAAACCGAGCCGTGGAGAGAGCATGAACTGACCATCCGGAGCTTGCCCGGCGGTCACATCCCGAGCTACGTCGTACTCGGCCTGCATTTTGGGTAGTGCCGTATCGCGCAGAAACGTATCGACCGTAGGATCATCGCTGATCACGGGGACATCGAGTCGCAGTCCGGCTGTAAGCGTAAACTGGTCATTCACGCGCCACTGGTCCTGGGCATAAAGACCAAATTGCATGGCATTGAAATCAGCGGCACCACTTCCATCGACTGCGAACGTTCTTGTGAAGGCCGAAGGACGCTCGTTGTTGATGAAGTCATCAATGCTGTTGAATTCGTAGGACCCGAAATTCTGCCGCAGGAACAGATTGAAAATGCTGTAGAATTCGTTGTGGGTCCCGACCGTGATTGTGTGTTTCCCCCGGAAGATGTCCAGGTTGTTCGTGATCGAGACGATGTCCTGATCAAGCTGATTGGCGGTCGAAAACTCCTCCGAGCCAAACCGGATGCTGCCACCCGCTGCATCCCGAATGGATACCCACGGGAACCGGTCTCCAAGCGTACTGCGGTTGTCGCGGACACGCACATAGCTGACAATCAGGTTGTTCGCGTAGCGCGTTCCGAAGGTCGAGTTGAGCTCAAGGGCCGACGAGTTGGTTGTACTGGGGAAAAAGATGCCGTTGTTTGAGAAGTTCAACCGTGTGCTGCTTCCGGCAAACCGATTGAACTGTTCGGCATCGGTGAACTGGTGGCGAAGCGTCAGCTTGTGATCCCGGTTGATATTCCAGTTCAGCTTTCCGAACACTTTCGTTCCATCCAGATCTCCCGATACGTTACCGAAGGTGCCTGGGTCGTATCCATACGTATTGATCAGGAAGTTGCGCAGATTGTTGAGGTCGGCCTCCGAGGCGCGGCCGTCAACCGACGTGTACTCCGCCGTATTGAACGGGCGGGGGGTCGCGTCGCGTTGCAGTTCGACATTCGTGAAGAAGAACAGTTTGTTCTTGATGATGGGTCCGCCCAGCGAGAAACCAAACTGCTCCTCGGTGAAATCACTGACCTTTTCGCGGCTTACACCAAGACGATCGGACAGATTTTCGTTCGTCTTGCCGACCAGATCTTCGTTTTGCACGAAGTAATAGGCTGTGCCACGGAATTCGTTCGAGCCCGACTTGGTAACCGCGTTGATGCCGCCACCGGCAAAGCCACCGTAGGTCACGTCATAGGGAGAGAGAACGACCTGCAACTGGTCCAGGACATCGATACTGAACGGCGTAATACCGGTCTGCCCGCCATTCGTACCGGAGCTGGCCAGTCCAAACACGTCATTGTTCACCGCGCCGTCTATATAGAGCGCGTTGAACCGGTTGTTCATACCTGCGAATGTGATGCCGTTTCCGAACGAACTGGACTGCGGCGTAAGGCGCAGAAAGTCATTCAGGTTTCGGTCGAGCGTCGGGAGGTTTTCGATGTCGTCGGTTGAAATCTGTGTGTTGGCCCCGGCACGTTCGCCTGACGAACCCGCGGTGGCCTCAACGGACAGTTCATCCAGTTGCACCGTCCCTTCCTGCAGCACAAGGTTCTGCTCAAACGTGACACCAAGCCGGAGCATGATATCCTCGACGTCCGCGGACTGGAAACCCGTGAATGAAGCGGTTACGGTATACGGCCCACCGACACGCAGATTCCGGAGCGAAAACCGCCCCTCTGCGTCGGTTGCCGTACCATAGGTTGTACCTGTGGGTGTGTGTTCGGCTACCACATTGGCGCCGGGAAGAGTTTCTCCGTTGGAGTCGAATACAAATCCCGTCATGGATGATGTCGTCACGCCCTGGCCAAAGGCCGCGGAGGGTCCCAGCAACAAAGCGAGGAACAGTAGAGTGCGAAGCTGTGTTTTCATAGTCTTGAGTAGGTGAAGAGAAAGCTTTCGCAAGAAGGTGATTGAACGTTACCCCCAGTTTACCGGAATGCGGAGTGTTGTTGAAGATGAACCGTAGTTTTTGTGGAGGCGTGACGTGAATCATTCACAGAGAGGCGTGCTGGCAACGACGGTGATTGCGCTGTTCGTGGTTGCGCTCTTCTACATCCCGTGGCGCATTGAATCGACGGGAGACCTGACATGGGCACCGTTTTATCGGAATCCGGTCGTTGGGCAGTCGACGTTGCAGGGCAAGACCATTGAAACCCGCTTTGTAAGGCTCAAAGGACAGCCCGTCTGGTGGCTGCACGGATTGCAGATCGTGAGTGCCGCAGGAGCCGGATATGCCACATTTCACCTGGTTCGGCGCGATGAGGACGAGGAGAATACCTGACTATGCACGCCGAACACTGGGACGCCATTTTTCGAACGACGACCGATGCCGAACTGGGTTGGTACGAAGAGAATGTTGCCCAGACACTCAGGTTTTTGGACCGCATTCCTGCAGGCAATTCCCTCGATGTGTTCCTGCCCGGCGCAGGGACGTCGCGTCTGGTAGATGAACTGCTTCGCCGCGGGCACCGGCTTGTGCTGAACGATATCAGTCAGGCTGCGCTCAATAAACTGCAGATACGGCTCGGTGGCGAGGGGCACACGCCGGGCGAAAGGGACGCGGACGCGCGCATCCACTGGCTTCACCACGACATATCGAAGCCTCTGCCCGCGGAGTTGCCACCGGTCGATCTCTGGCTGGACCGTGCTGTGCTGCACTTCCTGCTGCTGGAGTCTGACATCCAGGCGTATTTCGATAATCTCCGCGCCGCACTCCGGCCGGGTGGGTATGTCCTGCTTGCCGAGTTTTCGACCGACGGGGCCGAGAAGTGCGCGGGGCTCGAACTGCATCGGTATTCGATCGACG
>PCUY01000008.1:26305-46051 GCA_002787815.1 Bacteroidetes bacterium CG12_big_fil_rev_8_21_14_0_65_60_17 | reverse complement strand
CATGAACTGCTGAGGCGGCGGTGGCTGCTGCGGTAGCTGCTGCTGAGGCGGCGCAGGTGCCTGCGGCTGCGGCCTCTGCGATGGCCATGATGGCACCTGGGATGAGGGCACGAAGCGCCCCGTTGTATCTGTCGAAGAAGTATCGGAAGACGCATCGGTCGACATGTCATCGGCCCAGGATGGGGGCTCGTCCTGCCAGGAAATCGGTTCTCTCCTGGTGGGCGTCGGCGGAGGGGCTGGCGGCGGCGCGGCAGGAGCATTGCGAAAATCGTCTCCGTTGGCCTCAATCAGGTCTTCGAGGTCCCAGTAGTCCACCACCTGACGCTTGATATGGCCAATATGGGGTACGAGCGTAATGCGGCGCTTCGTGGTGGACGGGTTGTCATCTGCCAATTCAATATGCATGGAGCCCGTCATCTGGCTTGCCATGAACTCGATGACGCGGCGCGACTGCTGGTTTGCAGGCTCGGGCATGACCAGCATGGTGGTCGTCTCGAGTGAGTCGATCTGCTCGAGAAACTGTATGAACTCATTCCGGAATCGATCAAACGAGCGGAATGCCACGAAAGGCATGAAATCATTCATGATGAGACGCGTGGGCCGATGCTGGCGAATCAGATTCACCAGGTCCCAGAGCGCCCCGGACACACCGTCGTCACCCATGTTCTGCAGGTTCATCAGCGGCGGTACGCGCATGAGGCGCACGACACCCGACTCATATGCATCGCGCAGGTTGAACCCGATCGATGCAGCCTGGATCATCAGATCCTTATGTCTGTCCGGCGATACGAAGAGCACGGGCTCACCGAGTCCTGCACCCATATGCGCAAACGCCAGGGTAAGCAATCCCCTGCCGCTGGCAGCCCGCCCATACACAAGGTAGGACCCGCCACGGTAGAGACCGCCCCAGGCGTTGTCGACAACGTCGATTCCGGACTGATGTTTAGGAGCGAAGCTCACGGGTGAAATTGGCGATGCGTTCATGGCGTATTGGGCAGAATGAAGTCTGTCGCATGACGTGCATGCGCAGGTGCAGGACTTGTTTTAACAAAAGCCGTGCCATAAGTGCCCAATATGCCTTGAATGGTTGAAAAGGCGTGCTGAAAGAGACTTTCAGTACGTTTTGGAATCCCGATTTGAGACGCCTTCCGGGTCATGTATCGCCCATGAATCGAGGAAGTAAAACAGGGGCGACCACGAAAACCCATCCACAGGGCACGATTCAGCATTTTTTCTGCACGAAGGGGTTACGCTTGCGCAGTTTGGTCCGATACTTGTAAGGAATCAGAAAGAATCGTCTTTACCCATATCCGCATCATGTCCCTGTATTGCTCCATCCTTAACCCGATCCGGCGCCTGTCCGTGCGCCCCAGGATTGCTGTTGTCCTGCTCGTGGCAGTTGCCGTGTCGGGGTGCGACATCTTCGGCACTGCGGTGGATGAAAGAGCCCCCCGCCTCGAAATCCTCAAACCCACCGATGAGTCAACGGTTGCCGGGCGAAACGTACTGGTTCAGCTCGAAGCCGAGGCCCTGGGCGACGGCAACTTCATATCGTTCATCAATGTGAACATCAACGGCGTCCGCGCCGGGGAAGCACAGTTCGACGGTACGTTCTTCAACTTCAGGTTCAACTCCTTCGACTTTCCGGACGGCCTCTACCGTATTGAAGCCGTGGCGTTCGACAAATTCCAGGCCCGGGGTATCAGCTCGGCCATTCTGGTCACCATCCAGAACGAAAGCGATGGCGTCGGGCCGCGCGTGACCATTGTGGACCCGGAAGTCGAGGATGAGGTCAACGGCATTACACGGGTCGTGGCCCGCACGGAACCGGGAGAACCCGTTGTGACGCGAGCCGACCTGCTTGTCAATGGTGTGGCGATCTCATCCCGCAATGAATCGGTTGGTGGAAACACATTCATATTCGACTGGGACACGGTCGACCTGCCGGTCGGTGAGCACGTCCTTGAGATCAAGGCCTTCAGTGGAGCGAACGTGTTCCGTATTTCCGAGCCTGTCACCGTACGCAAGTCGGAAGGTGCGGACGGCACCGACGGTGGCCCCGGCAGTCTCAAGTGGCGTGCGTTCGGATTCAACGGCCAGGTTGAAGGCGCCCCCGCCATCGGCTTCAACAACGACATATATATAGGCACAACGTCCGATACGCTCTACACGTTTACGTCAGACGGCGCCCTGAAGTGGAAATTTGCCACATTCGGTCCCATTCGCTCATCATCGCTCGTCGGCAACAACGAAGACGTGTTCACGGTGAGCGAGGACGGGCGGCTCTATGGGCTCACCAGTCAGGGTAACCGCCTGTGGAATGCATCTACCAGTTACAACTCGAACGCGGCGCTGCGATCGAGTCCTACACTCGGCGTGGATGGCGTCATTTACTTCGGAGACAGTGAAGGTCGCGTGCACGCGGTGGGCTCGTTCGATGGCCTCTCGCTCGCAGGCCGCTGGCCGAAGAAAGTGTCCGATGCCGCCATTGTCGTCCCACCCGTAATTGCACGGGACCGGACCATCATCGTGGCCTCTACCGATGGTCACCTGTATGCGCTCGATCCGCAGGGTCAGCTGCTGTGGAAGACCACGCAGAACATCGGGTCGGTCATGGTCGGTATGGCCCTCATCGAGAAAGACATCTCCGTCACATTGCCAACGGGCGAGACACGGACAACGACGGCGAACGTGGTGTATGCCGTATCGAACGATGGCCTCATCTATGCCATTGCCGGTGAGGATGGTTCCATTCTATGGAGCTACCCATTGACCGGTCCGCTGCGCTCGGGGCCCGTGGTAGGCCCCGACGGCACGGTATACGTCGGCACGAGCACAGGCCTGATTGCGCTCAACGAAGACGCAGACTCCTTCACGCCGCGCCTGCGCTGGGTGTTCGTTGCCGAAGATGTAGGCACCCCGGCCATTGACGCCAACGGCATCATCTATTTCGTTGGCCGCAAGACACTCTACGCCATCAACCCGAACAATACGCCGTTCTGGACCTATGACCTGAACACGGAGTCTGACGGCCCGCTGACCATCAACCGGTCAGGAGAGTTGATTCTGGCAGGCGAGAACGGTGCCCTGTTCGCGTTCGAGACCGGATCGGTGGGCCTGGCGCGCGAGAAGTGGCCAACCTTCCAGCGGAATGCGCGTCACACGGGACGAATTGGAATCGACGCCACCGACGGCTGAAAGGCCCGGACGTGTTTTGACGGGTAGTCGGTGTCGACTTTTTGACGTCCGGTGTGCATATTGCGTGCATGGACACAGATCTTTCTTCCATCCAGGAGGCCCGAACGCTCGTAACGCGTGCGCGTGACGCCTTCTCGTCATGGCACGCATTTGACCAGGATGCCGTCGACCACGTCGTACGGGAAATGGCCCGTGCCGGCGAGAAGGCTGCGGCCGACCTGGCGCGCATGGCACACGAGGAGACCGGATTCGGCCGCGTGGACAGCAAGACGGAAAAGAATCTTTTCGCCACACGCACACTTCTCGGACAGATAGAGGGCATGCGGACGTGCGGCATCATTGACCGGAGCGGGCCCGTCTGGGAGGTTGCGTCGCCCATGGGCGTGGTAGCCGCACTCATCCCGTCGACGAACCCGACATCGACGGCGCTCTACAAGGCCATCATCGCTGCAAAAGCGCGGTGTGCAATCGTCATGAGCCCGCACCCGCGCAGTGCCCGCTCGACGGCCGAGGCCCTCCGCGTCGTGGCCCAGGCCGCGTACCGGGCCGGCGCCCCGGAAGGGCTGTTCGGTTGCCTCACCGAAATCTCCCTCGAGGGCACGAATGCACTGCTTGAGCACCCGGACACGGATCTGATCATTGCCACTGGTGGAAACGCCATGGTCCGCGCCGCCTATTCCAAAGGCAAGCCGGCCTACGGCGTGGGCTCGGGAAATGTGCCCGTCTATGTGGACCGTTCGGCCGACGTGGAGAAAGCTGCGCGCGACCTGGTCTACGGAGCATCGTTCGACTGGGGTACGCTCTGCTCGACGGAGCGAAGCGTGATCGCCGATATGCCCATTGCCGCCGGGCTCAAAACAGCCATGCGTTCGGCCGGAGCCTGTTTTCTGAATGAACGTGAAACAGATGCCCTTCGAAGCCTCGTGGCGTCCGGCGGCAGGCTGAACGTGGCGCAGGTGGGGCAGTCACCGCAGCGTATTGCGGAACTGGCCGGCTTTGAAGTTCCCGCCTCAGCCCGCGTACTTGTCGCGGAAGTCGAGGATATCGGACCTGTCGAGCCGCTTTCCATGGAAACACTCTCTCCCATCCTCAGCTGGTACCGGGCGGATGGTTGGAAGGAGGGATGCCACGCATGCAAACGGATCCTCGCCTACGGCGGCATGGGACACACACTGGGTCTGCATGCGCAGAAAGAGTCGGTCATTGTGGCGTTTGCCGAGGAGAAGCCGGCCATGCGGATCGTGGTCAATACGGTGGCTGCATTGGGCTCGGTCGGCCACACGACATCCCTCTTTCCCGCCATGACCTTGGGGCCTGGCACATTCGGCGGCTCCATCACGAGCGACAATATTTCACCTCTTCATCTCGTCCAGATCAAGCGGGTGGCTTTCGAGACTCACCCCATTCATGAGGGCGCTGCTGCGCCGCAGGGGTCTTCACCACGCGCAGGGCAGAAGTCCCGTCGAACACCGACCGGAACATCGCCCTGGATGGAGGAAATCGAAGCCCGGCTTCGCGAACGCGCCGGAAGTCGACCGGCGCGAGCGGTTGCTCCCCAGGCGGCTGCATCCCCTCCCCCTCCACAGGTGGCTCCCGCGCGAGAGGTGTCGCCAACTGCCGCCACGTCCGCGGTGCCGCTCGACGAGGCCACGATTGAACGGCTCATTGCGACATTCAGCAAGACGTGACTTACTTGTCCAACAGCGCCTGCAGCGGTATATTCACTCTTCTGTCTATGGGCCTCCGCCGGTTCCGACAGTTGCATTTTCTCCCCCTGACTGAAATCAGTATTTCATGGCCGATACCAGTGATTTCCGCAACGGATTTACCATGGAGTGGAATGGTAACATCTGGTCCATCATCGAATTCCAGCACGTAAAGCCTGGCAAAGGCGGTGCTTTCGTACGGACCAAGCTCCGCAACGTGCGTACGGGCCGCGTCCAGGACAACACGTTCCGTGCCGGAGAACGGGTAGAACAGGTTCGCGTCGAGCGCCGCACCTTCCAGTTCCTGTACGAGGACGACCTGGGGCTGCATTTCATGAATGCGGAGACGTATGAGCAGATGAACCTTCCAGTCGCTACCGTACAGGGCCGTGAATTCATCAAGGAAGGAGCAACGATCGACATCCTGGTGCATGCCGAAACAGAAGAGCCGCTGTCCACGGAAATCCCTGCCACGGTCGACCTGAAAATCACGGAAACCGAGCCGGGACTCAAGGGAGATACGGCCACCGGTGCCACAAAACCGGCCGTGGTCGAGAGCGGAGCAACCGTCAATGTACCCCTTTTCATCAACGAAGGAGACATTATCCGGGTAAACACCGAGCGCGGTGATTACGTGACGCGTGTGAGCACATCTTGACCTGCCCATCTACCAAAAAGAGGACTCCATGGATCTCGAACACCTGAGAGATATTCTGAATCTGGTTTCTGAATCGGATGTGTCCGAAGTCGAATTGGAAGAGGACGATTTCCGGATCGTTGTCCGCAAGGCGCCGCCACCCCCGGTCACGCAGACCTGGGGGGTAGCTCCATCATCGCCAGCGCCCGCGCCGTCTCCACCATCGGGCATGGCACCGCCGGCCGAAGCCGCACCACCTGCCGAAGCACCATCCACCGGCGAAGAAGTGCGTGCGCCCATCGTCGGTACGTTCTACGAGGCCCCATCGCCCGACTCACCCCCGTTCGTATCGGTTGGAGATACCGTCAAAAAAGGGGACGTACTCTGCATAATCGAGGCCATGAAACTCATGAACGAAATTGAGGCCGAAACAAGTGGCACCATCCGGAAGGTGCTCGTTTCGAACGCAACACCCGTTGAATACGACCAGCCCCTGTTCATCATCGACCCGGCCTGATGAAGAAAGTCCTGATCGCGAACCGCGGTGAGATCGCATTGCGGATCATCCGGACCTGTCATGAGATGGGACTCAAGACCGTGGCCGTCTACTCCACGGCTGACCGCAGCTCTCTCCATGTCAGATTTGCCGATGAAGCCGTATGCATAGGTCCTCCGGCCAGCCGCGATTCCTATCTGCGGTTTGACCGGATCATTGCCGCCGCCGAGGTCACCGGCGCCGATGCCATTCATCCCGGGTATGGGTTTCTTGCAGAAAATGCCGAATTCAGCGCCATCTGTGCTGACCATGGCATCAAGTTCGTAGGTGCCTCGCCGGAGACCATCCGGCTCATGGGTGACAAAAGCCTTGCCAAGGACACGATGGCGGCGGCCGGAGTACCCGTCGTACCAGGCTCCGACGGCGAAGTACAAAGTGCTGTTCAGGGTGCAAAAATTGCTGCTGACATCGGGTATCCGGTGATCGTCAAGGCCAGCGCCGGTGGCGGCGGCCGGGGCATGCGCATGGTCGCCGAACCCGCGGATTTCGAAAAAATGTTCACCGCAGCCAGCAACGAGGCTGAAGCAGCCTTCGGACACGGCGGTTGTTACGTCGAAAAATTCGTCTCCTCCCCGCGTCACGTGGAAATCCAGATTCTCGGCGATGGCCAGGGCAGCGTCATCCACTTCGGTGAGCGCGAGTGCTCCATTCAACGCCGCCACCAGAAACTGCTCGAGGAATCGCCCTCGCCTGTCGTTGGACCCCAATTGCGCAAGCTTATGGGAGATGCGGCGATCAAAGGTGCAAAAGCCGTCAATTATGAAGGTGCGGGTACCGTCGAATTCCTGGTAGATGCGGAGCACAATTTCTATTTCATGGAAATGAACACCCGGATACAGGTTGAGCATCCTGTCACGGAGGAAGTTGCGGACTGCGACCTGATTGAATACCAACTCCGTGTTGCGGCCGGCGAAAAAGTCCGGGAGCGTGAAATCCGGCTCGACGGGCACGCCATCGAATGCCGGATAAATGCTGAAAATCCGTTCCGGAATTTCTCGCCTTCACCCGGCCGCATTACAGCGTTCCACGCACCGGGTGGCCACGGGGTACGTGTCGATACACACGTATACTCGGACTATGTCATACCACCCCACTATGACTCCATGATTGCCAAGCTCATCGTCCGTGCCCGCACGCGCGAGCTGGCCATTTCGAAAATGTTGCGCGCCCTGCGCGAATTCGTAATCGAGGGCGTCGAGACCACCATTCCGTTCCATATCCAGTTGTTGCAGGACGAACGCTTCCGTGCAGGAGAGTTCGATACCCGCTTTCTGGAATCGTTCACACTCCAACCGAAAGAACATGAAATTTCCTGACGAACTCCGCTATACGAAAGACCACGAATGGATACGTGTCCACGGGGACACGGCCACTGTTGGCATCACCGATTTTGCACAGTCAGAATTGGGAGACATTGTCTATGTGGAAGTTGAAACGGTCGGTGACGCGGTCAGCAAGGATGATGTATTCGGCACAGTCGAAGCCGTCAAAACCGTATCAGAACTGTTCATGCCCGTCGATGGTACGGTCACGGAAATGAATTCAGCACTGGACACCAACCCGGAACTCATCAACGAAGACCCGTATGGTGAAGGCTGGCTCATTAAAATGACGCTCGACAATGCCGCGGATGTTGACGCGTTATTGTCCGCCTCCGATTACGCCGACATGGTCGGTCAGTAGATGCACGAAACCATTGTCATCCTTGATTTCGGATCACAGTACACGCAGCTTATTGCGCGACGTATCCGGGAAGCAGGGGTGTACTCCGAGATTTACCCCTGCACGGAGGATGTTGCAACCATTCGGGCGCTTCGTCCCAAAGGCCTGATCCTTTCCGGTGGACCTTCGTCCGTCTATGACCCCGGCGCACCCCGGCTCGACCCGGAATTCCTGGCGCTGAAGCAGGAAGACGGTTCCCCCGTTCCGGTGCTCGGAATATGCTATGGCCTCCAGTCCATGGCGCAGCTTCTCGGGGGTGCCGTCGAACGCGCTGAGCGGAGGGAATTCGGGCGGGCGTCCATCGTAATCGACTCCCGCGCCGATCTGTTCGAAGGCATACCGGAAGGGTCGAATGTGTGGATGAGCCATGGTGATCACCTGACGCGCCTCCCGGATGGCTTTGAGATCATTGCGCACACGGAAAATGCGCCCATTGCCGCCGTCCGTCATACATCGGAAGTCCTCTATGGTGTGCAATTCCATCCGGAAGTGGTACACACCGAACACGGGAAAGCCATACTCGAGAATTTTGCCGGAAACGTCTGTGCATGCAGGAGGGACTGGTCCGCTGCGTCGTTCGTGGAAGAAAAAGTCGCCGAAATCAGAGCCACCGTGGGCGATGAACACGTTATCCTGGGCCTCTCCGGCGGCGTCGACTCGTCGGTTGCAGCCGTTCTGCTGCACGAGGCCATTGGAGATCAGTTGACATGCATTTTCATCAACAACGGACTACTGCGCAAGGGCGAATGGGACATGGTGCAGACCACGTTCCGCGACGAGTACCATATCCGCCTTACCGCAATTGATGCCTCCGATCTTTTCCTGGAGCGGTTGACCGGAATCGCGGATCCGGAAACCAAGCGCAAGATCATAGGAAATACGTTCGTCGAAGTATTCGAGGAAGCCACACACGCCATCGAGGAAGAGCTGGGTACGAAGCCAAGCTTCCTGGCCCAGGGCACGCTGTACCCGGACGTCATTGAGAGTATTTCGTTCAAGGGACCCTCGGCCACCATCAAGACGCATCACAACGTTGGTGGACTGCCCGAGAACATGCGCATGCAGGTGCTCGAGCCCTTCCGCGAGCTGTTCAAGGACGAAGTGCGTGCCATTGGACGCCTGCTCAAGGTGCCAGGGCATATCATTGGCCGGCACCCCTTTCCGGGTCCGGGTCTGGCCATCCGTATTATCGGAGCAGTTACCCGGGACGATGTCCGCCTGCTCCAGGAGGCCGACGCCATTTTCATCGAAGAACTGCGCCGCGCCGGCCTGTATGACGACGTATGGCAGGCGCTGGCCGTACTGCTTCCCGTCCAGACCGTGGGCGTCATGGGAGACGAGCGCACGTACGAGAACGTCTGCGCCCTTCGCGCCGTTACCAGCGTGGACGGTATGACCGCCGACTGGGCGTGGCTTCCCCACGACTTCCTGGCTCGCGTGTCGAGCCGCATCGTGAATGAGATCCGCGGTATCAACCGGACCGTGTACGACATCAGTTCGAAACCGCCTGCTACGATCGAATGGGAATGAGAGCCCGGATCCTGCTTCTGCTACTTGCCGCCGCCGGTATACAGGCGGGCACCATGCCCGGTAGTCTACCGCTTGCCCAGGCGCAGGATCTGTCTACCGTGCGCGACATCCCGGCAGCCGACTCCGTCCTGGCGCTCGGCCTTGCGGCATGGGACGAGGGAGAGGCAAGAGCAGCACAGCGCCATTTTGAACACGTCCGGGCTGAATGGCCCCAAAGTACGGTACACTCGGCGGCTACCTTGATGGCCGCACGCGCGGCCTACGAGATGGGCCAGTTCGACCGGGCACGTGGACTCGTTAATGCATTCTCCTCGCGCTACCCTGGCTCATCGTACGCTACCGAGGCCGATGTCCTTCTGGCCACGATAGAACGGGCAGAACAGTTCCTGAGGGAGCGTCCCATCCGCATTGGTGTCCTGCTCCCCATGACGGACAATGCCGTCGTTGCATCGCAGGAGCTTTTCAACGGACTGCACCTCGCTGTCAGGCATATCAATGCCAACACGCCGGACAGCCGTCCCGTGGAATTGGTTTTCAGGGATATCGGTGCAACACCGGACAGTGCGCGTCTTGCCACGCGGGAGTTGGCATCGGCTGGCGTTGACGTGCTCTGGGGAACTCTGTTTTCCGAAGAAGCGCTCGCCGTGGCCGGGGAAGCCGAGCGTATCGGCATACCATTCCTGGCCCCCATGGCTACCGATCCGGAGGTGTCGCGTGGTCGGCAATTCGTTTTCCAGGCAAATCCGACCATGGCCGTACGGGGGGAACTGCTCGCCCGCCTGGCCATCAACGGTCTGCGCATGGACAGCGTAGGCGTCGTAGCCGAATTCGAGCCCGATGATCTTTCCGAGCAGATGGTCGATGCATTCGTGACGGAAGTCTCCAGGCTGGGCGGCCGCATCAACCTGCTCACCTTCCTTCCCGATGAACGCGGATGGTTTGAGCTTTCCGATCATTTTCCAGCCGATACACTCCGTCACGTAGAGGCCCTCCTCATGCCCGTTTTCACCGACAATCCGGAGCGCACGATTGGAGGTATACTCTCAAGTCTCGATATGCTCGGCCGCGACACACGCATACTGGGAAACGCGGCATGGCATGATTTGCCCATGACCTCGCACGCGGGAAAGTATACCACGACCTACATCAACGACTTCAGTCCTCCACAGGTGGATCTCACGGATCACGACGCCCCACAAGCCCATGCCCGCTCGTTCGTGAAATCATTCCGCGCCCTGGCCCGTCATGAACCCGGGCGACTCGCCTGGGCCGGTTATGATACCGGTATGTTCCTGATGGAGGTAGTCCAGGCGGCTCCGTTCGACGCCGACGCGCGAATGCTGGCCCGCGCTATCCGGGAAGCCCCGCGATTTGACGGCCTGGCCCACCGCATCGGGTTTGAAGGAACGAGTGTCAACCGCGCCG
This sequence comes from Bacteroidetes bacterium CG12_big_fil_rev_8_21_14_0_65_60_17, assembly GCA_002787815.1. Taxonomy (GTDB): domain Bacteria; phylum Bacteroidota; class Rhodothermia; order Rhodothermales; family UBA10348; genus 1-14-0-65-60-17. The sequence continues at coordinate 35,277 of PCUY01000008.1, read as the reverse complement.
TGTACTATTACCGCTACAGCTTTGGCCAACTCACACTTTTACGCTGACCTTCCTTGCACAACATGATGCTTCGCATTCTGATCGTGGCCCTGGCGCTCGTCGTCTCGAGCTGCTCCTCACCGAACCGGGTCCGGTACAATGCACCCCAGGAGGCGTTTGAGCGTGGTATGGAGCGATTCGAAGCCGGGCGCTACGATATTGCCATACAGTACTTCCAGGGTGTCTTTGATTTCGGTCGTACACATGAATGGGCTGCCGATGCGCAGCTCTGGCTTGCGCGCTCGTACAGGGAGAGCGAACAGTACCTGCTGGCCGCCAATGAATACACACGGTTTACGCAGATTTTCAGGTCCGATCCGCGCATTCCCCAGATCGAATTCGAACTCGCCATGACGTACCATGACCGTTCACCGGCCTACCAGCTCGACCAGACCGACACCGAACGTGCCATTCGGCAGTTCCGGCTGTTCATTACGCGATATCCGGACCATGAGCTGGCCGACGAAGCCAGCCGGAAAATTGCTGAACTCCGTGAGAAAATGGGACGCAAGGCCTACCACGCTGCGGAGCTGTACGATCGACGCGAACTCTATGAGGCTGCAGCCGTCTCCTATGAATCGGTGTTTGATTCCTACTACGACACCGACTGGGCAGATGACGCACTCCTTGGCGCCATGCGCAATTATCTGGAATACGGACGACTGAGCGTTCGCAATAAAAAGCTGGAGCGCTTCAACAAGGGCGTGGAGAACTACGACAAACTGCGCCAGATTTTCCCGGACAGTCCCGTTTTGAAAGAAGCGGAGCAGGTCTATCTGAAACTCCAGGCCGAAATTGATGCCCTCAAGCAGGCATCCTGATGGTGCATCGGTCACCATGAAACAGATCGGGGTGTTCGGGGGCAGTTTTGACCCCCCTCATCGGGCGCACGAACGCATTGCACGCGCAGCCTGTGAGCAGCTCGGCCTCGACCTGCTTCTCTGGGTTCCGGCGCGGCAGCCACCGCACAAACAGGACCAATTGCTGGCCAAGCCGAATGACCGCCTCAACATGGTGCAGCTTCTGGCACGGGACGTGCCGGAATTCGTTGTGGATGCACGCGAAATCGAACGTGCCGGCCCGTCCTGGACCGTTGACACTCTTGAATCCCTGCATGAGGACTATCCCGGGGCGCACTTCTGGCTCATTGTGGGCTCGGACAACCTTGCCGGTTTTCCGTCATGGCGCCGTCCGGACCGTATACGGCAACTGGCATCGCTCGCGGTCTATGAGCGCGCCGCGCCGCCGGGGCATCAGGAAGCAGCGAACATCCCCGGGAGGAAGCCTCACGCGCTTCGTATCCCTGGTGCGACGCTCGACATCTCCTCAACGCAGATCCGCCATCTCCTGCAAAGCCGTCAGCCGACGGGAGACATGCTCTCCCCCCCCGTCCTGGACTACATCGTAAAGAACGGACTCTACCAATGAGCGCCCTCCCGTCCACATTGCGCGACCGTGTGGCGCAACTCATTTTCCCGAGGATAGGATCCAACATGGAGCCCGCCGTCACCGCGTCGGACGACGTAGACCGCATCCGCGACATGCTGTCGCACCACGCCATTGGAGGCCTCTGCCTGTTCAACGGCGACCGCTACCACACGCCACAGTCCCTGGCCCTTCTGCAGGCATGCAGTCGTTTTCCATTGTTGGTGGCTACCGACATGGAGCGCGGCCTGGGGCAACAGATTCGCGGTGCAACGGTTTTTCCACACGCCATGGCCTATGAATTGCTCGAACCCGAGGCGGTGGAAGCCATGGCCAGGCTGTCGGCCCGCGAGGCACTTGCCACCGGCATCCACATCAGCTTTTCGCCCGTTGCCGACGTGGCCTCGAACCCGGCCAATCCCATCATCTCGACCCGCGCGTTCGGTCGTTCGACCGAAACCGTCATTCCAAGGGTCGAAGCTTACACGCACGGCTGCCGGGCAGAAGGTCTCTTGGCGACGGCCAAACATTTTCCCGGTCACGGTGACACGGAGACCGATTCGCACGACGGATCGCCGCGCGTCGAGCGCTCGGCCGACTCCCTGACACAACTTGAAATACCTCCGTTCCGCGCCGCTGTCCAGGCCGGGGTGGATCTCGTCATGACGGCGCATGTGGCCTATCCGGCCCTCGATGCCACGGGCCACATCGCCACGCGGTCGCGCCCCATCCTGACGCAACTGTTGCGCGAATCGCTCGGCTTCCGGGGTGCAGTCATCAGCGACAGCCTGCTAATGACAGGTGCGCAGTCCGGGCACGACCCGGCACGTCTCCTGCTGGCTGGAGTCGATATCCTGCTCGACGTGGACGACGTAGATGCTACCGTCGATGCGCTCATCTCCGCCGCGCACGCCGACCATGAAGTGCGGCGCCGCGTGGATGAGGCCTTCAGCCGCGTCTGGTCCCTCAAGAATCGCCTTATGGACCGCTTTGGTGCCGGTTTCTTCGGCGACCCTGGTCTTGCCTTTGACATCTCTCTCGTGGGATGCGACGCACACCGCCAGGTGGCCAGCGAGCATGCCCGTCGTGCCCTTGTGGTGCGCGAAACGCCCGTACCATTCCAATTCTCCGCGTCACGTCCGGGCCGCACGAGCACGCTGTGCGTGCTCGTGCGGCCCAACACGAATTATACCGATCCTACGCGGAGCCCCCTCGAAACGGCCTTCCGCAGGCGCTACCCGGACGGGGAATATATTGAGATATTGCCCGGTACGACTGACAATAAAATGCAACAGGTGCTCGAGCGGACCAACGAGTACAGGTGTATTGTCCTGGCGGTCATTGTGAAGCCGGCCGCCTGGCACCGTTACGGCCTGTTGCGAGCGCAGCGGGCGTTTGTGGAAGCGCTCACGGAACACGAACACGTCGTGCTGGCCAGCCTCGGAAGTCCAACCGTCCTCGACTCCTTCCCGAATACAACCCATGCCGTATGTCTCTTCAGCGACGTGGAAGCCTCGCAACACGCGCTCATTGAATATATTGCCCGTCTCGACCCTGAACAATGAATCGACCCCACCTGCTTCTTCTCTTTCTCAGCCTGCTTCTGGGCGCGGCGTGCGCATCTCCCGGAAACAGCCCAGAAAGCATATCCAGTACGCCATCCATTACCATGTCGAACGAACTTGAGGAGGAACTGAACCGGATTGTCAACACGTTCCGGGACAACAACATGGCGGAGGGTGACTCGGCCGTCGTGGCGGTCTCCATTGTCGATCCGTCCTCCCGTCACGGCGCGGGAACGGCCGCGGAGTTCCACATGAACGGAAACAGGCTGTTCCATGCAGCGAGCACCATGAAGCTCCCGGTCATGATCGAGGTCTTCCGGCGCGCCGAGCGGGGAGACTTTGCCATGGACGACACAATCGTCCTGCGCAACAGCTTCCGCTCCATCGTGGACGGTGAACCGTTTTCCATTGTGGATGATTCTGACGACGCCTCCTACGACAAACTGGGACAGCCCATGTCACTTGCCGATTTGACGTACAACATGATCATCGTGTCGTCGAATCTGGCCACCAACCTGCTCATCGACGAGCTTACCGCCGACTCGGTGCAGGCCACCTCCGAACGGCTCGGTACGACGCACATGAAGACGCTCCGCGGGGTGGAAGATCTGAAAGCGTTTGAGCGGGGCATGAACAACCAGGCCACATCGCACGATCTGGCCCTCCTGCTGACACGCCTGATGAACGGTACGGCAGTGAACGCCCGATCCGATGCGGCCATGCGGCAGATCCTGCTCGACCAGAAGTTCAATGAAATCATCCCGGCCGGACTGCCTTCGGACGTACGTGTAGCCCACAAAACCGGGCAGATCACGCGCATCAACCATGACGCGGCCATCGTGTATCCACCTGGGGATGACCCATATGTTCTCGTCATCCTGATGGAGGGGATCTCGGATCATGACGCCAGTGCCCGCCTGGGTGCCGAGCTTGCGCGCGCCATCCACGGCCATCTGCGTGGAAAAGTCTGATGTGGCGCCGTGTCAGAGAGATTTTCAAGGCCCGCCGGCAACCCCGTGCGCCGACGAAGCCGGAGGCGGGCAGAGCGACCCCACCTGACCGTGAGACGCTACCCTTCACCGAGGAAGAGATCGCGGCACTTGTGGGCGAGCCCATCCAGAATATCACGCTCTACGAGCAGGCCATGCGACACCGTAGCCTCATGCGCGGAGATCCGGAAAGTCGCATTGAGAGCAACGAGCGACTTGAATATCTGGGCGATGCCGTCCTCGGCTATATCGTTGCAGATGCGCTCTTCAGGATGTTTCCTGACGAAGACGAGGGGTATCTGACGCGGCTACGGGCCAAGCTCGTGAGCGGCACGGCGCTGGCGGCTTCAGCCCGGGAAATTGCGCTCCATGTGCATCTGCAGACCGCAGGAAGTATTACCGATGCGCAGACCCGGGCGTCTGACTCCATGCTGTCCGACGCGTTCGAAGCGCTCATCGGCGCCATCCACCTCGATCTGGGACTGGAGGCGGCCACCCGGTTCGTGGAACGGCATGTGCTCCACACGCGCGACCTGACGGCGCTCGCGCGGCAACGTGTCAACCATAAGAGCGAGCTCCTTGAAACCATCCAGGCCGAGCGGCAGACGCAGCCGGAGTACCGGGTCATCAGCGAGTCGGGGCCGAGCCATGCCAAGGAGTTCGAAGTGGCCGTCTTCATCGATGGCCGCGAATATGGTCGTGCGTCCGATACGAGCAAGAAACGTGCGGAGCAGGCTGCAGCAGCGATTGCACTCACGCATTTCAAACAAACTTGAACAGACTCCGGCGTACTTTCGGGGTGGCCGTGCGTTGATGCCCTTCGCACCCCTCCCTGTTTGGGCCCGCGTGCCCGCTCCATCCCAATCCGCTTCACTTTCATGCCTGTCGGAACCGCTTACACGGATCGTTTTGAACATCGTCACATCGGGCCCTCCGAGACCGACACCGCTGCCATGCTCGACACGCTCGGTCTCGACTCGCTCGATGACCTGGTCGCGCACACTATCCCCGCATCCATCCGCATGGAGGGAGACCTCGATTTGCCGGCAGCGCTCTCCGAAAAGGAGCTGCTCGATCGCGTGCAGGAACTGGGAGCAAAAAACCAGCGGTTCCGCTCCTTCATTGGCATGGGATACCATGGGACCATCACACCCCCTGCCATCCAGCGTGGCATACTGGAAAATCCCGCATGGTACACCCAGTACACCCCGTACCAGGCCGAGATTGCTCAGGGGCGGTTGCAGGCGCTGCTCAATTTCCAGACCATGGTGATGGACCTCACGGGCATGGAAATTACCAACGCCAGCCTGCTCGATGAGGGTACGGCGGCGGCCGAAGCCATGATGATGCTTCACCGTTCGACCCGCAACAAAGCGCACGATACCTTCTTCATTTCAGAGCAGTGCCACCCACAGACGATCTCGGTCGTCAAGACGCGCGCCGTACCCCTCGGTATTGAAGTCATCGTGGGCGACCATGCGTCGTTCACCTTCGGAGAGCGGGTATTCGGCGTGCTGCTGCAGTACCCGTCAACGGACGGCGCCATCCACGATTACACGGCATTCGCGGAAGCCGCGCACGAGGCTGGTGCCGATGTGGTGGTCGCCGCCGACATCCTGAGCCTCACGCTGCTCGAAGCGCCAGGGTCGTGGGGGGCGGACGTGGTCGTCGGTACCACACAACGGTTTGGCGTACCGATGGGCTATGGCGGACCGCACGCGGCCTACTTTGCCACACGGGAGAAATTCAAGCGCCAGATTCCTGGCCGCATCATCGGTGCCACGATCGATGCCGACGGCAAACCTGCCCTTCGCATGGCGCTTCAGACGCGCGAGCAGCACATTCGGCGTGACAAGGCCACGTCGAACATCTGTACGGCCCAGGTCCTGCTCGCCGTCATCGCGGGCATGTATGCCGTCTATCACGGTCCCGATGGCCTGAAGCGTATTGCCACACGCATACATGACCTCGCCCGTCTGCTTGCGGAGGGTTTCCGTGAAGCCGGGCTCACCGTCCGGCACGACGCCTTTTTCGATACCCTGCGTGTCAGCGGCGTGAACGCAGCACATATCCGGCAGGCAGCGGAGCAGGCCCGCCTCAACTTCCGCCACTACAAAGACGGATCGGTCGGTATTACGCTCGACGAGACGGTGAACGTCGATGACCTGACGGCCATTTTCCGCGCCTTCGGGATCAGTGCCAATGTGCGCTCGCGGGCCGACGCCATGACTTCGGGATACTCGGGGCCGCTCGCCCGCAGCACCGAATTCATGACGCATCCGGTATTCCACACATACCGCAGTGAGGCGGCCCTGACGCGCTACATGCACATGCTCTCCTCGCGCGACCTCTCGCTCACGACGAGTATGATTCCGCTTGGCTCCTGCACCATGAAACTCAATGCGGCGGCCGAGCTCATGCCCATCTCGCAGGCCGCCTTCAACGGCGTTCACCCCTTTGTGCCCGTGGGCCAGGCACAGGGCTACATCGAGATGATGACTCAGCTGCGCCGCTGGCTCAGCGAAATCACCGGGTTTGCCGCCACATCGCTTCAACCCAACTCGGGAGCAAGCGGGGAGTATGCCGGTCTGCTTGTCATCCGCTCCTACCACGAACACCGGGGCGAAGGTGCGCGCAACGTCTGCCTCATTCCCTCGTCGGCGCACGGTACGAATCCGGCAAGCTCTGTCATGGCGGGCATGCAGGTCGTGGTCGTTGCCTGTGACGATGACGGCAACATCGACATCGACGACCTCCGCGCGAAGACCGAGGCGGCCGGAGACCGCCTGGCCGCCCTCATGATCACCTACCCGTCAACGCATGGCGTATTCGAGGAGGGCGTGCGCGAGATCTGCGACATTGTCCACGCCGGTGGTGGACAGGTCTACATGGACGGCGCGAACATGAACGCCCAGGTCGGCCTCTGCCGCCCGGGCGATATCGGCGCCGACGTCTGCCACCTGAACCTGCACAAGACGTTCGCCATTCCGCACGGCGGTGGAGGACCCGGCGTTGGTCCGATCTGTGTGGCCAGCCATCTCGCCCCCTTCCTGCCCGACCATCCGGTCGTCACGCCGCGCGAGGACGGCATGCCCGACCTGCAGCTCGGCCCGGTCGCGGCAGCTCCCTTCGGTAGCGCCTCCATCCTGCTCATCTCCTGGGCCTACATCGCCATGCTGGGCGCCGAAGGCCTCAAGCGCGCCACGCAGGTCGCCATCCTGAATGCCAACTACATGGCGCACAAGCTGAAAAGCCATTACGACATCCTTTACACCGGGCGCGATGGATTTGTCGCCCATGAGTTCATCATGGACCTCCGACACCTGCGTCAACACACAAAACTGACAGAAATGGACGTCGCGAAGCGGCTCATGGACTACGGCTTTCACGCTCCGACCATGTCCTGGCCGGTCACTGGTACCATGATGGTCGAGCCCACGGAAAGTGAAAACAAGGCCGAACTCGACCGGTTCTGCGATGCCATGATATCCATTCGTGAAGAAATCCTTGCCGTCGAAGATGGACGGGTAGATGCGGCGGACAGCGTCCTTTCACAGGCCCCGCACACGGCAGCCATGGTCACGTCCGATACGTGGGATCACCCCTATACCCGCGAAACCGCGGCATGGCCCGCCCCGTGGCTTCGCGAACACAAGTTCTGGCCGTCCGTGCGCCGCGTGAACGATGCCCACGGCGACCGCCACCTGGTCTGCTCCTGCCTCCCGATCGAGGAATACGCTTGACAGGCACGAAGACACATATACGTTCCCTATAATTTGCAAAGGGAAACTATATGTTTCTCTATGGCTGAAAATACTCCCCCTCATCCGCTTCCTCTCCAGCGGGCGCTGGAGATGCTTGGTGCCGACATCCGGGATGCCCGTCGGCGTCGCCGAATCCAGACCAGAGTCATGGCCGAGCGCCTGTTCGTATCGCTCCCTACGCTCCGACGGCTTGAGCGGGGCGACCCGACAGCAGCAATGGGCACGCCGAACGCATATGTATATGTTGATCTTGATGGAACGGTTCATCCGGTGGGCCGCTTGTGGGTACACGCCGGTCGACAGGAGCAACATGCCACGTTCGAGTATGATGCAACGTGGATTCAGTCAGACGTACGCTTCGCTCTGGAACCGGCACCGCAGTTAGGGCCTGGTCCTTTCCACACATCGGGAGATAGAGCACTCTTCGGAGCGCTGGGCGATTCAGCGCCGGATCGGTGGGGACGGACGCTGCTTGCACGGCGGGCGGCCACTACGTTCCACCATTCATGGAATTGGGACGGCTTGTTGAAGCCGCAGAACGTATTACCACCGACAGCGAGACCCGGGAGGACCTTGATCTCCTTCTGGCTCCGGGCTCGTCTCTACTTGGTTCCAGACCCAAGGCGTCGGTCCGAGGCCAGGGTGATGAACTCATGATGGCCAAGTTCAACCGACCCGACGATGACTACGATGTTGGCTGATGGGAAGCGGTCGCTCTCGCATTGGCTGACATGTCCGGTGTCCATACCGCGTCCTGGTCGGTCGAATTCCTGAATGGGCGTACCGTGCTTCTCATGGCCCGTTTCGACAGGGATGGCAGTCTCCGGATTCCTTTCCCTTCGGCCATGAGCATGCTCGGCGCAGTCGACGGCGAGCATCGAAGCTACCTCGAAATCGCCGACGCCATTCGTGTACACTCGGTCATGCCGCTGGCCGATTTGAGTGAGCTCTGGAGGCGGATGGTATCAGGTCCTGTTGATGTGAGCCCGCGCTTCCTTTCAACGTCCATCACATACGGATACGACCGATCTGCATCCATGGAACTGGCCTTTGAAGCAGCACAACACTTCAGCTTGTCGATGGCAACGGCCCGGGATATGGGCGCAACCAACAGGGAATGCGATCACATGGCCAGTGCGTTCGAGCACGAAGACAGCGAAGTGCGGTGACAGGCCCTGATATATCTATGA
>PCUY01000008.1:0-26276 GCA_002787815.1 Bacteroidetes bacterium CG12_big_fil_rev_8_21_14_0_65_60_17 | reverse complement strand
ATCAGTCCGTACAACTTCCCGGGCAGCTTTCGGCCCAGGAAGTCGGCCACTTCGCGCGTTACCGAAGCCACGGCACGCATGTCTACCCCCGTGTGGTAGCCCGATGCCTCCAGCGCCCAGACCACGTCTTCCGTAGCCACGTTGCCCGTCGCACCGGGTATGAAGGGACAACCGCCGAGCCCACCGAGTGACGTATCGAACCGGCACACACCCGCCCCGGCGGCCGCCAGGATGTTGGCAACGCCGAGCCCCCGCGTGTCGTGAAGGTGCAGCACGAGCGGCGCATCCATCAGAGGCGCAACAGCGTCCACGACGCGGCAGATGGCACCGGGATGCGCGAGCCCCGTGGAGTCGGCGAGCGAAAATGACTCGAGGCCACGCCCGGCGAAACGCCGCGCCAACTCCGTGATGAGCGCGAGCGGCGTATCCCCGCTTTCCTCATACCCCCAGACGGTCTGCAGGCCGAGCTGCGCCCGAAGGCCGAGCTGCGCCGCCCTGTCCAGCATGGCCTCCGCCTGTGCCGCCCCCTCTTCGACGCCCATATTCGCATTGTCACGGCCGTGCTGTTCGTTCGTGGCTATGCTCAGATCCACCACGTCAAGCCCCGCCGCCGCCGCGCGCTCCACGCCACGCACGTTCAGCGCCAGACCGGAAAAAACCGCGCCATCGACGGGCACAAGTGCCGCCGCCACCTCTTCCGCATCGGCCATCTGCGGCACCCACTTCGGATGCACGAAACTTGTGATTTGCACGCGCGGCAGTCCGCTTGCCGCCAGGCGCCGTATCCACTCGATTTTGCGTTCGGTCGGAATAAGGCGCTCCTCGAATTGGAATCCGTCGCGCGGGCCGACTTCACAGAGCTCAATGGTATCCATGTGCGTCGCGTATCTTGTGCCTGATGCGCTGAACAACCACCCCGTACCCAGGGGTTCCCCGATCATGTATTTTCGCTCGTTTGCGCTGCTCTCTGCTGTTCTGTTTGTCGCACTCGGCTCCGTGGCGGCCGGCCCGGTAGCACCAGTTCAAGCCACATCCCAGCAGGCCGCCCCCCGCCCGACCATCAGCGCCGAGCCGCTCTCCGATCGCCGCGTCCATTATGAGATCTCGGCCACGCTCGACGTCGAGACCAGGACCGTCGGCGGCACGGCCCGCGTGGTGTGGCGCAATCCTGACAGGGTACCCGTTTCCGAGCTCCAGTTCCATTTCTACCTGAACGCCTTCGCCGGCCCCGAGACCACCTTCATGACGGAAAGCGGCGGCCGGCACCGCGGCTTCGAGGCCGGCAGTAGCGACCCCTGGGGCGGCATCGATATTACTTCCATGTCTCTTTTCCGGGGAGATGCGGCGCAGAGCGACCTCCTACCCGCCCTGGAATTCATCCGGCCGGACGACGGCAACCCGAATGACTTCACGGTGGCCCGCGTGGTGCTGCCTGAGCCCGTTGCGCCCGGCGACTCGGCTGTCGTGGATGTGGCGTTCACGTCACGCCTTCCTGAAATCGTCGCGCGTACCGGCTGGCTCCCGGGTCCATCCGGGCGTCCATTCTTCATGGTTGCTCAGTGGTTTCCGAAATTGGGCGTCTACGAGATTCCCGGACAGCGCTACGTACCGGCAGATGCCGACCGCGGCGCCTGGAGCACGCATCAGTTCCACGCCAACAGTGAGTTCTATGCCGATTTCGGAACGTACGACGCCCGGCTGACCGTGCCCGCTGACCATGTGGTCGGCGCGACCGGCCTGCTCGTGAGCGGGGACGCCGACGGGAGCGCAGGCGCCACCAAAACGCTCCGCTACCGCGCCGAGGACGTCCATGATTTTGCCTGGACCGCCAGTCCGGAGTTCCTGGTGCATGAAGATACATGGGAGCACGTACGCATCCGCCTGCTCCTCATGCCAACCCATGCCGATCAGGCCGAAAGACACCTGGAGGCGACGCGTATTTCGCTGGCGAGCCTCGATGAGCGGCTGGGTACGTATCCATGGACCACGCTGACCGTCGTCGACGGCCTGGGCGGTGCGAACGGCATGGAATACCCGACGCTGATTACGGCCGGCACCTTCTACGGGTTGCCGTCCTGGTTCCGCCCCCTCGAACTCGTCATTGTGCACGAGTTCGGGCACCAGTATTTCCAGGGCATGCTCGCCAGCAACGAGGCCGAGGAGGCCTGGCTCGATGAAGGCATGAATTCCTACATCGAGACCAAGGTCATGGACGCCGCCTGGCCGGAAGGAAGCGTCGTCGATGTGGCGGGTATCCGCATTTCGGGGCGCGATTTCCACCGCATCTCCTACACGAAGAATGACCCCAGCCGCGGCGCGCTGCAGACGAAATCCTGGGAATACCGGTTCGGAGACTTCGGCAAGGCTTCGTACTCAAAACCAGCCACCGTCATGCACAGCCTGGAAGGCTACCTGGGCGCGGAGCGCATGGATGCCTTCCTGAAGGCATACGTGGCCGAGTGGCGGTTCCGCCATCCCACGGCGCGCGACCTCCAGGACGTCGCCGAGCGTGTTGCGGACGAGAATCTCGACTGGTTCTTCGACCAGTACGTCCATGGCACGGCCGTGCTCGACTACCGCGTCGACGGGTTTTCCTCGAGCCGGATCGAGGACAGCCTCCATGTGGCGACCGTGCGCCTGCATCGCGCACGCGATGGCACCTTCCCCGTGACGGTGCGTGTCCGGTTTGCCGACGGCACGGTCAAGGATCAGACCTGGCGCGGCGATACAGCGTGGCAGAACCTGACCTTCCGCGGCCCGGCCAAAGCCGTCGAGGTGTATATAGATCCGGACAACGCCGTCCCACTTGACGTCAACCGGCTCAACAACCGCCGAGTCGCCTTTTCCGAGCGCAACAATGACTTCGCGCAGCGCGGCGCACTGCGACTCACGGCTTTCCTGCAGCGGCTCATGTTCCTTCTCGGCGGCCTCTGAGCCTCGTTCAGCCCCACACCTCCACACCCATGACCAGACACACCCTTCAATACGGTCTTGACAGCATCCGTCGCCGCCGGGGACTGGCCGCGCTTATCTATGCGGCAAATCTCCTGCTTATGCTGATCATCTCCATTCCATTCTTCGTCGTCCTGAACACGGCCGTCGCGGGCAGCGGTTTTTCCGAAGAGCTTGCCTCGGGATTCGACCTCGCCCTCTGGTCCGACATCCTGGAGGCCCACCCCGAAATCCTGCCCACCCTCGGCTGGCAACTGCTCTGGATCGTGCCGCTCTATCTCATATGGAATACCCTGGCGCTTGCGGGCCTCGGCCATGCGCTCGCCCGGGGAGGCCACGGCTCATTCTGGCAGGGTATTGCGCGTCACGGTCTTCGGGCCTCGCTGCTGGGCCTCATGTACGGCGCCGTCGCCCTTGTGCTCATCATTGGAATCGGAATCGTCACAGCCCTCGCTGCTTCATTCGGCCCGGCAGAAGCCGGCGCCTATTACGCCCTGACGGTGCTCCTTCCGCTGCTTCTCCTGTTCGCAATCGCCCTCGTCGACATGATGCAGGACTTTGCGCGCCTGGACCTCATTTTCGGCGGCAAATCTGTTATAAGGGCCTTTCTCGGAGGTTTTGCATGGCCCGTCCGCTCGGGCGCAGCCAACGGTGTCTACATCCTGTGGATGCTCGGCTCCGGACTCATCCTGCTCACGGCCGCGGCCCTCGATCTGCGCATGGGAGGCATATTCGTTGCCTTCATCGCGCAGCAGCTCCTGCTCTTCGCCCGTGCCGCCGCGACGGTCGGCTGGATTGGCAGCGAAGTTGCCGTCTGGGAGAGCGAGCACATGGCCAATGCCGAGCTGATTGCGTGAGCTCCCCCTGCTCTGACTACCCCGCAGGATCAGCGGAGAATGGAGTGATAGATCAGGCTGTCCGAGCTGAGAAAAACAGCGTGCAGATTGTCATCTGTATCAAGTGCTGTTCGGACGGGTGTTCGGACTACATAATCCTTGAAGAGGGGAACCGGTTCGTTCCACCCGGATTCGGGAGTCCACCGTCCGAAAAAAGCGGCCGTTCCTGGCTCTCCGTCATTCTCGCCCAGATGATTCCAAACACTGAGCACGGACCCATCCTTCCGGACGTATACGGTCGGAATGGCAAATACCAGATACGGAAAAGAGTGAACGCGCTCGGGTTCGCTCCAACCGTTTTCGCGCCGGATGGAATGGGTGAAGTGCCATCCGTCACCATCGGCCACGTAGAAAATCGCATGGACCGTTCCTGCATCCGAGATGGCCAGTTGCGGGAAATGCCCCTGACGCCCTGGGACATCAAACACGGTCTCAATCGGAGACCATTCCTCCGTACCCGTTTCGCGGAAACTGTAATGTATTACGTTCCCGAGGCCTGACCCGGATTGTGAAAATCCGAGATGAATGAAATAGTCCGTGCCATTTTTTGATATCAAATGCGGTGATGACATGTTGCCCACGGTCGTTCGATTCCAGACGGTATATGGGGCATCAGCCCATACTTCGTCTGTGTCATCTACTACTGGTTGAATGAAAAATAGTCTTCCCGATGCCGATTGGTTCATCGGCGGCAACTGCCGTCCTTGTGAGGGGAAGACGCTGTTCGGCAAGCGACAGCTACCACTTCTGCAGTTCGCATAGTAATAATCCGACGCCCTGATGTGGCGCGTTTCCCAGTCATTGAGGCGCTCTGGACGAACACCGCTCCATAAAAGGTGTGTGTCATCGGTATCTGCGTAGATCGTGCACGGGTCGAAGAACCCGTGTCCATCGAATGTCGTTACCTGATGCCAACCCGACGCGCTCCACTCCATCAAGGTGGCCTCATACTGGAGATGAAACGACAGCGTGTCCAAGGGTACACGAACCAGCATATTCACTCTGTCGCTCCGATTCGAATTGACACACGTCGGCAGAAGGAAGCCATTCGAAGTATAGGGTGCCACGTGAACGGGCACGGGACGGCTCCAGGACCGGGCGGCTCCTGAAGAGGAGCCGCCCGGCAGAAGCGCAGCCGGATCGTTTACAGAACTATCGCACCCTGTGAAACAGCCAGAGAAACTGACCGCAACAAGCAGAATGGTGACGTAGTTGGTGGATATCCTGTTCATGGTAATCAGAATATGCGATCTGTAATGTCCGTATCTACGTCGGGCGCGGGCAACGTGGGATTTACATGACCCGTATACGTGTGGTAACCCCGTACTTCTGCTTCGGCTACGGACGTATCGTAGATATCCAGGATGGGACAGGCTATGCCGCTGGATTGAAATTTTATTTCCGTGATTCCTCCCGACGGCGTCAACATCGGTCCCTGTGCTCTGAACGTGATATCACGGACCTTGAGGTTGGCACTATGCTGTAGCCCTGTCCATGCGGAAGGATAGGAATCATAACTGGAGGCCGCATAGGTTCTGACAAATTCCGGGCTCAGTCCACGATCGACACACGCTTCCGACGTATATGTCACGGATTTTGAGCCAGAACTGAACATGTTTTGGATGGTGTTGCAACCACCCACGAATTCTTTTCCAAGAAAGCCGACATCAATGGATGGGCCTCCAGTCGTCTCGGAGATGAGAGTCACCGTACCGGAGATGTCTTGGGTCGCGCTGACAGGTGAATCACCCTGACAACCCGAAACGACAATCATTGCCAACAGGATCGACGCCGTTCCGATCAATCGAAGGGTCGGGGGGGGGAGACAAGTAACTGAACATGAGATTACCTCACTTGGATGTTGAATGGACAATCACGAAATGTGGGGATAGCACGGTACGATACCTCCCTTTGCACGTCAAGAAATTATGAAGGGTAAAAATTTATGCCTTGTACTTTCCAAAAATAGGAAGGACGGGCCCGAACGGGCCCGTCCTTATCTGAAGATGGCGACCCCGCCCCACCCACCACAGTTGATCGGGGCCGCCTGAAGCTGATTGGAGGTAGCTTTTGTTTTCTTCAGAGACCGGTATTCACCGGAATAGGTGTATCAGAATCGGATGTCCTGCAGGATGCTCGACATTTCAGCCGGTTGAGGGACGGTGCGGAGCTGCAACCCGCCGTCGTCGGCCATGTCATTCATGAAACGCACGTAGGCCTGTCTTTCGTATGCTGACATACCGGAAAAATCAATGGTCTTCATGATCCGGTTCCAGACGCGCTCACCGATTTCTCCCGTCAGATAGCGGGAAAGCAACGTGGCAATGGCAGCGGTAGGGGTCGCCGGGTGTGGAGTTCCTTGAGGAGATCTGTTGGCCGTTTCCATGTTCGTGCTCTGGTTTGTCGCGTACTGTATCGAAGAACGGGCTGTACTTGTTGCAGTGAGTAGTGCAAATAGCGGGCCATTTTTATTTTTGACACGGGAAATGCCCAATCATAACCCTCGTCGGGCAGTCAGGGGGTCAATTTTTCCACGGACCAGGCACGTATTTCCGCGGAAACGGCGGCCGATGTAGGCTGGCGGCTACGCCAGGTGTTCAGTATCCGGTGCACCTACACATTCCACAGCGCTGCAATCGGTACCCGATGGCTGTTGAAGCGAACCGCAATCATGTGTGCAAATCAGCTACGCCTCTGCGGCCGACAGATTGAACCAGGAGTGTATGCGTGAGAGCGTGCTGTCGTCGCCCGAGGTGTGCGTGAATTCGTTGGTGTGGGGATCGTAGGTGTAGTCACGGCCCCATTCCTCGTGGTGGGCGGCTATCTCTTCAATGGCCGTGAGCGTGTGACCCAATTCCGCATTGGTCATGGTCGGGTGCAGCGAGAGGCGCACCCAGCCCGGCTTCAGCGAGAGGTCACCCTGGTCAATGCGGTCAGTAATCTCATGGGACTGCTCCGGATCCACGTGCAGCAGGTAATGGCCATACGTTCCCGCGCATGAGCACCCCCCGCGCACCTGCACGCCATACCGGTCGTTGAGCAGCTTGACCATCAGGTTGTAGTGCAGGCCGTCCACGTAGAATGACACGATGCCCAGCCGGTCCTCATGCTCGTCTGCCAGGATGTGGAGACCATCGACCTCCCGCAGGCGGGGAAAAGCCATGGCAAGCAGTTCCTTTTCGCGCGCCATGATGTGGCGCGTCCCCATATCCTCCTTCAGCCGGATGGCGAGAGCCGCTTTGATGGTCTGCAGGAACGGCGGCGTCCCCCCGTCCTCCCGGTTCTCGATGTTTTCCACGTAGCGATGCTCGCCCCAGGGGTTCGTCCAGTCCACCGTTCCGCCCCCCGGATGGTCGGGAACGCGGTTCGTGTCGAGCGCACTGTTGAACACCATGACGCCGGCCGAACCCGGACCGCCAAGGAACTTGTGCGGCGAGAAGAAAATGGCATCCAGCCGCTCGAGGTCATTCTCCGGATGCATATCCATGTCTTCGTACGGCGCATTCGCGGCGAAATCCACGAATGCCAGTCCGCCGTGCTCGTGCATGATCCGGGCAAGCGCCTGGTAGGGCGTATGGAGCCCGGTGACGTTGGAGCACGCCGTAAACGATCCAATCAGGGGGCGTCCCTGGAAATCTGAAATACGTTCTCCCAGGTGCTCCGTGACGCATCGCCCATCATATCCCGGATTCAGGACGACGACTTCGGCAATGGATTCGAGCCAGGAGGTCTGGTTCGAGTGATGCTCCATGTGCGTGACGAAAACCACGGGCCGCTCCTCGCGGGGGACGGACACCCAGCCGAGCGCCTTTTCCGGGATGCGGAGGCCCATGATGCGCAGCAGCTTGTTGATGACGCCCGTCATGCCGCTGCCGGCCGCAATGATGACATCGCCGGGACCCGCGTTCACGTGCTCCTTGATAATGCGGCGGGCCTCGTGGTAGGCCAGTGTCATGGACGTGCCGGTGACGCTCGTTTCGGTGTGGGTGTTACCCACCATGGGGCCCATGATCTCCGAAATGCGACGCTCAATCGGCGCATACAGGCGGCCCGATGCAATCCAGT
Source organism: Bacteroidetes bacterium CG12_big_fil_rev_8_21_14_0_65_60_17 (assembly GCA_002787815.1). Classification (GTDB taxonomy): domain Bacteria; phylum Bacteroidota; class Rhodothermia; order Rhodothermales; family UBA10348; genus 1-14-0-65-60-17. The sequence continues at coordinate 18,363 of PCUY01000008.1, read as the reverse complement.
CGGCATAGACCAGGCGCTGCTCACCGAAGGGCGTCGTGAATACGGCGTCGTGTCCCACCGTCTGCCGCCGGAAGCGGTCAAAGTAGTTCTCGAGCGATCCGTTCGTCATGGCACCTTCAATTGAGTACAATTTCCTTTCTCATGCGCGCCACCGGGATGCCGAGGCTTTCGCGGTACTTGGTAACCGTTCGGCGCGCGATGTTGAACCCCCTGTCGGCCATCATGGTCGCCAGTTTCTGGTCGGAAAGGGGCTTTTTCTTGTCTTCTTCCGCAATGATCCGCTCCAGGATGGCTTTTACCTCCTTGTTCGATACGTCCTCGCCGGAATCGGTCGAGAGGCCCTCAGAGAAGAAATATTTCAGCTCATAGACCCCGAATTCGGTCTGCACATATTTACCGTTTACAACGCGGCTGATGGTGGAAATGTCCATACCGATATCCTCGGCGATATCCTTCAGGATCATGGGCCTCAGGTGCCCTTCGCCGTGCTGGAAGAAGGCGCTCTGTCGCTGCACAATGGCGTGCATGACGTTCAGCATGGTGCTGCGCCGCTGCTCAATGGACTGGATGAACCAGCGCGCCGATTCGAACCGGTTCTTGAGGAAATTCTTCGTCTCGCTGTCGTAGCGGTTTTTGTCGCTCACGACCTGATCCAGCATGCGCCGGTAGTGCCGCGATACACGCAGTTCGGGCGCGTTCGACCCGTTGAGCGTAATCACGAAGTCATCGTCTTCGTAGCGAACCGTGAAGTCCGGCGTGATGTAATTCTCACCCGCCGAGAACTCGCCCTCTCCCGGCTTCGGATTCAGGTGCTGGATGAGGTCATAGGCCTCCTTCAGCTCCTGGCTGTCGATATCCAGGCGCCGCATGATCTGATCGTAATGCTTCATCGTGAACGCCTTGTAGGCCTTCTCCAGCATGGCCATGGCGTTGTCCCGGCCCGGCACGCCATCCGGCAGCACATCGAGCTGCACGAGCAGGCATTCCTTCAGGTCGCGGCTGGCCACCCCCACCGGATCGAGCCGCTGAATACGGTAGAGCACCTTTTCAACGTCCTCTTCCTCGAGCAGCACCCCGTGGTTGAACGCGATGTCATCCACAATCGACTCGAGCGGTCGCCGCAGATACCCGTCCTCGTCGATCGATCCGATGATCTGATCGGCAACGAGCGCCCCATTCTCATCCAGATCCAGAAAATGGAGCTGGTCTTCGAGCTGCTGCGTAAGCGAGGTCGATGCCGCCAGCGGCATGTCGCGCTCATCCTCCTCGGCGCTGTAGTCCCGCGGCGCCTTGTAGCCGTACAGATCGTCGCCACCATCCTGGAGCTCTTCCCAGTCATACTCGTCCTCCAGTTCGCGGGCATCCTCCTGGAGTTCATCTTCCGAGTGCTCTTCCTGCAACTCCTCGAACTCGCCCTCGTCCTCTCCCTCTTCAAGCAGCGGATTGGCCTCCAGCTCCGCCTTGATGCGCTGCTCGAGCGCGAGCGTCGGAAGCTGAAGCAGCTTGATGTACTGGATCTGCTGCGGGGACAGCTTCTGCTGGAGGGACTGCTTCTGCTGCAGATTCAGCATGACGACGTGTCCTCCGGCTCTGGCTGTGCTGCACGGCCGTCCTCCGCGATGGCGTCGCGCCTATCGCGACATGCCTCCTTGAAGCGCGCGTACCAATCGGCCCCGTACTTCCTCGTAAGGGGTGCTTCCAGATAGTCGGACAGATACATGCCGTCACGCTGCCCCTTTGCCACCGCTGGAAGGCACATGTCCATCCGCTCATAGTTGAGGAGCTCCATGTCACCCAGATCATCGATCCGGATGGGATAGAGATGGCACGAAAGGGGTTTTATCCAGTCGATGCGCCCCTCCTGCCAGGCCTTCTGGATGGCGCACTTCGCCACCGGTCCGTCGAACACGACGAACACGCATTCGCCCTGCCCCACGCACGTGGTCGCGTATCCGCTGCCCGGAATGTTCTCCCACGCACCGCGAGCGTCAATGATGCGGCGGGCCACCGGGCGCAGATCCGCGCGCAGGGCCTCGGCCGCCGCATCTACCCGCGACAGCTCCTCCTCGTCGAGCGGCGCGCCGGACGTGCCCTGCACGCAGCACGCACCGTGGCACGCGCCCAGATTGCATGCGAACCGGGCGCTGACGAGATCGTCGGAAATGAGTATGTTGTCTACGAGGAGCAAGGCGGGTTTCGAGGCATCACAAACATGATGCCGTATTCTATACCATAGCGCGTCCGATGTCAACGTTATTATATCATGATTGAGCGTCCAGGTCAGACCAACCCGGTGCCTGTTCCGGCTGATGAGGATGTGGAGCGGGCGCTGCGCCCGAAGACGCTCCGGGATTTCGTTGGGCAGCAACAGATCAAAGACAATCTGCAGGTGTTCATGACGGCGGCCCGGAGGCGCGGCGAGTGCCTGGATCACGTACTGCTCTCGGGTCCTCCCGGTCTTGGTAAGACCACACTGGCGCACATCATTGCAGGGGAAATGGGCGCGCAGGTGCGGGCCACGTCGGGACCCGTGCTGGACAAACCGGCGTCGATTGCTGGGCTGCTCACGAATTTGAACGAGGGGGACGTCCTGTTCATAGACGAAATCCATCGGCTCTCGCCCGTGGTGGAGGAGTACCTCTATGCCGCCATGGAGGACTATCATATCGATATCCTGATCGATTCCGGTCCGAGTGCCCGAAGCGTCAAGATCACGCTACCGCCGTTCACGCTCGTGGGTGCCACCACGCGGAAGGGCCTTTTGACAGCCCCGCTGCGCGCCCGGTTCGGGATAGATTTCCGGTATGATTACTACTCGGCAGAGTTGCTGACGGACATTGTGAAGCGCTCGGCTGGCATTCTGGGCGTTGAGGTCACGCCCGATGGCGCGGTGGAGATTGCCCGCCGCTCGCGCGGTACGCCGCGAATTTCTAACCGGCTGCTGCGCCGCACGCGGGACTTTGCGGATGTGAAAGGGGATGGGCGGATTACGCGCGACGTAGCCGACACGGCGCTGAACGCGCTGAACGTGGACCAGGAAGGACTCGACGACATGGATGCGCGCGTGCTGCTCACGCTGATTGAAAAATTCGGGGGCGGCCCCACGGGCCTGAACAACCTCTCGGCAAGCGTCGGCGAGGATGCGGGAACGATCGAAGAGGTCTACGAGCCCTACCTCATCCAGGAAGGCTACATCGAGCGCACCCCGCGCGGGCGCGTGGCCTCACTGAAGGCCTACAAGCACTTCGGAATGACGCGGCAGGCCGGGGGCGGTGGACCCGGGGCGCCTGGCAGCGCGGAGGCCGGACTGTTCGGGGAGTGAGCGTCCTGCCACGGACTACTCGAAGCGTACGAATACAGCCTCGCCGCGCTGCGTCGTATCTCCCGTCTTACCGGATTCCGATCTGACCCACTACGTCTGCAATGAGCTTCTTCGGATCGTAGCCTGTGCCCCGCTTGAACACGATTTCGACATTTCGAATGACAGTTGGGTCTTCGGTCAGGTCGCCCATGAGGACAACCAGGTCGGCATCGAATCCTGGAGCGAGGCGTCCGGACCTGTCGTCTGTTCCGAGCGCCTGTGCTCCATTGTACGAGGCAATCTGAACGGCCTCACTCGCTGAGAAGCCCGCTTCGACGAGAAGCTCGAATCCGCGCTGGTTTCCATAGCCGGGAAGCACGTGGCGGCCTGGATCAGGTCCCATGACCAGGCGCCCCCCAGCGGCGACGAACATGCGTTCGAAAGCCATGAACTTGGCCAGTAGATCCGGGGTCATGCGCGTTGTGGCCGCGCTGGCGGCAAGCGTCCTCTGCCGCTCGTCGTAGCGCGCACGGTATGCGGGGGAGAAGAGCGCGAGCGTACGCTCGTCGGCCTGGGGGCGGTGCGGAAAGTGGCTTTCGGTGATGGCAAGCGTTGAGGTCAGGGTCACGTTCTCCTGCACCAGAAGGTCAATAAGGCCGGAGACGTCCGGATGCCCCAGGTCGAGTTCCGTGGCCGCCTCCCGGGAAGAAACACATGCCCCCTCCGGTTTATCCGTGACAAAATCCGTGGCAGAAATCAGTCCGTGCTCAATACTGTCTATCCCCATCCGTGCCGCCTCGCCAAAGGTAAGCGAGCACAGGTGGCCTGTAACGCGGCGACCCTGGGCATGCGCTTCATGGATCACAGCCCTCGCAATATGCGGCTCCACGTGGCGATAGAGCTTGAACCAGGTGGCGCCGGCACGGGATCCGTCACGTACGAACTTCCTCGCTTCCTCCTCGGACCCCGGCTTCGTCATGGGGCCGTTGCCATCGGGGCCGGTGACGTAATGTGCGGTGGGAAAGATTGTGGGACCTACGGAATCGCCTTTGGCAATGGCGCGCGCGAGGGCGGCTTCCTTCACGGGCTCGGCGCTTCCTGCCGTCTGGACTGTCGTTACGCCACTCGCCAGCCACAGGCGGGGCGCCGTATATCCCATGAACGTGATTCCCGGCATGTGCATGTGATCGTGCATACCGACGAGGCCCGGAATGGATATGCTGTCGGCAGGCCCGATGTCAGCAATTCGGCCGTTGTTGAGGATGATGGTCTGATGGCGCCTTGCCGTCGCGGCAGTACCATCAAGCACCGTGACGTCGACAAGCGCGATGACGGCATCGCCATGGGAAACATAGCGATTCACTTGGGCCGTGGACGAACGTGCAACAACGGCGCCCAGCATGCACATACCCACAAAAAATATACTCTGAAACCCCAACGTCGGGGCCGATAAATCAGGCTTCAACTGGCCATTTCCAGACGCTCAGAGATCCACTGATTCAGGCTTTTGCCTTCGTGTCGCGCCCTTACATGGACTCTCCGATGCAACTCGGGCGATAGCCGCACCATCAATTTTCCCGAGAACGGCCGGTCTGGCTCGTCTCCACGCTCTTTGCAGAATGCCAGATAGTCATCGACCGAGTCACGAAAAGCAGTTTGGATCTCCGTCACACTTCTTCCCTGGAAGGTAACCACGTCTCTGAGGTCAAGTACTTCCCCGTGCAGCAGCTTGGACTCATCGTCATACTCGACACGACCTGTGTAGCCTTTATATCTCAGCATATCAGCCATTTGGATTTATTCCAGCCTCACCCAGGAATCGTCTCATAGAGCGCACTGCCCCTTTGTCCATGTCGGGCCGTGGGTGTGGACGGTGGAAAACAGCCCGAACACCGCCGAGCTGAATGCGAACCCGAGATCCTCGACCCTCACTCAATTCAGCGCCCAAGGCATGCAACAGATTTTCGATGTCCATCCACTTCACGCTCGACCGAACCGGATCATCAAAGATCTCGGCCAATGTTTTCCTGTGCTTGCTGGTCAGTTTTATAGTACCATCCTTTGACACTATACGCCCGTATCTGGTTCCCTCTGTGACGGGTAGTGACACACAATGACCAAATACGCAACTTCAAACAGGCCTACACGACCCGTCCCTGGGCGCTGACGGCCCAGGTGTCGAGTACTTCCTCACCCTCGACGAGATACAGGTAGCGCTGGGTATTGACAACGACGCAGGCGTGATTGGGGACGAGGCGGACGGTATCGCCCACCGAAAGGGTCGATCCGCCGCGCACGCGCAGCCATCCGTGCTCCTCGGAGAGCGCCGAAATGGTGTGATGTGGCAGGGGGGACATGTCACGCTCGTTGTAGAGCAGGACGCCGAACCCTTCGTGACCGAATGCGCCATCCGAGGTCAGAACTTTCTTGCCAGCATCGAGAAACAGCCGCTCACTGCCATCCGGATTCCGGTGTTTGGAGATGACGGTCGCGCGCACCGTGAGGGCGCACGCGGAGTACGGGGCAACGCCCAGTCCTACCTGCGTTGCGTCGTGGAAGACGTAGTTTCCGGGGCGGATTTCGGTGATCCGAAATCCGCCCCGTGTGACGTTTTCGAAGTAGCGGAGCGAGGGAGTAGATCCGATGGAGATTTCGAAGTCGGAACCCGTGCCAGTCGGCCCATCGGGCGCCGGAATCACGCCCGCTTCGGCAAGGCGCACCGCCACGTCCAGCATGCGATCGCGCTCCTCACGACCAACGCGGCGCAGCGCCTCCTCACGGGTTTCCTCTGCGCTCTGATCTCCCACGCGCTCATCGCTCATGCGCCTGGGGCCATAGTAGGCATTGCCTGCGTGCGTCAGAATACCGATCAGTTCGAGACCGTCCATGCCAGAGAGCTCCCGGACAAAATCCTCCAGAGCGGTCGCATCCCACCGGATGCCACATCGATGATATCCCGTGTCAATTTCGAGCAGGACGCGGGCGCGACGACCTGCCTCGTGGTAGTGCGCGGCCACTGCACGGGCACCCTCCGGCGTATCTACACAGAATGAAATGCGTACGCCGCCCTTTTCGAGCTTTAAAAGCCGATTCCACTTATCGGCGCCAAGGGTTACATAGGCCAGGCGGATGTCATCGAATCCGGATGCGGCGAATACTTCGGCCTCGCCCACCTTCGCCACCGTGATCCCGTGCGCGCCGCGGTCGAGTTGCATACGCGCCAGGTCGACGGACTTGTGGGTTTTTGTATGCGGACGCAGGCGGACGCCCTGCGCCGCAGCGCGTTCGGCCATGGTGTCCAGGTTGGCAAGCAGCCGCGACTCTTCAATCAGGACAACGGGTGAAGGCAGAGAGGAAACGCGCATGAACGTGCAGGTTGGGTGGCGCCCAACAACATACAGCACACCAGGCGGTTGAGTCCAGCCTTGCCGGATGGAGCGTGGCCTATGGGAAAAATCGAGCCAGCAACGGCACATCACTGGCCGGAAGGGAAAAGATGTCGGCCTGGCCACCGGAATGCGATGTCAAATAGAGCGTCCCCTCCGGTGATATCCAAGGTCCGTACTCGTCTTCGGGTGTGTTCACCGAAGGACCCAGCCACTCGGGCTCGGTCCACGTATCCCCTTCCTTGAATGAGACAAACAGGTCGTCACCCCCCAGTCCGCGTGGATCGTCCGTGCGCACAACTATCATGAAGCGCTCATCCGGATCAACAAACAAATCACTCTCCGAGTATTCAGAGTTCACATCGCCGGCGAGCGGCGCCACCACGTAGCCGGTTGCCGCAAGTTCAGCGCGGTATATGTCGGCCCCGCCGCGACCACCGTCGCGGGTGGAGGCGAAGAATATGGCCCCCATATTCGAGGCCGATGCGTGAAAGTCATCCGCCTCCGAGTTCAGGATTTCGAACGGCTCAGCAGGCATCCATTTGTCGCCATCGTGCGCTACTACCCAGAGATTGAAAACGGCTCCCGCGCGTTTGTCGCTGCCGACATGGTCAGGGCCATCCTCGCCCGGAAGCGGCCTGTCGCTCGAAAACAAGACGGCATCGAGGACGGTGTAGAAGCGTGCCGCGCGATCATTGTACTCACCGGAAAACGGAGCGACGGCCGCCTCGCTCCACTCTCCCGTGGCATCGCGGACCATTTCCCATATGGTATGGCTACTCCAATTTTCACTGTGGCGCCCGAAAAGCACGCGGTTGCCTTCTCCGTTTACGGAGTACCAGGACTCACCAGTCGGGGACGAGATTTCGGGGACGAGCGACCACGTGGGCGCCTCCGGATTCGACGCACCCGATCCGCCAGGGCCACAACCCGAAAACAGCAGTACGTAAGACAGGATGGACAGCGATGAAAACGTTCTTTGCATGGCAGGAGCAATAATCAGGTCGAGCCGCGTACGTCAAACGGGGCTTCGGGTTTCTCTTAACGTTTTACCAGAACGTACGATTGAGCCCCCTCGCCGCCCCCTTCCCGCACTGTGCAATTGAACGTGCGGCATATGGTTTTAAGCACACCTGACGCATTCTGGCCGGGGAACGATCCGGTAAGCGTTTCCTCTCCCGACCACGCGCCCTCAAGCACCACCTGCACATCGAACCGGCGTTCCACACGGTCAAGGACATCGATAAGCGGCGTCTGTGCGAAACCAAGAACCCCTCTCGCCCAGCTGTCGGCCGCCGCAGCCCACTCGCTACCCAGCGGCTTTGGCGCCAAAGACGCACGGACTTCTGCCGCCTCCAGTGCCCCGAGTTCCGCGCGACCACCACCCGATACGACGGCCACCCGTCCTTCCTGGACGGCGACGCGAGTCTTTCCGCCGCGGGACTCGACGGTGAACTCGGTGCCGAGCGCGACTATCCTCGCTTCTACTGTCGACACCTCAAATGGACGGGTGCCGGTCTCCACACGGAACTGCGCCTCCCCCTCGAGCCGGACTGCCCGAACGGCATCCGCTCCTCCAAAACGCCAGGAGAGCTGCGACTCGGCGTTGAGTACAGCCGTCGATCCATCGGGCAGAGAAACCGTCGCCACCTGGCCACGCACCGTACTGGCCTTCTCCCACTGCGGAGTGTCCGCTCCCCCGGGGCCGAACAGGAACCACGCCGTCGCTGCCAGCAGGACAATCGACGCCGCGACCGCCCACGCACGTGGCACCAGACGCACAATTCGAGCCGGATGAGCGCCTTCGCGTCCTGACTTCGCGGCAGACAAGCCTGTACGCGCGGCAAAGGAAGCCCACGCCTCCTCCACCTGTGCTCGCGTCGGCCCTTCAGTCAGCCCCGCTGGCACTTGTTGCGTCATGCGTTCAATGTCTCTCACCAGCGCCCCGAACTCGGGGTTGTCTGACACCAGTCGATCAAGCTCCGCCCGGTCCTCGGCCGAGATGGAACCATCGAAAAGTCGTGCAAGCAATGTGTTCTCTGGCATACTCATGGGGCTTACCTGTCAAATCCAATGCGGATGGATGCGGCGGGCGTAAATCCCAACATGGCAATGTCCCGGAAATGCACCGCTGCACCTTCGGTCACAATGCGCTGATACCGGACGTTCGTGTGGTCGAGCACATTTACTATGGATGCGACGGCCTCGATATCCATTCCGACAATCCGGGATGACCAACCGAGTTCGGTATCGAGTCTGGAATAGGCAGGAAGGCGAGCCCCGTCCAGGGCGGGCGCTGCACTTCCAAGAAGTAGCGAACCATCGGCCGACAGGAAGCGGCGCCCGTCCAGCAGAACGCCCACAGGCCGGCCTGAGGCCCATGTATATCGCAGAGCGCCTCGCCATGCGCCTCGCGTGACGGCCAGGGCCCCTTTGAAAGCATTCCTTTGCTCATGCAAAGCAGAGAACCAACCTGCGGCCGGGTGGGCATCCGAACGCGCATCGACGTCCGCCAGACTGTACGAGAACAGGGCCATTACGCCTCTCCGCTCAGCCTGTGTACTTATTTCCACGCCAGACGCCCGTAGCCGGTCATCGCTGAATCCAAGCGGGGTGTCGACAGTCGTAACTGGAAGAACCGGAATGCGGCGCGTATGCCGATACCATGAATCGACGGAAAGCCCCCACCAGGAACCTGTGACCAATACAGCCAACGTACCTTCGCGCGACCGGGCTGGATCGTCCTGTGCCTGCGTAAGCGTCCACTGCTGACGGCGATCGGTCAGGAACTCACCGTTCACATCACTCATCAGAAACTGGTGTGACTGTCCCCATGACGCCTGGATGCTTACGCGATGGCCCACGGGTACACCGACGGCCAAACGCGGAGCAGAAAACCATCTCCTGCCCTCGTCGAAACGGGTGACGCGCAGGCCCGCATCCACCCGAAATCCACGGGCGCTCACGACATGGCCGACATGACCCCCGGTGAGTGCAACACGGCGCGTCCAGAGAGAATCGGACTGGAAGCGGTCGTTGATCAGAGCGGCTATTTCGCCGTGCGATTCGGTTTCCTCGTGAAATAAGCCGATCGTTGCACGCCCCGGCCCCAGCGGAATGTGCTGCCGCACGCGGACGGCCGTCACAGTGAGTTCGTCCGAGCGCTGTTGGGTCTCCGCCACGGAGAGCGTGTCGGACGTAAACTCGCTGACATCCAGACGATACGCGTTGTCCGTCTTGCTGTATACGAGTTGGACGTGCATGGGAGCGGCGACGGCCCACGAGGCCGTATAGTTCAGGGCAGCACCCGTAACGCCCCAGTCGTTGTCCGCCTCTTCTGTCTCCCGGACCGTCGTCCGGACACCCACCGGATCATCGTCCATTTTGCCCGATCGGTCGGGGTCATCATCGTCAGAATCGTCATCCGAGTCGGTCGAGTCATCGTCGCCCGAGTCATCGTCGCCCGAGTCATCGTCGCCCGAGTCATCGTTGCCCGAGTCATCGTTGCCCGAGTCATCGTCGCCACCCCGGCCGCGGCCGCGCCCCCGGTTGTGGTCCTCATCCTCTTCTTCCTCCGTCTGCTCGTTTACGAAGGAGAATGAGCTGAACAAGGCGTTTGAACGACGGCTCAAACCGTCGTCTGCGTGATGAAAACTCAGGGCGACCAGATGTTTGTCGGCCGGTCGCAGGTCGAGACGAGCACTCACGTCGCTGAACGCGAACCCTGGACGGTCCGATGCAAAGTCCTGGCCTATGGCCTCATCGAAATATGCGCTGTATGCCGTCTCGCGCTCGATGGCGGGTGTGGACTGCCTGGCCGATACCCAAACGCCGGCTCGGCGCCCTATCGGTAGACTGAAACCGGCCCCAGATGCCAGAACAGAAGAATGTACAAGGACACTGCCCCCCTTGGATGAACCGCTGCCAGCGAGTGCCGACGGACTCTCCATCTCAACAACGGTCCCCACCTGTCCTCCCACATATGCTGGCGTGCCACGCTGGTAGAGGCGCACCTGATCTACCGCCTGCGGGGCGAGCGCCGATATCATCCCGAAAAAATGATCGGTAGCGTGTAGCGGAATACCGTCCCAGGTCACAAGGTTCGAACGCATACCCGCACCCCGGATCACCAGCTCGCCGGCACGTTCCGTCGTCTGATCTACACCGGGTAGCATCTGAAGCGCAGCCAGGGGATCACCCGTACCCAGAGCCGGGAGCTGGCGAAGGGTTTCGCCTCTGACGACGTGTGCCTGGGACTGGTCGCTACCGACCGGCACCGCATGCCTGGCATAAACGGTCAGTTCGCCCACCACTACGTCCGATGGAGTCAACCGCAGTGTACCCATCTCCCTGGTCTCAGTCGGGTCAACACGAACACGCAGGGGCTCGTATCCCAAATAATGAACAGTTACGTCCCAGGCTGCGAGCACGGGCCCTGCCACTTCAAAGCGACCGTTGCTATCTGCCACATCGCCACGCTGGACACCGTCCGAACCGACCGTCCAGACTTGCGCGAGCTCCAGCGGAAGCGCCGTGTCCGCGTCAATGACGCGCCCTCTGACAATGACGGTCTCAGCCCGGCGCACCGCGACCACCGGTCCGTCGAGCAGGTCGTAGGCCAGATCATGGGGAGCGAGCACGCGCGTGAGGGCGTCCGGCAGCGTACATGGTGCACACGAAACAGCGGTACGCTTCCCCGTTACGAGATCATCGTCATACACGATACCGACCCCTGATTGCACGGAAATCATCTGCAACACACTGGACAGCGGTTCGTCGCGGGCCAAAAACTCAACATTCTGTGCACGCGCCACCATACTTGACAGCAGGAATAGCAGCATCGCAGCAAGAAAGCCCTTCAGTGCTCCGCGTAGAGATTTCAGCGCGCGCGTCATGTGCTTCTCCACCGTTTTCTGGGACACGCCGAGAACCGCCGCCGTTTCAGCGTACGTCAGCCCTGCGAACCTGTTCAAGCGAAAAACAGTCTGCTGCGGCTCTGGCAAACCGGCAATCTGCTCCATGATCTCCTTTTCCGCAGTCAGGTCAGCAAATTGGGTAGCCGCAGGATCCTCCTGCCCATCCCAGGCAACAGATTCGGCATGCCGCCGGCGCACCTGAGAGCGCCTGAAGAGATCTATGGCCGCACGCGCTATGATCGTAAACACCCAACCTCTCAGCGAGCGCGTCGGATCAATATTCGATCTATGTTCCCAGACATGAACCATCGCATCCTGTACCAGGTCATCCGCAACCCCGCGGTCCACGCCCCTGCTCACGGCATAGCGGACGGCCGCCGGATACACGTCGAAGAAAAACGCTCTGAAGGCCCCTTCATCACCATTCCGGATGCGGACGGCCTCGAGCTTCGTGACATCTGATTCCATGGGAAAATGGCGCGGTGAACGCCTGAGCGAACGCCGCGCCATCCTCCCTGATCCCTTGCCAGCCAGCCGGGAGTCGGCCATGAGCCGTCATCAGGCCGGCCACTGGAGCATCGCATCAGTTGTTGTCGTCGTCCCCATCGTCCGAGTCGTCCCCATCGTCCGAGTCATCCCCGTCGTCCGAGTCATCCCCGTCGTCCGAGTCATCCCCATCGTCCGAGTCGTCCCCATCGTCCGAGTCGTCCCCGTCGTCCGAGTCGTCCCGGCGATGGTCATCATCCCTGCGCCCGTCGTTATCGCGATCCGGGAATGCACGGAAGCTCTCGCGAATGGAGCGCTCAATCGCTTCGGCGACGCGCTCTGACGTCGAGGTCGGATCCAGCATCGTACCATCACGGTCCACAAACCACCGACCCATATCCACTTCGAGTGCCACATTGAACGGCCCCACGAATGCGTCGTCAACCACGAGCGGCGGATCGAGATCTATCTGTTGCTGCATGGACTTACGCACGCGGTACACGAAGGGCCGTCCGTCAAACGATCCCTCAATGATGGCCGAATAACGCTCACGTCCACTCTCGCCGCCACGGAAATCCGTGAACTCGTCGGCCAACGGCTCGTCGGCTTTCGGCTTGTGGATGCGGAAACTCACCTTGTGATACGTCCCGGGCGTAATCTCACCCACTTCCACTTCCGTCGGCAGCCCCGTCACGTCGAGTTCTACGACAAGCGGCGTCGTCCGGAAACCCGTCGCCCGGCCACCATCCTCCAGATCGTCGTCCGCATGGAACTGAATGGTACGCACAAGGAAGCGCGCACGCGTAATTTGAATGTCTGCAGATTTGGATAGTGAGACGGTAGATACGCCGGACCCCGCTGCGCCGATCGCCGCGGTCGTCGGTCCCTGATTCACCGCCGTCACCGACAGCGAGAGCGGCGCGGCCTCGCCAGATCCTGATGCGGTCAGTGCACTGGTGCCGGAATCACAACCGACAACGCCAAGCGCAAAGATGGCAATGAATAGAATGGGGTGCTTGAATATGTTCATGATCTTGATTCGATGTTGTTGGTGGTATTCCCGACGCGCCTTCCTGCGCGCCCCTCACATCGACTACGTCCAACCCCCCTGCTTACCCTACGGCTCAATCCAGACGCCTCCAGAAACTGCTCTTCCGCCCATGACGCTCCATGAGAGCAGCCTCATACTCGTCGTGCGTGGACAGTGCTTTCCAGTCCTGGATGGACGTGGCACACGCTCGCAGCTGCTTCAGGTAGCGTGCCCCGTGGCCGTATGCCCGCGTCCTGCCCGATCCAAGAAGGTCGTCCAGCAGGGCCCGCCACAGGATGGTTGCGGCCAGAAACTCACCCTCGCCTGAAAAGAGACTCGCCAACTTCGGCAGTGTCAAGTAGGCATGACCACCAATTTCATCCCTCACCTCGTAGCACCAGCGGGCGGCCTCTCTGATGTGCTCCGTATCCATCAAAAATACCAGATCCGAAAGGCGGAAACGGCTCGACGCCAGTACGTGACCGACCTCGGCTGCAAGAAGCGTCCTTCGTTCATCCACGTTCTCCACACCCACGCGCTCGAGCAGCGCCTCGAATCGTCCGGCCGATCGGGCGCTGCGGAATGCGGCCCACAATAGCGCATCGCGCTCATCCAGGCGACCGAGCGCCTCGTAAATGTCCGTCCGAAGTGCTTGGCGTTCTTTGCTGCGGAACGCTACGCCGTCAGGAACCCGATCGAGCCAGGAGAGCGCCGTTTCGGGATCGTTCGAATTGAACCACGCTCGCGATATTTCTTCGAGGGCGTACACGGGAAGGTTCTTCCCCTGCGACCGATGCACACGCTCCAGAATCAGCGGATCGCCCAACTGCAGGGCTACCGTGTGCGCGCACACGAAACCGGACCTGTCACTACCCTCTGCCGGACCCTCGAAGTGCTCAATCAGATACACCATTTCCCTCCGGGACAGGAACCGGCCGACAACGCCCAGCGCAATGTGACGGATTCGGTAATTATCTCCCTCCCGGATCAGGTCGAGCACGGCATCGGCCAGGAACAGCTTGTCTGGGCACTTGGACGCGTATTCAACAAGCATGTCGCACGCGCGGTGCCGATACACGTCGCCCATGACACCTGCAGAATCATCGGACGTACCGAAGACACCCTCGTCGGTCCGGAAAAACTCCAGAATGCGCAGCACGCCGTCTTCCGGTGATAATTCGACGCCCGACAGGCAGTCGAGCAGCGCATCGAGCTTTCTGGCCAGGTGGAACGATTCCCTGTACGGCGTAAAACGTGTGCGCCGCTTGAGGCCAGCCACACCCGATGCAAATTCCCGAATTGATGACATAGTATGCTCTTTGGATGCCTGAACTTTCAATTGGACGGAATCCGTAGCGACTCCAGACGGTTCCGCTATCCTTCCTGTGGCAATAGCTGCACCGCTGTCACAACCACACCACCGTTACGCCCGGATTCTTCCGGCCCCAGTTCACCCCCGCGCGAAGCTCCGGAAGTTCGGTCGTGACGGCGCGCGCCAGCTCATTGCCCGGTCCGAACACGCCCCCGGGAAGCCAGGCGCGGATCGTGCGGCGCTGCTGCCATGCATTGCACGTTTTATGCACCATCGTGCGGATGCGACCACCCTGCCCGGTCGATCCGTATCCGTGCACCACGATGAGCGCCTGCATCCGGGCCACCCTGGCCAACTCCAGCGCGTCTTCAAGCGCACGCCGCGCTTCATCGACCGACCAGTCCACATGGCCGATGTCGACCGTATCTACCCGAACCCGGCCAAGCTGGACCCGCTCCACGGCGCCGCAATACGGGCACAGGGCGTCATGCACGCCTACTGGATTTCCGCACGTGGCGCACTCGTCCTCGTTTGGCATGCAGTTCAATTTCACACCTCTGCCTGTATCTTGCCCGTGACCTTTGTTTGAAGCACGACACCGCAATCCGTTCCGGTAACACCATTCGATCATGGCCCGACACGCTCCCACCCATCCACAGGCCTGGCGCCAACTTCAACTGCGACAATGGCTTCTCGCTGGCCGCCGCTTCAACGCCCGCCAGGCGGCTGAAGAGTTCGAGGTCAGCAGGCGCACCGTCATGCAGGACCTCGAACACATGCGCGCCTTCGGTCATGCCATTGTCTACAACACGCAGACGAACAGCTACGAACTCGAGGAAGTATCGGGCGAACTTCCTGTCGCGCAAATTCGCCGCTCCGAGCTCGCCGCCATCCGCCTCGCACAGGAAGTACTTGAGAACTTCGGCGCAACCCCCATGGCCGCCGCCGTCGACCAGGTCCTGACGCGGGTGCGCGAACTCATGCCCGATCTGATGGATACGGACCTCGGCGCTTTCTCCCCCTCGCTCACCGTCCTTCGTGGCCCTGCTCCCGAAGGTCCGCTGCCCTGGCTCGAGGCCATTTCGCGGGCTATCGATGAATCGCGGACGCTCCGAATGACGTACTTCACCATGTACCGGAACGAAGAATCGGAGCGCCTCGTCGATCCCTACCGCCTGGTTTCGCGCGACGGACGCGGCTACCTCATTGCCTGGTGTCACAGACGTCAGGACGTACTCGTTTTTCGGCTGGACCGGATCCGGGCCCTTGAGCCCACGCCAACATTCTACGAACTGCCGGCAGACTTCGATATCGAGGACTTCCTCGGGTCCATGTTCGGCATGTTCCGCGACAAGGAAGCCTTCCAGGTCAAAGTCCGCTTCAGTCCGTGGGTTGCCCGGTTCATCCGCGAAGACCGCTGGCACGCGAGTCAGCAGATGACGGATTTGCCGGACGGCTCCCTGCAGGTAGACCTCGAGGTGATGGGCCTCGTCGATGTCCGCCGCTGGGTGCTTTCCTTCGGCAGCGACGCCGAAGTCCTGGAGCCCGATCACCTCAGACGGGCCGTTTCCTACGAGGCCGACAAAATGCAGGCCATGTACAGCTCACGCTGACGGCTTCTTCTCGAAAACCATCCGGTAGTGCTCGAACACTTCCCGCTCAAAACAGATCTTGTTCGGGCTCGTCGTAAGAAGCGCCCTGATATTTTCATCGGTCAGGTATTTCGGCAGCAGCGACAGGAAGAAGGCGTACTTCTCCAGATTGAAGGAACGGTACCGTTTTTCCCATTGCGTGATGGTCTCTATGTAGTCGAGTCGTCCGCTGCTCTCAGTGACCAGGTCGAAATGCGACGCCGCGCACTCAACAATCATTTCCGACCCGTACGGAAGCCAGGAGCCCGGAAATTGCCGCGTCAGCAGCGCCAGCACGTGCGGTGTGGAGCCCTTCTTGGCGCGGATATCGATATCATCCAGGTCAATCATGTTCGGTCCGAACACCATGGTCTGCAGGAAGAGGCGTCCGCCGTCGGGCAGCAGGTCATGGACCGTCCTGAAAAAGCCCCGGTACACGTCCTCCTGCTCACCGGCCTGGTACTGTTCAATGGAACAGAAGTGTTCAAACGCGCCGAGCGATGCCACGGCATCGAACGTGCCAAAATCACTGGCCGTGACGGTGAGACAGTTTTTTATGTGGACATCGAGGCCATTTTTGCGGCAGGCGCGCGCCTGACCATCGGAGAGCGTGAGACCCGTGCACTGCGCACCAACCCGATTCGTGATGTACGAGACGAGTGGCCCCCAACCGCACCCCATGTCCAAAACGCGGCTCTTTGGCGTGATGTTCAGTTGCTCCACAATGAAGCGGTGCTTTTTCTCCTGCGCCTCCTCCAGCGTCATCGAGAAATCCCCGTCGTACATGGCACCGCTGAAATCACCGGTCTCGCCCATGCTCAGACGAAAAATCCTGTCAATCGTACTGTACGTGAAATCCAGGTCCTGTTTGTCCGCCATGGCGTATCCCGTTTGAGTGGCACATTCGATCTCCGCATGATAGCGGAATCGCAGGCCATCCACAATGGGCAGGGATACCGATGCGCTCATGACCAATATTCGTGGTCGAACAGGATCACCATCATCAAGTCGTCCGAATCGGACGTCTGCAGCCCCCTTGAGGAACGATTTGCGCCCTCCAATCGCGCATTCCTTGAATCTGTCCATGGACCCGCTCCGCATTGTTTCTGACGGATACGGCGGCCACGGCATACGAAGGAGGGGGTGCAGAGTGGCTTCCGAGGATCATTCTGGAATTGTATGGCCGGTAGTCACTCCGACAATCCCTGCATCGTGCTCCGGAGCCATTTTTCTACAAGTATTTGAAGCTCTGCGTCCAGATGCGTAGCGGTAAGTCTGTCAAGCAGTATATCCCCGTCGATCATTTCTTCAATCAGAAGCGTCCGAACGAAGGCCCGGTCCTTGTCCCGGAAGGCTACCAGCTTCGAAATGGCGAGATCATGCGGTTCGAGACATCGACCGATCTGGTTTCTCGTTCCAACTGGGCGATGAACTGCAATAGTACGCTCACGCCAACCGGCCCTAATTCGTACTCCGTGAATATAAAAACCGAGTGTCGTGTGAAACAATGAGCCTTCACCGATGGCCCCGTCAATCTGATCGACCTGGGATCCAAACACCCAGACCTCTTTGTCAACCGATTACGACTGGTACCGCTTTCTCTCAACGCGGCCGGATCTGGACGAAGCGAATTTCTGGAAGCCGAGCGGCGGACAATCCTTCAAGGCGCTCCGGCGCGGCGAGCCCCTGATTTTCAAGCTCAAAGCCGCCCATAGACACGCCATCGTAGGATTCGGGCTCTTCACGCTCTTCCAGCACATGTCCGTGTACGATGCCTGGCACCTCTTTGGCGACGCCACCGGCGCGCCCGGCATGGATGCTGTCGTTGAACGTGTCGGCAAATACGTTCATCGCGGGGAGATGCAGCGACCTTCGCGCAGCCATACCATCGGCTGCATTCTTCTGGCGTCTCCCATCTTTTTCGAAAAGCCGCTCTGGATTCGCGCCCCCGCGGACTGGAAGAACCAGATTGTAGCGGGAAAAACATACTCTCTTGACCACGGAGAAGGCCGCCGGATTTGGCAGGAGTGCCTGGCCCGCGCCGCCGCCATACCGCTTCCGGAATCGGCAAGCGAAAACCTGGGGCGCATACAGGAGGTCACGACGCGGGGACAGGGTTACTACGTCGAGCCCCGTCTCGGCCAGGGCCTGTTCCGTCTCAGCGTGACCCAGCACCTCGCCTTCGATGCTGCTTCGCCTCCAAAACTAGGGCCTGTTCACACTACGCCAGAGCCCGCTGTAGCAGTCGAAAATGGCGTTTATCAAGGCGTGAGGAGCGAAGTATGGCCGGGTCATTCGAGT
>PCUY01000059.1 GCA_002787815.1 Bacteroidetes bacterium CG12_big_fil_rev_8_21_14_0_65_60_17 | reverse complement strand
AAGAACGCACTTGATGGATCATCAGGAATAGTTGAACTCACATCAGCATTCAATGTGGAAAGAAACGTACTGGTAGTTACCATATCGTTTGCGGGAGGATCGCCGGAAATTGCCAACCCCATCCCGGTCCCCAGACGACTGGTTATGAGGTCCACGGTATACGCAATGTCATCAATTACTGACTGATCTATGCCGGAGAGGTAAAATACAGTAGCTGCCAGCGGTGTCAATATTTGCCCCGCAAAATTCGCGACGAGACCCGGAATCAGATGCGCATTATCTGCGGCTGGTGCTCCCAGGTGTGGCGTCCCCACCGTATTAAGTGCTTCCAGGTCCCCATCGAGGTTCTGCCGAATGAGTTCACGAGTCACAAGCCCTCCCATGCTGTGGGCAATGGCTACGTCTGCATCGGCTACGGCCGTCGCTACACTGGTCGCAATTCCAGAAATTGAACCCGTTGAAGCGTAGGCGACGATAGAGCCATCGATATTCGTCTTGACTTCGAGCCACCCCAGACCGAACGACCAACTCGCCGCATCTCCATTGAGCCCATGGATGAAAGCTACCTTCGAACCGGATCCATCTCCACTGGGGCCTCCTCCACCATACCCTCCGCCCGAACCGTCATCACACATGAAAGGGTCTGGGTCCTCGCAGCGTGGTTCCTCTTGGAGTAACTCCGGACCGGGTTCGGGAATTGGAATAGACAGGTCGTACGGCATAACAACCTCCGCATAGCCGGACTCGGAATCGATGAACCTGCGGACTACAAGCCGCGGACTTTCATCAGACGCCAGTCCAGGCTCGAATTCGCTGACGATTACGCCTTTTTCTATAAGACGTACGCGGTCTACGCGTTTATCTTGCTTCGAAACCTGAATCTCAATGGAACGATCTCCCCTGTCTCGACGAAGTACAGTCCACTCGGCATGGTCTTTTTCAACCACATATCCGCTTGATTTGAGCCTCGAGATAGACGCAAAGCCATCCTCTGGTGAATCCACCGGTTTGGCTTGAGCTTTCAGTTCCACGGCATAAGCTGAGATAGCCGTGACGACGTTTTGGAAATCTTTGTCCAGGTTTTCCGCCTCTCCTCCGGGAAACTTGAGGGGGCGAACGCGATATCCCGACGCGGACGTATCCCCGTGCTTCGACAAAGCCAAGTCGTGTGCCTGCGACAGATCAACAGAAAACGCAGGATTAACCTGACGCTCTACGCGCGCAGACCCCCTGTCACGAGACATCTGGGGGGGGGGATGAGGAGTCACAGCCAACGAACAATGCGGTAGCTGAAACCATGGACACAAGGCATGTACGCCGGACGAATTTGCAGATCATATCGGCCTCCACTTGATATTTTACCATCATAAGGAGGTATGATTCCTTGCGCAAGGTAAAAGTTTGTCCCCTTAATTCAGCTTCCCTCCGGCCAATTCGTCCGCGGTACACTCACGCTCCAGATTCCCCAATGTCGTTGTGCTTCGGACGTACCGAACAACCTCACCCGACGGGCCCAGCTCCAGCACGAGCGTATCCCCATCGAATGAATAGTAATGCACCGTGTCGTCTCCGATAGTCAGAATGTCGGAAGATGCAACAATAATACAGTCCAGATCGGGCTGGGGTGGGACAATGACCAGAGAGAAGGTTTCGTCTGTGATCTCAAGATGCCCGCGAACGTCCGGATTTTCCACATCCCAGAAGCCGCGGACGTCCCGGTCCTCGGACGATGAGGAGTCGCAGGCCGAAACGGCAACCCCGAACAGAAGAATGCCAAGCAGGTATCGCATTGATCTATATCCCGTCTTATCGGTACGCATCCTTGCGCTGATCGATCGTCAGCATGTAGATGACGCCATCCTCGGAATCCATTGAATAAAAGAGTCGGAATCGGCCAATCCGGTAGCGCCAGGTATCGGGATCATAACGCCGCAGTTTTTTGATGTTTTTTCCGAAGCAGGGCGCTTTCTTCAATTGGGGGTATACGTAGTCCGATAGTTTCCGCCGAACGAGCGCGGCGTCCCTGCTGGGGAGTCGTTGCAATCGTCCGAGAAATTCGTCCGTTTCAAATACCAGAAACTCAGACAAACCGGCCCCGTCCTGCTGTCGCGTCCTTGATACCCTGTTTCATGCTCTTGTTCAGATCGGTATTGGCCAGGATCTCGGTTAATTCGAACTCGTCCACGAATGTGTTTTCTTCCACGTATCGTAATGCGGCCGTCTCTATGAAATTCGACAGCGGACGATTGTCCTCCTCGGCCAGTGCTTTGAACCGATTGTAGATATCCATATCGAGCCGCAAGGTAACTGTTCTGGACATGATGGCAACCTTTAATGTGCTGATTTGAGTTCTTTACGAATGAAATTGAATACAGATCCATACATTGTGTTCTCCAGGCCATCCATAGCCGCCCAAAACCTTCGCCCCCAGCCGGGCGTACACGGAGCGCATGTGTCCGCACCTGTTCACGAGAAAGCCACCCAGCCCCGCCAAGCCGCCCCATGGCCCGTACGTTCGACGTCCCTGAATTCTACCGCAGTCCCGTCGTATCGACCATAAAACAGGTCCGGCGGCTGCACGACCCGCGCAAGAAGGATCTTTCGCCGTCGGTGCTCGACTTCGGGGCGGTGCGCTTCAAGCTGGCGCGGCATTTCGGGTTTTGCTACGGCGTGGAAAACGCCATTGAGATTGCTTACAGGGCGCTGCGCGAACATCCGGACAAACGCATTTTCCTGCTCAGCGAAATGATCCATAACCCGCACGTGAACGCGGATCTGATGGAACGCGGTATCCGCTTCCTCAGGACCACGACCGGCGAGCAGCTCATTCCGTTTGACGAGCTGACGCCCGAAGATATCGTGATCATTCCGGCGTTCGGGGCATCGATTGAAGTGGAACAGGAGCTCGCCACTCGCGGAATGGATGTGGATGCGTACGACACGACGTGCCCGTTCGTTGAGAAGGTCTGGAAGCGGAGCGCACAGATCGGTCGACAGGAGTACACAGTCGTCGTGCACGGCAAGCGGGACCACGAGGAGACGCGGGCCACGTTTTCGCATGCGCGGGCCGAGACGCATGTCATTGTGGTGCGCGACCTGGCCGAGGCCCGCGATCTGGCGGCCGTACTTCGGGGCGATGAGGACGCCGCGTTTTTCTGGTCCCGGTTCGAGAACCGGACGAGCATTGACTTCGATCCGGACAAGCACCTGCAGCGCATTGGCGTCGTGAACCAGACCACCATGCTGGCCACCGAGACGGCGGAAATTGCCGCGCTCCTGCGGCAGGCCATGGTAGCCCGGTATGGCCCCGATGCCATCGGTACGCATTTCGCAGACACGTCGGACACGCTCTGCTATGCTACGAACGAAAACCAGGACGCCACGCGCGCGCTCATCGACGACGGCGCCGACATGGCCATTGTCGTGGGAGGCGCCAATTCATCCAATACGAGCCACCTCGTCGAACTCTGCGAGGAGCACATGCCAACCTGGTTCGTGACAAGCGCGGACGACATCGTTGACGAGCGGCGCATTCGCCACGTGGACATGGAAACGCATGGGCTGGTTGAAGCTACTGACTGGCTTCCAGCCCGCCGTCCGCTCACGGTGCTGCTGACGGCCGGCGCCAGTTGCCCGGACAGCCTGCTCGACGAAGTCATCCACCGGGTGTGTGCGTTGACCGGCGCCGAGCGCCGTGTCGAAGACGTGCTGGCTCCCTATTCTGTCCCCAACTGATACGCGCACGACATGGCATGGTACGAAGAGTGGTTCAACGACGAGAAGCATGAACTGGTCTATGGCCACCGTGACGACGAGGACGCCGAGCGGCTCGTCAGCCTGATCCTATCCACGCTCGACGTGAAGCCGGGAGGCCGGGTATTGGACGTTGGATGCGGCCGTGGTCGCCATGCCCGCATGTTTGCGCGTCGTGGATACGAGGTCACGGGCCTGGATCTGGCCGAGCGGGCGCTCGATGCCGCGAGCAGGCAAGCCGCCGACGAGGGACTCGATATCACGTTCCTGCATGGAGACATGCGCAAGCCGGTTGCAGAGGACGCATTCGACCTGGTCGTCAATCTGTTCACGGCCTTCGGATACTTCCATGAGCGCGCCGAGCACATCCGGGCGCTCATCGCCATGGTAACCGCTGTGCGACCGGGCGGCTTCGTGGTGCAGGATTTCATGAACGCGGAGCACGTGCGCCGAAAGTTCGTACCGGCGGACGAAAAAACGGTTGGTGGGGTGCATATCCTGCAGGAGCGCCGAGTGACGGGCAACCGGATAGAAAAAACCATAACGCTACGGCAGAACGGCGACCGGCACGTGGTCACCGAGAGCGTCGAGCTCCTGAACCGGGAGGATTTTGAGTCTTTCTACCGTGAGGTCGGACTCCACTGCGAACATATGTTCGGTGACTATGCTGGCGGCGCCTGGACACCCGATTCGCCCCGCCTCATCCTGATGTCCAGGCGGAAGCCTGTATGACGGGCCTCCGGTCAATATGGTCTCGCCGGACATCCGCCCGGCTGGCGGCAGCCTTGCTGGCGACAACGGCCCTCCTCGTATCGGCCTGCAGCGTGTTTTCAACCCGGGATCCGGAGCCACCACTCACCGGGTCGGGTTCGTTCATCCAGCCCGACACGCCCGAGCAGGTCGTAGACAACGTGACAGGAGCCGTTGCCGACATGAACACGCTGAACTACCGTCGCTCGTTCGGAGAGGATTTCGAGTTCCAGCCGACGGCGGCGGCGGCCGCCCGTGAGCCCGTGTTCGCATCCTGGTCCCGTTCACAGGAGGAACAGTACTTTTCCGCGCTCGCGGCCGCCGCCGAATTGAGCACGGGTCACAGCCTGCAGCTCAACGACCGCTCCTTCACGCTCATTTCTCCCACGCGCTTCGAACTCGATGCCACATACCGTCTGATTGTGAACCATCGGCGCAGCGAAGCCCCGACCGATGTGCAGGGCCGGTTGCAATGGATTGTCGAGCAGCGGGCAGATGGATTGTGGGAAATCACGGCGTGGACCGACCGGGAAATTGGAAGCGTCGCATCGTGGAGCGACCTCAAAGCCGAGTTCCTGAAATGAGGGTACCCCGGACGCTCACCATAGCAACCGTGTCCCTGTTGTTGGGTACCGGTTTTGGCCTTGCGGCCTGCAACCCGTTCGCTCCGGCGCTCGAAGAAGGCGATGCCTTCGGGGACCTGCTCGGCGATCCGGCGACCGTGGAGGGCTTTTTCACCAATTTCCGGAACGCATACGAACTGCGGGACGTGAGCCTGTACGAGCCACTTCTCGACTCGGCGTTCACGTTCGTCTGGCAGGATTTTGACAACCAGATCGAGCGCGAATGGGGGTTTACGCAGGATCTGGAAAGCACGCGGCGCCTTTTCCAGAGCGCCAGCCTGATCCGCCTTCAGTGGAACCAGATTTTTGCCCTCGATGACCTCGTGCCCGAGCTCCAGGTGCGCGTTGTGCGCTCGTTCAACCTGACGGTGACGCTCGATGAAGGCGATGTATTCCGAACCGATGGCAATGTCAACTTCACCCTTGTGCGCAATGCTCCCGGCACGTCATGGCGGCTTCGGCGCTGGCGCGACGAAAGTGAGCTCTGATGGCTACATTTGTGTTGGCTACATTGCCGAGATCAATCTGTCCTGATTTGAATTCAAACCGCCGCCGCGCGCGCAATATCGCATGCAAAAAGCCCTCGAGTATACCGGATCGCATTTTGACTCCTTTGTCGATGAACTGAGCACCTTTCTCCGCATCCCCAGTGTCAGTACGGATGAGGCCCACGCGGCCGACGTGCGGCGCGCCGCCGAATGGCTGGCCGACCACCTTCGCAACCTCGGACTGGACGGCGTCGCGGTCATGGACACTCCGGGGCATCCGGTCGTGTATGCTGAAAAAATCGGCATCGAGGGCGCCCCGACGCTTCTTGTCTACGGACACTACGATGTGCAGCCGCCCGATCCGATGGACCTGTGGACCTCTCCCCCGTTCGAGCCCGTCGTCAAGAACGGCCAGCTTTACGCGCGCGGTTCGTGCGATGACAAGGGACAGCTCTTCATGCACGTCAAGGCGGCAGAGGCCTGGATGAAGACGAGTGGCATGCCGCTCAACGTGAAGTACATTTTCGAGGGCGAGGAGGAAATCGGCTCGGCGCATCTGGCCGCCTTCCTGGAAAAACACCGGGACAAACTGGCTGCCGACGTGGTCATGGTGTCCGACACGGCGCTCTTCGGCAGCGGCGTGCCCTCCATTACCTACGGCCTGCGCGGCCTGGCCTACGTCGAGATCATGGTGGAAGCCTGCGACCGGGACCTGCACTCGGGCGTCTACGGCGGTGCCATCCACAACCCGATCAACGCGCTGGCGGCCATGATCGCCGACCTGCACGACGAGAACCACCGCGTGACGGTCAACGGGTTCTACGACAACGTGATTGACCTGACAGACGAGGAGCGCCGCACCATGGCCTCGCTCCCGTTCAACGCCGACGAGTGGGTGCGCGAAACCGGTGCCAAGGGTTCCATCACGGAAAAGCCCTACACGGCGCTTGAGGGTACGACGGCCCGGCCGACGCTCGACTGCAATGGCATCTGGGGTGGTTTTACGGGAAAGGGCGCCAAAACCGTGCTTCCGGCGCGCGCCCATGCCAAGATTTCGTGCCGCCTTGTACCCGGGCAGACGCCCGACGAAATTACAGAAAAGCTGCGCATCCACTTTGAAAAGAACGCCCCCGACACGGTCCGCGTCACGTTCCGCAACCTGCACGGTGGACACGGGGCCCTGGTAGATACGACGGGGCCCGCCATGCAGGCAGCCTCACGGGCCATGGAAGCCACCTACGGCCAGAAGCCGTACTTCGTCCGCACGGGCGGCGCCATCCCGATCGTGGCGGAATTCAAGCGCATTCTGGGCTTGGAGACGGTCCTCCTCGGGTTCGGGCTCGACACGGATGCCATCCACTCCCCGAACGAACATTTTGGACTGGACCGCTTCCGCGCCGGCATTGACACGATTACACGCTTCATGGCGGAGTACAGGGAATGAACGGGCGCGTGGCAGTCGTGACGGGCGCGAGCCGTGGGCTGGGGCGCCATGTGGCCCTGGAACTGGCGAGCGCCGGAATGCAGCTCGTACTCACAGCGCGGTCGGGAATGGAATTGGAGGAGGTGGCGGCAGCCTGCCGCAGGGAGCAGCCCGATCCTGCACAGCCCGACCCGGCACAGCCCGGTGCGTCCCGGCCGGACCCCGTACGCGTCCAGCCCGCCGATATTCGCGACGCCGGAGCGATCGAAGAGGTCATGCAGTCGGCTGTACGCGCCTTCGGGCGACTTGACGTGCTCATCAACAATGCCGGCCTGAGCTGGATAAAGCCACTTTCCGAGTGGAGCCGCGATGAAATAGATACCGTACTCGATGTCAACCTCAAAGGGGCCATCCATGCGGCGCGTGCCGCCGCCGATATCATGATCGGCCAGAAATCGGGACACATCGTAAACGTTGCATCCGATGTCGGGCGACGCGCCATCCCCGACATGGCACCGTATGTCGCCGCCAAGCATGGACTGGTCGGCTTTTCAGGATCGCATCTGCGGGAGCTCCGGCCTCACGGCGTGCGCGTGACACTGTTGCTCCCGGGCATCATTGACACATATTTCGCGGGCGCGGAGGAAGGAGACCGCGATCCGGCGTGGTCCATGGATGCGCGCGAGGTTGCCCGGGTCATCCGGCATGCACTCGAACAGCCTCCCCGCATGGTCCTCGACGAAATCCAACTTCACCCTGCGGGGCAGGAGTATTGAAGAACGGGCCCCGCACCCACGCATCCGACCCCGTCAACAAAGAAACGCATGAATACCTGCCGCACCTGTCAACTGCTCTGGATTGTACTCCTTGCAGCCATGCTCCTCTCGGCCTGCTCCGAAGGCAGCCAGCCGTCCGAAGGCAGCCAGCCGTCCGAAGCCCGGTACGATTTTTCAGGCGATCCCTGGCCTGAGATCCGCTCCGAGCGCATACGGACCCTGCTGCCGGCGGCCATGGACCGTCACGAGGTGGACGCCTGGTTGCTGGTTTGCCGCGAGAACAACAATGACCCGCTTGCGCGCCATGTGGGATGCGAAAATGCCGGCGGAACGGCCGCGTTCATGTTTTTCCGGACGGACGGCGCGGCCGGTACCCATGGCATTTACTCGGTGGCGGCCTCGCCGCGCGGCGAGGCCACCTCGCTTGCCGAGAAGAACATACTCAGCGAGGTTATTCCCATTGAGCGCGGGTCGAGCGTGTGGAGTGCGGTCGCATCCCAGTTTGAGCGGTTCGCACCGGACGTGATTGCCATCAACACGGGCAGCAGCCCCATTGCCGATGGCCTCTCCCACACACAGTATGCATCGATGATGAGTGCATTGCCTGCCGCGTGGTCGCGGCGCATGGTCAGCGCCGAGCCCCTGATCAGGACGTGGCTGTCGGTAAAACTGCCCGCCGAAGTCGACATCATGCGCCGGGCGGCTGAACTGACAGCCCGGTGGGAGGTCGAAGCCTATGCCGCGGCCGTGCCCGGCGTTACGACCGACCGGGACATTGCCGATTTTCTCGAGGCCCGCATGGCGGACGCCGGTGTCGGTGATGGCTGGTCTCCCGAGCAGAATCCGGCGGTGAACTCCGGCGAGGACCGGGGCCATTCGCATCCAACCGAACGTGCCATCGAGCCGGGCGATTTCATCCAGACCGATTTCGGTATCCGCGTACACGGCATGTGGGTGACCGATATCCAGCGCTTCGCCTACGTGCTGGCTCCCGGCGAAACCGAACCGCCCGCCGACGCCCTTGCCAAATGGGAAGCGGCCAAGGCCGGCAGCCGTGCTGCGTTTGAGGCCATGCGACCCGGCGTTACGGGAGCCGACGTGGATGCGGCCCAGCGCCGCGTCATGGAGGCCAACGGTTCGCTACCCGTCATGTGGGGAACGGGGCATCCGGTCGGATACTGGGCCCACGACAGTGGCCTGGCCTTTCGGGTCGCTCCGCGTCGCAACCACTCGAAGCGGGCATGACCTTCGCGTTCGATGGTTTCCACTCCTGGCCGCTCACCGATTCCACGACGAAGAGCATCAGCGTCGAGGAAATGGTCGTTATCACGGATACCGGCGCCGAGTGGCTGGCGCCTCCCCAGGAAGACCTCATTCTGATTCCATCCCGCTGACAGCCCGCCAGACAATGAAAAACCTGCTCGATCCCGACGTCCAGGAGGAAATTGAAACCCGCCTGGCAGCGCTCAGCGCTGTGACACCAGCCAAATGGGGCCGCATGTCAGTTGCCCAGATGCTGGCGCACTGCGCCGAGGTCCAGGATGTAGCCAACGGCAAGGATCTCAGCCACACGCCGTTCGTCATTCGGCTCTTCGCCAGCTTCATCAAACGTGCCGTGACGAGTATGAAGCCGTATCCAACCGGCGTGCGGACGCATCCCCAGTATGTCGTGGACCAGGATGTCGATTTCGACGATGCCCGCGCCAGACTCCTGTCCGCCATCCGGGCCATGACCGGGAAACTGGACAAAACGACTGAAATCCACCATCCGCTGTTTGGGCGCATGACGCGCGAGGAGGCCGGATGGGCCATGTACAAACACCTTGACCACCACCTGCGCCAGTTTGGCGTCTAACGGGCCATGGGACACCTGCTGGCTGTGGATCTCGGTCTGCGTACCGGTCTCGCCTGTTTCACCGGCGAGGGCGCGCTTCTCTGGTACCGCTCGCAGAACTACGGCAGCCGGGCACGCCTCAAGAAAGCGGCCTGGTCGCTACTTTCGGAAATGTCGCGTGACGGGGCGCCAGTGACACGGCTCGTCATTGAAGGAGGAGGCGACCTGGCGCCCCCATGGATCAACGAAGCCGGGCGGCGCGGCATTGCCGTCACGCAGATCCAGGCCGAAACCTGGCGGCGCGCGCTCCTCTACGACCGCCAGCAGCGATCCGGCACCGATGCCAAGCGCCACGCCGGCGAGCTCGCCCGCTCCATTATCCGCCATTCAGGCCTTCCACGGCCTACTTCTCTGAGACACGACGCGGCCGAAGCCATACTCATCGGGCACTGGGCACTTTCCGTGTGAAACAAGTCACCGTTTCGTAAATTGTTGGGTTCCACCCCCTATGCCTCGGTGGCGGAATTGGTAGACGCATGCGACTCAAAATCGTATGTCCGAAAGGACGTGTGGGTTCGATTCCCACCCGAGGTACAACAAAAAAGCCCCATGAACCGTTCAGCACCGCCCCCATCCGGGTATATGATCACCGTCGGTTGGCGCGAACGCGTTGCCCTGCCCGATCTGGGTATTGGCATCATCCGGGCCAAGGTGGACACGGGCGCCAGGACTTCGGCACTCCACGCCGATCATATCTATCCGTTCGAGAAAGACGGACAGTACTGCGTCCGCTTCATTGCCGGGGAAGGGCATGAATGCACGGCACGGGTCCTCGATGAGCGGCGCGTCCGGAATTCGGGAGGATTCGAAGAAACACGATTTTTTATTCGCTCCCGGCTTGTTTTGGGTGGCCATACGTGGGACATTGATGTGTCCCTGACCAGTCGGCGCCACATGAAGTTTGGCATGCTGCTCGGCCGCGAAGCCATGGATGGTAGGATCATGGTAAATCCGGCTGCCTCGTGGCTGCAGGGACGCCCCTCACACACTCCGAATCCACTCTGAATGCACGCTCTGCTGTGAACATTGGAATCCTGTCCCGCGACACTACGCTCTACTCCACACGCCGGCTGGTTGAAGCGGCAGAGAGCCGGGGTCATTCGGTCCGCGTGATCGATCATCTGCTTTGTTACATGAGCCTGGCGCCGGGCAGACCGGCCATCTACTATAAGAGTGAGAGTCTCCATGATTTCGATGCCGTAATACCGCGCATTGGAGCGAGTGTCACCTTCTACGGTACCGCCGTGGTGCGCCAGTTCGAAATGATGGGCGTGTACAGTGTGAACGAGAGCGTGGCCATCAGTCGATCACGCGACAAACTGCGCAGCCTGCAGCTGTTGGCCCGCAAAGGCGTGGGTATTCCGGTCACCGGATTCGCCCACTCCACCAAATCCACCAATGAACTCATTGAAGTGGTCGGCGGGGCCCCGCTCATCCTGAAGCTGCTCGAAAGCACACAGGGCAAAGGCGTCATCCTGGCCGAGACGCATAAAGCGGCCGAGAGCACGATAGAGGCCTTTCGCAGCCTCAAGAGCAAATTTCTCGTACAGCACTTCGTAGCCGAATCCGGTGGCGCCGACATTCGCTGCATTGTCGTCGGCGATCGCGTCGTAGCCAGCATGATCCGCCAGGGTAAAACTGGCGAGTTCCGCTCCAACCTTCACCGCGGCGGCAGCGCCAGCAAGGTGAAAATAGCGCCCGAGGAACGGGCCACAGCCGTGCGTGCTGCCAAAATCATGGGGCTGAACGTATCGGGAGTGGATCTGCTCCGGTCAGACGAGGGCCCGAAAGTGCTCGAAGTCAACTCCTCCCCCGGATTGGAAGGCATAGAAAATACCACCGGCATCGCGGTAGCCGAAAAAATCATTTCCTTCATCGAGAAAAATGCCCGCGAGGGGCGCACCAAAACGCGGGGACGGGGCTGAGGCCCTGCAATGGGGATGACGCGCCTGCGCGCAGTGCGCCGCGACGGCTCATGCCATTGAGCGGCACCAGATATTCATGGACTCCCAGCCGCGCGGCATGCGGCAGTTGTTGATTTGCCGCCCTGTGTACTCGTAGCCGAGCTTGGCAAGCACCATGTTCATACCCACCTCGTGGGCCCGCGCCGTGGAATAGAGGTCCGTGATTCCGAACCGGTTCCCGATGTCACGCTCAAGTTCGCGGATCAGGTAGGCCATCAGGCCCTGCCCCTGGTAGTCCTCATGCGTTGCGCATTCGGTCACCTCCCCGTTCCGGTTGCCCAGATCCAGCTCGACCGCGGCGCAGGCAACAATGCTACCATCGGCGGTTGTTGCCACGCGGTATACGGCCCTGAGCGAGAGAATCATTTTCCGGATTGATTCGCCCGTAAGCTCCTTCGGGTACTCGTCAAACGTATGATTGAGCAGCGCGGCCAGGCGCTCGGCATCGGCCTCCGTCGCAAGCCGCGTCGAAATTTCCTGGGGGATGCTCGGCTCCTGCACTTCCTTCGCACTGGCGAGCGTGACAATCTCATCCAGATCCGACGTGTCGTCCTCCTCGCCGCGCGCATCCTCCGAATAGCGGGCCCAGAGATGCGCCGCACCGCCATCACGGAAATACCCCTTGATGACACCTTCGTAGGCGAATCCGAGTTTTTTCCAGGCGTCATTGTCATTGTGACTGTACACGACGAGCTTCGTGAACGGCGTATCGCCATCGAACGATTTGATCAGCGCCTCGCCTTCGGGCGTATCCATATTGCCTGCTCCTACGGAGAACAGCTTCAACCGGTCGTTCTTGAAATCAAGCATGGAGACCGACTCGGACAGTTCGCCGGGAAAGCGTACGTGCCGCGCATCTCCTTCATCGGATGGACGAATATCGAGCAGGTCTTTTGTGTGCACCATGTGACTGACAGTTGTGTATGAATGTTATTGCAGGTCTGTAACGTAAGAATGCAATAACGGCATATCAACCCGTTGATCGTGCAATAACGGTTTTTTACAGCGGTTTCACATGCTCTCAAGCAGGAATTTGACGGCGGCAGCCGCCACCATCACGATCAATAGCCGGTGTATCCAGACGTCGGCGCGCGGCATGCCGACTACGTATTTCACGCCAATCCACGCGCCAACGCTCTGAAAAACAGCCATTGAGAGCCCGAATCCGACGTGCACCTGGTCATGCACATAGAAAATGATGAGCGTGGGAATGGAATAGGCGGCGACGACGAGCAGCTTGATGGCATTTCCACTAGAGAGCGTATGGCGCGCAATGAGTACGAGCGCTGCGAGCAGAAATATGCCGACGCCCGCCTGGATGAACCCGCCATAGACGCCGATGGCGAAAAAGGCGGCCGCCGAGAGTGGAGAACGGCTGCGCGCAATCGATACGCTCTGGTCGTGGAGCCAGCGACTCGGCCTGGCCAGAAGCACGACGAGCATGAAGAGCATGAGGCTGGCGAGCACCAGATTCATGGTGGCCTCATTGAGCCCGGCTGCGAGTTGACTGCCAACGAGCGCCCCGGCGAGCGCCGCAAGCACGGGCCGCAGGGATCCCTCCAGCCGCAGTTTGCCGGTTCCCCGATACATCCAGAGTGCGCTTGCGCTCTGAAAAAGGACGCCGATGCGGTTCGTGCCGTTGGCTACCGGTGCCGGAAGGCCACAGATGAACACGAAAATGGGGAGCGTCACGAGACTGCCACTGCCCGCCAGCGTATTCACGATCCCGGTAGCCACGCCCGCGACCACGAAAATCGCGGCCTGTTCCCAGGACAGGCCGAAAAGGAGCGCCTCTTCTCCGGTCACGTTTTCGACCCGTAGAACTCGCGCAGCCCCTTCGCACCGTCAATGAAGAGTTGGAGGTGGGGAAAGGGAATTTCAATCCCTGCTTCGCGCAGAGCGTAGAACACCTTTTCGGTGTATTCGGCTTTGAGCGGAATTTCCTGATCGGTCTGCCGCGTATAGAAGCGCAGCACCATGTCGACGCTTGAATTGCCGAGCCCGATCACGTCAACCGTAGATGCCGGCACGTCGGACACGCGCGCATCTCCCCGAACAAGCGGAAGCACAGCGGCGCGGGCGGCTTCGGGGCTTTCCTTGTAGGCAATGCCGAAGAAGACCTCAATACGGAGATTGCCCATGAGTGCGTGGTTGGTGAGCTTCTGGTTGATCATGAGAACGTTCGGCATGACCATGATTTCGTTGTTGAGCGTCAGAAGCCGCGTCGAGCGCAGCGTGATTTCCTGCACCGTGCCGTACGTGCCATCGACCATGACCTGATCGCCCACGCGGAAGGGCCGGTCAATCATGATGGTAATTCCCGAAATGAAGTTTTCCAGGCTGTCCTTGGCGGCAAAACCAACGGCAATACCAGCGATGGAGAGGCCGGCCAAGAGGGCCGATACGTTGACGCCGAACTGGGCAAGCACCATGACCATAATGAACGTCCAGGCAACCACCGAAAGCGACTTGAGCAGCAGGCTTTCGAGACCACGGTCCACGTGCGCGCTGTGCGTGAGTGCCTGCGAGGCGCCTTTGCGGAAAATCCTGTACACGAGATACATCAGCGCGAGCACGAACAGTGCGCTCACGAAGTCCGGAACGAGATTTATGAGCACATACTGTCCCAGGTCCCCCACGCGATCGAACGCTCCGGCCACATCGCCGGAGAGGAGAAGCGACAGTGTGCTGCCTACTTCGCGTCCCATATTGCCGATGGCGTCGGACGAATCGACAAGGACCTGGGGCGTATCGAGTGCGGCGGCGAGGCTGTCCTGGGCCAGGCTGTCCTGCGCGAGGCCGTCCTGGGCCAGGCTGTCGCGGGCGGCAGCGGCGTCCTGCCAGGCGCTGAATGAAAGGGGCTGAAGCATGATTCTCAATTTTCGATCGTGCCTGCGTATTATAGGGGTTCTTCCTCACATGTTCAGATACGCCGCATCCATGGCCACCTATTTCCGTAAGCACGTAACGCTGGCTGCGCTTTTTGTGTGTCTCTTTTCCGGGGGATGCGGTGGTGGTGCCACGCCTCGCGGGGGTGCACCTGGTGAGGCGGCCGATTCGGTCGGGGCGGTGGACTCTGTGGCGGTGGACTCTGTGGCGGTGGACTCTGTGGCGGTGGTCGATTCTCTCCAGGCCGATTCCGCCGCCGTGCGTTCTCCGGAAGCGGACCTGGCGGCGGCTGTAGCGGCATTGGCACGCGCCATCGAGGCGCATACGGCCAGTACGCAGGAAGACACGACAGCAACCACGAGCGGAGCCGTGCTGGGAGAAGCGCGGGGTGCGGCCCGCGATTATTCCGTCCGGATTTTCTGGGCGCTCGTGCTGCTTGGTCTGAGTTACGGAATTGTCGTCACTCTTACGTGGATCCTGGACCGCGTTGCGGAGGCGAGTCCCAAGCGCCGCCTGTTTTTCAAGCGGCTCGTGCCCATAGCGCGGCTTGTGGTCTGGGTGCTCTTCATATACATCGCACTCCGGCACGTTTTTGACATCAGTGCCCAGAATCTGTTTGCGGCCGCGGCGGCCATTGGTGTGGCCGTGGGCTTTGCGGCGCAGGATCTGCTGAAGAATATTTTCGGTGGACTGGTAATTATTTCGGACCGACCGTTTCAGGTCGGCGACAA
Source organism: Bacteroidetes bacterium CG12_big_fil_rev_8_21_14_0_65_60_17 (assembly GCA_002787815.1). Lineage (GTDB taxonomy): Bacteria > Bacteroidota > Rhodothermia > Rhodothermales > UBA10348 > 1-14-0-65-60-17. The sequence goes on along the minus strand of PCUY01000059.1, from coordinate 11,858 downwards.
GATTTCCGTTGGGGGTACGTACGGCGAGGTAACCTCCATTGGCCTGCGATCGACGCGGCTTGTGACGCCCGACGACAACCTGGTGACCGTTCCGAACGCGCAACTTGTCGATATGCAGGTGGCCAATGCGAATGCCGGGGCGCTGGATCTGCAGGTGGTGACGCACCTTTACCTACCGGGCTTCATCGATGAGGAGAAGGCAAAACGCATTGCCTACGAAGCGGCGGCCAGTTCCAAGTATGTCTACCGGAAGAAACCCATTGTCGTGATTGTGCTCGACGAATTCCAGGAGACGTTCATCACGCACATCAAAGTCAAGGCCTACGTGCTCGATACGCGCTATGAGATGTTACTCATGAGTGAAATCACGGAGCGGGCCCGCCGAGCATTCCGCGAGGCGGGCCTGATCACGCCCGGGCATGGAGCGAGGGCGTGGGTGCCGGTCCATGCAGCACAACGGAGGGCGGATAATGACTGAAGAACGTGCTGTGACACGCGACGAAGCAATTGCCCATCTGGAACAGGCCCTCCGTTCCGCGCTTGCCGACTGGCATGACCAAGCCGTACAGGCTACGGGGACGCACATTGCCCGTGCATTTGGCAACGTGGTCAGTGCTCTCGAAACGCTGATTACCGGGCACGACATCCCCTCTTCCCGGAAAGCACTGGGGGAGCGCATTATTCCGACGTTGGCGTCGGAATTGCGCGATTCCGCAGCCCTTGAGACGCAGCTCAGGGCGACCGCCAAGGTGTTCGAGCAGTTGCACGTGGCGGCAAGTGCGCTCCCTGACGAGGCGGAATGGAAAGAGCCGCCCGGCCGTGCATCCTGGCCTGTTCGCATGCTGCGGCGCGCGCTGCGTTCGACCACCCCGCGCCTGGTGACGGCGCATCCGTCGCTCGTCGGGCACACCATTGCTGCTGTCCATGCCCCCCACGAAATGGTTTCACTCGCGAGCCCGCTCCTGGAGCAGGTGGCGGTTGGCATGAGTCGGGCCGTCAAGGAACTGACGGCGCTCTGGCATTCGCTGCTCGATGCGGAGCGGGCGCTTTACCTGGGCTCTGATGACAGTCCGGATACCCGGGCACAGGCACGCATGCGGGAGGCCGCATCCCGGATACTGGCGTCCCAGCGAGATATTCTGGCGGCAACCGAACGGTGCGACGTTCATGCGGTACGCGTGGTGCTTTCCGATGCCATTCGCCGACGTCTTGCGCAGGATGGATCGTCGAGGGTCGGCCGCGCTCCGGCGCGCCGGAGCGCGGCCGAAAGCGTGGCATGGGATGGGCTGCGGCGACGAGGTGAAGCGCTTACGTCCTGGACCGACGGGCTGCTGGAACGTCTGGAATTCCTGGAATCACTCAACGGCATCGTATCGCACATTCTCGTTGCGCGAGAGCAGACCACCATTGAGGTGCGCAAACATGTCACCCGTACGTTCATTGAGCGGCACGAACGCGCCGCCCGGGCCATCACCGATGTCGAGCAGGACGTGCTTTCGGCACTGGAAAGCGACGAGGCTGAGCAGGCCCTGACAGAAATCGCCGAATCTGCCCTGGCCATCATCGATCGTGAGCTTTTTTCCGGCTTCGAGAGGTACCAGGAAATCGAGCGTCTGCGCAGCATGATCAACGCGCCGCTTGCATCCATGGAAGCCCTTGCCTCAGAACAGTCTACCGTGCGCATGCACAGCCTGTTGCCCGATGATGAGCGACGTATTCCGACGTCGTTCGACCTGCGGGAGGTAAGCCTCCGAGACATGATTCTGGAGACGGTAGAAGACACGCTTGGCCCGTCACTCGAGCCTGCCGCCGAGCCGCTTATCCGGTGCATTGATGACGTGCGCACGAAGGATCGCGAGCTTGTAACGAGCATCCGGTTCAATGTGGATCAGGCCATCCAGGCCATGCAGGATGATGACCAGGGAACGGCCGAGGACGTGCGTGAACTGGCTACGAAAGGATTCCTGCGCGCGGCCGAGGGTATTGAAGGGCACCGGCCGGCCATTGAGCAGGCCCATGCCGAGGCGGTCTCGATTGTGGAGCGCGCCTGGGTGCAGGCTCTTGGCCGCCTGCATGAACGCGCCCGCGCCAACCGGCAGATGGACATGGTGCTTGTCGATCTGCAGGCGGCCGTCGATGAACGCTTCCGGGGGCTGGGGGCGGCGACGAGGCGGCGCGCGCGGTTCGTGGTGGTTTATTTCCTCAGGCGCACGGCCCGCGCGCGCCGCCAGTTCCAGCGTCTCCTCGCATGGCTGCGTACGCGCCTCGGCTCGACCTCCGGCGCCGCCCAGCAGAAACAGGAGACCACCGATGCCCTGCTCGCCATCGAGGAGACGCTGGAACGCGTCCCCGTCGTATACCGCCGTCTGTTCTCCTTCGCGCCGCTCCAGGACGCCGAGCTGCACGTAGGCAGAACGTCCGACGTGGACGCCGTCGCCGCCCAACTCGAGCGCCGGCAGCGCGGCCATACGCAGAGCGTGATTATTACGTCGCATCCCAGCAGCGGGGCATCGTCTTTTATGAACACGCTCGAGAAAACCGTTTTCAAAGACCACGACGTGGCCCGCGTCCAATTTCCCGAGCGCATCCAGACGGAAGAAGAACTGCTCACGACACTGCACAATCAGCTTGGCTTTCCGCGTCCGGCCGAAACCTCCCTCCGTGCCCTTGCCTCAAAGATCCTGGACGAGCCGAACGGCTTCCGTGTCGTCATGATCGAGCACCTCGAGCTGCTCATGATGCGGACCGTCGCAGGAACCCACCTTCTCTCCGACATGCTCTTTTTCATGTCCCGGACCGATGCACGGATTTTCTGGGTGGCTACCTGCTCTGACTTCGCCTGGGAGGTCATCCGCACCTCCGAGCCCGTTGCCAGCACCCTCGCCGTATCCCATGCCCTCTCTTTCATCAACCGTGAGGACATGGAGGAGCTCATTATCCGCCGGCACCGGCGCAGCGGCCTCACCCTCACCTTTACGCCACCGGACAGCCTTCCGACACTCCTCGGACGGCGCCTGCGGCAGGCCCGAACCCATGACGAAGAGCAGGCCATCCTGCGCGAGTACTGGTTCGACCGCCTGTTCGACCAGGTCGGGCGGGACATCATGATGGCCCTGTTCTACTGGATCCGGTCGGTCAACACCGAAAAGGCCCGGGACAGCGTCCAGATCGCCCCCCTGAGTCCTGTGGGTTTCCGCTTTCTGAACGATCTGCCGCTTGAACACGCACTCATGCTGAAGGCTCTTCTGGAGCATTTTGCGCTCACAGCCACCGAAGCCGCTGCCGTAACAAACCTTCCCGAGCGCGCCAGCACGCAGATTTTCGAAACGCTCGGAAACGCGCTCATCATCGAGCCGTGGATGCCCGGTGAGCACGATACCTCCTTTACCTTCACGACGGTCGAGGAAAACCGGCCCTACCGTATTCGACCGTTGCTCGTCCACCCCGTGATCACCTTTTTGAAGTCCCGCAACATCATCCACTGAGCCCGTCCTGCGCACCGCCACATCACGGGCTGACGCGCGGCCGCATTACGCACGGGCCAGCGACTCCACGTACCACGAATAGGTGCGCTCAATTCCTTCGCGCAAATCGACTTGTGGGCGCCACCCGAGCGAGAAAAGGCGCCGAACATCGACCAGTTTCCGGGGCGTTCCGTCCGGCTTTGACGGGTCCAGCACAATCTCTCCCCCTCCCCCCACGGCATAACGGACCATTTCAGCAAGGTCTCGAATAGGCAGGTCTTCGCCGCATCCCACGTTCATGAGACCGTCGGGAGCCGCCTGGTGAAGCTCTTTCTCGGGCGTTTTCAGAACATGGACCACGGCCCGGGCCAGGTCATCGACATACAGGAATTCACGGCGCGGCGTGCCTGTGCCCCAGAGTGTCACATCTCTCCCGCCGGGCCTTGCCTCATGGAATTTGCGAATGAGTGCCGGCAGCACATGACTCGTTTCCAGGTCGAAATTATCGCCCGGGCCGTACAGGTTCGTCGGCATCAGGCTCACAAAGTCCACGCCGTGCTGTCGGCGCAGCGCCTGACACAACTTCACGCCCGTGATTTTGGCAATGGCATACCACTCGTTCGTGGGCTCCAGCGGTCCGGTCAGCAGGTACTCCTCCTTGAGGGGCTGCGGCGCCATTTTGGGATAGATACACGTGCTTCCCAGAAATACAAGACGCTTCACTCCCGCCCTGTACGCCGCATGGATCACGTTCGACTGGATCTGCAGGTTGTCGTACAGAAAATCTGCCGGGTAGGCGTCGTTGGCCAGGATACCCCCTACTTTTGCCGCCGCCAACACCACGAAATCCGGACGTTCCACCTCGAAGAACGCATCCACATGCGCGCCCTGTGTCAAATCGAGCTCACTGCGCGAGCGCGTGACCAGGTTGTCATAGCCGGCCGCCCTCAGCGCCCGCACCACCGCCGAGCCCACCAGCCCCCGGTGCCCCGCCACAAAAATTTTCGCGTCCGTCGAATGTAGTTGCATGTCAAGGCAAATTTTTTACCCCAGAAGTCCGTTGAAGAACCAGCGCGTACAGGTGTGCGATGGTTTTTCAACGGACATCTAAACGTCGCGCCCCCCGGATTGGGTCCTGACCCGCCGAGCGAGCCGATTCCGCCAGGCCGGGATCGCTTGCTTTCGACATTTCACATCTCACCGCCGGCCCTTATTTCGTCCGTCTGACCGCAGGTGGCCGCTCCGTCACTGCCAGCGTGGCCGTAGTCCGATAGTCCACGCCCATTTGCGGCGGCGAAATCCGGACTGGCTCAGGATTCAGCAGGTGCATCTGCGGCCTGCCGAAAGGCGGTCCAGGCGGCCTCCACATGGGACCTCTGCGTGTACGTCTGGCCAACGCAGAGGCGTATGGCGAACCGGCCGGCGGAACCAGCCGCGCCGGGACCAAGCACCGTATGCGTCGCGAACAGGCCCCCGCTGGCATTGACCGCTTCCAGGATGGCGCGCGTCCGCTCGTTTCCGTCGCGGTGGGCAAAGCACACGAGGTTCAATGGATGCGGGGCGAGGAGTTCCCACTCGGCGGACGCATCTACCCACGAAGCAAACTCCTGGGCAAGCGCGACGTGCTCCCGAATGCGCCGCTGCAGGCCCCGAACGCCGTAGTGGCGCAGGACGAACCAGAGTTTCAGGCTTCGGAATCGGCGGCCGAGCGGAATTTGCCAGTCGCGGTAGTTGACAACGCCCGATGCGCCGGTGCGAAGGTATTCGGGCTCGATTGCCAGTGCGCGCACGAGCCACTCCCGATCGCGCACAAAGAAGCAGTCGCAGTCGAAATTGGTGAACATCCATTTGTGCGGATTGAAGCAGTAGCTGTCCGCGTGTTCGAGCCCATTGTGCATGCCGCGAAACTCCGGGCAAACGGCGGCCGTGCCACTCATGGCCGCATCCACATGAAGCCAAGCAGATGCGTGGCCAGGGGCCTGCCTGGCGAGAGCGGTAAGGCGAAGGACCTCGCTAATGGCTGCAAGCGGATCCATCGCGTTGGAGGAGGTCGTTCCGACCGTTGCGCAGACAAAAAACGGAATCCGGCCTGCCCGTGTGTCGTCCTGGATGGCCTCTGCGAGCCTGTCCGCGCGCATGGCAAACGTATCGTCAACCGCGATCTGGCGAAGCTGCGTATCGTCAAAACCGGCAATGCGCATGCCTTTGAGCACCGACGAGTGGCTTTCGGTAGATGCGTAGGCCACGAGTTTCCGCGCGGCGGCGCCCCTGGGGAGGCCGCTCTGATCCGCGCCACCGAGCCCATCCAGCGCCCGCTCCCGCGCGGCCAGGATGGCGCAGAGTGTGGCGCTCGATGCGCTGTCCTGGATGACCCCTCCACCGGCGTGCGTGCCCGCGCCAGAGCCGGTGCCCGCGCCAGACAGAAAGGCCCGCGGCAAATCCAGGAGCTCGACGCACCAGTCCAGAACACGCATTTCGAGTTCCGTACAGGCGGGGCTGGTGAGCCAGCTCATGCCCTGCACGCCGAGCCCGGCCGAGAGCAGCTCGCCGAGAATGCCGGAGCCTGAGGAATTGGCTGGAAAGTAGGCGAAAAAATTCGGCGATTGCCAGTGGGTGATGCCGGGCATCAGGATGCGCTCCACATCGCGCATCACGTCCTCGAACGGCTCGCCGGTATCGGGCGGCGCAGGAGGCAGCGCGCGGAAAATGTCGCCCGGTTGGGCGCGGCTGCGCACGGGATAGCGCTCCACCTCTTCCATGTAGCGCGCTATCCACTCAATCATCTCGTGGCCGTGGCGCCGGAATTCGTCGGACGTCATGTGATCACTCATGGCTCCTTCAATTGGGCGGCCAGGACCTCGGCCGTATGCAGGGCGCGGCGGCCGGTGCCAGCCGCGATCTGCTGGCGGCAGCTCACACCCGGAGCCACGACCCAGGTTTCGGTGGGCGCGGCGGCCGTGGGCGCGGCACTGGCAAACGCGGCTTCCACGGCCGGAAAAAGGCGCTGGCTGCCGATTTTCATGGACAGGTCGTAGTGCTCCTTCTCGAATCCGAACGATCCGGCCATGCCACAGCAGCCGGAATCGACCTCCTGGACGTCGCAGCCGGGAATGCCGCGGAGCGCATTGGCCGTACCGGCCGTACCGACGGTGGCTTTCTGGTGGCAGTGGCCGTGCAGCAGTATGCGCCGAATAGGGGCGGCGGAAGCCGGAGCCGGGCCGGGCGCACCATCGCCGCTTGGCGGGTCGGACGAGCGCATTGCGGCCGACGGAAATGCCGGAAAAATGCCTTTCTCCATCAGATCGGCGATGAAATCGTCAAAAAGCACGGTATGCTCGGCCACGAGCGGGACGCGGGGATCGCCCGGGAGCAGGCGGCGGTATTCGTCGCCGAAAGAGAGCACGCAGGAGGGTTCCAGTCCCACGATGGTCAGCCCCTCTCGCGCGAGGGGTGCCAGGCGGTCGAGGGTTTCGCTGGCCATGCGGCGCGCGTCCTCGACGAGGCCTTTCGAGATAGCCGGTCGCCCGCAGCATCCGTGGCCGGGCAGAATGATGTCGAAGCCGGCGGCGTCGAGGACGCGCGCCGCAGCCCGTGCCACCTCCGGATAATGATACGTGTTGAACGTATCGTTGAAGAGCACGACGCGGGGGCGAACGCCCGAAAGCAGTTCGAGGTCGGCATGGCCAAACGGAACCCGGGCGAAGGGCGGAAGATCACGATCGCGGTGGATACCGAGCACGTGTTCCATCACTGTGCGCACGAACCGCGTGCGGTTTGCCCGGTTCACGATACCCGAAAGGGGGCCGCTGAAGCGCCGCGCCTGGGAGGCGGCGCCCGCGAAGAGTCGTGCGCGCAGCGGCACGCGGTGGTGTTCGTAATGCTGCGCCAGGAACTCGACCTTGAGCGTCGCCATGTCGACCGAGCTTGGGCACTCGGCTGCGCAGGCCTTGCACTCGAGGCAGAGATCCATCGTTTCGTAGAGGCGGCGATGGGTCACGCGGCCGGGCGGCAGTGCCCCCGAGAGCACCGCGCGGAGCGCATTCGCCCGGCCGCGCGTCGAGTGCTCCTCCTCGCGCGTGGCCATGAAACTCGGGCACATGGTCCCCGTGTCCGTCTTTCGGCACACCCCCGCCCCGTTGCACATCTCTATGGCCTGATCGAGCCCTTCGTCGGGCGACCAGTCGAGGTGCGTCTTGATCTGCCGGGCCTTGTAGGCCGCGCCGTAACGCAGGTTTTCGGTCATCGGCGCCGCGCCCGTGATCATCCCAGGGTTCAAAATTCCCGCAGGATCGAACGTGCGCTTGACCTCCTCGTAGAGCCCGTAGAGCTCCGGCCCGAAAAACGCCCGGTTGAACGGGCTGCGCGCGCGGCCATCGCCGTGCTCGGACGAAAGCGCCCCCCCGAACCCGCGCAGCTGCTCAATGGCAAAATGCATGATGTCCGGCATTCTGGCTATTTCCTCGGCGCTCTTCGTGTTCACGAGCGGACGGATGTGCACGCATCCGGCGCTGGCATGCGCGTAGTAGGCCACCTCGAACCCGAGACCCTTGCAGAAGCGATCTATTCCGGCCACATATTCGGACAGGTGGCGAACCGGGACGGCCGCATCTTCAATGAACGGAATGGGCTTGTGATCGCCGCGCACGCTCATCAAAAAGCCGAGGCCCATCTTGCGCACACCCCAGACGTCCTGCTGGCCGCTCTGGCTCACGACCGGCACGACGTGCGTCGCGCCGACACCCCGGCGGGCAACATGCTCCCGAAGGGCATCTATGCGGGATGCGACCTCGTCCGTCGTATCTCCCGTAAATTCCGTAATCAGAATGCAGTTCGGGCGCCCCTCGGTGAAGCCTTCGAGCTTGCGGCGCCACATGGGCTGTTTGCGGCACATGGACATGCCGAGGTCATCGAGCAGTTCGACGGCGCTCGGACGGGTTTCCAGGATGGCTTCGACGGCAGCGAGGCCGACCGTCATGTCGTCGAAGTGGACAATGCCGAGGCCCGTGACCTTCGGGACGGGAACGAGCCCGAGCGTGACGTCCTCGAAGACGGCGAGCGTGCCCTCGGAGCCGGAGAGAAGCTGCGCGACATTGAAATCGGTGGGCGGCTGGCCCAGGCCGGGCGGGTCCGGGGCAGTGAGCCGGTCCAGATTGTAGCCGCCGCAGCGGCGCCAGTGGCGCGGCGTGTGTGTGCGAACCGTGTCGACGTGCGCATGTGCCAGATGCGAGAGGTTGCGGTAGATGCGGCCCTCAAGGCCATCGAGCGTTTTTTTCTGCTCGAGTTCGGCGGCGGTGAGGGGCCCGAAGGCCGCACGCTGCCCATCGCTCAGTACGGCGCCGATACGTCGGACATGGTCGGCTGTCATCCCGTAGGCAATGCTGTGGCTGCCGGTCGAGTTGTTTGCCACAATGCCGCCCATGGCCGCACGGTTTGAACTCGCAGGATCCGGTCCAAACATGAGGCCGTGCGGCCGCAGAAACCGGTTGAGCCCATCGAGCACCACGCCCGGCTCGACGGTCACCTCGCGCCGCTCCTCGTCAAGGTCGAGAATGGCGTCCAGATGCCGCGTGAAGTCGACCACGATGGCTAGGTTGACCGCCTGCCCCGCCAGACTGCTGCCAGCCGTACGCGGCAGCACCGCCACATTGTGCTCGGCGGCGCACTCCATGACCGCCTGCACATCGTCCCGGTGCTCGGGGATCACAACGCCATGCGGCATGACGCGGTAAATGCTCGCATCTGTCGCGTAGAGCATCCGGTTGTACTCGTCCGAGCGCACGCGGCCGGGAAGCCGCGCCTCGAGCGCGCTTAGACAGGCGGCTGCGGCCGTCTCCGGCGTGGCGCCTCGTGTGCGGACCTCTCCCACTACAGCACCTCGGCAAGCGCCGAAAGCAAAAGGCGCACGTTCTCCTCGCGGCTGTTGAAGCCCATGAGCCCGACGCGCCAGACCTTTCCTTTCAGCTCGCCGAGCCCCCCAGCCATTTCAATATTGTAGCGCGCCATGAGTTCGCGAGATACGGCGGCCGCGTCGACCCCGTCCGGCACGCGGATGGTGGTGAGCGATGGCAGGCGGATGGCTTCGTCCACATGGCAGGCAAGGCCCATTTCGCCAAGTCCGTCCCAGAGCAGGCGGGCGTTCCGCGCGTGCCGCTCCCACCGCGCCTCAAGGCCTTCCTCGGCCACCAACCGCAGCGCCTCGCGCAATCCGTAGTTCATGTTGATGGGGGCCGTGTGGTGATACGTCCGCTCCTTGCCCCAGTACTGGCCAACGAGCGACATGTCCAGATACCAGTTGGGCACCTTTGTTTTGCGGGCCGCGAGCCGCTCCACGGCTCGCGGCCCGAGCGTGAGCGGTCCCAGGCCGGGCGGGCAGCTGAGGCATTTCTGCGTGCCCGAATAAGCCACATCCACCCCCCATTCGTCAAGAAAGAGCGGAACGCCGCCGAGACTTGTTACCGTATCGATGAGCAGCAGACAGTCGTGCTCACGACACAGTTCACTCACGCCCTCCAAGGGTTGACGCGCACCCGTCGATGTCTCGGCGTGGACCAGCAGCAGGACGCGCGGCTTGTGCCGCTCGACGGCCTCGGAAATCTCATCGAACGAAAACGCCTCCCCCCAGGCCCTGTCCAGCCGGTGCACCTCGGCCCCGTACCGAGTAGCCATGTCAACAAGCCGCTCCCCGAAGTATCCATTCACACCGATTACCACGCTGTCCCCGCGCTCGACTGTATTGGCAACGGCCGCCTCCATGGCGGCGCTCCCCGTCCCCGAAACCGGCACCGTGACCGGATTGTCCGTCTGCCAGGCGTAGCGCAGCAGTTCCTGCACTTCGCCCATGATGGCCAGAAACGCAGGGTCCAGATGCCCCACCTGCCGGTTCGACAGCGCCCGCAGCACGCGCGGATGGGCATTCGACGGCCCCGGCCCCAGGAGCAGCCGCGGCGGCGTATCGAGATCGGTCGTGGGAATACGGTGGGTGTTGTTGACGCTTGGCATGGAATCTTGATATGTGCGCGGGCACGCGGCCCAAAAGACGTAGAAACTGGCCCGTAGATTAGGGGTTGCAGGAACGGAATTCCAGACCCAGAACACCATGCCCAAAATTGGCCCCTACAACCTCCACACCATTGAATGCGGACGATTCGGCCTGGACGGCGGCGCCATGTTCGGCATTGTCCCCAAGCCGCTCTGGGAAAAAAAGATCGCTGCCGATGAACTGAACCGCATTCCGCTCCACACCCGCTGCCTGCTTCTCGAGGGCGATGGCCGCCTTGTCCTCATTGACAACGGCATTGGCGACAAATACAACGAGAAATTCGCCTCCATCTACGCGGTCGATGACGAGAAGATGAACCTCGACGCATCGCTCGCTGCCGCCGGATTCCACCGCGAGGACGTGACCGAGGTCATCCTCACGCACCTGCACTTCGACCACTGCGGCGGAAGCACTATCCGCCGCGGAGACCGCCTTGAAATCGCCTTTCCAAGCGCCACCTTCCACTCGCAGCGCGAGCACTGGGACTGGGCCCTTAAATCGAACGTGCGCGAAAAAGCCTCCTTCCTGCCTGAAAACCTCGAACCACTCGCCGCCAGCGGCCAGATGAATCTGATAGATGGACGGCTCCAGCTTTTCCCCGGCGTCGAGCTCTTTCCGGTAGATGGCCACACGCGCGCCATGCAGCTTGTCCGCATTCACGACGCCGAGCAATCGCTCCTCTACGTCGCCGACCTCCTCCCGACGCACGCCCACCTCTCTCCCGCCTGGAACATGGGATACGACCTCTGGCCCATGACCACAATCGAAGAAAAAGCTCGCGTCCTGGACCAGGCCATTTCCGGCCGCTGGTCCCTCTTCTTCGAACACGACCCCGTCGTCGCCGTCGCCGACGTCGTCATGGGCGAGCGCGGGCCGGAGATTACCGGGGCGCGGGAGTTAGGAGACCTCTGAATCAACACACAGCCGGTCTACAAGAAATATCAGACTCGCCGGCTGGTTGCCTACAACACTATTACGCCCCCAGCAGTACGTGCCTCCATGTGATTATCGAGGAGGCGCCGAGCTTGGGGGCTTTTTTGTTGTGGCTTAATGTCCTGCCACCGTTGAGGCGGAGCGCTTCCTGTATTCCTCACGCCAGTTTTTTAACGATGCCATGTCAGCCAGAAGATCGTCTGGCTTCGGAAGTTCCACTGGTGATTCTGTTGGCTGCGAGTGTTCAAACTTGGAGTATTTAATTGTCGCGTCCCTGATGATTGTAAGGCCTTCGTCTGAAGAGATGTGGGTGTGATTCGTACCAGATACCTTCAGGAGTTACCTTCTTCCTGAATTGAGCGATTCTTTTCGCCGGAGTCACGTTGGATGACATTTGGTTGTAATTGTTCGCCTCGGTCAGG
>PCUY01000016.1:50000-153801 GCA_002787815.1 Bacteroidetes bacterium CG12_big_fil_rev_8_21_14_0_65_60_17 | reverse complement strand
CCATCCGGCGCACGGCGCCACGAGCCATGAACCGATTCACCGCAATGATCCGATTCACATTTGCAACGCTCCTGCTGCTGGCCCCGCTCGGGCCCGCCCTGCCCACTGTCTTGGCGCAGCAGGCCACGGCGCAAGGGGCTGCAACCCAGCAAGCCGGCGCTTTTGACAACGGCCGCATGTGGACGTTCGACGTGCCACCGACCGCGTATTTCGCCGAAGAATATGACTTCGCGCCCAATGCCGACTGGTTCGAGAAAGCCCGTATGGGGGCGCTCCGACTGCCCAACTGCACGGCAAGCTTCGTATCTCCCATGGGGCTCGTCATGACGAACCACCACTGCGGACGCGGCGCCGTTGCCGATGTGACGCGAGAGGGTGAGACGCTGCTTGACGACGGTTTTACGGCGGCGTCCATGGACGAAGAGCGCCCCGTCGAGGGCCTCTATGTGGATCAGCTCATTGCCATCGAGGACGTGACCGACAATATCCAGGCGGCCATTGACCGCGCCACCAGCGAAGCCGGCGAGGGCGGCCTCTCCGACGCCGAACGGGCTGACATCCGCCGCGAAGCCATCGAAGCCGAGCAGAAGCGCATTGAAAGTGCCTTCACGGGCAGCATGGCCAACAATCACTTGGTGCAGATCATCAGCCTCTACAGCGGCGGCCGCTACTCGGCCTACACCTTTCGCCGCTTCACGGACCTGCGCCTGGTCATGGCCCCCGAGCTCAACCTGGGTTATTTCGGGGGAGATACGGACAACTTCACCTATCCACGCTACGCGCTCGACATGACGTTTTTCCGCGTCTACGAAGATGGGGCGCCCTACGAGCCCGAGCACTACTTTGCCTGGAGCGCGGATGGCGCCGAGGAAAACGAACCAGTCTTCGTGGTGGGAAACCCCGGATCCACGCTCCGCCTGGAAACCGTGTCGCAGCTCGAGTGGCGACGCGATGTACAGGAAAAGGCGCTGCTTGAGCTCCTCAACTCGCGTATTGCCATTCTCGAGGATGCCTACGCCGCCGAGCCGACCGATGCACTCCTGAACATGGTCTTCAGCCTGAAGAATGCCCAGAAGCTCTACGGCGGGCGCGTCCGCGGACTCCATGATCCGGACATCATGGCGCGGCGCCGCGCGACGGAGGCCGATTTCCTGGCCGCTGCTCCTACCGACGTAGTCGCCGAACTGGACCGCATCCAGCAGGAAAAAAGGGCATTTTCCGAAGAATATGCGGCCTTTCTGTCGTTTTTCCCGCAGTCCTCGCTGGCATCGCCCACCATGCAGCGGGCGGCCATTGCATGGCAGCTCCTGCGCGAGCGCGCCGCCGGTGGCGATGTGAATGCCCTGGCTGTGCAGCTCTCGGCTGTTCCCGACAAGCCGGAGGTCGTCGACCGGATGTTCTTCGCCGCGCGGCTCGAAGATTTCGTTGCGCATCTGGGCGCGCGGGGCCCGCTCGCCGATTCCCACCCGGATGTGTGGACCGCGAGCGTGTTCCTGCAGTCGGCGCTCCGCCCATCGGCCTTTACTCCCGGCCAGGAATTCGACACCTCAACGCTCACCATGGACGACCCCGCGATTGCCGCCATTGCTCCCTACATGGAAGACCGCCAGGCGTTCACGAGCGCGTTTGCCGGGCTTTCAGCACAGGAATCGGAACTCAACGCCCGGCATGGCCGCGAGCGCTTCGACGTCTATGACACGACGCGCCCGCCCGATGCCACCTTTTCGTTGCGCCTGGCCGACGGCCGCGTCTCCTCCTACACCTACAACGGCACCCTGGCACCCGCCTTCACTACGTTTTACGGCATGTACGACCGCGCGGCCAGCCACTCCCGCTCGGCACACGACACGGGCGAGTGGACGCTACCGGAACGGTGGCTGAGCGCACCGGATGCGTTCGACCGGTCAACGCCCATGAACCTGGTCTCCACCAACGACATCGTGGGCGGCAACTCCGGCTCGCCGCTGCTCAACCGGGACCTCGAAGTCGTCGGGCTCATTTTCGACGGCAACGTGGAGTCCCTCCCGTCGGCCTTCATTTTCCGGACAAATGCCGCGCGCGCCGTATCGGTCGATTCCCGCGGCATGCTCGAAGCGCTCCGCCACGTGTATGGCATGGAGTATCTCGCAGATGAACTCAGTCCTCGACGCTCGCCAGTATCCAGGTAGCGTCCGCGTTGTACACATCCATGATGCCATGCGTCGTGGACACGCGGAAGTACACCCGGCGCTCCTCACGGGACCACCACTTTCCCTGCACAATCCAGACATCCAGCATGGACTCTACCCGGTAGATGCGGCCGTTGCGCCGTATGACAACGGGCCAGCCCTTCGTCACATCAACATCCACGGGTTCACTTCGGCGCTTCACGATGGGGTCAGACGGTATATGTGCAAAATATGTACAGGGGCATCCAGTATACGGTCTTGCCCGCAGGCGGGCAAGACCAGCGCGGGGTCGGGCGCGCCGCATGGCAGCGGCGCGGAGCGGCCGAGCGCGGGGCGGCCCGGCGCGACAGGCCGAGCGGGCGCGACAAAACACAGAACGGGAGGGCCCGGTGGCGCGTGCCGTGTGGACCCTCCCGCTCCGCAGTGTGATATATCTATAATATATTTATAATATATCAGCCACCGTAGTAGCGCTCGTGGACAATTTTGTCGCCTTCCCAGCGGGCTACCGAGACCTGCTGGTAGTTGCGTACGCCCCACTCCTTGTGGGTATAGTCCATCCACCACTCAACGAAGGTGACGTTGTTTTCGGCGTCCACGCCGACCGACTTGACCTCCGCACCGCGGAACTCGGTCAGGTTGTTCACGAACTCCTCCTCGCGCTTGCGGTTGAGTTCCTTGCCTTCGAAGACCATCTCCTCGTTTTCCATCTGGATGCAGCCTTCGGCGTAGAATTTCTCGTGCGCCGGCAGGATTTCTCCCTTGAGGATCATGTTGTTGAGTTCCGTGACGAGGGCGAGCAGTTCGTCGTGGCGTGTTGTTGTCTGTGACATGGTCGTTTTTCTGTTTGGTTGTGTGTTATATGCTTGATTAGTCAAGTATAGGGTCGCAGCGGTTTGCCTCAGGATCGTGTCGGCCTTTCAGGCTGTCACCGCCTGCCGGCGTGCCTACCCGTCCACGTGACGGCGGGCGCGCTCCAGGAGTGTGATCAGATCATCCAGATCCTTGTCCGGCATGGAGCCCAGCAGCTGTGCTTCCAGCGCAACCAGGGGATCGTCCAGTCCGGCCAGCACCTTGAGGCCTTGCGGTGTAATGGCGCACAGCATGCGCCGGCTGTCCTCCTTGCACCGGCATCGCGTCACGAGCTTCTTTTTTTCAAGCCGCCCGATGAGGCGCGTAATTCCCGGCTCCGGCTCAATCATGCGGGCGGCGACTTCCATCGTCGGAAGCGTTTCACCCGCGCCGCGCAGTATGCGCAGCACATTGAACTGCTGGAGGGTAATTCCGTGCTGGTGCATGAGGGCCTCGAAACTCCGCTTCACGACCGATGCGGTCCGAAGCAGCGCAATGGTCGCTTCCTTGGCACGTTCCGGCGTGGATGGCATGGGTTTCGAGGTAGGTTTGGGGCCGTATACTTGACCAGTCAACTAATGGTTCCCCGCGCTCGAAAAACTTCTATCGATTCCAATCCTCGGCCATCCGGAGCAGCAGCAGCGCCGTGCGGGTAATCTGCATGGGCATGGTCCGGAGATCGGCCGTTTCGTGCGTCGTGTGCGTGCCCGAACCGAGTATGCCCAGCCCGTCGAGCGCCGCCGTGACATGGGCACCCGTGAACGAAATATCCGCTGCCCCGGCTTCGGCCGGATTGGCCGCAGCTACCGCTCCGTATCCGGCCGTTTCACTAACCCGGCTGAGCCTTTCGAGCAGCTCCCTGTTGCCCTCTGTCGGGCCCATGGGTGGATAACTGTCCCGGAAGGTGATCTCGGCATCGGTACCCGGCAGGTGTTCGACCACGACGCGCCGCATACGCTCCTTGGCCGCATCGCGCTGCTCCAGGGACAGCGCCCGCAAATCGCCCGAAATGAGGCTCTTGCCCGCAATCACATTCGTCTTGCCAAACGCCGTGCCTTCCTCTTCCTGGTCGTCGAACGTAATGTCCGTGCCGCCCACAATGAGCCCGGGGTTGAACGTAAGCAGTTCCTCGCCCGCCATCGTCTCGTAGAAGCCCACCAGGATGCGGGCCGCTTCGTAGATAGCGCCGTAGCCCACGTCCTCACTGAAGACGCGCGACGAGTGGGCGCGCAGCCCGTGTGTGGTGACTTCCCAGCCGGTGAAGCCGCGCCGCGCGGTAACCGCCGTTTCACTCTTTCCGTCTCCAGGCTCGAAGGCAAGCGCAATGTCAGCTTCGCGCGCCGCCTCGACGAGCGCGGCGCGACCCAGCTCCAGCGGATCGCCCGACGACTCTTCGTCACCAATCAGCGCCACGGTGATTGTCACGTCATCCAGCGCTCCCGCCTGTGCGAGCGCACGGATGACCTCCACGATTACCACATCCCCGCCCTTCATGTCAATCACGCCGGGGCCGACGGCGGTGTTTTCGTCGACGCGCTCGAAGCGCTGGAACGGACTGTCATCCTCGAAGACCGTATCCAGGTGCCCAACCATCAGGATGTGCGGACCCGCTCCGGACTGGCCCGCGCCAGCACCGCTGTCCGCGCCGCTGCCCGCGCCCACACGCCGGGCAAACAGGTGGCCGGCGCGACCGAAGGGAGCGCCATCCACCCACCACGTGTCGAAGCCGAGTTCGGTGAATGTGGCATCGAAGACGGCACCAACGGCGCGCACGCCCTCGAAATTCATGGAGCCACTGTTGATGTTGACGACCCGCTCGAGGTAGGCCACCGCATCTTCAAAACGGGAATCAATGAACGAAACCATGTCCCGTTCGCGCGGCGTCAATTCCTGCCGGGCATCGGCAGTCGCAGGTACACTCATCAAAAGTATCAGAAGAAAGTGTTTCATACATCATGGTACGGCTTCCTCAAGATACGAGCCCTGAAGCGCCAGCGCTTCACCGCCTCACGGGCGAGAGGTTGTAAACCAGGCGGAACATCACGTATCTCCCCAGTGAATTGACGCGCTCCTCCTGCACGAACGTACCTGAATTGTTGAAATTGACGCCTACATTCTCATTGAGCAGGTCCACACCCGAGAGTTGGAGCTCCATTTTCTGCTGCATCAGAAACCGCGAGAGCGTCGCATTGACGAGCGGCACACGCTGCTCCGTGCCCGAGAGTTCATCCGAGTAGATGCGGTAGTCGAGCTCGCCCGAGAGCTGCCAGGTATCGCCGGCGTAGAGCGTCGCTTCGCCAAAGAACGTCCGGTTTACGTAGTCCTGGTTGAGCCCCGGGTTGAGCGAGTAGCGGCTCCTGTTGAAATCGAGCCGCGCGCCGGCCCTTGCGGCAAACAGCTCCTGGTTCCGGTTTTCAAGCCGGCCCTCGACGGTGTTGACCAGGATCCGGCTCACGTTTTCCTCGCTGTTCACGAATTCAATGCCGCGCGAAAAGCGGGCCCGGTTGCTGATCGATGCTTTCACGCCGAGCGGCCGGATGGGCCGACCGAAATTCACGTTGCCAGTGAGCGACCAGTCCCCGTCCGTATTGACCGACGTAATGCGCTGGCGCAGATCGGGTGTCACTTCGCGCGAGCGGGCAATCTTGTTGTCCGTATAACTTGCACTCGCCCAGACGAAGAAATTCGTGAAGGAAAACTGGTCGAAGAAGTTGTAACTGAGCGAGAAACGATGCACGTACTCCGGGTCGAGCTCCGGATTTCCGACGCGGACCGTGATGGGGTCGCTGTTGTCCTCGAACGGCTGCAGCTCCTGCATGGACGGCTCGCGCGTCGACGTGCTGTAGCGCAGCGAGACGGTCGAGCGGCGCATGCGCAGCCGGGCATCGGCGCGCGGAAGCAGGTGGGTGAAGCGTTCATTGACGGTGTCGGGTGAGCGAAGAATGGTCCCCTCCAGGTGGGAGCCCTGCAGGTCTACGCCGGCACCGAGCTGCCATTTCCGGGTGTTCTGCCGAAGACCGATTCCTCCACTGATGTAGGTGTACGTGCGGTCCAGGCCACTGCTCACGTCCAGGTTGAATACCGGCGCGCCGTCCACCAGATCGAAAAACGACCGCGACTCGTCGTCCCGGACGGCGCGCCGCCGCACGCTCGTCTCGAACGTACGCTTTTTGGAGAGGGGATGCGTGAGGGTCAGTTTCTCTTCGTCCGTCCAGGAAGTACCGAGCGTCTCCTGCAGCTGATTCAGGTCCTCCTCCGTTTTGAGGTTGCCATCCTCGAAGAACGAATTGGCCGAGACGAGGTCGGCCAGGCCGTCCTGGTCCCGCACCGAGCCGGAAATTTCACCCACGAGGCTCGTTCCACTGTCCGAAAGCCGCCGCCGCCAGGTGAGCGATCCGTTTGCCTGGCGCTGGTCGGACCGGGAATCGAAGAAGGTACTGCTCGAATTGCGAAGCACATCGCTGGCCCGGGCCGTACGGGATGCCGTCCGGCGCGCATCGGAATCGGTAAGCGATCCCGAGAGCCGAAGCCGCAGGTCGTGCCCATCAGTAAGCTCGTGGAATGCATTCAGATTGAGCCTGTGATTGGTGCTCTCGGACGTTTCCAGCCTGTTTTCTGCTACCGTCGATCCGGCGCCGCTTCCCACCAGTTCTTCCTGGGTCAGTGCGCGGTCCGTAATGCGGTCCACGCTGTTCAGGAAGTAGGACGTGCGCAGCTCGGTGCCACGGGCAAGGTCACGATTGAAGTTTACGCCTCCCGAGCGCGTCGTTACGAATCCGTCGGACGAGCCCCCGCCCATGAGACCGCCCATGCTCACACCGCCAGCCATCATGCCTCCGATCCCGCCACTGAAACCCATGATTTCATTGAAGGAGAAACCCTGCTTGTTGACGTCATTGAAGTTTCCAAGGACGGAAAACTGCGTCGACGGGGAAAACCGGTTGACACTCACGCGCGTGTCGTGCCGGCCGGACTGGCCAAGTGCCGCCGTCAAGTCGTCACCCACGGCGCCGCTCACGTTGCCGAAGTAGCCCTGCCTGGCGTCTTCCTTGAGTTCAAGGTTGATTGTCTTTTCGCGCTCCCCGTCATCGACACCCGTGAACTCGGCCAGGTCCGAGCGGTCATCATACACCTCTACATTGTTGACGGCATCGGCGGGCAGGTTCCTGGTGGCTATTTTGGGATCATCCCCGAAAAATTCCTTGCCGTCAACGAGCACCTTCTTGACGTCCTCGCCCTGCGCCTTGATGGAGCCATCCTGTGCTACCTCGAGTCCCGGCAGGCGCCGCAGCAGATCCTCAACGCTGGCATTGGGGCGCACGCCGAACGCCGCCGCGTTGTAGATAATGGTATCCGAGCGCACGAGCAGCGGGATGTGCTCGTCGCTCACCACGAGCTCGTCAAGCTCCGAGACGCGCTCACTCAGCACGAGCCGCCCCACATCCAGGTCGGCGTTGCCCACCTCGATGTCCTTCTTCCGCGTTTCAAAGCCAACGAACGTAACCTGCAATACGTAGGCACCCATTGGTACGCGGCGAACGTTGAACCGGCCCTCCGGTCCGGTAATGCCGAAGCCGACCATGGTGGAATCTGTCGGCGTGAGCACGACTACCGTCGCGCCCTGCAGGGGAGCATCCAGCGAATCGGTCACGGTGCCCGTCACGTCGTGGCGCGACTGCGCGCTGGCCGTGTTTGTCGCCAGAAGCGAAAGTGCCAGAAGCGGGACGGCCAGCAGCGAGAGGGCCGAAAAAGAAGAAGCCACGGTTCTTGCGGTTCTTCCGGTTCTTCCGATGGCCGCGGCGAAGGGGGCTGGCGTATGCGTCGTATCCATTGTCATGCTCCGCTCTCAGTTACCGCTGCGGAAAATGAACCCATTGCCGCCTCGGCGCCGCGCCCCCATTTCCTTCATGCGCTCCTCAACGATGTCGTCATACTCGGCGCGCGTGACTTTTTTGCCTTTTTCCGGCCGAACCCATTCGTCCTTACCAAGCGGTACGTCCAGTTCGATGGATCGGGCAGCCCAGGTGCGCTCACCGCCGTCGATATCGAGAACGAGAATGAGCCCGGGAAGTCCGGCCCACGAAGCCGGACCGCCGGAGACGGGGATTTCCGGCGTGAACCAGGCCACTACTTCCATGCTGTCTACCGTTGCGGTAGCCTTCAACGTAAGATAGCCCTCATAGGTGCTCTGCTCGGACGTCAGTCGCCACGCGGGCGTCTCCACGGATTCCGTAATCAGAAAGGCACGTCCCATGAAATCCCGCTGTTCGACGGCTGTCATATCGGAGAGCGACGTGTGGCGGATGCGCTCCACGGCCTCGCCGCCACTGGCCATCTGCATGCGGATGGTGGCTCCGCCACTGGAAATCTCGATGTCGCCAGACTCTTCCTCATCCTCGTCCGATGGGGGTGCATCGCGCATGACGAGTTCGTCCCCGCGCAGAAGCAACATGCGCCTGTTCGTCCGGCTCGATGGCATCTGGTCGCGCATGCTTTCCATGCCGGGCGGCAACTGGAAGTCCAACTGGACGGTTTCCTCGTAAATAATGCGGCCTGTGCGCCCGTCCTGGGCGAAGAGCTGCGTTGCCAGCAGGATGAGTGTGACGAGAAGGGAGACAACAATCTGTACGACTCGGGTCATGGTCTTGAAGGTTTGTTCACCTCTGAAACGGACCGCCCGTCCGGATTATTGCCCGGCGTAAAAAAATCAGAATACCCGGTTCACGTTGAATCCGAACCGGATATCGCCGTCGAAAAAGGCGTCGTCGTTGCGCGCAATGGCGTGCTGCGGCGTAATCCAGCGCGAAGACGTGAAAAACAGCTGGAACACATGGCCACCCGTTTCGATGTTCACGGCCGCTGACAGCATGTTGGTCGTGCCATCGGACCGGCTGCCGAGAACCGGAATGTACTCGACCGCAAGGGACACCTGCGCGTGCACCACGTAGCGCGCGGCAAGAGCCAGCGCAACGTGCGTGTTCTCCTCTTCCACCACGTCTCCGAACCGGTCCAGTTCGCGAAAGACCACATTGAAATGGGAAATGGTCGGCGCTACCTGGAAGCTCAGCGTATTGCTCACGCGGCGTGCCAAAAGCAGCGACGAGGTGTAGGACAGCCGCTCGTCGAAGGAAAATCCGTTTTCGAGCGTCGTAATCCCCACATTCGCCGCGAGCGCCACCTCCAGCGGCACGCGGTCGTCCTTCGTCTGCCTGAGCACATTCCACTTGGCCCGGAAATCGTAGACCTTGTCAAAGCGCGAGCGGCCTGCTCCAACCGAGAGCCTGTTGGTCAGCCCGTAATCCAGCCCGAACCGGATGTTGGCTGCGCCGTCGAGCCCCCAGAGCTCACTCGCCCCGTCGGAGAGCCTCCCGAAACTGTGCTGGATGGTGAAATGCAGATCGCCCGCCCCCACATTCGCAACCGATGGCATCACGACGACCGATGGCGCCCAGAAAACTTCGTCGACGGGCCCACCCGGGCGCGCACGGACGCGCTCAAGCTGGGCCTGAGCATCTACCGGAAAACAGCCGAACACAATACATCCAACTACGAAAAAACGAGTGACGGTGCGCATGATCATGGGTCCTGGGTGTGCAAAAGGGCACGAATTTCAATGTCCTGCTCGGGATCGACCTTGATGACGAGTAGCCTGGGCGGTTCAATCCGGTAATCCTCCAGGTTGAGCGTCCAGGCCGCCGAGAGCTCGAGCGCCTCGCCACGGGGCGTCAGCGTGCCGTGGACCACGACGTCGCGCGTGACGCCGTGCAGCGTGAACTGCCCCCGGACCGTGGCTGGCTGGGGCTCTGATTGCAACAGGTCAACGGGCGTCGTGAGCGTTCCCGTGAACTCCGCAAACGGGAATTCATCGACCTCGAGCGTGCGACGCATGTCTTTGTCCCGCTTCTTTTTACCGGTATCGAGCGTAGCCAGGTCGAGAAAAAAATCGACCGTATCGGTTTCGAGCGAGATCATCCCGGAAAGGGCGCCGGACGTGCCTGTGAACTCGTGAAGCGGAACAGACGAGGTGAATGTTGCCGTGCCTTCACGCGTAATGAATGTCTGGGCAGTTGCGGCACGCGGTGCCAGCCCCACGAGGAGCGCCGCGACGAGCGCCGCGCGTGCACCCCCCGGCAGTCGGGCAGTGAACGGCAGCGGCCAGCGGATATCAGTTGTCGGGAGCGCCATCGTCTATCCAGTCTCGGATGATATTGATGGATGTGCCGTCGAGCGGACCCTTTCCAAGCGGCATGCGGGCACCAAAGCGGGGCTGGCCCGAAATCTTGTCGATGATGGGGCTGTCGGCGCTGTTACCAGGCTCGACAATGCCCCTGCCGTACTGGACGCCGACGGAGGACATGACCAGATTCCACGACCCCAGGTTGACGCCATTGGTGGTCTCGCCGATGTGGCAGCCCGAGCCGCCGCAGCTCTGGTTGAAAATGGGTTGCACGTCGCGGGCATATTGAACGAGCGTGGGGGGATCGTTCGTTCCCGAGCCGTCGCCTGGAGGAGGGTCGGTCAGGCCGGTGTTGTCAATGGTATCACTCGTGCAGGCCGTCATGGCCAGAGCGAGCAACAGGAATACGGCACGGTACATGTTGTATCTCTGGTTGTATCTCTGGGACATTGGGTCCAAAATATTCAGACACGCCTAAGGCGTGTTCACACTACGTCGGAGGCCGCTGTAGCAGTCGGAAATGGCGTTTGTCAAGGCGTGAGGAGCGAAGTATGGCAGCGTCATTCGGCGAAGTATTTCGCCAGAGCGACGAACAACAAAGAGAAACGCCATTTCCGGCGCTACCCGCTGGGACGGGGCCAAATGCGTGTCCACCGTCAGCGGACTCCGACGTAGTATGAACACGCCGAAATAGTACGGAATGGTCGTGAAGAAAGAAAGGTACTCTGGCGTGCCGTCCATGGGCCTGCGGGCTACCCCCGCTGGGCGCAGGGAACACACACGCGGCTCTCGGGCATGACCTCGAGCCGGCCCGATGGAATAGGTTCTCCGCACCGGACGCACGTGCCGTACGTGCCGTCATCGATCGCTGTCAGCGCGCGCTCAATGGCCTGGATCCGCTTCTTCATGCGCTCTTTCCCGGCCACCGACATGGCCTGCGACTGGATGGCTTCCATGCGCGTGAGCCGACCTATGGCGTTGTCGGGCGTAATGCTGCTGTCGGCAGACGTGGCCTCCTTCACTTCACGCGACAGACTTCCATGCAGTGAAAGAAGTATTTTCCTGAATCGGATGTGTTCGTTATTGTCCATGGAATCAATCGGTCGTCACCATGCGCCTTGTCCCGCTTATGCGCCCTCTTCTACTCATATTGCTCATTCCCGTCCTGCTCTCGGCAGATCGCACTTCCCAGGCCCAGAGCGTGCAACAGGCCTCTTCCGCATCTGAACCGCGGGCCAATTATGAACTCGCCGCCCGGTTTGCTCCCTACAACATACGGGATCTCGTCTACTCAACTTCGGTGCGGCCGAACTGGATTCCCGACGGGGAGGCGTTCTGGTACGAGTGGGAGACGTCGGAGGGCACGACCTGGTTCGTTGTCAATCCG
This sequence comes from Bacteroidetes bacterium CG12_big_fil_rev_8_21_14_0_65_60_17, assembly GCA_002787815.1. GTDB lineage: Bacteria > Bacteroidota > Rhodothermia > Rhodothermales > UBA10348 > 1-14-0-65-60-17. The sequence continues at coordinate 142,217 of PCUY01000016.1, read as the reverse complement.
GAGCGGGGCACAAAGCGCGAAGTGTTCGACCGCGACCGGATTGCGGCCGAACTGACGCGCATAACGCGCGATCCATTCGATGCAAGGCATCTCCCCATTCGAAATATCGTGTTCGAGGATGCGAATACGCTGCGCTTCGAGGTCGAGTCGTCCGAGGAGGAAGAGGTCCCGTCCGAGGAAGGCGAGCGTGGCAATACGCAGCAGGACTCGACGGCCACGCGCGAAAAGGAAATGCGCAACAAGGTGTTCTACTTCGAATATCAGGTCGACTCGCAGACGCTGCGCGAGCTCGAGGACCCCGAGAAGCCCGACAACCACCCGGGCTGGGCATCGGTATCGCCCGACGGCGCCTGGGTCATTTTTGCCCGGTACGAAAACCTGTACAAAATGAGCGGTGAGGACTACGCGCGCATTCTGGATGCGCGGCGCGGGAAGTCGGGTGACGAGGCCGATGAGGCGGAAGAAAAGGTCGAGGTGGAGGAAATCCAGCTTACGACCGGTGGCGAGGAATTCTTCTCGTATGTCGCCAGCAGGTGGCGACTCGGGCAGCACCACGGAAGCACGGCGTCGGAAGTGGAGGAGAACCGGGACAAGCGCAAACGGGCCGATATCGTGTGGTCGCCCGGATCGGAGTACTTCACCGTCATGCGCATGGACCTGCGCGAGGTGGGCGATCTGTGGATCATCCATTCGACGGAAAAGGGCCGGCCGGAGCTTGAGACGTACAAATATGGTATGCCGGGCGAGAAAAACGTGGCCCAGTACCACCTCGAAATCGGATCCGTCGCGCAGGACTCCACCTGGGTGGTCGATGATTCGCTCTGGGTCGACCAGCAGGTAGGCGTCTTCACCGAGCGGCAATTCCGGTACGCCGGGGATGAGAGCGCCTTTCAGCAGCGCTGGCTGACGACGGAGCCCGGTTCGTTCCTGATGTACCGGCAGAGCCGCGACTACAAGCGGGTCGACGTGCTGCGCGTCGAGGCGGCAACGGGACGGGCGGATGTGGTTTTCGAGGAGCGGTTCAATACCTATATCGAAGTCCAGACGCCGCACCTGCTCTCGGGCGGCGACATCATCTGGTGGTCCGAGCGCGACGGATGGGCGCACCTCTACCGCTATGCACCCGACGGAACGCTGCGCTCGCAGCTTACTTCCGGACCATTTTCCGTCCGCTCGGTCGAGCGCATTGCCGAGCGCGACGGCGTGCTGTTTTTTGAAGCCGGTGGCCGGGAGGCCAGCGAGGATCCCTACTACCTGCACCTCTACCGTGTCGGGCTCGACGGCCGGGGGTTGCGTCTGTTGAACGCGGGCAACTTCGACCACCGCGCGTCGGCCAGCGAATCGGGAAGGTTCTTCGTCAACAACTTGTCACGCATCAACACGGTCCCGCGCTCGACGCTCCTCCGGGCCGATGGCGCCGAAGTCATGCCGCTCGAGGAGGCCGACTTTTCGAGGCTCATGGAAGCTGGTTACCGCTTTCCCGAGCCCTTCACTGTCAAGGCGGCCGACGGCATCACGGATCTCTACGGCGTTATGTACAAGCCCTTTGACTTCGACTCGACGCGCGTCTACCCGCTCGTGGAATACGTCTACCCCGGCCCGCAGACCGAGGCCGTTGCCAAGTCCTTTTCGACGGCGGCGAGTGAAACCGCCCTCGCACAATTCGGCATGGTCGTCATAACGGTCGGCAACCGGGGCGGGCATCCGGCACGCTCCAAGTGGTATCACAACTATGGATACGGCAACCTGCGCGATTACGGCCTGGATGACAAAAAAGCCGCCGCCGAGCAGCTGGGGGCGCGCCATGCCTGGCTGGACCTGGATCGAGTCGGCATCTACGGTCACTCCGGGGGCGGCTTCATGTCGACGGCCGCCATGCTCGTCTATCCGGATTTCTTCAAGGTGGCCGTTTCCTCGTCAGGAAACCACGACAACCGGATCTACAACCGTTACTGGTCCGAGCAGCATAATGGCGTCAAGGAGGTGGTCAGCGACTCGGGGGACGTATCGTTCGAATTCGACATCGGTATCAACCAAGCGCTCGCATCCAACCTCAAGGGACGCCTGCTGCTCACCACATCGGACGAGGACAACAACGTGCATCCGGCATCTACCATCCGCATGGCCGATGCACTCATCAAGGCCAACAAACGGTTCGATTTCTTCCTGTTTCCCGGGCAGCGCCATGGCTACGGAAGCATGTCGGACTACTGGTTCTGGTTGCGCGCCGAATACTTCGTGCAGCACCTGCTCGGTGACGATACCTGGAGCGCCGATATCATTGAGCTGCAGCGCGAGCGGCCAAGGACGCGGTGAATGTTATATTGTCCGGGTACTGAAAAAAGAAAGCCAAATCATGTCCAAACGGAAAAAATTGACATTCGAGGGAGAAGAGCGCACGGTAAGCTGGGACGCGGGGCTCTGTATCCACGCCGCCGAGTGCGTACGCGACAGAAGTGACCTGTTTGTCTACGGTCGCAAGCCGTGGGGCCAGCCGGATCTGGTCGACGCTGGTACGGTAGATGCGGTCGTGGCGCGCTGCCCGTCGGGTGCGCTCGTGGCGCGCGACACTGACGGACGCGTGCAGGGAGACACGCCGCCTGGCAATACGGTCACCGTGTGCCCGGATGGACCTCTGTATTTCGAAGGCCAACTGGAGGTGGATGGCGCTGACAGGGACATGGAGGGCGTCCGGTTCCGCGCCGCACTCTGCCGGTGTGGCGCATCGAAAAACAAACCATTCTGTGACAACAGCCACAAACAATCGGGGTTCGATGATTCCGGTGCCGTCGGTCAGGAAGGGCCGGGCCTGGAATCGGAAGGCGGGCCGCTCAAAGTGGGCCGCGCCCCGAATGGACCGCTGCTCATAGGTGGCAACCTGTCCATCCGCGCAGCCAGCGGGCAGGTCCGCTGGAAGGGAACGAAAGTGGCGCTCTGCCGGTGTGGCCACTCGCAGAACAAACCCTTCTGTGACGGCGCGCACCGCGATGCAAATTTCGAGGCAGAGTAATGATATCTGACGTGTTTCCCCGGTTTTTCCCAGGTGTTGGTCGCGACGGCGCTGTCGGCCTCCCGCCCATGGCTGTCGCCGTGCTGCTTCTGGTCCTCTTCCCCGGCTGCCAGCCCGATGCCACATCCGCGAGAGGCCACACCGAAGCCGACGTGGCGGCCGTAAACCACACGCTGGACCAGATCCATGCGCAGGCGGCACGCGCCGATTTCGACGCGTATTTCGACCTCTACTCCAAGCAGGCGGTATTCCTTGGAACAGACGCCACCGAACGCTGGCCAATTGCCGACTTCAAGGCCTACGCGCAGCCCCGTTTCGAGGACGGAGGCGGCTGGGAATACCATGTGCTCGAGCGCCACGTAGATTTCGCACCCGGTGGGGATGTGGCCTGGTTCGACGAGCGGCTCGAGAACGTGAACATGGGGGAGACACGTGGATCGGGCGTGCTGTTGCGTGAAGACGGTGCCTGGAAGGTGGCCCAGTACAATCTGACGGTACTCGTGCCGAACGAATTGGCCCGCAGCATTGTTCAGCAGATTCGAGAGCACGAACAGGACACCGACAACTGATACCTGATCCTCCGATACCTGATCCTCCGGCCATGAAGAACGAGCCTGCATCCGCACCCATCCTGGTTGCGGCCCTGTACAGATTCCACCCCGTACCTGACACGGAAGCCGCGCAGGCCGCCCTGCAACGCGTCATGGAGCAGCATGCCGTACGTGGAACCCTGCTTGTAGCTGACGAGGGAATAAACGGGACCATTGCGGGTGCCCGGGACAACGTGCATGCCGTGCTCGCTGAAATCAGGGGCATCGAGGGGTTTGGCGACCTGATCCACAAGGAATCCGAGGCGGCAGAAATGCCGTTTCTGCGCGCCAAGGTGCGCCTCAAGAAAGAAATTGTGACGCTCGGCGTTGACGGTGTGGATCCGAACAGGGTAGTCGGCACATACGTCCCGCCTGAGGACTGGAACCGGCTCATTTCGGACCCCGCCACCATTCTCGTCGATACGCGCAACGACTATGAAGTGGAAGTAGGCACGTTCCGGGGAGCACGAAACCCGCAGACGACCTCTTTCAGGGAGTTCCCGGACTATGTGGAACGCGAACTCGCGGGCCACGAAACCGAACCCATTGCCATGTTCTGTACGGGAGGCATCCGCTGCGAGAAGGCCACCTCCTACCTGCGCAGCCGCGGTTTCGAGAAGGTCTTTCACCTGGAAGGCGGCATATTGAATTACCTCGAACGTGTACCGGCCGACGAGTCGCTCTGGGAGGGCGAGTGTTTCGTATTCGACAATCGCGTAACGGTCAATCACGCGCTTGAGCCCGGCACGTACGCCATGTGCCATGCATGTCGTATGCCCGTAACGGAGAAGGACATGACGCTGCCCTCATGGGAAGAAGGCGTGAGTTGTCTGTATTGCCATGCGGAGCGAACAGAAGCAGACCGCGAGCGGCTGCGGGAGCGTCAGCGTCAACTTGAGCTCTCTCGCGAGCGGGGCATACCGCACATCGGGCAGGACGCCCGGGAGTACCTCGAGAGCGCCGCATCTACCCGCTGAAAAGAACGTCTGAGGCCGCCCGGAAAGGTCAGTTTGGCGGCAGCAGCATGATGTGCGCGCGGAACGTGCCCGGATTCATGATCCAGGGTCCGCCGGGCGTCATGGGCTCAAGTGGCAGCCCTGTGGATTCGGTCGTGGCGTAGGGCGTGTAGACGACGTAGCGCAGTTTGGAGTCCACGACCTCACCCAGTTCCTCGTCCCAGCGTGCATTTTCACCGTAACGAAGGTACATGGTTGCCTCCCCGTCAAACCATTCGAGCGTACCGGCGTCGATTTCAGCCTCGCGCATACCCACGGTTTCGCGGCCATCAATGCCCTGGGATTTGAGTTCGTGACCGCGGCGCACATAGGCATCGAGTGCCGCCTGCCAGCATGTGGCTTCGAACCCTTCCACGTTCGGGTTGTCGGCTGCGCAGAAGAACGTACCGTCTCCCTCACGAATGACCTCAAGTGCGCCGGCATCGTTGAACGCGTAGACGGTGGCCGTTCCGTGGAACGCTTCGGGCGCGGCCGAGAGGGCTTCGCCCAGGAGCCGCGGATCCGGCTGTTGAGCGCATGCGGAAGAAGAAATGGCGACAACGAGAAGGAGGGGCAGGGCCCGAAGAGACTTCATGTCGGTTTGTCGGTTGGGATCGTTATGTCTGCAATGTACGCACAACCGGATGATGTGGCATGATTACCCACACGCTGCATACTGAACAGTGGCTCGAGAGGCCGCGCCAGGAGGTATTCGACTTTTTTGCCGATGCCGCGAACCTCGAGGCTATTACGCCGGACGAACTCCGCTTCCGGATTCTCTCCCCTCAGCCCATCGAAATGCGCGTGGGCGCGCTTATTGACTACCGGTTGCGCCTGGCCGGTCTTCCGTTTCGTTGGCGCACGGAAATCACGGCCTGGGATCCGCCGTATTCGTTCGAGGATACGCAGCTCAAGGGGCCGTACCGGACGTGGATCCACCGGCATGGTTTCGAAGAGCGCGACGGGGGAACGCTTGTCACCGATCACGTTCGTTATGCCCTGCCGCTCTCGCCTCTTGGGGATGTGGCCCTGCCCCTCGTCAAGTGGCAGCTTGGACGAATTTTTGCACACCGTCAACGGGTGATTGCGGATGCGTTCGGTGTCCCCCGTCCCGGCGGGTCGGGTGCGTTGGCGTCGGGCCCGGTGGCCGATCGGTGAGCGGGACGCCTGCTGCCACCTCTTCAAGGGCCTGGACGAAGATTTCCGGCGCACGGTCCACCCAGGCCTTGAAGGTCGACTGGTCGCGGGGCGCGAAGTGCTCAAGCCGCTCCAGGTCGAACGTGCCTGATGCGTAGCCACCGCCAAGCAGCGTGGCATCCATGGCGTTGCACTGCTGCTCGACGTGTGTCGGGACCATGAGCAGCGGTTTACCCAGATACATGGCCTCGGCGGTGGTTTCAAAGCCAGCGGTCGTGGCTATTCCGGAGCAGGCAGCCATTTTTTCAAGGAAGAGCCGGTCGTCGAGGTGGTGCAGCACGAGGTTGTCCAGCACCTGGTCATCTCTTTTTTTCTGTGGATGCGACAGGAAGCAGTGAACGAGCGACCGGGGGCGCTCCTCGCACCATTCGCGGATTTCGCCGACGAGTTCGGGTCGCCACAGGTACACAAGCAGGTAGGGGGGTTCGGTCCGGCGGGGCTTCAGGCCGAAGAACTCCCGGCGCAGGATGGGCGGCACAACCTGCAGGTTGATCTGCGGCATGTCGGGCGCGTCGTACAGGCTCAACCCGAGGAGCCGCGCCGCCCTGATGGCGGTCAGTTTCGTGAACATGAGTATGCCCTGCCGCTGGAGGCGCGAGCCGGCCGTGAACGGGTAGCGGGAGTGGTGGAACATGTGCTGGTGGGCAATGGCCACCATGGGTACCGTCGAATTGCGGCGCAGGCCGGCGAGCGGCTCATAGAAGTTCACCATCACATCGGGCCGGTAGGCCTCAAGGTGGTCATCGATCGAGCGGATGCCCTTCAGGTAACGCAGCGAGAGGCGACTGGCCGAAAGCGTGGTTCTCCACACGTTGATGGCCCGCGCATCGGCGTTGAGTTTGATATCGGGACTTTCGTAGGCATGCATGGGACACATGAGCCGCTCGCCAAGAAAAGCCGGGACGGTGCCGTTTTCAGCGTGCCCGACGAGCGTTGCCACGACCTCGTGACCGGCATCGCGAAGCAGGCCTGCGAGTGCAATGGCCTGTGTCATGTGACCGCGTCCCTCTCCCTGGAGACAAAAAAGTATGCGAAGTCCCATTAATCAGCACTTTTTGCAAGAGGTTCGGTAGTGACATTCCATGCCGGCTCGTGACCCGGGAGTCCGTCGCCCCGGGTGAAAAGCTCAAGCGGGGCAGGCGCCTGTCGTTTTGTCCAATCCACCAGTTCCAGGCGGCCGTCGGTGTATTCGATGAGCGCCGTACAACTCTCCACCCAGTCGCCACAGTTCAGGTAGTGGATGCCGTCAATCATACGTTCATCAGCATGGTGGATATGCCCACACACGACGCCATCGACTTGTTCCTGATGTGCTTTTTCCGCAACCAGTTTCTCGAAGTCATCTATATACTGCAGGGCTTTCTTGGTGCGCTGCTTCAGATACGCCGAGAGGGACCAGTACGGACGGCCCATCCAGGAACGAATGATGTTGAACACCCCGTTCAGGGCAAGGGCAATGCCATAGGCCACGGCTCCCAGTTTCTGGAGCCATTTGGTATACCGGATAATGCCATCGAATTCATCGCCGTGCACGATCAGGAACCGGCGACCATCGAGCAGGTCGTGATAGGCCTGGTGCCTGACAATGACCCGCCCGAACTGCATACCGACGTAATCACGGGCAAAGTCGTCATGGTTGCCCGGAATGTAGGTGACCTCGGTCCCTTTCCGGGCACGGCGCAGTATTTTCTGGATGACATCATTCTGATCCTGTGTCCAGTACCAGGACCTCGAAAGCGCCCAGCCGTCAACGATGTCGCCCACCAGATACAGATAGTCGCTTTCGTAATGCGCCAGGAAATCGATCAAATCCCGGGCTCGGGCGTACCTCGTACCCAGGTGAAAGTCAGAAATCCAGATGGTCCGAACGCGTTGTGTTGCAGGCGACATGGCGTCTGTTTTTTATGCAATTTCACAGGTGCATTCGACCTGAACATTATCCTTCCGTTACCGAACTGTAATGAATATTGGAATACTCGGAGCCGGTGGTATTGCGCTCGATCGCCACGTACCGGCCCTCCACGCCCACCCCGACCTGACCCTCTGGAGCGTGCTCAGCCGCGATGCGGCGCGGGCGGCGGCCGTGGCCCGCGGCCACGGGGCGGCTGCTCCGCAGCCGGCCCACACAGACGTGCGCACGCTGCTCGCCGATCCGGAGCTCGACGCCGTCCTCATTGCCACGCCCGACCGGATGCACAAGGCGCACGCTGTGGCCGCCGCCCGCGCCGGCAAGCACATCCTGCTCGAAAAACCCATGGCCACATCGGTTGAGGAGTGCCGTGCCATTGAAGCGGCCTGCCAGGAAGCCGGCGTGACGCTCGCCATGGCCTACCACATGCGGCACCACATGGGACACCGCGCCCTGAAGGCGCGTATCGAAAACGGTGATTTCGGCACACTGCGTCACATGCGCATCCACTGGACGTTCGCCGCGCCGGACGGTGAGAACTGGCGCGCCAAACCGGATACGGGCCGCTGGTGGAGTCTGGCCGCAAACGGCACCCATTGTCTGGACCAGATCCGGTGGCTCATGGGACCCCACTGCGGCGAAATCACCAACATCGCCTGCATCCAGAGCCACGCCAAGTTTGACAGCTCACACGACGAGTCAAGCGCAGTCATTCTGTCCCTGGAATCCGGGGCCACGGCCGAGTTTTTCGTATCGGTCCAGGTCGCATCACCCTCCCGCGTCGAGCTCTACGCGGACGACGGTTGGGCACGGGCGGAAGACACCATGGGACGGCACGGCTCCGGCCGCATTGACACGCATGCGGGACCCATCGCCTACACCCCAGCCAATCCGTTCCTGGGCGAGTGGACCGATTTTCATAATGCCGTCACGAAGAATCGGTCGCCCGAAGTTACGGCGGCCGAAGGATCCACAAATGTGCACTGGTTGTCGCGCATCCAGGAAGCATCGCTGTAAAACGACATCGCACGGCGGAACGGGGGTGCCCGGACCGCGTACATCGATTCACGATTTAGACAAGCCTAAACCCTGTGCTACCCATGACTATCCGTCACCTTCCCGCCTCCCACACCGCCGCATCTCCGATCCATGGCCGACTGGCCGTGCTTCTCGCGCTCATTCTGGCCGCATCGTCGGCCCCCGCCCTGTCCCAGGTGGCCCCGCTCATTACCGACCGCCCCGACTTCACCGAAAGTGCAGCCGCGGTTCCCGTCGGATCATTCCAGTTCGAAGGCGGTCTGACATTTGAAGATTCCGGCGTCGATGCCCTCATTTTCGGAGAGCCGCTTATCCGCTATGGCCTCCGCGAACGTCTGGAACTGCGCTTCGGCCTCCCGTCCATCGTATCGCTCGACGATCCGGTCGACGACACCGGACTGTCTGACCTTTCGGTAGGATTCAAACTGGAGCTACCTCCGACCTCCACCGCCTGGGACATGGCCGTCATCGGCACGCTCTCCCTGCCCACGGGAAGCGACAACTTTACATCAGACACCATCGATCCGTCGGCCATTTTCGTCGCCAGCCGCGATATCAGTGACAGGCTTTCATTTGCCACGCAGGCCCGCGGGGCCATCGAGGGCGACGACAACGACGCCGTGCTCGAGGCCACGGCCGTCTTCGGTTATGCCCTTCGGGAGAATCTGGGCGGTTTCGCTGAAATCGCCACGCGCTTCCAGGACAATGTAGATACGGGCGTGACGCTGCATACAGGCGTCTCAAGCCTGATCAAGGAACTCCTGCAGGTCGATGTCCACCTGGGTTTCGGCCTGACCGATACGGCACCGGATTTTTTCATCGGAGCCGGATTGTCCTACCGACTGGACCGGTAGAAGTGTACATTGGGGCCGTTACACCCATAACGTACACTGGTCCTTCCCATGATGGCACAGCCTGGTTCACCCACGCGGGACAGGCGCCCGTCCGCAGCGCCGGCCCTCGTTTTCCTCCTCGCCGCACTGACCCTGGCTCTGGTCTCCCATCCCGGCGCGACCCTTGCCCAGACGGTACCTGTCTGGGAGCCCGTCCCGTTCGGGCCTGTACTCGGCCCCTCCACGTCGTCCGACCGGTTTGACGACATAGATTTTGCCGATCGCACACATGGCTGGATGGTGCACCGCGCCAATGGTGAAATCTGGCATTCGGCGGACGGTGGACTGTCCTGGCAAATACAGCTCGACGAGCCCGGTACATCGTTCCGCTCGATTGCGTTTGCGAATGACCAGGTGGGCTGGGCAGGCACACTGACCAACGGGCGTACGCTCTGGGAGACGCGCGACGGTGGTACGACGTGGTTGAACATCACCGACAGCATCCAGGGTGTGGACCCGGCGGGAATCTGCGGCATGGTAGCCGTCTCGGACAACGTGGTCTACGGCGTGGGCGCATTCTTTGGCGCGCCGGTCGTGGTCCGAACAAAGGACGGCGGGCAGAACTGGGATTCAAAATTCGTCAATGACGTTACCGACACGCTCGTCGATGTGTACTTCTTTGACGACATGACCGGGATTGCGACGGGCGGTACGAGTACGGTATCATCGCTCGACGGCGACGTGACCGTAATCCGCACGGAAGACGGCGGTGAGACCTGGGAGCGCGTCTACGAGGGTACGCGTGGCCCCGGCATCCAGGGTGAGTGGGGGTGGAAGATCACATTCCCGACACCCGACGCAGGTTATATCTCCGTCGAAACCATATCCAACTTCAATGGCCTGCCCGCCAAAATACTCAAAACCACCGATGGCGGCCGGACGTGGTCCCCGATCGAAGTCGACGGTAGCGTCAGCCGCGCCGGGCTGCAGGGCATTGGGTTCGTAACGGCGGACGTGGGTTGGGCTGGCGGCCGTGGCGTGACATCGCTGACAACGGACGGGGGCAATACGTGGCAACAGCTCGAACACTTCAGTACGCTGACAGGCACGGGACAACTCGATGGCAACATTAACCGTTTCCTCGTGGTCGATGACACCACAGCGTTCGCCATCGGCCAGCGCGTATACCAGCTCAATGGACTTGACGCGCTCATCACCGATGTCATTGCGGAAAACACGCTCCCCGATGCATTCGAAATCGGAGAGGGCTACCCCAACCCGTTCACCGACCGCGTGACGCTCCCCTTCACTCTCAGCCGCGCTCAGCCCGTCGGCTTCCAGGTCATCGACGTGCTCGGCCGCGTACTCCGGATCGAACCCACCACGGTACTGCCGGCCGGAGAGCACACGTTCACCTGGGATGGTACCACGCTGCAGGGCACACGTGCCGCCTCCGGCAATTATATTGTACTGATGGATATCGGCTCGTCACCGGAAATGAAACACGTCGTGCGCATCCGATGAAATTGCATCTTGCCCTCCTGGCGCTGTTCGCCGCATCTCCCCTCATCAGTCCGCTCGCAATGGCGCAACAGGATCCGGTGGATGGAGGCCATGCCCACCACCCTGATGCCGAATTGCTCATCGCCCTCACACAGGACTTTTTCGATGCACTCGCCGAGGGGGATGCCGAGCGGATGGCCGCCATTCAACTGCCCGGCGGCCACGCTTATATTTCGGGTGCGGACGGATCGACCACAGTGCGCCCCTTTTCCGCGATGTTGGAAGGCATTGCAGACCAGGGCGGCCGGTTCCTCGAGCGCATGTTCGAGCCCGAGGTGCGCATTGCAGGGCCCGTGGGCATGGTCTGGACGTCGTACGATTTCCATATCGACGGTGAACTGAGTCATTGTGGCACGGATGTTTTCACCTACCTGAGAAAGGACGGCGCTTGGCGCATGGTACAGGCCACCTACTCCGTTGAAACCGCCACGTGTCCGGAACGGCCCGCCCCTGAATAGCCCGGCCACATCCCGTGAATAGTACTTTCAGCGTTTACCTGCGGCTCGGGCTCGATCACATCCTGGACCTTTCGGGCTATGACCACATCCTGTTCGTTGTGGCCCTTGCTGCGCTCTACACGCTCCACCGGTGGCGCCATCTCCTGATCCTCGTTACCGCCTTCACGCTCGGCCATTCTCTCACGCTGGCTCTGGCCACACTCGACATGGTGCGCGTAGACTCCGGCCTCGTGGAGTTCCTCATTCCGCTCACCATCCTGACAACCGCCCTGCTGAATATCGGCGAAACCGTCCTGGACCCACAGCTGCGCGAGACGGATATTGAATCGCGACGTGTCTGGCAGGCCAAATACGTCCTTGCAGCGGCCTTCGGGCTCATCCATGGACTCGGCTTCTCGAATTTTTTACGCGCCGTACTCGGCGGTGAGGAGAGTCTCCTGCTCCCGCTTCTTGCCTTCAACATCGGTCTTGAAGTGGGTCAGATCGTGATTCTGGGGGTGGTACTCGTCCTCGCCGAAGCCGCTACGCGAACCGCCGTGGTGAGCCGCCGCACGTGGGGACTTATTGTCTCGGCGCTCGTTGTGCTTATCACCCTGACCATACTGTTCTGAGAGGCCGGTTTCATCAAACACTTGCCTGTCATGATTACAACCTTTTCCCGCGGAGCCGGACTGGCTCTCTCCTTCGCCCTGATTCTCGGGCTGTGTGCAACGCCGTCGGCGAACGCACAGAACTGGCGCAATGTCGACGGCGATGTTCGCAGCGGCAATCATTCCATGTTCCGGCCCATCGACTCGTGGCCAGACGCCACGCCCGTCCGAGGAGCATCGGGTGCGCCGGGCCCGCAGTACTGGCAACAACGCGCCGATTATGTAATCGAGGCCAGTCTGAACCCCGAGACGCACCGGATTACCGGCAGCGAGCGCATCACCTATCACAACAATTCGCCGGATGAACTGACCTTCCTGTGGGTGCAGCTCGACCAGAACGTGCGCTCGCTCGAAAACAGCCGCGCGTATGCCATCGAAAGTGCGCTTCCCGAGACCATCAGCCCCGCCTTCCGGCAGTTCGTGGGCGTCGAGAAGTTCGATGGCGGCTTTGACATTACGCGCGTGCAGCTCGTTGCAGCAGGCGGTCGGCTTGTCGACGCCAAGTACCGCATAAACGATACCATTATGCGGATTTCGCTGCCCGAAGCACTGAAGCCAGGCGAGCGGATGTCGTTCGAGATTGACTGGTCGTTTCTCATGCCGGACAACGGCCGCGGTGCCAAGGAACGCGTGGAAGACGGCTGGCTTTATGTGGTTGCCCAATGGTTTCCGCGCATGAGCGTTTATGATGACGTGAACGGATGGCAAACGGAGCAATTCTTTGGCCGCGGGGAATTCTACCTGAACTTCGGTTCCTATGACGTCAAACTGACCGTCCCGTGGGACCATATTGTAGATGCGACGGGTGAGCTCCAGAACCCGGATGAGGTGCTGACAGGGGAGCAGCAACGCCGCCTGGAGCAGGCCTACACGTCCGAGGAACCGGTCTTCATTGTCGGACCGGACGAGATCATGCAGCCTGCCAGCCGACCGGTCCGCAGCGGCACATTGACGTGGCATTTCAAGGCGGATGACGTGCGTGACTTTGCATGGGCGTCTTCAAAGACATTCGTCTGGGATGCTGCCGGCTATTCCTATCCGGATGAGGAACGCATCATCAAGGTACATTCGCTCTACCCCCGTCGTGCCATGCCGCTCTGGGACAAGGTCTCGACGCGGGCAAGCATCGTAACGCTCGAGTCCTATGGCGACATGTCCCTGAAGTACCCCTACCCGAAAGCCATCAATGTGAATGGTCCGGTTGGAGGCATGGAGTACCCCATGGTCGCCTTCTGCGGGGCCAGGCCGGCCCCCGATGGCTCGTATTCGGATGGCGTGGAGCGGGCTCTGATCGGCGTTACCATCCATGAGGTAGGTCACAACTGGGTACCCATGATCATTGCCTCGGACGAGCGCAAGTGGACATGGATGGACGAGGGACTCAATACGTTCCTGCAGTACTATGCGGAGCAGCGCTATGCCGAGAAATTCAACGGTACCGACATCTGGACACAGACATCGGACGGGACGTACCCATCCCGACGCGGACCAGCCCCCCAGATTGTCGACTACATGAAAAACCCGGCACAGGTCCCGATCATGACCGAGTCGGATCTGATCCAGAACAACTTCGGCAACAACGGCTATGCCAAGCCGGCCACGGGTCTGGTCATGCTGCGCGAAGAAATCATGGGGCCCGACGTGTTCGACGACGCGTTCCGGGAATATTCGCGGCGCTGGGCATTCCGCCATCCGCAACCAGCCGACTTTTTCCGCTCCATGGAGGAGGCATCGGGTGAGAACCTGAACTGGTTCTGGAGGGGCTGGTTTTACACGACCTACGCCAACGATCAGAAGCTGGCCTCCGTGACCGAGCAGGCCGCCGACTCCCTGCTTGGAAGCAGCGACCATGGTGCACTCTACTACCGCGTGCGCATCGAGAACGAAGGGCAGCTCATCATGCCCGTGCAGCTGCGCGTCACGTATGAAGATGGCAGTGAGGACTTTTTTGACCTCCCGGCCGATGTCTGGCGGGCCAATGAGCTCGAGTTCACCAAGGGCTTCTTCTCCGACAGGAAGGTGACCCGGGTTGAACTCGATCCGAATGCGGTCTTTGCCGACATCGACATGGAAGACAATACATGGACGGCACCTGACGTGGAAACGGAGCCCGCCGAAAACCGCTGATAATGCCTGCCGTACCCACCCTCCTCCTGTTTTTCCTGCTGGCCAGCATGTCGGCACACGACTTCCATGTGTCCTACGGCCGCCTGGCGGTCGAAGGAACGACGGCGGTCATGCGCATCAGGTTTTTCCAGGAGGACCTGGTAGAAGCCATCCAGGCGGAGCATGGAGAGGAGTTTGAGCTGGCGGCTACGACCCGGGCCGATTCGGTTGCCCAGGCGTATATTGGGCGGCGGCTGCGCGTGGCAGCCGCCGCCCAGCCGCTCCGTATGGTTGTCAGGGCTTCCGGCGAAGATCTGTCCGGCAAGGAGCCCATGTGGTGGTATCTGCTGGAGTTCACCGCATCTACCCCGATCACGGACGTGGACATCACGAACGCGCTGCTCTTTGAGACCTTCGACGACCAGAAGAACATTGTCCAGATGCAGCACTTTCCGAGCGAAAAGACGTGGTCGTTCTATTTCACACCGGACTCGGACCGTTTTTCGGTCACGATGCCGTAAGTACGGCCTGTTGATGCTACGGTGTCGGGACGTCGAGAACGAGCACGTCCGTATCGGGTGCAATGACCAGTTCGACAGGCTTGTCGGGACGAGCCAGAGCGAGCGCATCCCGGCTGCCGGCCACGTGTGGAGCCGCGCGCACGCTCCCTTCCACGACGAAGATATACAGTCCGTTGCCGTCAAAGACCGGTGAGAGGTGCAGGTGCGTGGGCTCGGAGAACTGCCCCCTGGAGATCAGGGCGTCCTGCTCCATGACCAGTGAACCATCCCGCCCATCCGGTGATACGATGGTCCGCAGTCGATTGGCCATGGCGTCGGGCGGAAAGGATGTCTGGTCATACCGGGGTTTCAGGTGCATGGCACGCGGACGGATCCAGATCTGGAAAAACGCGACGTCTTCCGAATCCGACGCGTTGTACTCCGCATGCTCGATTCCGCGGCCGGCTGTCATGACCTGTACGTCGCCAGCCGGCAGGTCTTCTTCGTGGCCCATGCTGTCCGCGTGCCGGAGTGTCCCCCGTGTGGGAATGGAAACGATTTCCATGTTCGCGTGGGGATGTCGCGGGAAGCCGGCACCCGGAGCTACCACATCGTCGTTCAGCACGCGGAGTGCACCGTATTGCATGCGGGCAGGGTCGGCGTATTGCCCGAACGAGAAGGAGTGGCGGGAACGCAGCCAGCCAAGGTCCGTCCGACCGCGACTTTCAGAAGGAATGTGCTCGATGGTCATGACCTGGCCTCCGCGAACTGTTTGACGGTCCATGCCAGTGGTGTCGCCATCTCGCTCCTCTCCTTGCGTGGACTGCGGGATTCAGGTTCATTTCCTTCGGCCGGGCGACCGACGGCCAGGACACACATGACATCAAAATCGTCCTTGGGCACACCCGTGATGTCGAAGGCCGCTTCGTGGTCGAATCCTTTCATGGCGTGGGCGCTGTAGCCCATGACGTGCGCCTGCAGGGCAAAGGAAACCCAGGCACTTCCGGCATCGAATGCGGCACTTCCATTGACCCGGTCATTGTGCGTGAATCGCTTGCGCGAGAAGATGATGGCCAGCCTGGGCGCTGAGTCCGCCCAAGCCTGGTTCGCGGGCACAAGGATTTCGGCAATCCGGTCGCGCTCTTCAGGTGTAGCCGAGTACACGAAATGCCATGGCTGTGCGTTGAAGGACGACGGGGCCCAACGTGCGGCTTCAAGCATGGCTTCAAAGTCCCCGTCTGGTACGGGCGCGTCACTGTACTGCCGCGTGGACCAGCGCTCAACGAACAGGGGATGCACGAGATCGGACTGGGTTTCTCTCATGGTAACAGGGGGTTTGCTATTTTAGTTGACTAATCAACTAACTGTACCCCTGTCGTGTTCCCCGGTGCTCAGGAAGTGCGTCACCTGCAATTCCAGTCGCTTGATTTCGCGCATCACGTGGTTGCGGTTCATCTGCATGAAGTACCACATCTTGAGCATGCTGACAGCGTGGAAGGCCCCCAGGAAGACGCCCAACCACAGGAGTTGGGACCGGGTTTCGCCGGCCTGGAAAAATTCGATGGCAGCCCACACGCTGATACCGATAAAGACGAACGTGTACACGAAGGACAGTACGGCCATGAACCTCTGACGTCCCCTGAATACGCTCAGCATGTCCTCCAGAAAGGAGGGTTCGCCCAATTCGTCGTAGAACCGACCCTCCTCTTCGGTCAACGTACTGCGGATGATGTCATCTACGGTGGCATGTGTATTTCTGTTGGTCTTCATGGGAGTCCCTCTTTCTGTTGTTTCTCGATGTACTTTTTGACGTGCTGACGCGTATGGAACAGACGTGACTTGACCGTGCCCTCCGGTATGTCCAGAATCAGGGCCATGTCCCGGACACTGAACTCATCCAGGTAATGCATGGTGAGCAGTTGGCGCTGGTCCAGGGGGAGCCTGGTGAGCAGAGCCCGGACATCGTCTTCCGGTCGGTCTCTCCCATCGTCGCTCTCCTGTACCACGGCGGTGCCCGTACCGATGCGTGGTGCCTCCCCGTTCTCTTGTCCGGTCAGCTCCCGGGTGCTGAACACGCGGCGGTAGTGCTGCTGCTTCCGGATGGCGTCGATGCTCCGGTTGCGGGCTATACGATAGGCCCAGGGAGCGAATCGTGTGGGATCGTCCAGTCGCGTGAGCCCCTGCGCAATGGCAAGCCAGATTTCCTGCAGCAGGTCGTCGCCCGTGTCTTGCCGCCCTGTCTGTCGGTAGACGAAGGCGCGCAGGGGGCGATCCCACAGGCGCATGATCTGCCCGAAGGCGTGCTCGCCCTGCATCCCGCCGGCCTGCGCCGCCAGAACCAGGTATTCGGTCACTATGTCGCGTTTGGTGCGCATCTACTCATTCAGTCGTCCGAAGGACCATCCGGTTCAATGGACTCAAGCGTTGTCCGGTCTTCATCGAACACGGCATGCGGGCGCAGCCGTACTTTCCGCAGCACGCCCGGATACCGCTTCTGTATGGTACGCACCGCATTCCGGATAGCAGGCCGCGCATCGAAAAAATCTTTCTGGTGCACGGCCGGCTGCTGCAATGCCTCCAGGTGCAGTTGGAGGCCGTCGAGGTGACACCCGGCGGGCCCGATCACCTCCCGGAGCAGGCGCCAGGTGGCATGTCGTATGGTTTCCGCCCTGTGCACGGGTTCCTGCAGGATATGGCGACGCATGACGGAATGTGCGCTCCGGTCTCCCGGAGGGCCCTCTGCCACGTCCAGCAGCAATCCGATGCACTGCGTACGCCGTGCGCCCAGTGCATCCACGACCCGGGCCACCACGTCTCCAATCACCGGCTGAAGCATCTGTTCAGATGCAGGCACGGATTCGGGCCAGGAATGGGCGGCCACCACCGACGGCGGTGGCCGCCACGTTGTAATCGGGCTGTCCGGAGTAGGGTGAATCAGGCTGTGGACAAATTCTCCGTGCCTCCCGAACTGGGCTTTGAGATGACGCAGCGTAAGCCGTCGAAACGAGCCCAATGCCATATGCCCGTAGAGCTCCATCTGTTCGGTCACCCCAGGCGGCACGCCGAGAGCAGCCAGGCGCCTTACATGAAAGCCATCCAGGAAGCGCTGCTCCCGGTTGGGACTGACCCGGAGTACGTGTCCGGGAGTAGCCCGTAGTGCGGCGAGCCGGGCCATGGCCCGCCCCTCTCCGGTACCGACCTGCAGGCCTGTTCCGGATATCCACGTCCGCAACACACTCTCATCCGGCTGCCTGAAAAAAAGAAAGGGGGGGCCGGTCGTTTCCATGAACGGGGTCAGGTCATGAACGCGGCGCAAGAGTGATTCCCAACACGTAGTTTCCGTGTGTATGTCACGCACACAGACCGTTGCCGATGCGCAGACCCCTTTGACGCGGTCTGCACGGTCTCCGGGGACCACATTCCTGAGGCTCCGCACACGTTCCCTGGCCACAACGCGCCCCCCCGATACCACCACGACGGGCGCCGCAGCGCCAGCCTGCCGGGCCGCCCATGCCGGAAATTCCGGGATATATACACAGTACACATATTCCACACATCCATAATACATATTCATTGCACATATTATGTATATGTGCCAAATCAAAAATGAGACGAATGTCATGCATAAAACCGTAACTGTCCTCGGGGCAGGCCTCATCGGATCGGCCATCATCAGAGACCTTTCAGACGGAAGCCTGCTCGTACGCGCTGTGGACGCTTCCCAGGAGGTGCTCGACAGGCTCAGCGGTGCATCGGGCGTGGAAACGCACCGGGTTGATGTAACCAGGCGCGATGACCTGGCACGCGTAACCGACGGAAGTGACCTGGTCATCAATGCCGTTCCGGGATTCATGGGCTACGCCACGCTCGAGAGCCTGATTGACCTTGGCCATGATGTGGTGGACATCTCTTTTTTCCCGGAAGATGCCTTCGACCTGGACGACAAGGCACAAAAAGCGGGCGTTACCGCGGTCGTTGACTGCGGGGTAGCACCCGGACTGTGCAATATGCAGGCCGGCTATGCTGAAACCGAATTCGACCGCCTGGAAAGCTATCTGTGCCTGGTGGGTGGACTTCCCGTCGAGCGGCGCTACCCGTTTGAGTACAAGGCCGGATTTTCGCCCATTGACGTGATTGAGGAATACACCCGGACCGCCCGCTATGTGGAACACGGCAACGTGGTCTACCGCGATGCACTCACCGATATTGAGCTTGTGGACATACCCCGTGTGGGTACGCTGGAAGCGTTCAATACCGACGGGCTGCGCACTCTGATGAGGACGTTGCGGGCACCGGACATGAAGGAAAAAACCCTGCGACATCCTGGACACGCCGCACTGATGCGTGTCTTTCGCGATGCCGGTTTTTTTTCGAACGAACCCCTGGATGTCGACGGTATACCTGTCCGTCCGCTCGATGTCACCATGCGACTGCTGTTCAATTCCTGGAAACTGGAACCGGGCGACGAGGACTACACCGTCATGCGGGTGGAAATCGTAGGTACCGACGGCGACGCGTGCATGCGGCGGACATTCGACCTGCTTGACCGCTACGATCAGGAGTCAGGTATTCATTCCATGGCCCGCACCACCGGGTATACGTGCACTGCCGCCGCCCGCCTGGTACTCGACGGGAGTTTTTCCCGGAAAGGAATCTGTCCGCCGGAATTTGTAGGGCGTACACCGGGATGCTACCAGCGGGTTGTGGCCATGCTTGGCGACCGGGGAATCGTGATCCTGGAACGCGATGAGCCGGCCTGATCCGGTGTCATACCCGGGTTATGCGAACCGGATTGCCGTGTCAAGGATGGGTACGGAGCTACCGGAAAAAAAGGAAAAGAGGTGTGACACTATGATGTCACACCCGCCCGGTAGATTGCTTCCGTACAGACAGAACATCCATGCAAGCGGAACCAGTCATGACTACAACCTCCCTTTCCCTGCTCTCCGGTGAATTGTTCCATGTGGACGTGAACGGCAATTATCCCGCACTCGTCTCGGGTGAGCGCGGGGTTCGCATTGACCTCGGCCAATTGAGCCCGGAGGAGCTGCTCATGCTCAAAGACCTGGCACACAATCAGTACGTCAAGTCCATGCTGTTCGGAGGCGATGATGCCGATGTCCACCGGGCCACATTGAACTACATCAGCAGGCACCTGGAGCGCGCCGGCAACCCGGCAGCAGGTCGTGCCGCACAGGGCGTGAGAGCCGCCCGGGCACGTCGACGCACACGTCGCCAACCGGTCCTCAGTGCCGCTTGACACCGGCACCGGTGAAAGCCATCGTGAGTTGTGCGGGAATACCGTCTTCGCCTACCCTGCGCAGACTGGACAGGGTGATTCCGAGGAGCCGAACAGGTTTTTCGGGCTTTGGTCCGCCATGCTCCAGCAGCAGAACGGCCGTCTCATACAGATCTTCCGGCTCCGAAATGCAGGTGTCCGTCGTCGTCTGACGTGTTGACTGCTCAAAATCATGGTACCTGATTTTCAGTGTCACCGTGTGACCCACACACGCCACATCGGCCGCGCGGCGCGCCACAACGGCCGCTATGTCGGCGAGACGTTCGTACAGGGATTCCATACCGGACACATCCTCGGTAAACGTGCGCTCGGCACCCAGGGACTTGCGCTCCCGGTGTGGACGGACAGGGCGGTCGTCCTGGCCATGCGCCATTCGCCAGTAATATCTCCCGGCCTTACCGAACGCAGCAACCAGCGCTTCTTCCGAGCGCTCACGCAGGTCGGCCCCCGTTCGTATACCCATGCTCTCCATACGCCCTGCCGTAACAGGGCCGACCCCATGGAATTTGGACACCGGTAGCGCTGCAATGAATGCAGACGCTTCTCCAGGTGTAATGAGTGTCTGGCCGTCCGGCTTTTGCCACCCCGACCCTGTCTTTGCCAGGAACTTGTTGAAACTCACGCCCGCAGAGGCTGTCAGGCCTGTCTCCTCAGATATCCGCCGACGGATGATCCGCGCCAGAAGTGTTGCCGAGGGAGGGCCCGTCAGCGGCCGCGTCACATCCAGATACGCCTCATCGAGCGACAATGGCTCCACAAGCGATGTGTACTCATGGAAAATACGGCGTATGCGACGCGACTCTTCCCGATAGACGTCAAATCGGGGGCGTACGAAAATCAGACCGGGGCATCGGCGTGCCGCTGTGACCGAGGGCATGGCCGAATGCACGCCGTACGTCCGTGCTTCATAACTCGCCGCAGCGACCACGCCGCGCCGCGATGATCCACCAACTGCCACCGGTCGTCCCCGGAGTTCCACGTGGTCCCGCTGTTCCACCGACGCAAAGAATGCATCCATATCGATGTGGATGATTTTTCGGTATGATGGCGCAGTGTCCACTGATTTTTCGTTATGAAGGACAAGGGCAAACAGGTGCCCATTGGCTCCAATTTACGACGTATCCAAAATATCCATGTCCCAGAACCGGTATCCACTCTTTTTCCTTCTGACCGGATGGTTTGTCACGGCTCTCCTGGCCGGGTGCTCCCCTGCCATTGCACCGTACAGTCCCGTTGCCTTCGAGAAAGCAGTGGACATGAAGGTCGATGCACTGCGGCTCATGCAGCAGGCAGAAGAGCCCGCTGCCGATCACGAACGCAGAATAGCGACCCTGAAACGCGATCTGGACCGGGCCTGGGAATTTGCGAAAGGCCGACCACGCAATGAACATTCTGCCCGCCAGTGGGAGATCATGCGCGATCCGGAGGCCCATCTACTGGGTGGCTTCCTGGCACACTGGGAACAGGAAGGCACCCTCAGCCCGGTATTCATTTTCGAATCCCAACGTCTCATTTCACGCGCATTCGATGCCATCATCGGGCTCGAAAGCGGAAAACTGAAACCATCTGATGTCTGAACCGCTCGTCGAATCCGTTCTCTCGGCCCTGAAAGCCGAGTTTCCCGACCTGGCTGCAGCATCGGTGTCGGCTGCCCGGCACCTGCTCACGGACATTCGCGAAGACATCCGGAAGTGGAGCGCCCAGGCCGCCACCGGTCATATTACACCCGAGGAGCTGGAGTGGCTTGCCAAATCCAGGCTCGACGTGGTCCGCCTTGAGACGCTTCGGGAAACAGGCCTCTCACATGTCCGCCTCGATGCGTTGCGTCGACGCCTGGCAATCCATATCGTACAGGTCCTGTTCCCGACCGGCTGACAGGTGCCCCAACCGGGCGCGGATCCTCAGCCGAACGAAGGAATACCACAATCCCGACCGGTTGTCACACCCGTACGCCATGCCGTCCACCGCTTATCTCGTTACCGCCCGCAAGTATCGGCCCCAGACCTTCAGTGAGGTCGTGGCCCAGGAGCACGTCACCGACACGCTCAAGAATGCCATCCGTCTTGACCGCTTGGCACACGCCTACCTCTTTACCGGTCCACGCGGTGTCGGGAAAACGACGGCGGCACGTATTCTCGCGAAAGCCATCAACTGCTCGACACCGGCATCGGAAAGAATCGATGCCGCGGAGCCATGCCGCACGTGTGACTCCTGCCGCTCCTTCGAGCAGGGCCGCAACATGAACATCATCGAAATCGATGCGGCCTCGAACAACAAGGTCGAAGACATCCGGGAGCTTCGGGAGACGGTCCGTGTCCCTCCCCAGGGCAACCGGATGAAAGTATACATCATAGACGAGGTGCACATGCTCTCCAACGCAGCGTTCAATGCGCTGCTCAAAACACTTGAAGAGCCCCCGCCACACGCACTGTTCATCTTCGCGACGACCGAACCACACAAGGTGCTGCCGACGATCCAGTCCCGGTGCCAACGTTTCGACTTTCGCCGTATTGCTGTGACCGAAATCGTTGAACAACTCAAACAGATCTGTACGGAGGAGCAGGTCGACGTCGACGAAGCATCGCTCGTACTCATTGCACGCAAAGGAGATGGCGCCATGCGCGATGCCCTCTCTGTATTCGATCAGGCCGTCTCGCTCTGCGGCACGACCATTACCCATGACACGCTCCGGTCCGCACTCGGAGTTGTTGATGACGACCTCTATTTCCGGGCCACACAGGCCGTACTCCACAGCGACGCAGCCGCCATGATCCAACTGGTGCATACCGTTGTCCGGGCCGGTTATGACATCCAGGAGTTTATTGACGGTTTCTCGGAGCATCTCCGCAACCTGTTGGTCGCCATAACCATGGAGGATTTGTCACTGGTAGATGCGTCGACCCGCATGAAAGAACGCACCGCCGAGCACGCCCGTGAATTCTCGGAGTCAACCTTGATGGCACTGATCCATATTGCCGGTGAAACGGCCGATACCCTGCGCACGGCCCGTCAGCCCCGGCTGCGGCTGGAGATGGCGCTGCTCAAAATGGCATCCCTCCCAAGCGCGCTCGATCTGAAGTCCATGTTGGATATTGCCACCCGACTCGAGCAGAAAGCCGATCGGGAAGGCATTCACCTCACGGTCGAGACACAAGGGTCCAGCCCGGCGAAACCTGCCCGCCCGGCCTCGGGAACGCCCCAGCCATCAACCCGGGCGCCGACCGCGCCCGACAGCCAGGCCGCACCTCCGACGCCGACGGCGCCCGACAGCCAGGCCGCACCTCCGACGCCGACCGCGCCCGACAACCAGGCCGCGCCTCCGACGCCGACCGCGCCCGACAACCAGGCCGCGCCCGCACCGCCCCCGGAATCATCCCGTGTTACGACCATGCCGTCGCCTGCGCTGAACGTCAAACCCGCCATTCTGCGACGCCCCCGCAACGACACCGACCAGAGACCTGAAGCAGGTGTGGAAGCTGCCGTCGTAGATACAGACGAACTCGGTGTTCTGCAGGAGGCATGGGTACGCCTCACCTCAGACATCATGGAATCCCGGAAGCAGATAGGATCGCTGCTTTCCCACAGCTCCATCACAACGTTTTCGGCGAGAACAGTGACACTGGCCGTACCCGCCGACTTCCACGCAAGGACCCTCTCGGCCGAGCGCTCCAAGCTGGCCCACCGGCTCGGCGAACTTTCAGGTATCCACGTGGATACCATTCGTTTTGAAGTATCCCCGCCCGACCAGGACACGGCTCACAGTGGACAGACCGATGTCGACGACCGGGCTTTCCTTGAACAGAAGTCCGAAGAATATCCTGCCGTGCGCGCACTCATTGAACGTTTCAACGGCGAACCTACCTGGTAATACCCTTATGGATCAGAATATGAACATGGCCGATATGTTCGGCAAAGTAATGGACATGCAACGCAAGATGTCCGAGATGCAGGACCTGCTTGCCTCCAAGACGGTAATTGCCGAGGCCGGTGGCGGCATGGTACAGGTTACAGCCAATGGGCAGCAGCGTATTACCGCCATCAAGGTCGAGAAGGATGTGATCGACCCAGAGGATCCCGAGATGCTGGAAGACCTGATTATGGCCGGTGTCAACAAGGCGCTCGAGGAGGCAGCCCAGATGGCCAAAGCGGAAATGTCCAAGATCACCGGCGGAATGATGCCTCCCGGAATGGATCTCTCAAAGCTCGGACTCTGATGCAGTTCACCTCGGAATCGGTCGAAGACCTCGTCGAGCAGTTCTCCAAACTGCCCTCGATTGGCAGGAAAACCGCACGGCGCCTGGCTTCATTCGTTCTGAAGATGCCCAGATCCGAGGTCGAGGAACTGGCCCGGGCGCTCATTGCCGTCAAGGAGCGGGTCCGTTTCTGCACTGTCTGCTTCAATGTTACAGACCATGAAATCTGCCCGATATGTGCATCGAACAAGCGCAACAAGTCTGTGATCTGCGTCGTCGAGGAGCCCGGAGATGTGACAGCGCTTGAGCGAACGGACGGATATGACGGCGTCTACCACGTTCTTGGCGGCGTGATTTCCCCCCTCGACGGGATTGGCCCCGAAGATCTCCGGATCCGTGAACTGGTTGCCCGTGTATCGGAGCCGGACTCGGATTGGCCTGTGAACGAGGTCATACTCGCTGTCAATCCGAATGTAGAGGGCGATACAACGGCGTTCTACGTTACGAAATTACTGGCGCCGCTCGGGGTGAACGTCTCCCGCCTTGCGCGTGGCATTCCCATGGGGGGAGATCTCGAATATACCGACGAGGCCACGCTGGCCCGTGCCCTTGAAGGGCGCGTGTCAGCCTGACGGCCACACTCGGCATGCTGTTGTCGCGGCGAACAAACTGGTGGATGGGCGGCCTGGTCCTGGCCATTCTACTGGCCTATGTCGTCTGGCCAACCATTTCCGTATTCTCGACGGGCCTCAAGCCTTCGAATGTATCCCGATTGCTGGGCCCGGCTGGCACAGCCACGCGTGAGGCACTCTTCAATTCGGTCTGGATTTCCCTCTGGACGGTAGTTGGTGCCGGTGCACTTGGCACGCTGCTGGCGTGGCTGTTGCACCGGTTCGACTTTCCTCTTCGCCGCGTTGTGACGTCGGTCGCAGCCCTGCCGTTGGCCCTGCCCCCTCTTGTGGGCGTTCTCGCCTTTCTGTTCCTCTATGGAGAAAGCGGTATGCTTCCGCGCGCACTCCAGGTGGGTCTTGGCCTAGAAAACGTACCGTTTTCCTTCGGTGGTCTCTGGGCCGTATGGCTGGTGCATGTCTATTCCATGTACGTCTTCTTTTACCTGTTCTGTGCGGCGGCATTGAAAACATTGGACCGTAGCCAGATGGAGGCAGCCGAGGACCTCGGCGCCGGTGCATGGCAGTCGTTCCGAAGCGTCGCCCTGCCCCACCTCCGGCCAGCCATGACCGGATCGGCGCTGCTTGTATTCATGATCTCCATGGCCTCATTCACGGCACCACTGCTGTTCGCCGGCACGGAACGCTTTTTGACACTTCAGATCTACAATTACAAAATGAACGGCGACCTCGAAATGTCGGCCGCCGTTTCGGTACTGCTCACGGTGATTTGCCTCCTTTTCCTCGCGGGACTTGAGCTTGACCGCCGTCGCAAAAGTGAGGCCACCGGCAAGGGAACACCTGCTCCGCCCCGACCCGTCACCTCCGGGTGGATGCGGGCTGTCGCCGTCCTTACGGCTGGCGGCGTGCTCCTTTTCCTGCTCCTGCCTGTTTTGACTATTGTACTGGTCTCATTCGTCAAGGAAGGCAGCTGGACGTACCAGGTATTGCCAACCGCATTCACCTTGGAGAACTATACGGGGCTCTTCGCGGACGCGGATGTATTCGCACCGATAGGGAACTCCCTTCGCATGGCCACACTCGCTACCATCGCCAACCTCATTTTCGGCGTCTCAGCAGCACTTTTCATTGTCAAGGGCACGACACCCGGCCGCGGTCTGGTTCGGCTCCTGGCTGTCCTTCCGTTTGCCATACCCGGCACCGTCATCGCCATCAACCTGATTGTGACGTTCGATTCGCCGGGCCCGCTTTCGGCTGGACAAGCGCTCACTGGAACCGTCTGGCTGCTGCCGCTGGCATACTTCATCCGCCACATTCCACTCGTTGTCCGCTCGACGACGGCTGCACTCGAGTCCTACGATGACCGCCTGACCGATGCTTCGATGGACCTGGGTGCCGGTACGGCCATGACCCTGCGCCGCGTCGTACTCCCTGTCATCGCCCCCGGAATAGTTGCCGGTACGCTACTCACATTCGTGACAGCTCTGGGCGAATTCGTCTCCTCCATCCTGCTGTATGTGTTCGACAACAGGCCCATCTCGGTTGAGATCCTGTCACAACTGCGCATATACGACTTCGGTGCAGCGGCCGCATACAGCGTGTTCCTGATGATTCTGATTGGACTGGCAACGCTTGTGACAGCCCGAGCCCGGTGAGCGCGCTCCGGCCTACATGTCGGAAGTCATGATGAATATGGGGCGCCGGTTGAAGGAGTGATAGAAAGGACGCAGGCGGTCCTTGTTGTAGTACTTCTCCACATCCACCACTTTCTTCGTACCGACGACAACATCAAGCGGCACGTTGTCATACGTGCCATTCCGTACACTTACGAGTCGACCGAACGTGCCCTCCAGAATAAGATCCAGGGCCAGATTTCCGAAAGCCATGGGCACTATGGAGTCGAGTGCATCGGGATCTCCGCATCGCACCAGATATCCAAGCCGTTGACTGACCACGTTTACGCGTCGTCCATTGGTCCATCTCGGGGAGTTTTCCTTCAGGGACCACGCCACCTTGTCACCGATACCACCCAGCTTGCGGTGCCCATACTGATCGGCCTCCTCGCTCTCGAAGGACATTTCCCTCTGATGTGTCATCGTCGCCCCTTCCGAAACGAGCAGGACCGAGTAATTGCTGGGATGCCGCGAACGGTCATAGCACATGAGTTCGGTCAACCGGTCCATGTCAAATGGATGCTCCGGAATAATACAGCGATCAGAGGCCCCGGCCATAGCGGGCAGAAGGGCGGAGAATCCGGCATACCGGCCGAAGACCTCGATCACCAGAAAGCGCTCGTGCGAACCGGCGGAGGTACGCAGTGTGTGCGCCATTTCAATGGTCCGCGTGACACACGTGCCGAACCCGATACAGTAGTCTGTCCCGGGAACGTCATTGTCCATGGTCTTCGGAATGGCCGTGACCCGTACGCCCTCCTTGTGGAGTCGATGGCCATAGGAGAGGGTATCGTCCCCACCGATGGGAATCAGGATGTCAATCCCGATATGTTCGAGGTTTGACAGAATGGTGGGCGTGATATCGTTGATCTCGTCCTTGTACGCATCGGCCAGGTGATCGGGCACCATCGCGAGAGGAAGGTGACTGGGCCGCGTGCGGGAACTGTGCAGAAATGTTCCGCCTGTTCGACCGGCCCGATTCACGACGTCTTCCGTCAGCAGGCGGATGTTGTCCGAGTTGTCGGCATCGGCGTTTGGAATATAGTCGACCAGCCCAGCCCATCCGCGCCGGATTCCGACAACCCGGTACCCTTCCCGGATGGCCCGGATGGTAATGGCCCGAATGGCCGGATTGAGACCGGGTACGTCTCCTCCCCCGGTCAGAATGCCGATTGTCCCACGATATGAATTCACGATGGTTTGCCCCGATGGTGCGCGTCTTTGTGTCATTGGAATATAGGTCGCGCTGTCTGAATGCGTATCTTGCCCATTCATCAGGCAAGACGGCAGGACATGAGAATTTCCATCATCGGAGCAGGCCATATGGGCTCGGCAATTGCCCAGGAGCTCATTGGTCACGAAGAAGTAACCGTGGTACGGGTATGTGATGCCCACACCCGGAGTCTTCAGAGCCTGCACAATCGCCTGGACAGTCCCAAGCTGCGCTCTTTCCAGGTCGACGCACGTGATGAGCGCACCATGGCATCGATACTGGAAGACAGCAACTGTGTTATTGGGGCGACGGACCCGGCCCTCTATCCGAAGTTGGCTCGAATTGCACTCACGTCAGGCAGCCACTTCTGCGATCTCGGCAGCAGTGCACCTGTCCTTGAAAAGGAGTACCATCTGTCGGAACGGGCAGCTGAAAAAAGTTTGTGGGTCGTACCCAATTGTGGTCTGGATCCCGGCCTGTCGAATATGCTGTGCCTTCATGCCATCAGACAGTTCGACGAACCCATCCGTGCCCACCTGCGCGTCGGTGACGTCCCGCTCGAGCCGGAGCCCCCCTTCAATTTTCGCATTTCATGGTCGGCAGAAAAACTTGTCGACGACTATACGCTACCCGTCGAGTACATGGAGGAAGGACAGAAGTTGTCCACCTCTCCATTGACTGGAATTGAGGACATTTCGTTTTCCGAGCCGTTCAGTGACATGGAGGCGTTTCACACGGCCGGCCTCCTGAAGACGATCTGTGAGGTAGCGGGCCCGTCGCTCAAAACCATCGATCACAAGAGCATTCGCTGGCCGGGCCACGCCCGGAACATGCAGTTTCTGCTCGCACTCGGATTTGCCGAACAGAAAATCATCGATGTGCAGTCGCACCTGACGTACCGCGATGTGTTGACGAGGAGGCTCAAACAGCGCCTCGGTGGTGCGTACGAAGATGCTGTGCTTGTCCGCATTTCAGTTTTTGGCCACAAGGATGGACAGGATGCCGAACTTGTGTATGAAATGATCCAACAGTTCGACCGCGAGCGGAACATGACAGCAATTCGCCGCTGTACATCAATTACCGCCGCTACGATTGCCCTTCAGTTGGCGTCGGGAGCTGTACCGGGTGGCGGCGTGTGCCCCCCCGAGCAGATCGTCCCCCTTCGAACGTTTTTTGACAACGTCCGGGCGGCGGGCCTCCCTGTTGAGACCCGGTGGACTGAGCCCCGGTGATGTTTATTGTACAATGGATGTCTTTCTGCACTGCATGTCTGATGCAGAACAAATATTTTGGTGCCGTGTATCCGACCCTCTACGAGCCATTCTCCCGCGTGTATCGAACCTCCAGCTACTGTTTCCGAGATCCGTTGAATCAGTAATTCAGTCACCAAGCCGTACCGACCCGTTGTACGGCAAAGCCGCACTGTGCCCGATACACCCGTAAGAACAGATTATCCGCATGGCGGCTCGTCACGGACGCGCAGCGTATTGACAGGTATCGTTGCCCTGTTCATCGTGTCCATGGTCCTGGTCAGCGCCGCATCCACACACTCCGATGTGCAGTTGCTCCGGAGTGAAGCTTTGTTCTTTACGCGCTCGGACACGGACTCGGTACGGGTATCGCTGACTGAGCCCATTCCTGACAGCCTGATCGCCGACTCCATTGTTCTTGTTTTTCCGGATTCAGGCCGCGTCATGCAGTATATCCGGCGGTGGCAGGGCGAGTTGCCGTCATCGTCGGTCTTCCCACGGGATACACGGCCTTTTTTCGTTCCGATGGGGCGGGTCTGGCGGCACGAAATCGAATTCGATTCAACGGCACTGGCCTACCGCCCGAAGGAAAAGGTAGGAGAAACGGAAGTCCGCTTTCCCATTTACCTGGATTTTGACCGCTACAGGGATGCACGTCTCGGGTATGATCTGGACCAGAATTGGCGAACGCTCATTGTTGCACGTGAGCGTGCCCGGCAGCGTCAGAACCGTGGAGGAGTAGGTATCAATGTGGTCGTCCCGGGTGGACGACAAAGTGCATTCACTACCATCTTTGGAAAACCCGAGGTAGACCTGCGGGTCAACGGCACGGCTGACATTGCTGCCGGATTTGATTACCTGAAAAACGATCAGCAGGTGTCCGTCACCGGTCGCTCTGCCCAACTCGATCCCCAGTTCAGACAGGATCTGAGCCTTGGAATTACGGGCACCATTGGTGACAAACTCCGGATCAACGTCAAGTATGACTCCAGCAACCAGTTCGATTTCCAGAACCAGTTACGCCTCGAGTACACGGGCTATGAGGATGAAATAATTCAATCCATCGAGGCCGGCAACGTGAACCTGCAGACTTCGTCATCCCTGATCCGGGGTGGTCAAAGCCTGTTCGGAATAAAAAGCGAGCTGCAGCTGGGTGGCATACGTCTGACTACGGTGATGTCGCAGCAGGAGGGCCAAGCCAACAGCCTCGATATTGATGGCGGATCGGAATCGACCGAGTTCGACCTGCAGCCTACCGACTACGACGAAGCCGTACACTTCTTTCTCGGCTATTACTTCCGGAATCGCTGGGAAGATGCCCTCTCCGATCCGCCCAACATCCGCGTAGCCAACAACTTCGAGCGCATCACGGAGATCGAAGTCTGGAAACTGATGCCCACGCAGCCTGAGGAAGAGAATGTGCGCCAAGCTGTTGCGGTTGTGGACCTCGGAGAACCGCGCGAACTCCTGGATCAGGCCAATCAATTCACTGCCGCGATCCTTCCATCCCCCGACAGGGACCAGTATGACTACAGTGACGGGGGTGAAGTCGACACCGAATTCCGGGATGGCAATGCATCGCCATCTTCCTACCTGGAGAATGTAAAGGACATGTCCGCTTCCGACTTCCAGGTTGGCAAGTTCAAACGATTGCAGGAAGGGCGCGATTATACTATCGATGAAGTACTCGGCTACGTCTCACTGCGCCAACGCATACAGGAGAGTGAAGCGCTCGCGGTTTCCTTCCGCTACCGGGCGGCGGGCCAGACATTCACTATTGGAGACTTCTCGACCGATACGGGTGGCTCTGACGGTGGTCAGAACGAGGCCAAAATTGTCCTGAAGCTTCTGCGTCCCGTCCAAATGCGTCAACCTGCGTTGGAGGCCGGCTTCAATCCGGCTGCGTGGTACCTTGAAATGCGCAACATCTACCGCCTGCCAGGCAGTGGGATCCAGCCGGAAGACTTCAAGCTGCAGGTGTTCTATGAACCACCCGGTCAGGTTGCTTCGAAAACATTACCCGGGGCTGGTGGAACCCAGACGGCACTCCAGATCATGGGTCTTGACCGGGTAAACGAAAACGCCGCACTCTCACCGGATGACCAATTCGACTTCCTGGTCAACTATACGATTCTGCCGGGAGAGGGGCGCCTCATTTTTCCATTCCTTGAACCGTTTGCCGGGCGCATTGATCAGGTTATTCAGGCTGGTCCCGGGTCGCCTGAAGCCAAACAGCAGGTGTCTGACCTGCTGGCCTACGACAATCTGTATACCCAGAAAAAAGCAAATGCCCTGCGCGATACGCAACATAATGTGTACGCCATCCGGGGCTCCTACAAGGGTTCAGTCAAGGCATTCTATGATCTTCGGGCTTTTTCCGGGGTGGTGCCGGGCTCCATCCGTGTCACAAGCGGTGGCACGCCGCTGGCAGAAGGCACAGATTTCGTTGCCGACTACTCCGGAACGGGATCGGTTCAGATCGTGAACCCGGCGTTTCTCACGGCCGGGCGGGATATCAATATCGAGTTCGAACAGAATTCCTTTTTCAACGTCCAGAAGAAAACCCTGCTGGGACTCAGAGCCGAATATGAGCGCAGTGAAAAGCTCTCGCTGGGCTCTACGGTCATGAGCTTGAAGGAGAAATCTCCCATCGACAAATTCAGGATTGGAGAAGAGCCCATTTCCAATACCATCTGGGGCGTTGACGGTGCCATCCGTCTTGAGCCACGCTGGATGACGCAGACCATTGACCGCATTCCGCTTCTCCAGACCCGCGAACCCTCCTCTATACAACTGTCCGGAGAATTCGCGCAACTTCGACCCAATCATACTGAGACGGTTGCCTTCAGCCGGACCCGGGACAACCTGCGAGGCCAAGGTCGGGATTTCGCCCGTGACGAGCTCAACGGCACGTCCTATATCGATGATTTCGAAGGCTTCGAAAATACGTTCCCGCTTACACAACCAGGTTCATGGTCGCTGGCCAGCGCCCCCGACTCCATCGGGGTCATTGACCGTTTCGGGATCACACGAAGTTCCCTGAACGACTCATTGCGAACCGCATGGCGGGGAGCGTTCGGTTGGTACCGTGTCAACGCGAACATTCTCCGGGAAGTACCTGCAATAGCTCAAAACGTTGACGCTATACGGATTTTCAGGATAGATGAAGTGTTTCCGAACAGGGACACCAGGGCTGAAATCGACCCGACCCTGGAGACATTCGACCTCTACTTCAACCCGCACATGCGTGGTCCCTACAATTACACACAGGAACTTCGCCGCTTCCTGGACAAC
Source organism: Bacteroidetes bacterium CG12_big_fil_rev_8_21_14_0_65_60_17 (assembly GCA_002787815.1). Taxonomy (GTDB): domain Bacteria; phylum Bacteroidota; class Rhodothermia; order Rhodothermales; family UBA10348; genus 1-14-0-65-60-17. Next base: position 109,817 of record PCUY01000016.1, on the reverse strand, counting down.
CCGAAGGATACGTGGGGCGGTATGGTCCAACGTCTGCCAGACGGATTCACCGATTTCAGCCTGAAGAACATTGACTTCGTGGAGTTCATTTTCCAGGCATTTCCGGAAAACACGTCGAACGATCCGGGAAGGGATGCGAAATTGTATCTGGACCTCGGCACGATTTCAGAGGATGTACTGCCGGACGGCCGGCTCAACAATGAGGACGGCCTGTCCACATCCAATATTTCCGAGGCTGGATTCCAGGAGTGGGGGCGCTCACCGACCGGGACACAGAACAACGTGGTCGACCTCGACGACGGAACGAATCGGACGGAGGACCTTGGTCTTGATGGTCTGTCTTCGGTGAATGCCGCGGACTATCCGGATTTCGCCACGGAGCAGGTGCACTTTTCGGACTTTCTGGAATCACTTGACCAGAATGATCCGGATCCCCGCTACCGTGCCGAGGTGGCACGGGCATTCGCCGACCCGTCCGGCGACGATTACCATTATTTTGGTAATTCCCAGTATTTCGACAATCCCGAGTTTTTCCCCGACCGGGCCACGTTCCAGCAGCGCTTCACACGCTATTTCTCGGGCCATGAACTGAATGCCTTCGAAACGCAGAACAAGTTGGCGACAAACACCTCTGTCCGCCGGGGAAACTCCCGCTTCCCGGATTCGGAAGACCTGAACAGAAACTCCACCGTCGATACGGAAAACAGTTACTTTCAGTATGAAATCCCCCTCAGTCGACGCGCTCTGGATTCCCTTGCCGTCCCCGCCCAGGTTGACGATTTTGTGGTCGGCGAGATCAAAGGTGAGGACGGGGGCAGCACAGGCTGGTTTCAGGTCCGCATTCCCGTGCAGCAGTTCACGCGACGCGTGGGTGATATCCAGGATTTCACTAAAATGGAATCCATCCGGATCTGGACTACGGGCCACGAGGTCCCGATCACGTTGCGCTTGGCGTCACTCGAACTCGTTGGAAGCCAATGGCAGAAGTCGGACCGGATTACACTCGAGCATGACACGCCCTTCGACACCACGTTCAGTGAGACACGCCTCACGGTGTCCAGCATCAACAACGAGGAAAATGCAGACATCTACGCGCCCCCCCTTGGCGCTGTCGTAAGCCAGTCCCGTCTGGCATCGGGCCTGGCACAGAACGCGCGCGAGCAATCGCTTGTCCTTCGGGTTGAAAATCTGCTTCCCGGTTCGCAGCGAGGGATTTTCAAGACGCAAGCCAATAACCTCGACCTGCTCAAGTATTCGAACCTGCGCATGTTCGTGCATGCACATGGCATATTGGCCGATGGCCGGGAACTGGCCACGCTTCCGGTTGAGGAGGCCCGTTCCAAGGCCCGACTCTTTGTTCGAATCGGTGCCAACGAGTCCAATGACTATTACGAATACGAGCAGCCGCTGACCCCCAGTTCGGAAACAGCAGGCTCACCGGAAGTCCTATGGCAGACCAGCACGGACTTCCAGGGCATGATCCAGGATCTCGGATCCATGAATATCGAACTTGGCGCCTTGAACCAACTGAAAGTGGCACGGGACGACGCCGCTTTCCCCCTCGACAGTGTTTTTTACAACGCACTCGGCGATACGCTGCGCTCGAGTGCTGTGCCCGATGCCTCGCTTTTTGCCCCTCCAGGAACGCGTCTGGGAATAAAGGGCACACCATCGCTGGGCAAGGTAAATACGATTGTCATCGGTATCCGAAATCCGGCCGATTCCACGAGCACGGCCTTCGAAGACATCCTGCAGGACATCACCATCTGGGTCAATGAGCTGCGCGTGGCTGGGTATGACGAAACAAACGGGTGGGCCGGCCTGGCAACTGCCGATATAAAACTTGCCGATGTGGGCCGCGTGAAAGCCAATATCAACCGTCAGACCGACGGCTTCGGCAGTCTCTCCTCCAGCCTCGGAGAACGCGACCAGACAGACGTGGACAACTGGAGCGTCACGACGGAGCTCAATGCCAACAAACTCATTCCGGACCGCTACGGATGGCGACTGCCCGTGAACATCCAGGTCCAGTCCAACACGGCCACACCCCGATTTTCGCCGACACGGGGCGATGTGCGGCTCGATGAAATCCTGAGTCAGATAGATGGACGGGAGGATCTCACACCCGAGGAGCGCAATGACCTCAAACAGAATGCACTCGAGTCCGCCCAGACACACACCTTCAACCGATCGCTTTCAACCCGCCTCAGCAAGACAAACTCGCGCTCGCGCCTGCTCCGAAATACCATGGACGGGGTTACGCTCTCGCTGTCACAGGCCCGTTCGGACGGCCGCAGCCCGACCCAGTCCCTGAACGACTCATGGAGGTGGTCCCAGACTACGTCCTACCGATTCTCAACCCGAAAGGTGAAAACGGTTCGTCCGCTTTTCTTCCTCGATCCCGTACCTGTCCTTGGACTGCTCGGAGACCTGAACCTGAACTACATGCCGTCCAACATCACGACATCGGCGTCGTTTTCGCGTTCATTCACCCAGAGTCGGGAACGGCCCAGAGTGTCGCCCACCGATACAGTCAGTACCCCGCTTGATGTTCGATTCCCAACCCGGGAGAACCATACTTTCACGACGAAACGGGACTTTGGCTTCCAGTACAACCCATTCACGTTCCTGAATTTCTCGTTCGACCAATCGACAAACCAGAACCTGAATGCGGCAGGTGTGGACACCACGTTCAGTGTGGTCCTCTCAGATACAACCTTTCGCGGCGTAAGCATTGAAGATGCATTGGCATCTGGCCTGATCGATTCCACGCAGGCACAATCCGCCTTTGAAACCACCCGTCTTGACGTCGTAAATGGTACAAGCGTCATCGGCGACTTCCTGGGCGGCTCCGCCTCACCCCGCACCGAGCGCCACAGCCAGCAGGTCACGGCCAGCTTTCGACCGCGCCTTCAACGCATCCGGTTTCTGAACTGGCTCCAACTGCAGGACATCAGTTATGGCGCTCAATATGATTGGCAGAATGGCGCCGTTGGGCGCAATACCGGCGCATCCATCCGGAATTCCGTGACGGCCCGCAGCGGCGTTTCCATCCGATTCCAGGAGCTCTTCCGCAAAATTTCCTACTACGAAGAACTGGAGAATGCCCAAAAGAAATATGTAAGCGCCCGCCAGGCACAAAGGAGACGAAAAGAGCAGGAGCGTGCTCGCAGCAACCATGCCGGAGAAGAAGACGAGGAGACGTCGGCACAGCGTCAGAACGCCCTCAAGGACGATGAAGACGATCTCGGCGTTGGCGATCGTGTAAAATCCGTCGGGCGACGGACCGTGCTCGCTGTCACAGGCGTTCGGGATTTCAACATTTCCTACACCGGTACGAGGTCGTCCCAGTCGTCCAACGTAGGCACGCCTGTCCTCGATGAGAACGGTAATGTGGTCGACGTATCGGCGAAATACGGCTTTTTTGACGCTCTTCGGGGCAACGGGCCATCGCTTGGTTACCGTTTCGGACTCGATCGTCAAATTGACATTTCGCAACGACTCATAGACCCCTCGCTGCAGGTATCGGACCAGTTGACAGACAACGACCGGTTCCAGGGCAGAACGACATTGAACCCATCCCAGGCCCTTACCATCAACCTCAACTGGAATCTTGAATTCCAGAACGGGAAAACATTCACTTTCCAGCCGCAGATTGACAACGCCACGCAGGCTTTTCTCGGGGTAGATACGACGCTCACAGAACAGGGAACGAACAAGGCATCTGTCTGGGCCTTCGGATCGGACTATCTCGACCTGTTCAATGCGCAGTTGCGAGCATTCTCAGAGGATCTCGCTGCCACAGGGGAAGACGACCCAGTCATTGTGCCCGATGCCAACGGAGACGGACGTGTTGTACTGACCAACTCATCGGTCGTACAGGATTTCCGTACGGCCTACATCCGTAACCAGGGTACGGTCGATAACAAAAACCTGGTCCCGTTCCCCAGACCCAGTTGGACGGTCTCCTACTCCGGGCTGGGTAAGTTTCCCGTGCTGCGACGCCTTGTTCAGAATGCCTCTGTGCGTCACGGATACAGTGCAGACTACTCGTCTGATTTCCGTACGAACACGTCGTTTACCAGTAACGACACGCTGAACACGGTCGATCTCGGCGGCCGCCGTATCCAATCGCGTATAGAGCCATTCCAGGCAGGGAATATCCGCGTCAATGAGCGCTTCTCGCCCATGGTCGGGTTGGACCTGTCCTGGAAGCGCCAGATCCAGACTACCATCAACTGGAATAAAAGCAATGCGTTTTCCCTGTCAACCGCCAATTTCGAGGTGAGCGAAAGCCGGACCAACGAGGTCAGTATGACCTTCGGTTATCAAAAAACCGGATTGAAGCTTCCCTTCATGAGCGGAAAACGTCTTGAAAACCGGCTCTCATTCAATCTGACCCTATCGAGAAGCAATACGTCGGATGAACGGCTGCGGCTTCGCAGGGCGCTCGAACAGGCCTTGGGTGATCCTGACTTTGTGCCGTCCGATGCCCTCCAAGGAGACAATATTTCACTGGTAACGGCCCACACGCGTACGTCCGTGACGCCAAAACTCGCGTATCAGTTTTCCAACAGGGTCTCTGCTGACTTCACTCTCAAATACGAAAAGTTTGACTCCGAGGACTCCAGACAGCCGTCATCTGTCAACATCAATGGCGCGTTCAATATCCGAGTAAGTATTTCCAATTAGAAGTGCGGCCAATTGACCCCATGACACAGCCCGACGCCTTGAACAGGATTGCCGTTTGCCGGTTGGGCCCAACGGCCTACTCCGACGCCTGGAATCTGCAGAAGCGATTGCAGGCACGGCTCGTGGCGAACAAACGCAGTCCGAACCCGGAGCGGCTCGATCATGTACTGCTGTTGCTTGAGCATCCTCCCGTGTTCACGCTGGGTAAAAGTGGCGACCGGGCCAACCTGCTGGCTACAGATTCCGAGCTGGCGTCTGCGGGTGCGGAGTTTGTGCAGATTGATCGCGGTGGCGATATTACGTACCACGGTCCGGGACAACTCGTAGGGTATCCCATTCTGGACCTGGACTGTTTCTACACGGATATCCACCGCTACCTGAGGGATCTCGAGGAAGTCATCATCGGTGTCTGCAGGGAATTCGGACTCGCAACCGGCCGTATGGAAGGGCTGACCGGCGTATGGGTCAAGACCCCACCTGGACAGGAAAGAAAAATCTGCGCCATGGGGATCCGGTGCAGCCGGTGGGTGACCATGCACGGCTTCGCCCTGAACGTGGATACAGATCCCCGGCATTTCGACATGATTGTTCCCTGTGGTATTGCGGACCGCGGTGTGACTTCGCTCGTCCAGGAGGGCGTGCTACCCGATGTGTCGATGGAACGCGTGATGGACATGGTAGCACGGCATATGGCGCGCGTTTTTGCTGCCGAGGTGCACATTCTCGATGGTTTGAATGCGCAGTCCTACCTTTCGGCGTATCTTGATGGCAGTCCCACTTCATGACAGCACCACCCATGCCCACGTTCAACCTCAATACCTTCACGATGCGCCTCATTGCCGAGACGCTTTTCTACGATGAAGAATACGACGCCCTCGGCAATCTGAGCCTGGTCGACGAAACAGCTGGGCGGGAAAAATACGTCGCCTCATTTGCTCCTGAAGACGGACTCTTTGTACTTGAGGAAGCAACCGAGTGGGAGGAATACGAACCAGGAACGAACGACGATATCGGTTATGCACTCGCTGTCGATAGTCGGGAAGTGGGAACGTACGACCATGTAGACGAAATCTCCAAGGTCCTGCTGGACCTTGCAGAAGAGCACAACCTGCTTCCAAGCATCACACTTCTTTTCGAAGAAGATGAGATTGGCTGAAGAACACGGCCACTGACAGCCAGCCTGCAATGAAAGCCACGCCACCGATGGGTGCCACGGCACCAAGCCACGTGGCGCCGGTTACGGTGAGCGTGGTCAGGCTACCGGTAAAAAGCACGATTCCAACCGCTTGAAAAGCAGCAGCGCGGCGTAGCCACGGCACCGGGCCGGCATACAGCATGAGCAGCACTATGGCGGCGATTCCGGCCACATGAAACTGCATGTACGACACGCCGGTTTGAAACGTGGCCAGCCGGGACGGCTCAACCAGATCCCTCAGCGTATGGGCTGCAAACGCGCCCAGGGCGACGGACACCGCCCCCAGGATGCCGACGGTCACGCCCCAGAATTTGATGGACTTCTCATGCATGGTATGCAACATCCGGATGATTGAACGTACCATACGGTTTTACTGGCCGAACGGGTCCGCCTCTTTTGTAACTTGAGAGGGTGGCAGGTATCTTTCCGGTACGGCATAATCAACTCCTGTTCCCAACCGGGACACCTTGTCATGGCCTACATTTTCACAGAATCGGATATCCAGCGTGTCGAGGACGTATTGGGCGTTTTGGCCAAGCGTGGTCCCCACTATGCCCGTTATGAACTTGCTGACGAAGCAAGCGGCCGTAAAATCACACTCGAAATCCACATGGAAATGAGTCTGCCAACGGGCGAGATCACAAGTCTGGTCAGCGTCTACGCCGTGAGTTCATTCCTCCAGATACAGGGATGTACAGGATTCAAGGCCAGCAAAGAGCTGGGGGAGGTCATCTTTGTTGCTCGAAGTGGTGATACGGCGAATGGTCTTGTCGTCGAACGGGAAGCCGGCTGTTCCCTGTATGCGAACGTGAATACCGCCCTTCTTTCGACGGACTTCACCCAACTTCCACCGGAGCTCATCATGAGCAGCGTTGCGCTTTCCGTAACCGAGGATCTGTTCGGTGACCTCGGGTAAGCAGGGAGTCATTGACGTCGTCTTCGACGGCGCTGTTCACGACAACGTGCCTCAAACTGCGCACGTAGAACGGATTGTCCGCGACGTACTCGTCGGAGAGCATGTATCCTGGACACACATCGGTATCATTCTGACCGACCATGCGACTGTCACGGAACTCAACAGGTTGTGGCTGAATCACGAGCACGATACGGACGTGCTGTCCTTCGTCATCGAAGAGTCGGACAATGGACTTGAGGGCGAAGTCTATGTAGATACACAGACCGCTGCCGAGCGACACGAGGAGTTCGGCACATCCTATGAAATGGAAGTGCTCCGATACGTGATTCACGGCGTTCTTCATCTGGCCGGGCTGGATGACCAGACAGCCGAAGAACAGCGCTTCATGACGCGCCTGGAAAACCGGTACCTTGAATGTAATCGACCGGTTATGCCATCTTCCGGAGCCGCTCAATCAGAGGTTGAACATACTCCGGAGTCTGAATGATATAGAAATGCAGATACGGCACGTTTGCGGCCAGCAACTCTTCACACTGCTTCAGTGCCCACCGGATTCCGATCTCCGGTACGTGACGGTCATCGGCTTCCATGACTTCTGCTGCCAACTCTTCCGGTACGCTCAGGTGGAACGTGGACGGCAGTGACTGCAACTGTCGCTTCCGCGTCAGGATTTTCAGCCCCGGTACAATGGGTACGTCAATACCAGCCTGTTGGCATACCTGCAGATAATCCAGGAACACCCGGTTGTCGAAGAACATCTGCGACACTACGTAGTCGGCGCCTGCGTTTATCTTCTTCTTGAGGTTCTGCACATCCCACGCCATGTTGGGAGCCTCAAAATGCTTCTCCGGATAGCCGGCGACACCAATACAGAAATCGGTCCGTACCGCACCCGCCATCTCTTCCTGGTAAAAGCCCTTGTTCATGTCGCTGATCTGGCGGACCAGATCCACTGCATATTCATTCCGTGTCCGACTACCCGTAACCGGCTTGCGGTACCTGCCTTCGTCGCCCCGCAGCGCCATGACATTGTGTATTCCCAGGTAGTTGAGTTCGATGAGAGCATCTTCGCTTTCCTCCCGGGTAAACCCTTCACAAAGCAGATGGGGAACCGTCTCTACGCCATAGCGCCCCTTGATGGCCGCGCAGAGACCCAACGTACCGGGCCGTTTGCGCCGTATGCGACGACGCCACGTGCCGTCCGGTTGCTCCTCGTAGTAGACCTGCGCGGAGTGTGATGTGACGTCGATAAATGGTGGATCGAACGGTATCAGGCCATCTACGATCTCGAAAATGTCAGAAACGGAACTTCCGCGCTTGGGAGGAACAATCTCGTACGATATTTGTGGCGCATCTGCGCCCATAAGCAGGTCTACAACTTTCATACTGGACAGAGATTTCGTTTCTTGACGACGGCACGTTGGTCCGCTGTTGCGGCAAACTTCCAATCATACATCAGCATGGTACCCTCTATATGACCGGCATTCTGTTTTCAACCCTTGAAGACGCCCAGCCGTTCCTCGCAACCTACCAGCGGGGCCGTTTTGATGGGCTGAACGAAGGCGAGCAAGCGAACGACAATGAGATTCTCGTTTCCATTCTGGGCATTGGCAAGATAAAGGGTACCCTCCGTTCGGACCGGCTTCTTCGCCAAAAGAAGCTGACGTCCATCCTGCACGCGGGTACCTGCACGGGGCTTTCGGACAAGTTTCAGGTCGGAGAATTGGTCAGTGTCACGCAGGTATTCGAGGGAGACAGGATCGAGCTCTCTGCTCCAACGTATCCGCGCATGCCGCTCAATCATCTGTTTCCGGATGTTCCGGATGGCATTCTGGTCACGCAGGACCACACTGTGGAGGGCGCCTCCGAGCTCAGTTACTGGCAACGAATTGCCGACGTGAGCGACATGACCGGCTACCCGGTCGCATACGTCGCCGCCACGCATGGAATTTCCTGCCACATCATCAAGGTTGTCGCAGGTCGCATGGGTATCGACGATCCGGATTTCCGGAAAAATCTGGCAGCCGTTCGCTCGAAACTTGGCACGTTCCTGTCCGAGAAGATTCCTTCACTGCTCGCACCTGCGGAATAACAGGAATCGGCAGCGCTCATCTGCTCCTGGCAAAACGTCTCAGTTCCTGCGCAAATCCAGGTCGCGAAGCCACTCGCAGGAGCTCCCATCGCCAAGTCCCTGATGGACTCGCGTCCTGTCGTGTTGCCGGTCCCGCTCCATCTCGCGGATATCCTCGAAGCGCAGGCGTCGTACGACTCCACCATGCAACCGGAGCCGGTACAGCCTGTCGGCTGCGCGCTCGACGGGACGTTCCTTTTCAGGATTCCAGATCCGCAGGCATGTCACAACAACCCAGACGGTCATCATGAACAGAAGGGGAACAGCGACAAAAGCCAGAATCACGCCTACTCGTTCGACCTGTTGAATTGAAGGGCAGCCGGATCAGGCTCACGCTGCTGAAGCGCTTCTTCGGCGGCTTTCTGTTCCATGATGGTACCTTCTGTCGTATTCGAAAGATCACCCCGGAAGGCCGTGTCGAACAACGTAAATGCAAGAAACACAATCACGAACAGGGCTCCGATACCAAACACGACTGCATTCACCTTGTTATCGTATTTGAGCGCCATGAAAACACTCACGACCAGTGCTCCCTTGGTCAACGCAATGGCCAGCGCTACCAGTACATCAAAGGCGCCGAGGTCCAGTCGCGATGTCGCGACGGTCAATATGGTCAGCGCGAACAGGGCAACGATTACCTGGACGAGCGTCTTTATCGGTGTGATGTGGTGTTCAGCGTGCGACATGGGAGAAGCTCAAATGAGGTACAGAAGCGGAAAGAGGAAAATCCAGATGATGTCCACGAGGTGCCAGTAAAGCCCGCACAGTTCCACGGGTGTGTAGTAAGCACTCGTGAAATGGCCCTTCATGGCCCGGATCGTAATCCATGCGAACAGTCCCATTCCGACAAGGACGTGAAAGCCATGGATACCCGTCATCACATAGTAAATGGAGAAAAACTGCTGCGCGAACATGACATCATAGGTCGCATAATCCACTCCATGAGATACTCCATGCGGCGCGAAGCCATCACCCAGTACAATCCCGTGCTCGATTTTGGCCGAGTACTCAAAGTACTTTACAACAAGGAAGACACAGGCGAAAAGAAACGTAAGAATCAGGTTGGTAACCAGTCCCTTCTTGTTGTCAACCTGCGCGTAGTGGATTCCGAGCGCGACCGTGAAGGATGACGCCAGTAAGACGAGCGTGTTCAGACCTCCGAGTCGCCAGTCCAGAAGTACCGCCATACCGTCAAACACCTCAGGGTACCAGACGCGATACACGGTATACGTAACGAACATTCCACTGAAAAGCAGGATTTCCGTAATCAGGAACAACCACATTCCCATCTTTGACGCATCGAACTGTTGGTCCGACGAGACAAAATGGTGTTGAAGGTGCACAGGGTGTTCGGCGGTACTTGCCATGGTCCTTTCGTCAGTTTTCAGGATGTGGCCTGCCCACGGGGGACAGTTACTTCAGCTTCCTCTTCGTGCCCATCTCCAGCAGCACCATCACCACCGAAGAGTTCAGGCGCGAGGTGATAGTCGTAGGGGCCGCGTGTAACGATGGGCGTCTCGTGGAAGTTGTGCGGGTCGGGAGGCGTGGTGGTGTGCGTCCATTCGAGCGTAAGCGCACCCCACGGGTTGCTACCTGCCTTCTTTCCCCGGAAGAGGGAATGCAGCAGATAGCCCAGAATCAGGAAAAGACCCACTCCGAGGATGTACGAGCCCACGGAGGAGAGCACATGCAGGTTTGTGAACTCCGGGAGGTAGTCGTAGTAGCGCCGCGGCATACCCCGCGTACCCAGAATGAACTGCGGAAAGAAGGTCACATTGAACCCGATGAACACAAGCGCTGCCGCAATGCGGCCCAGTGTCTCGTTGAACATTTTACCTGTCATCTTGGGCCACCAATAGTGGAGCCCACCGAGCGCCGCAATTACGTTGCCACCCATCATCACGTAGTGGAAATGTGCCACGACGAAGTAGGTGTCATGCAGGTGGACGTCCACGGCCAGCACGCCGAGCATGATGCCCGTGAAGCCACCTATCGAAAACGTGAAGAGGAACATGAGCGCATAGAGCATCGGTGTCTGAAGCCAGACCGACCCCTTGTACATGGTCTGCACCCAGTTGATCACCTTGACACCCGTCGGAATTCCAATCAGGTACGTTATAAGCGAGAAGATGATGGATGACAGCGCCGACTGACCCGATACAAACATGTGGTGTCCCCACACCAGGAACCCCAAAAAGGCGATGGCTACCGATGAGAGCGCAACGAACTTGTAACCCGAGACCTGCTGGCGGGAAAACGTCCCCATCAGATCAGAAATGATCCCGAACGCCGGCAGAATCATGATGTACACAGCCGGGTGCGAGTAGAACCAGAAGAAGTGCTGGAAGAGGACCGGGTCTCCTCCGAGTGCCGGATCAAAAATCCCGATACCCAGAAGGCGCTCCAGAAAGAGCAGAACCATGGTGATTCCGATCACAGGGGTTGCCAACACCTGCACGATCGATGTGGCATAGATGGACCAGATGAAGAGCGGCAACCGGTTCCAGGTAAGCCCGGGCGCCCGCATCTTGTGAATGGTGACGATGAAGTTGAGTCCCGTCAATATGGATGAGAAGCCCATGACAAACACGCCCGCCGTGATGAACAGGATGCCGTCATCCACGGACGTCGAATACGGTGTGTAGAATGTCCACCCTCCATCAACGCGGCCCACAACAAGCGCTGTCAAGGCAATGGCAGCCCCGGCCAGGTAGATGTAAAAACTGGCCAGGTTGATCCGCGGAAACGCCACGTCCTTGGCACCCAACTGTATGGGGAGCACAAAGTTACCCATGACGGCAGGAATCGCCGGGATGATGAACGCAAAAATCATCAGTACGGCATGCAGCGTGAATGACTGATTGTAGGTATCGGCGCTCATGATGGTCTCGCCCGGTCCCAGAAGTTCTGTGCGGACGAGTAATGCCAGAATTCCTCCCGCCAGGAAGGAAAGGGAAACAGCCACCAGGTACATGATGCCGATCCGCTTGTGGTCAAGCGTAAACAGCCACGACTTGATGGACTTGTCGTGATTCAGATAGTTCACTTGCGACATGGGCTACTCCAGGGACTTGATGTAAGCGACGAGGCCGTCAACCTGCTGGGCACTCAGGGCACTGAACGGCGGCATGGCCGGAGCGTAGCCTTCAACAACCTGGCTGCTCGGATTCAGGATGGAATTCCGGATATAGGAGTCATCGGCCGTTGTGGATGATCCGTCCGAAAATACACGCTCCGTACCGTAAAACACGTTCAGCGGAGGTCCGATCTTGCGGGATCCATCAATGGCGTGGCAGACCGCGCACTGCGTTTTGTACACCTGCTGCCCCAACTCCGTCGGCGGCAGGTCCTGGTTCTGCTCCTGTATCCAGGCTGCAAAATCTTCCTCGGATACCACGACGACTTTTCCGAGCATACCGGAGTGTGCCGTACCACAGTACTCGGTGCAGTAAATCGTGTGCTCTCCCACGTTCTCAGCCTTGAACCAGACCGACGTGTACCGGTTGGGCAACACGTCCTGTTTGATGCGGAATTCAGGCACGAAAAAGCTGTGCAGCACGTCGGCCGAGCTCATATTCAGTTTCACCGGTCGGCCCACGGGCACATACAGATCGCCCGCCGTCAGAACGCCCTCGGCGTACTCATATTCCCAGGTCCACTGCTTGCCACGCACTGTGATTTGGTATGAGTCGGGGGGTGCGGAATTGAGCTGCACAAACAGGTCAAATCCCCACGTGAATACAATCAGAACCAGGATCGTGGGAACCACAATCCAAATGGCCTCCAACGCCTTGCTTTCATGGACCGGTGTCGTTACGTCCTTTTCGCTTCGCCTGCGGTACTTCACAACGAAATACAGCTTCGCCAGCACAACGGCTGCAAAAATGACCGTGCTCACCCAGAACACAAACCAGAAAAGGGCATCGACCTCACCTGCCAGTGTGGTCGATGCCTCGGGTAGCCAAAATCCATTCTCGCCCATGGTGGGATAGAGTCGGTTAAACGGTTACGTGTGACGGCGCGGAACTTGCACGGCCCAGCCGTTCTCTGCGCCGCAGGAGCCAGAGGCCCAGTCCAATAAGCAGCATGGTCAACAGCGCCCCGACCTTCATCAGGTTCGTCGCATGCAGCACATACGAATTCGCTGTCGGATCATACTGGAAACAATACATCAATATCTGGTCGACCGCCGAGCCGACCGTCCCGTTCGATGCCTCAACCAATGCCTTTCTCACATCGGCCGGCTCGAAATAAAGTCCGTGAAGGTACCGCGTTATCCTTCCTTCGGGAGACAGGAATATAAGCAGGGAGGGATGAGCAAACTCCTTGCGTGACTCGACCCATTTGAATTGGAAACCGGTAGATGCGGCGAGTTTCTGTATGGCCTCATCCTCTCCGGTCAGGAAATGCCACCCGTCTCCTGCCCCGTCACGCCCCAGTTTTGATGTGTACTTCTCCTTCTGGCGTGCGGCAAGGTCTGGCGTCTCGATGGCAGAGAAACTTACGGTCAGGACGTCGTATTCGCGACCCGGCGTCCACTCCATGCGCTTCATGGTGTCCGTGAAACTGTCAAGCAGGACGCTGCAGAGCATGGGGCAATCGTGGTACACGAAGTTCAGTATAGCCGGTCGGCCGGAGTCGAGCAGCGTGCCGAGTGCAACCTCATCTCCACGTGCGTCGCGGAACACAAGATCAAGCGGCACGAGAGCACCAAGCTGCTCCTCCACCCCAACGCCCTGCATGCCTGCGGGCGTACCCGATCCGGGCGTGTTCTGGGCCGTCGCATCTCCCGTCAACAGGAACAGGATGAACAGGCCGCTCAGAGCAGCTCCAATACGGTGGAGGCTTACGATATGTAAGAGGTGGGTGCGCATGATCAACGTGCAGGGGTATACCGCACGACTACCTGGTGGATTCCTCCACAACCAGTTCCATGGCCCGTTCGATAGGGATTCGATAGATATTCGATTCGTCATCCAGACGTTCGTAGCCCATCAAAAGCGCTCGCCCGGACGCTTCGGTCTCCTGTTTCAGCGGGTATCCGGAAATTTCCGTCACCTCAAAGTCAATCTGCTTGAAACGATGCTCGGAAATTACCCAGCTGGCAGATACGAGGACAATGACGACCACAATGGAGACAGCAACCACGGCGCCAATGGCCGACGCACTGACTCCTTCCGGTTCAACGCCTGTTACGGGATCACTCATGACTCAGGTATTTGTGAAAGCGATGGAAGAGGCAAGATTCGGGTCCTTCTCGGGCACGATCGCGTGCCGGCTGAGACGGAACATGAAGGCGGCCATGAACACGCCCGTCAGCCCGAACCATGCGGCCAGATCGAAGAGACTGAACTGCGCGTGCTCATGCAGGACCGGCATGGCAATCCAATGCAGGTCGAACCACTGCATGACCAACATCCAGACCGACATGAATGCCAGCAGTGGAAGCATGCGCTTGGCCCAGCGGCCAATCAGAATGAAGAAAGGCAGAATGAAGTGCATGATGAGTAGCGCCGCGCTGTGGTATTCCCAACCATGCTCCACGCGGTGCCGGAAGAAGAGGGTTTCCTCGGGGAGGTTGGCGTACCAGATCAACATGTACTGGCTGAATGCGATATATGCCCAGAAGACAATGAATCCAAACAGGAATTTGCCCAGGTCCTGGTAATGCTCCGTGGTCACGACTCCATGGAGCATGCCCTTTTTCTGAAGGATCATGGCTACAATTGCCGTAAACGCCATGATGCTCATGAAGCTACCGGCAAAAAAGTAGACACCGAATATGGTCGAAAACCAGTGTGGGTCGAGAGACATCAAGATGTCGAATGCGGCGAACGACACCGTCACGGCGCTGACTGCCAGCCCCCATGCACTGGTGAACCGCTGCTTGGCCGGGATATCTGCCCCACCCTCCACATCCTGACGAATGCTCTGCGTGTAGAGTTTGTAGGCGATGATGGTCCAGACGACAAAGTAGAATATGAGCCTGGCTATGAAGAATGTCGAATTCAGATACCCCTGTTTGCCCGCAAGGACCGGATCATAGGTTGGGCTCGCCGGATCGAACAGATCCAGGTGCGTCCAGTGGTAGAGGTCGTGCATACCGAATAGGACGGGTATGCCGAGAACAGCCAGCAACGGGAAAGACCACAGCAGCGTCTCCGGGATGCGCCGCACCACCACGCTCCAGCGTGCTTTTGTGAGGTGCTGGATCAGTACGAAGAAGAGCCCACCAAGCGCCAGGGACAGGCAGAATGCCCAGCCGACCAGATACGAGAAATAGAATTGGGCCGCGTTCGTCGCCCAGCCTACCGCACTCACCGTCAGCCCGGCAATACCTACGGCCAGGGGTAACAACCACGCGGTCTGGGACCATGTGAAACGGTACGGCGCGCTGGCGGCCGTGGGACCGAGGGGGTCCAGCAGCCAAACAAAAGGATTACTCTTCCTGATACCCATGCTTATCGCTGATTTTCGGGGACGTCGGACGCCTGCGCGTACTGACTGCGTTGAAGTGCGCGTATGTAGGCCACGATGGCCCAGCGGTCTGCCACGGGGATCTGCGTACCGTACCCGGGCATGCTTCTGATGCCATAGGACACAACGTCAAAGAAATACCCGTCCTCGCGGGCCCGGAGCAGATCGGAATGGTAGGTGGGAGCCGGAACGTACCCGTAGGCTCCTTTCATGATAACACCCTGGCCATCACCGGCCAGACCGTGGCAAACGGAACAATAAATGTCGTAGCGTTCGCGGCCTCGTTCCATGACTTCAAGCGTCAATTCCCGGGGATTGGTGGCCCAGGACCCATCTTCATTCCGACCGGTCCACCAGACGGGGTCTTCCTGGAGGAAGCCACGGGCAACGGTCCCGGGAACGGGCGGGCGCATGGCCCGGCCATCGGCGAACAGGCTGTTGGCCGCCTGCGCTGTGAACTTTTCCTGCGAATCCATATTGGGATTCGGGTGCACGGGTGGTTTTTCGGAAATGGAACCACGGCATCCACCAATCAGCAGGGCCGCCAGGACCAACAGTGCGGGTAAAATATTTCGTCTCATGATCACTCGGCGTCTCCGCGGTCGTGGATTATTTCAATGTTTCGACCACCCAGGCTTTCGAGCAGCTTGCTCGTTCCGTTTTCATCGAAGTTCGTGTCGTCCGCCGCGACATGGATGAAGAAGGCATCGTCCGAGGCACGCGCGAAATTCTCGGAATAGAACAGGGGATTGTACGGGCGCGGGAGCCCGTTCATGGCCAGCATACCGGCAACCGTGGCAAGCGCAGCAAAGAGCACCGTCAATTCGAACATGATCGGAATAGATGGCTCGAACGCGAAAAACGGTTTACCGGAAATATTGATGGGATAACTGACCGTACCGGTCCACCATTGCAGCCAGGTCCCGAGTGCCAGGCCGGCAATGCCCCCTCCCAGCGTGATGAACCCCACTTTGGAATTGGGCAGCCCCATGGCCTTGTCCATACCATGGATGGGAAATGGACTGTGCGTATCGAACCGCTTGTAGCCCGCCTCCCGGACGGCTTTCGCCGCCGAATAGAGGGCTCCCGGGTCCTTGAATTCGGCCAGCATACCGTATACCGTACCCGGGCCCGGTTCGTAGATACCCATGGTCGCCTTGACTTCCTTGGCAATTTGCTTGAGCATGATCGTCAGGACTGAGTGTGATCTTGGTCAGCGGCCAGAGAGACGTCATGCACGTGGTCATGCCCATCTCCTTCATGGTCGTAGAAATGCGGATCGGCCTGGGGCATGACGCCCTTCACTTCCGCGATGGCCACCATTGGTATGAATCGCAGAAAGAGCAGGAACAGCGTGAAAAACAGGCCGAATGTTCCCACAAAGGTCAACACATCGACGAATGTGGGCGTGTAGTAGTCCCAGGAACTGGGCAGGTAATCACGATGCAATGACGTCACAGTGATCACGAAACGTTCGAACCACATGCCGATGTTGACGAAGATCGAGATCGCAAACATGAACGGCACCGAGCGCCTGAGCTTCCTGATCCAGAAAAACTGGGGGAATACGAGGTTGCAGGTCATCATCGTCCAATAAGCCCACGCGTACGGACCGAACGCCCTGTTCAGGAACGCATACTGCTCGTACTGCACACCCGAGTACCAGGCAATGAAGAATTCAGTGATGTAGGCAAAACCAACCATCGAACCCGTCAGGAGAATGATGATGTTCATCTTTTCCAGATGCTCGATCGTGATGATGTTCTGAATGCCGTAGACTTTCCGGGCAATGACCATGAGCGTCACCACCATGGCAAACCCCGAGAAAATGGCGCCTGCCACGAAGTACGGCGGAAATATGGTCGTATGCCAGCCGGGCACGATCGATACCGCAAAGTCGAAGGACACCACCGAATGGACGCTCAGCACGAGCGGCGTGGCGAGTGCCGCCAGAAGCAAATAGGCTTTCTCATAGTTGCGCCAGTGGCGGTTCGCACCCGTCCAGCCCATGGACAGAACACCCGTCACCATGCGACGCACCTTCGTTTTAGCGCGGTCACGCATGGTGGCAATATCAGGAATCAGCCCCACGTACCAGAATACAAGGCTGACCGTGAAGTACACCGAAACGGCAAACACATCCCAGAGCAACGGGCTCTTGAACTGCGGCCACATTTCCATCTGGTTGGGGATGGGCAGCGTCCAGTAAATAGCCCAGACGCGACCGACGTGGATGGTGGGAAAGACCAGCGCACACATGACGGCGAAAATCGTCATGGCCTCGGCAGCCCGGTTGATGCCCGTCCGCCACTGCTGCCGGAACAGGAACAGGATCGCCGAAATCAATGTGCCGGCGTGACCAATACCCACCCAGAACACGAAGTTCACGATGGCATAGCCCCAGCCCACCGGGTTGTTGAGCCCCCACACGCCCGTGCCGTTCCAGAACAGATAGGCTATCATGCCCACGAGGAGCAGCAGTCCTATGTTGGCCAGTGAAAACGCTCCCCACCAGGCCAGTGGCGTTTTCTTCTCCGTATGTGCCGTCACGAGCTCCGTAATATCATGGAAGCTCAGGTTCCCCTGCACCAGGGGCACCTCCGCATGATAATCAGCCGTGCTGGCGAGTGTCTTTTCCGAATCTGCCGAACTCACGGGCATTTACGCGTTATCGTTGGAAATAAGGGTTGGATTCGGGTTGCGTATGCGACCCAGGTAGCTGGTCCGGGGTTTGACGGACAGTTCAGCCAGCATTTCATAGCGGCGGTTCGATCGGCGTGCCTGTGATACCCGGGATTCGGGATCGGCCAGGTTTCCGAACGTGATGGCTTCGGCCGGGCACGCCTGCTGACAGGCGGTTACCACCTCGCCATCCTGGATGGAACGCTCTTCCACGTTGGCCTGCTTGTTGACCTCGCGAATGCGCTGGATGCAGTAGGAGCACTTTTCCATCACACCACGCGAGCGCACGGTCACGTTCGGATTCTGCGCCATGTGCGTCGTGGTCGGCAGCGTCTTTGTCCAATTGTAGAAGTTGAATCGGCGCACCTTGTACGGACAGTTGTTGGCGCAGTAACGCGTTCCAATACACCGGTTGTAGATCATCTGGTTGGTGCCATCGGGCGAATGCACGGTGGCAGCGACCGGACACACTTGCTCACACGGCGCGTTCTCACAGTGCATGCACGGAACAGGCTGGAGCACCATCTGCGGCTCCTCAAAGCTCGCCCCATCCCCGCTGACGAAGTACCTGTCAAGCCGGATCCAGTGCATTTCGCGGCCTCTGGCCACCTCCTCCTTGCCAACCACCTGGATATTGTTTTCCGACTGACAGGCCACCACGCACGCATTGCAACCGGAACACGTATTCAGATCAATCACCATGCCCCACTGCTGCGCGCTGTAAAGCGTGTTCTGCATTTCCGGAGACAGCGTCGGATGGTTGTCCTCCCAGAGTGAAGGATAATCCGACCAGTCTTCCTTGATAGGAGCGGGCTCGGAGTCCTTTACGAAGTCCGGGTTGGCCCGATACTCTTCCACCGTCGCCATGCGGAACAGGCCACGTCGCGCAACTTCCGCGCCCTCTTCCTCGATGGCTCCATGATCCTGCGTCGATGCCACCATGTAGCCTGACCCGGACCTTGTCACCGATGCCGCTGCAATCCGGCCACCGCGCTGCATGAGCGGCGACACATTCGAACCGACACCCGTTGCAATGGCACCCTTGCCATATACATCCGTGTAGTCATCCAGGTCGAACAGATTGGTTTTGCGCTCTTCCCGGGTAGATGCGATGCTCCTGCCATATCCGGTCGTGACCTGGATGGACCCCTCGGCAATTCCGGGCTGGATCCACACCGGAAGCTCGACCGATGCACCACCCGTGTCGATGGATACGGTATCCGTGTAGTATTTCCCACCGGACAGCTTGGCCGTCACGCCGAGCCGCTCGGCCGTGGCCGGGCTCATGGCCGCCACGTTGTCCCACACGACCTTCGTGACGGAATCCGGCAGCTCCTGCAGCCAGGCATTATTGGCATATCGGCCATCAAATATCTTGCCGTCGTGCCGCACCACGACTTCCAGCTCCGGAGCCGCTGCCCCGGCAAGCCTTGACGCTGCCGTACGAACGGCCCCGCCGTCCACGTCAGGTGTCACCTCGGAGAAAGCATCCTCGGCCAGGAACCCGTCGTGGACAATCCTGCGCCAGGTCTTTTCAAAATCCCCGGACACTGAGCCGCGCCATGTGGACCGGACCAGGTCGTATCCGAACTGTTCCGACCCGGAGGCAAGAAGGCCCAGCACCTCGATACCTGAATGGGCATCTTCATAAAGTGGCGCTATCAGCGGCTGGACTACGGCCGGGTGGCCAAGGCGCGACCGTCCGTCTCCCCATGCTTCAAGAAAGTGTGTCTCGGGTACGTGCCACGCGGCACCTGCGGCCGATTCATCCACGTACGGTCCCACGTGTATACGCGTACCGGCCTGTGCAAAAGGGTCGGCCAATTCGGGATGATCGTAGAGCGGGTTGATACCCAGCGTCACGAGCACATCCACATTGCCGGTTCCCAGCTCGGCGAGGGCCTCTCCCATCTCAACGTGCATGTCGGTCGCCGTATCGCCGGCATCGAGCAGCGTCACGGTCGAACCCACGGCGCCCAGCGCACGGTTCATGGCGGCAACCAGCGTGTGCACTTCGAGAGGTTGGTGGTCACCTGCAACGACGACGGCCCCCGGACCCGCTTCCCGCAACTCGCGGGCCAGTTCCCTGACCCAGGCATGATCGGAAAACCCATTCACACGCGTGTCATGCAGGCCCAGCGCTCCGGCCAGCGCCGAAGCAAAGGCCCCGATGTCTCCGGACTTGAGTCGCAGCCGGTTGTCGGCCATTCCCCCGGTAATCGTATAGGCACTTTCGACGGCATAGAGGCGGTTCATTGCACCTGTTTCCTCCATGCGTCGACTCTGGGCGAACTGGCGTGTATTCCAGACTCCGTCCGGATCGGTGGAGGCCAGGAAATCCGCGTCCAGCGACAGGATGACGCGTGCCTCGGAAAAATGGTGTACCGGGCGGACCGACCGTCCGAATGCAGCGGCGTACCCGCGCGTCACGCGACGGGCTGTCACGTGATCATATTCCACGAACCGTACGTTCGCATAGGCGCCGGAAAGCTCCTGCCGCAGGCGGGCCATGGTCATGGATGAGTCGGGCTCGGCCATGACCAGAACGCGCGAGGAGGCCGGCAGCGCCGCCATGGCCTGTTTGAACGCCTTCCAGTCGGACACCTCACCACCCCTGAGGACATACCTCGACCGGTCCGGATCGTACAGCCCCAGGAGTGAGGCCTGCTCCAGCGCCGTCGATGCACCGCGGACCTCCGGATGATCGGGGTTGCCTTCAATCTTCGTCGGGCGACCGTCGGTGCTTTCCACCAACAGCGGGCGCAGCGCACCCCTGAACGGCATGGATGTCGCGTAGTTGACAGGCACACCGGGAATCCGATGTTCGGGTGGCCGTGAGAACGGCACGATGGTCTCGACCGGCCTGCGGCAGGCCGTCAGACCGGCAAGTGCCATGGAAGCACCCATGACCTGCAGGAACTGCCGCCGGGAAGCCCCGCCGGGAGACTCCGATGCACCGGGAACGAATTCATTGGCCGCAATCTTCCGGAAATCGGAAGACCGCTCCAATTGGCTTACGCTGCGCCAGAAACGGGTTCTCGGGGATATTGCGTCATCCCCCGACGGCACAGCATCAATGATTGGAAGCTCTATCATGATGAATCAGTAGTGGCAGGCAGAGCAATTGGTGGGCGGCAGGATCTTTTCACTGGCTACGCGCTGCAGATTCTGCTGGACGTAGTCGGACGGGGGCTCGTATCCCATGGTTGTGATTTCGTCGTCCGGGCGGAGAAACAGCTCGGGCTGGCGATGACACTCAAGGCACCACCCCATGCTCAGGGGCTCCACCTGCGAGACGACTTCCATCTGGTCAATTCGACCGTGGCACGTCTCACAGCCGACGCCATTGTTGGTGTGGACCGCATGGCTGAAGTGGGCAAAGTCGGGCAGCTTGTGCACCTTGACCCATTCTATGGATTCGCCCGTCACCCAGCTCTCCCTGACCGGAAGCAGCTTGAGGGACTCGGTCCGGATTTGACTGTGGCAGTTCATACACGTCTGCGTAGCCGGGACGTTCGAATAGGCCGCACTCGTCACCTGGGTGTGACAATACTGACAGTCCAGCCCCAACTGGCCCGCATGCAGGCGGTGACTGTACTCGACCGGCTGCGGCGGAGCGTATCCCACATCCGTGTACTCCGGTGAGAAAAAATACCAAACGGCAAAAACGGCAAAAACGCCACCCCCGAGTGCTGCCATCAGGGATAGCGTAGGAAGGGTGTTCGCTTTGCGACTGAATATCTGCGCCATGCAGGTGACAGGTGGGGTTTAACGGACAGATCTCCAAACGTACCAAATATTTCGCTTCGACGCGACGCGAAGAAGCTTGAATTTACTCCGAATCGGGTCGATATTAAATGTAACAATGAAAGTTACATATACCACAGTCCGCCGTGACCCGACGCATCCAGCACAACATACGCCGTGTAGAGCACATACAGGCCGAGAAGGAGCGCCCCTTCCCTCCGGCTGATGACGCCTCCCGAGAAAAACACCGGCAGGCATAACACGGCTGCGCCGATCATGACCACCATGTCGAACTCCCGGACGGCAACGGGTACCGTGATCCCGGAGGGTGCGAGCAGGCCTGCCAGCCCCAACACGCCCAGTACGTTGAATATATTCGAGCCTACGACATTTCCCACCGCCATGTCCCGCTCACCGCGGAGAGCAGCCACAATGGACGTCACTACCTCGGGCAGCGACGTTCCGGCAGCCACAATGGTCAGCCCGATCACGATCTCACTGACGCCGAGGGCGCCGGCCAGTGCAACAGCACCCTGGACCAGCCACCGCGAGCCCAGGACGAGCAGTGCCAGACCCGCCGCAACGGCAAGAGAACTGCGCATGCCACTCCATCTCTTCGATAAGGGAAGTTCCATATCCACGTTTTCAGCTCCCGACCGCCGGGCCTGCCATACGGAAAACCAGACGTAGATGACAAGACTCACCAGCAGGAGGCAGGCATCCAGAAACGATATGTTACCGTCCAGACCCATCGCGAAGACGGCTCCCGAGAGCAGTACCATGATCGGTACGTCGAGCCGGATGAGTTGGCGCGACACGGTCAGGGGCACAATCAGGGCGGACGTTCCGAGAATGAAGAGCACGTTGAAGATATTCGAGCCTACGACGTTTCCAAGCGCCATGGCGGCATCACCTGCCAGCGCTGCCTTCGCGCTGACGGCCAATTCCGGTGCACTCGTACTGAAGGCCACAACGGTCAGTCCAACAACAAGGGGCGATATACCCAGCGTCCCTGCCAGGTTCGATGCGCCACGAACAAGTATTTCGGCTCCCATAACGAGCAGGGCCAATCCAGCGAAAAAGAGCACAACACTCATCAGGTCACCTGGGAGCCGGTTCCCGGAACGATCCGTCCCTGACGTGCACCATGAAGCGCCGCGACAGAAGTACGGCGGCCACGGCCAGGCCCACGACCAGACCCATCCAGAGTCCACGTTCCTCAAATCCGGCGTGAAACGCAAGAATATACCCCGAAGTCAGGCCAAGCCCCCAATACGACATTACCGAGAGGACCATGGGGGCACGCGTATCCTTCAGCCCACGCAGTGCGCCCATGGCCGACACCTGGATGCCATCGACCACCTGGAAAACCGCCGCGAAAGCGAGCAGCGATACGGCAAGATCCACGACAGGAGCGTTGGACGCCAGGGATGTATCCAGATAGAGGCCCACCAGACGTTCCGGGATCAGCCAGAAAAATACAGCCGCAACAGCCATGAACCCCGCGCTGAGTCCCATCCCCGTCAAACCGGCACGGCGGGCGCCATCCGGGTTGCGCTGTCCGACGCAGTGACCGACCCGAACCGAGGTGGCCATTCCTATGCCGAGCGGGACCATGAACGAAAATGCCGCACACTGGATAGCCACCTGATGGGCCGCGAGCGCCGTCGTGGAGATCCACCCCATCATGAGGACCGTCGCCATGAACAATCCCATTTCGACACCCATCGACGTCCCGATGGGCCATCCAATCCGCACCAATTCGCGGAAGTAGGTGGGATCCGGCCGGCCGATACGGGAAAAAATGCCGTAGACATCAAAAGACCGCTCGCGCGCCACAATGAAGAGCAGGGCCAGGAAGTTGAACGTAAAGACAATCGTGGAAGCCCATCCCGTTCCGACAAGCCCCAGGGCCGGAAATCCGAAGTGGCCGTACATGAGCACCCAGTTGGCACCGATGTTCAGGAGCACGCCGATAAGCGCTATGGCCGTCACGATACGCGGCCGCGCCACAGCCTCCATGAAACTGCGCAGGGCGACGAATCCCAGAAACGGAAACACCCCCCACCCGATCGCATCCAGGTAACTTGCACTGCGCGCCGTGTTCGCCGGCGTCTGCCCGGTAAGCTGCAGGAAAAAGTCTGCGTTGCGAATGAGCACGAACCCCACGAGACCGAGTAAGACCGTCATCCAGAGTCCCTGTCGGACCGACCTTCCGACGCTCTCCGTGTCGCCTGCTCCGTAGGCCTGTGAGACCATCGGGCCCACGGCCATCAGGATGCCCATGCAAAAAATCAGCATGCTGAAGAAAACCGTGTTCCCCAGCGCTACGCCAGCCAGTTCATCGGCGCCCAGGCGACCCACCATGATCGTATCTACAAAACTCATGGAAATGTGCGCCAGTTGCGTAACCACGATGGGCACGGCGAGCGACATGGTGCGCACGACTTCACTCCGGTAGGCATGGACTTTCCGCATGGCCGGGAGTATACGGCGTATCTTTCGAAAACGATGTTCACCCCCTGAGTCCGGTCCATGCATCAACAGGAAGCCGCGGTCGACGTGTCGGTCGTGATTGTGAATTACAATGTGCGCGAGTTCCTGCTGCAGGCACTGCGCAGCCTGCAGCATGCCATGCGCGGTTTGGATGTCGAGACATGGGTGGTAGACAATAACTCCATCGACGACTCGGTAGCCGCCGTTCGGGAGCAGTTTCCGGACGTGCACGTCATTGCCAACCGGGAGAATGCAGGCTTTGGCCGCGCCAACAACCAGGCCATTCGTCAAGCGAAAGGAGAGTTCATCTTCATTCTCAACCCGGACACTATTGTCCAGGAAGATACACTCGCCCATTTCGTGGCGTTCATGCGGAAGCATCCGGACTGCGGCGCTGCGGGATGCCGGATACTCAACCCCGATGGCACGTTTGCGCCCGAGAGCCGGCGCTCGTTTCCGACGCCGTCCACGGCATTCTACCGCATGACGGGGCTTGCCCGACTCTTTCCGAAGAGCCCCAGATTCGGGCGCTACAACATGACCTTCATCCCCGAGACCGAAACCTGCGAGGTCGATGCCCTGTCCGGTTCCTGCATGATGGTACGCCGCCGTGCTCTTGACCATGCGGGTCTCTTCGATGAAGCGTTCTTCATGTACGGGGAGGATCTCGACCTGTGCTTCAGGATCCAGCAAGCCGGATGGACCATCCGCTATACTCCCGGAACGCAGATTATCCATTACAAGGGGGAAAGCACCAAGAAGGGCGAGGTCCGCTATGTGAAACTGTTCTACGGCGCCATGTTGCTCTTCATCGAGAAGCACCTGGAACAGGGTGCGCACCAGCGACGCATGCGCCTGCTTACCGGGCTCCTGAGACTCGGCATCCTGATGCGTGCCACGCTGACCCTGTGTAGCAACGTGGTGCGCCGCTTACGCAGACCCCTGGTAGATGCGACCGTCGTGGCAACCACGACGGGCGTGCTTGGGAGTATCCGATTCCTGGGCCCGGACATTGCGTTTGCTCCCCGGTTCTACGCGACGGTTGTGCCCGGCGCCGCGCTGGCCTCGGTGGCGGGAATGGCGCTTCTCGGTGCATACCGTCGGTCGGCGCAATGGACCGTGCGCGCGGTCATGCTCGGCACAACGACCGGATTCCTGCTCCTGGGCACGCTGTCCTTTTTCATTCAGAGCATCGCCTATTCCAGATGGGTGATCGGACTGGCACTCCCCTCGTCCATTATGGCGCTGCTGGCCATTCATGCCTGGACGTCGGCGCGCCGGCGCCGGTCGCGCCGGGCCCTGGTGGTTGGGGGGGTGGGCGAGGCTATGCGCCTTACGGGTCTCCTGAAGAGGCATCCGAGCCCACCCTTCCACGTGGAAGGATACGTCTGTCCGGAAGTGTCCGGGTCCAGTACGGAGAGTGCGCGCGAGGCGGACCGTGCGAGCAGTCCAGCCGGCACGCCCGGCGCCGGAAGTCCTCCCCTGCTCGGATCTCCGTCCCAGCTCAGGGATCTGGTGCGCCTGCGCAGCTTGTCGGATATCGTTTTTGCGGCCCAGGACGTGCCCAACCAGGTCATCTTCACCCACATGCGGGAGCTCAATGACCTCAGCGTCCAGTTTCGCATGTTCAGCGAAGGCCAGGAGCACGTCGTCGGCAAATCCACGATTGCCCACGTCTCCGTAGCCAGCCTGCTGCAACAACTGAAGGCTGTTGAGGAACCCCGCTCCCCTGCCATGCGGCACGCCACACACCGACTGCTCGCACTCGCGGCACTTGTCACATCGCCCATCGTATGGCCCGTCTCGCGCGCCATGTCACCTGATTCCGTGACACGGCGGCTCATGGACAGGTTGCCGGAGCTCGTCACCGTCGCACGCGGACGCCTTGCCCTCGTGGGCTCCGCTCCCGAGCATGCCCACCTGTTGCCCTCGTCATGGGCCATCCGACCGGGTATGTTTCCCGTCATGAAGCCCGAATCGAACACCGGGGAGGCTGAAGAGTTGACACCCGATGAAATCAGGAAGGCATACTGGTTTTATTCCATGCACCAATCGCTTGCCACGGATCTTGATATAGTGGCCGTCAGCCTCAGATGAAAAAACCTATCCTGCTGGAATTCGAGAAACCACTCGCCGAGCTCGAAGCCAAGCTCGACGAGATGCGTCAGGTCGACTCCGAAGAAAGAGCGCCGGAACTGCTGGCCAGTATTGAAAAAATGGAGCAGCGGGTAAATGAACTGCGCACGTCCATCTATACGAATCTGACGCGCTGGCAACGGGTCCAGATTGCCCGTCATCCGGAACGACCCTACACGCTCGATTACATCGAGGCCATGACCGATGGCTTTGTTGAGCTTCACGGGGACCGCCTTTTCGGAGATGACACGGCCCTTGTCGGAGGACTGGCCACGTTCAAAGGGTCACGCTATGACAGCACGGACCGGAATGTGATGATTCTCGGCCACCAGAAGGGACGGGACACGAAAAGCCGGAAATACCGCCGATTCGGTATGCCGAATCCGGAGGGCTACCGCAAGGCGCTCCGACTCATGAAAATGGCAGCCAAGTTCGGGAAACCGATCATCACCCTGCTTGACACACCCGGCGCATTTCCCGGCATGGAGGCTGAAGAGCGTGGCCAGGCGGAAGCCATTGCGCGCAATCTGCTTGAAATGTCCCGCCTGCCGGTCCCCATCGTGGTGGCTGTCATCGGAGAAGGAGCCTCGGGCGGAGCCATCGGAATTGGCGTTGGCGACCGGATTCTCATGCTCGAAAACGCCTGGTACTCGGTCATTGCTCCGGAAAGCTGTTCCTCCATCCTCTGGCGCAGTTGGGATTACAAGGAAGATGCGGCGCGGGCCCTCAAGCTCACCGCTCCCGACCTGATGGAGCAGCATATCATTGATGAGATTGTACCTGAGCCCCTTGGAGGCGCGCACCATGATCCCTCGTTCTGTTTCACGGAACTGGGCAAGGCCATTGCACGCAACCTGGATGCGCTCTCGGCAAAAGACGGCGCAACGCTCATCGAAGAGCGGCTTGCCAAATTTTCTGCCATGGGTGCCTGGGAGGAAGCCTGAGCCAAGCCCATGGCCGAGACCCACGTACATACCCACCGCGTCCGGTTCCGGGAGTGTGATCCGATGGGGGTCGCCTACCATACCCATTGTATTGACTGGTTCGAGGAAGCCCGCACGGAGGCTCTTCGACGCCTCGGCGCATCGTATCTGGAATTGCAGGAAAGCGGTATGGATATGCCCGTTGTACACCTCGAGGTATCGTACCGACGGGCCATCCGGTACGACGACCTGGTGGATATCCACGTGACCTGGTCCCTGAACCGTACAGCCACCCGGATCCGATTCAACTACGAGGTGCACCGTCAGGGGCACGACGGGGTGTGCATCTCAGCCCATGTCGTACTCTGCTTCATGGATCGCAAGCGGGGCCGCCCTGTTTCGGCTCCGCTCCACCTCGTTGATCTTGTATCTGGAAGCGGATCATGACGCACATGGACTGGGATGCCCTGATAGCGCGGGCCGTGGCCGAGGACCTGGGAACGGGTGACATCACCTCGGAGGCCACTGTCTCCGCGTCCCTGCCCGGCCGGGCTGAAATCCAGGCAAAAGCCGTGGGCGTGCTTGCGGGCACGGAGGTGGCAACGCGGATTTTCCGTTTCGTCCATCCGGATCTGCATGTCGTCTGCCATGTCCAGGATGGTGCGCCGGTTGCACCGGGAATGCGTCTGGCCACCATTACGGGCCCGGTGGCGGCCCTGCTTGCAGGTGAACGAACGGCACTGAACGTATTGCAGCGCATGAGCGGTATTGCCACACTCACCGCTCTTTTCGTGAAGGCCACCGACGGGACGGGAGCCATCATTCTGGACACACGCAAGACGGCGCCCGGTATGCGTACTCTCGACAAGTACGCCGTCCGGTGTGGCGGCGGCCACAATCACCGCCAGGGTCTGTGGGACATGTACCTGATCAAGGAAAATCACATTGCGGCGGCGGGAGGTATTGGCCCGGCGCTGGATCGTGCAGCGGAGCACCGGGCGGCAGGGCACGAGCGTCGCATCTCCCCGAAAATTGAAATTGAGGTCACCTCGCTGCGTGAACTTGATGAGGTGTTGGAACACGGAGGTGCGGACCGCGTGATGCTCGACAACTTCGCCCGCCCGCTGGCGCGTGGTGTGGATGTAGCCCTGCTGGAGGAGGCGGTTGGGCGCGTTGGTGGACGCATTGAAACCGAAGCCTCCGGGAACGTGGACCTGAAGACGGTGCGGCCCATTGCCGAAACCGGGGTTCAGTACATTTCCGTGGGTGCACTCACGCATTCCGTCACGGCACTTGATATCACCCTGCTCATCCGCAAGGCCTGACCCGACGGCCAGAATCCTACACCTCTGATCCATGCTCCAGGAGCAAAGCCGACTTTTCCAGCGCGTCCTCTTCTTTGTGGATGCCCTTCTCGTTGCGGCGAGTTGGGTGCTTGCCTATTACACCCGGTTTGAACTTTTTCCCGCCCTCGGAATTTTTCCGCTGCCCGAGTGGCTACCCCCCGGCCGGTACATGGAATTCATTCCATGGGTACTGATTGTGAGTATGACGGTGTTCTGGGCATCGGGGCTGTACATACCGGATCGAGCCCAAAGGGCGACATCGCTCGTGCTGTCCGTACTGAAGGCCATCCTTCTCGGTGTGATCGCCGTGGCGGCATCGCTATCGTTCTATCGCGAGTTGTACTTCTCGCGTCTCACGCTGGGCCTCTTCGGCCTCTACACGCCGTTGTTGATTGTGAGCGTTCGACTCGGGCTCTACCTCTTCCTGCGCGCGGGTCGGCGTCGCGGCAAATACCTGCGTCGGGTCCTGATCGTGGGCGCGGGCCGTGTGGGGCAGCGGCTTCGCGACGCCTTTGAGGAGTATCCCTGGATAGGGTTCGAACTGGCCGGATTCCTGGACGACGGGAAGAATGGCGACGACATCCTGGGTCGTACGGATGAAATTTCCCTGATACTCGACCAGGCGGAATCCCAGGGGAAGCCCATACAATACGTCTACATTGCCCTCCCGATGTCGGCCAGCAAGCGCATCGAGGGACAGCTCAACGAGCTCTCGTCCCGGCTCGCGCACGTCTGCCTGGTACCGGACATCTTCGAGTTCGACATCCTGAATGGCCGGGTCACGGACATCGACGGCATTCCGATCATCCACCTGATTGACGAGGCCCCGATCGACCTGCGGCGCGTCATGAAGCGAACAATGGACCTGGCCTTCTCCGCCTCCGTGCTCGTACTGCTGTCGCCGCTCTACATTGCACTTGCCGTAGCCGTCAAACTGTCCTCTCCGGGCCCGATTTTCTATCGTCAGGAGCGGATGGGGCTGAACGGGAAGACGTTTCAGATGCTCAAATTCCGGTCCATGCCCGTGAATACGGAACGGAAGTCCGGGGCCGTGTGGGCGCGGCCCGACGACAACCGGGCAACCCGCGTGGGCGCCTTCCTCAGGCGCACATCGCTCGACGAACTGCCCCAATTCATCAACGTCCTCAAGGGAGACATGTCGGTCGTCGGGCCGCGCCCCGAGAGGCCTGTCTTCATTGAGGATTTCCGGGACCGCGTCCCGCGGTACATGCTTCGCCATAAGATGAAGGCAGGCATTACGGGATGGGCACAGGTGAACGGCTGGCGCGGCAACACTTCCATTGAGAAGCGCATTGAATTTGACCTCTATTACATCCAGCACTGGTCGCTCAAGCTTGATATCAAAATCATGCTCATGACCATCTGGAAAGGATTCGTCCACGAACACGCATACTGAGCCCTACCGTGATCCAACTGCAGAATATTTCCCTGGCCTTCGGAGGCCACACGGTACTCGACGGCGTGACATGGTCCATACGTGAAAAACGCAGGATCGGTCTTGTCGGGCCCAATGGTGCCGGCAAGACAACGCTGCTACGACTCATATCGGGCGAGCAACGGGCCGATGGTGGCTCCATAACCTACGGCGGTTGGCGTGTCGGTTACCTGAAGCAGGATACGCAGGAGCTCGCGGCCGATCGGACCGTACTCGAAGAGGCGCTGGAAGCGTTCGCCGACATCCAGCAGTTGCAACGCCGGGAGGAGAAGCTCCAGGCTCAGATGGAGAACTACGAGGATCATTCGGACGAGGCGTATGCGCGTATCATGGACGATTTTGCGCAGGTTCACGAGCAATTGGCCGCGCGCGAGGCTCACCTGATCGTGCCCCGAACGGAATCGGTGCTGTCGGGACTCGGCTTCCGGGCCGATGACATGCACCGCCCGCTCAGGACGTTCTCGGGAGGATGGCGCATGCGCGTGGCGCTGGCCCGGCTGCTGCTCGATGAGCCCGACGTGTTGCTGCTCGATGAGCCGACGAACCACCTGGACATTGACAGTATTGCGTGGTTGGAGGACTATCTGCGGACCTATCCTGGAACCGTCGTCCTTGTCTCACACGACCGCCGCTTCCTGGACCGCATGACCAACTGGACGGTAGAGATCATGCAGGGTCGCCTGACGGAATATACCGGCAACTATGATTTTTACCTCCAGGAACGTCAGATCCGGCGCGAACATCACCGTGCCGCGTGGGAGAACCAGCAGAAAATGATCCAGGACACGGAGCGCTTCATTGAGCGCTTCAGGGCGAAAGCGTCCAAGGCCACGCAGGTACAGAGCCGGGTCAAAGCGCTCGAAAAGCTGGACCGGATTCCCGAGCTTCCACCGGACGAAGCGCAGATATCGTTCCGTTTTCCCAAAGCCCCCCGCTCGGGAAAGGTGGTATTGGAGCTGTCCCGTTTCTCGAAAACCTACCCGAGTGAATTCGGCGATATCACCGTATTTGAAAATGCCGACCCCATTCATATTGAACGAGGTCAGAAAATAGCCCTCATCGGGCGCAACGGAGCCGGCAAGTCCACGCTTGCACGCATGCTGCTCGGCACGGAGCCGTTCGAAGGCACGCGCAAAGAGGGACACAACGTGCACATGCAGCACTTTGCGCAGCATCAGGCGGAATCGCTGAACTCGGACCACACGGCCCTTGACGCCCTTCGGGAAGTTGCCTACGAGCGCAGCGAAACCGAACTGCGCTCCATCCTGGGTGCGTTCCTGTTCCGGGGAGCGGAGGTCGAAAAGCCCATCCGCGTGCTCTCGGGGGGTGAGCGTAGCCGCATTGCCCTGGCCCGTACACTGACGTCACCGGCAAACCTGCTCGTGCTCGATGAGCCCACGAACCACCTGGACCTGCAGTCCATACAGGTCCTGATGGAAGCACTCACGCAGTACACCGGTACGTTCGTGCTCATTTCACACGACCGGCATTTTCTGGATGCAGTCGCCACGAGCGTCTGGCGTGTAGAGGATGGCCATCTGTACCAATACGAAGGCACGTATGCCGAGTACGAGTGGAAGCAGCAGGCCCTGGAGGAAGAAGACAGAGCCCATGAAAAGCAGCGCACACGCCAAAAAAAGGAACGTCGGGCAGAAAACCGGAAAAATCAGGAGGCTGCAGAAGCAAACCGGCAGAAAACGCCGGCTCCGTCCAGGGCCGAGAACAGCCGTGGTTCGGAGTACGCCGGTCTCAATGATTATCAGTTGAACCGGAAGCACTCGGCACTCGAGGCAGATATCCTTGAACTGGAGACCCGGAAGGAATCCATGGAAGCACGCCTTGCCGATCCCGCCATTTTCGCCAACCCGGAGGACGGCAAGAACCTCATGTCCGACTACGAAGCGTTGCAACAAAAACTTGCAGCATGCTACGCACGTTGGGAAGTGATGGCGGAAGAGCTCACGTCCCGGTCTTGATGAATCCCTTTCCCACGCATATCATGCCACGCTCCGTGCCGCTCGTTCCTGTTTTAGCGGCCCTGAGGAGGCTCCTTTGCGTGGTGACCGTGTGGACCT
Source organism: Bacteroidetes bacterium CG12_big_fil_rev_8_21_14_0_65_60_17 (assembly GCA_002787815.1). Lineage (GTDB taxonomy): Bacteria > Bacteroidota > Rhodothermia > Rhodothermales > UBA10348 > 1-14-0-65-60-17. The sequence goes on along the minus strand of PCUY01000016.1, from coordinate 77,545 downwards.
GCGTACTGCCCACGGCACATGCCCAGCTCAGCCGGCTTCCGGCACCCGACACGACGAGGGGTACGTTTTTCGGCGCGTCGACCGCTCTCGATGGGTCGCTGGCGGTCGTCGGAGCGCCGGGGGCCAACGCATGCGGTACGCGCTCGGGCGAAGTCAACGTATTCCGGCAGGGCGACAGGACCACGTCGTGGACACTCGAAGCCACGCTCAGACCCGGCGACTGCCACGAGGAGCATTTTTTTGGCAGTCATGTCGATGCGTCCGACGGGCGCATTGCCGTAACCTCCAACAGACCCTTCTTCCGCGAATCGACATCGAACGCGGTATACATTTTCGAACAGGACAGCCTGGATGGGTCCTGGCACCAGATTCAGCGCATTGAACAGCCCGACGACGGGCGCCATGGAGAGTTCGCCAACGCCATGGTGCTCGACGGAGACCTCCTCGCCGTAACGACCGCCGGCGATACATCAGGACAGACCTACAACGGGGTCGTCTACATCTACGAGCGGCGAAACAGCCAGTTCGTACAGACGGCCAGGCTCGAGAGTCCGCTCGCCGCCGAGGAGGCTGTCTACGGCGCCTCCATTGACGCGGATGGTGATCTGCTCGCGGTGGGCGCATCGACCTGGGCACGCGAGAAACCGGGTATTGTCTTCACGTACCAGCGCGATGCGTCCGGAACGTGGGTGCTTGAGGAGATTATGCGTGGCGTCGACTCGTTTTTCGTGCCCATCAGCCTCTCGGGCAAACGACTCGCCATCGGGGAAAGCCGTGCACGCCGTGACGGCAGCGGACGGGTTCGCATCCTGGAGCGGCGTTCCGACGGTTCATGGGAACTGACCCATACCCTCCGGCCGTCCACGCCCTATGACCATGGCGCGTTCGGATCGCTCGTGCGCATCAGGGGTGGCCGTCTGGCGGCCGTGGGTTACGACGAACAACTGGCCATGGACCGTAACATCGACCGCATCGTGTATGTGTTTTCACTTTCCCCGGACGGTGAGTGGAAACAAACCCAGGTGGTCGATGTGGGCGATACGGCATTCGCTTCGTCCATTGATCTGCTGGAGGAAATGGCACTGATCGGGAAAGCAGGCGATTCCGTCGCGGGAGAAGCGTACGTTTCGCGTCTTCGGTAGTACGGCTCGATCGGAGTCGCACTACGCTGTGCCGCGTTCTCAGGCGAACCGCTTCGTGTAGACGTGGCAGTACGGATGGCCACCTGTCCGGGCATAGTAGTTCTGGTGATCGTCCTCAGCCTCCCAGAATGTACCTGCGAGCGTGACCTCCGTCACCACATCCGTTCCGCCCTGGCGCAGCTCTTCGATGAGTCTGAGAGCCGTGTCACGCTGGGCTTCGTTGAGATAAAAAATGGCGGAGCGGTACTGCGTGCCCACATCCGGGCCCTGCCGGTCTCGCTGACCGGGATCGTGTGTCTCAAAAAAAAGCTTGACGAGGTCCTCGAAACTGACGCGTCCGGAATCGAATACGACTTCGACCGTTTCCGCGTGCCCCGTCCGTCCGCCACATACCTCCCGGTAGGACGGATTGGGGACATGACCACCGCAGTAACCGACGCGTGTGGACAAAACGCCCTCCTGCTGCATGAAATGAAAATCCGTTCCCCAGAAACATCCAGAGGCGAACAGGGCGCGTTCGGTGCGCGGCTCAAACGCAAGGGAAATCGAATTCACGCAGTGCCGCGTGTTGCGTGGCGTGAACCCCTCCCCGGTGAATACGTGCCCGAGATGCCCCTTGCAGCGCGCGCAGACGATTTCGGTTCGGCGGCCGTCCACGTCGGGTATGCGCTCGACGGCACCGTCGATTTCGGCATCAAAGCTGGGCCACCCGCATCCGGAATCGAATTTGTCGTTCGACCGGTAGAGGGGTGCGCCGCATTGCCGGCACACGTAGGATCCATTCTCCATGTGATGGCAAAAGACGCCCGAAAACGGTGGCTCCGTTCCCTTGTGCAGGATGACATGTGCTTCTTCGGGCGTCAGTGCATTTTTTTTCATTCTTCCAGGATTGCGCGGTAGGGTCACGGGCACCTTTACCCGTATGGGGAACGAAGGGTTCTATAAAACCATTCAGGATCCGATATGACCCGCTCATTTCGTTTCCCCGCGAAAACGCCTCTATCGATCGTATATTAATTGTCGATACCCTACCCGTGCCGTATGCCGTCAGATCAAGACCCCAGAGACACGATGTCCATGCTGAAAAAAATCTACAGCGCAGTTGTTTTCGCCGTCGCCGCAATCGCTGTCGTGGCGCCTGTCCCTGCCCAGGTACTGGACGTCGACGCAGCCCGCAAGTCGTCGCAGGTTCATGCCACGTACGGATCATCGCACGCCCATGGCGCGGATGATGTCGTTCCGCTCCACATTACGCGCGCGCTGATCGAGTCGGATCGGGGGCAACAGGCACTCGCGGCGTACAAATCCATGCGCGATGCGGGACAATTCCCGCTCAGGAAGGGGGACGCCCAGTCGGCACAGGTTGGACAAGCACAGATTTTCCACGTTTTCAATCTCCGAACGAGTGATTATATCCCGGTTGATTTCACGTTGACCATCGAGCATGAGGCCTTCAACCTGTGGGTTGAGACGGCCCAACTTGCCCCGAACGGTCCAGTGGAGCAGTCTGACCTGGACCAGATGGCACTCGCACTCGGCACGCAGACACCCGCCGGTTCATTCAACCCAAACCAGGGGATCATCCTGAACGATGAGCAGATCTTCGGCCCGCCACCCAACGTGGACGGAGACGGCAAGACAGACGTCATGCTGCACGACATCCAGGATTTTTTCGACCCGTCGGCGGGTAATTTCAGCGCCGTTCTGGGCTTTTTCGACCCATCGGATCTCTCTGGTGGGTCCGGAAACACACGGGATATGATCCATATCGATGTCATGCCGGGCATGTTCTCTTCGACCGGGGAGCGGCGCGACCAGTCGTCCGTACAGCAGACGCTGGCTCACGAATACCAGCACCTGATCTTTGCACGCGTGAACTCGGGCGATGCCGCCTTCGTGGATGAAGGACTCGCCGAGTGGGCCGAGGTGCAGAACGGGTTTACGGCGCGTTCCATCAATTACCTGTCAAGCCCTTCAGAGAGGGCCAGGCCATTCATGGATTTCCGTGGAACGGGAAGTGATAATTCCCAGTTTGGCGGGCCGGGCGGGGAAGACTACCAGAGAGCCGGACTCTTCACGAACTACTTCAGTGAGCGGGTTGGCGTCCTCGAAACCGGTGCGCTGTCGCGTTCGACAGGTATAAATGCCGGCAATTACGTATTGCAGCTCAATCAGCTCACCGGTAACGATGGCCTGAACACGCTCAAAACGTACATCCAGGGATTTCACGTAGCCAACCTGATCAACGACCGCAGTGTGGCCGAGAACTACGGCCATCTCGAAGATCAATATGCATTCGTCCGGGCGAGCAATATTCCGGTTGTGGATGGAACGGCATCGACCTCAACACCACCCACCAACCGGTCCGTCCGTCCGGGAGGCGTGGAATACGTACGCTGGGAAAATGTCAGTAATTTCACCATCAACCTCGTGCCGACCGGTTCCACCAACCCGGACCATCTCATGCCTGTCTTGGTGCTGGATCCCGTATCGGGACCCCTGCAGATCCAGGACGCCGAATTGGGCGGTGAGGGCACGACGGTAAGCGGCGACTACGACGCTGTAACACTCGTCATGCCCCACACCGATATCACAGTCGGCACGAATCAGACGGCGGGGGTTTCATACGACGCCTCCTGGTCACCTCTCCAGAGCCAGATCACATTCCAGAACGTGACGTATGACAGCGGGGAAATCCAGACCGAGCAGTCGGGCGATCAGACGCTCCTCGTCGGGTTTTCCCTTGATGACGGCCAACTTCCGGTCACATCCCGGTTTGCCAACCGGTTCGAGACCCCGGTCGGCATGCGGCTCGAGTCCATCTCGGTTGCCACCTACTACATGTCCATTTTCGGAGAAGCCCAGTCGAATGTCCAGGATTTCCGGTTGCGTCTGTACACGGCTGCCGACGGTACGAATCCGCTTCCGGGCGTGGAAGTGCTCTCGCTCGACGTGAGCGACAATACTCAGATGGAAGTACCACAACTGACGTTCCACGAAATTGACCTGACCGCTTTCGAAGAGGAAATACAGCAGCTCACAGAGACCTTCTTTGTCAGTATCGAGAACACCGGCAGCGATGACAATCACCTCTTCGTCGGCCTCAGTTCATTCACGGGTACCGACAATCCGGGCGCCCTCTACTTCCCGTTCAGTGGCGGATCGGGAGACTTCAGCTGGGGGTCGTTCAACACCATCAACGACGGCAATGGAAACCTGATTTTCGAGGGCCAGATCGTCCCCATCCAGGCCACGTTCTCGGACCGCGCGTTCACGATCACCGATACGGATGAAGAGGCCGTCCTGCCGGAGGCCGTTTCGTTGAAAAACAACTGGCCGAACCCGTTCGCCCACCGAACCACGATCGCGTACGAACTGGCGCGTCCCGATCGCGTGACGCTGGCGGTCTACGACATGCTGGGCCGCAAAGTCGCAACGCTCGTCGACCAGGCACAAACGGCTGGCTCACATTCGGCCGTATTCGAGCCCGAGGCGCTCTCGAGCGGAGTCTATCTGTATCGCCTCGAAACGTCCACGGCCACGACGTCCCGGTCCATGTTACTTGTCCGGTAGATCCATGGAAGTTACGTCCAGATGTGCAAAAGGCTGGCCGCGCCACGTGTCAACGTACACGCGACCCGTAACACGGGCCGTCACCGGCGTGATGAGATTGCTGCGCTCGTCATCGTCCAGAACAAGGACATAGGTGTTGCTCTCCTCCGTATGCAGTACGATCCCGGTAAACGGTTCTGCGCCCCAAACGTTTATCATGCCTTCAACTGTAATGATATCCGATGATCCCAAACCAACGGAAGATGCAGTGCACCCACCGACAAGTGCAGAAACGGAGAAAATCAGGGTCATCGTGAAATTATGCGCAGTCATATCGAATCTGTTTGGTGGTCGCTCAGTCCATTATATCAGTTTCCATGCCGGAATGCCGCGTCTTGCCACGATCCTCGTGTCCGGCCTCGTCTGGATGGCTTGGGGACTCCTGACGCCTGTCGTCAGCGCTCAGCACGCTGACCATGGCCACTCGGCGTCTGACCACGTTCATGGACACTTCTGTGCGACCGATTCGGGTTCAGACGAGGCCCGACGCCATATGGCCGCATACCTCAATGCCCGACAGGCCGGGCTGCTTCCCCGTCGCAAGAGCGCATCTCCCCCAGACGTCGGCGACGAAGAGGAATTCAACGTACTGGAATCGGGTGCCTGGACGCCCCTGGAATTCCGCGTGGTTGATATAACGGGTTCGTACGTATTGTGGGTTGAGATCGCAGAACTGAACAACGGAAATGTAACTCCGGGCGAGATCGCGGGGTTTCGCGACGTAATCTTCGAGGGCACACCGGCCCAGTCCATTGATCCGTCCAAGGGGATCTTCGAGAACATCCATGATGTGTTCGGCCTCCCGCCCGATGTTGACGGTGATGGTCTGGTGGACATTCTGCTGTATGACATCGGACGCGGCCCAACCGGAACGCTGGGATATGTGTCCTCGACTGATGTGAATCCCAATGCCGGTCCTGGGCAGGGAAATGGTCGCGATGTACTCTACCTGGATTCGGCAAGCGGCACGAGTAACCTGACAACACTGGCTGCCATCGCTGCGCACGAGTACACGCATCTTGTGCATCTCTCCTCTGGATGGGACGAGGCCTTTCTGACGGAAGGGTATGCAGAGTATGCCATGATCATGCTGGGTTATTTCTGGCGAAGTATCAACTATTTCTCGCTGCCCGATGAGTACCGGAGGACACTGTTTGAGTGGCGGGACGGCGGAGGCCCGGGGGCCATGGATTACCAGCGGGCGGGACTGTTCATTACCTACCTTGCCAACAGGGTTGGCAGCATGGGTGTCGCCCAGATGCTGACCGGCGAAACACTCAAGGGTGCGAAAGGCATCGATTCCGTACTGGTCATGCACGGCGACGATCTTGGCTCGGCGATCACGGACTTCCACACGGCAAACCTGTACAACGATCGCTCATTCGACGACCGGTTCGGTTACATAGAAGGCGGCCGCTCGTCCATTCGAATTGATCTTACAGGGCGTGAGATCAATGGAGAAACACCGTCCAGAACCGGTGAGGGTGGGTTTCAGACGCGGCTTACGAACCATGCCATCAACGCTGGCGCCGTCCGGTATGTGCGCTGGACAGATGTGTCCGACTTTCAGTTTGTGTTCGACATGCCGAGTTGGCGGTTCTTCCCGCCTGCCTTCCAGGAGCAGCAACGGGAGACGCTTCGAGGCCGGAACCGAGTGCGTCTTGTTCTGGAGCCGGACGACGGTGGTCCCCTCCAGGTCACCGAACTGCTGGGAAGCGAGGAGTCCACGCACTTTGAAGGTAATTTCAGTACCGTCACCGCTGTTTTTACGCACACGAATCCAGAGGCCGTCCCCGGTGACAACCTGGAAATTTCGGCCTCTTGGACACCACGATCGGTAGCCACACCCGTGGAAACACTTGCTGAGCAACCGGACCCCGATGCACCTGCTCTTTCTGTCTGGCCGAACCCGGTCTCGGATCAGCTCTCCGTGTCAATTTCCGCCGGGCGGTCCGGATTCTATCGGGTAGACATGTATGATATACTTGGGCGCCGCGTGAACAACCTGTTTCAGGGCATCCTTCCCGGAGGAACGACACATATACGCTCAGCAACCGGCATGCTTTCGCCCGGCTCCTATGTCATCCACCTGGACGGTGGCGGCCTGCAGGCAACCCGACTGATCCAGGTCGTCCGGTAGGGCCTGTCAACTCGCAGCGCGTGCGGGGCGTTCACTGCCCAACCCAGGCAATCCGGAATATCCGGCCACCCTGGTCGTCCGATACAAGCATGGAGCCGTCGGGCATCAGTTCCAGATCGACCGGTCGGCCCCAGTTTTCCTGACCCTGGAGCCATCCCGAGGCAAACGGTTCGTAGGATACAGCGCGCCCCGACGCATCCAGCCGTACCAACGTGACGCGGTAGCCGATTTTTTCGGAACGGTTCCACGAACCATGCTCGGCAATAAAGACCTGGTTGTGATACTCGGCGGGAAAGCTGCCGCCGGTATAGAATTCCATTCCGAGCGGTGCCACGTGGGGGCTGAGTTCCTGTACAGGTGTTACCACTTCTACGCCCGCGGGCGGCTCCACGTCACCGTATTCCGGATCAACCACGTCCTTGCCGTGCAGGAACGGGTAGCCGAAATGCAGGCCGGGCTCCGGCGCCCGGTTGAGTTCACACGGAGGACTGTCGTCTCCAAGGTGGTCACGGCCGTTGTCGGTAAACCACAGTTCATCGGTTTGAGGATGCCATGTGAAGCCCACCGTGTTCCTTACACCATGTGCGAATGTTTCCAGCCCGGTGCCATCGGCATTCATGCGCATGATGGATGCGTACGGGTCGCTGGGGTTACAGATATTGCACGGTGCACCGACAGGTACGTAGAGTTTGTCGTCCGGGCCGAATGCAATGTATTTCCAGCCATGGTGGGCATCGGTAGGGAAGTCGTCCCGAACCACCACCGGCGGCAAGGGTGAGTCCAGATTGCCTTCAATGTCATCAAATCGCAGAATGCGATTGACCTCGGCCACATAGAGCGCGCCGTCCCGGAAGGCCACTCCGTTCGGCATATTGAGCCCCGTGGCCAGTACGAACTGTTCGTCGGCCACATGGTCGCCGTCCCGGTCCACCAGGGCGTACACGCTTCCTTCCGAGCGCGTACCGACGAACAGGACGCCGCCCGGCGAGAGCGCCATGGAGCGGGCGTTCGTCACGTTCTCTGCAAAAAGGTTTATTTCAAAGCCGGGGGGAAGCTCTATGTCGGAAAGAGCAGCTGGTGGCATGGCGTCCGCTCCAACCTCATTCGCGCCTCCGTTGCACGCGGAAAGCACCGCTGCGCCGAACAGAAAAACGAGCATATATGCGCAGGAACGCAGTCCGGGATGTGATGTCATACGGGTTTCGATGTCAGGTTTCGTTCCGATCTGACCGAGGAAGAAGCGGTTCAGTCCGGCAATTCCGATGAATGCGCCAAGGGTCAACAGCAGCACCGTCGAGGGATCTTTCCTTCGCTCCCGGTAGACACGGACAAACTGGTCTGCCTGTTCCTCCGTCATTTCCGTGACGAGTCGGGCCACGAAGACCTGTTCATCGCCATCGAGCCCGGGAAGGTATTTGATTATTTTCGACATGACAGTCCGTTTATGATTCGGGATACCAGTACGAGCACAACCAGGGGTGACGCCCAGTGCTTGGCAACGGCCTCCTGCCAATCGCCACGGGCCAGAACCCAATGGCGCGTCGAAGGCCTTCTCCCGGACAGTATGGCAGACCGAGTGCATCAATCAGGCACAAATCGAAAAGGCCCGGGGCGGGGGGGCATTCACGGCAAGCAGGATGAGTGCCGTAAGCCAGAAAAACGACTCGAATCTATTGTTTTGCCGCGTCTTCACGAGGATTCTGGATTGACGTACTGCACTGCTGTATCTTGCGAATATACACAGATCAACCTTTGAAAGAATGCCTTACGTCGTCACTGAACCGTGCATCAACTGCAAACACACCGACTGCGTGGAAGTCTGTCCTGTTGACTGCTTCTACGAGGGACCCAATTTCCTGGCCATTCATCCGGACGAGTGCATTGACTGCAATGCGTGTGTGCCTGTGTGCCCGGTAGAGGCCATCTACGCCGACGACGAACTGCCCGAAGAGTATGCGCACTACACCGAGTGGAATGCCTACCTGTCCAATCAGTGGTCGGAGCAGGGTAAAAACATCACGGAGAAAAAAGACCCACTCCCCGATGCCGAGGAGTGGGTCACACGTGAAAAGTCAGAAGAAGATATCCTGACCTGGGAATAGAGCGCCGTCCCGGGCCCGGATCGGGCGCACACGTCAGTCGACGACTTCAAGAAGGGCGCGTTCGCCCATGCCGACCGTCGTGATGTTCTTCACATCCACCTCGTATTCCCCCTTGTCGACGGACACTTTTCCGGAGCGGTTGCGCCGATAGGCGACACCGCAGAATGTAACGGAATCGGCCTCCTTGAGCGCCTCGAGCTGTTCAGCCGCCTCATCGTCCGATGCGATGAAGACACCCTGGTAATTGTCACCCAGTACCGTTTTTTTCCGGAACAGATACCCGGTTCCATCGACATCGCCCAACTGCGCTTCCTGGTGCTTGTAAAGTGCCATCCCGCAACTCCCTCAAATTGTTGTACATACTGTTTGTATGGGTTTAGAGGGGGCTGTGTTCCGGTCGCGGCCCAGTAAACCGGGCCTGATCCCGGAATCAGGTTCCTGCCGAGTAGTCGGTCGCGTAGATTTCCTGCTCCTTCGTCAGGGCATCAATGGACAGCCCCATGGTCTCGAGCTTCACGCGGGCAATCTGCTGGTCGAGTTCTTCGGGCAGGTCCATCACATCATTGGGCATTTCCTCACCGGCTTCGTGCGTGCGGATGAGCGCCAGATGCGCCTGGAACTGATTGGCAAAGCTCATATCCATGACTTCAGACGGGTGGCCTTCGGCGGCCGCGAGGTTGACAAGACGCCCATCGGCCAGAACGTAGATTTTCTTGCCGTTGTCGAGCGTATACTCGCGGTTGTCGGTCCGGATCATGCGGGCGTCTTTCGATATCTCGGCCAGTTCCGTCAGGTTGAGCTCCACATCGTAGTGCCCCGTGTTGCACACAATGGCACCCTCCTTCATGGCGGCGAAATGCTCCCCCCGGATGACGTCTTTCATACCCGTTGCGGTCACGAAAATATCGCCTTCCCTGGCCGCCTGCTCCATCGTCATGACACGCATGCCTTCGAGCGTTGCTTTGAGCGCGGCCGTAGGCTTGACCTCGGTTACAATCACATTCGCGCCCATGCCCTTCGCGCGCATGGCCACGCCGCGGCCACAATGGCCATAACCTGCCACGACAAAATTCTTGCCGGCAAGCAGCACGCTCGACGCTCGCAGAATACCATCCAGCGTTGACTGCCCCGTACCGTAGACATTGTCAAAGTCCCACTTGGTCTCGGCGTCGTTGACCGCGTAGACGGGATAGAGCAGCTTGCCATCGGCTGCCATGGCGCGCAGGCGGTGCACGCCCGTGGTCGTCTCCTCCGAGCCGCCGATGATGTCGGCACTCTTCTCGGGAAACGCCGAATGAACACGGAAAATCAGGTCCGCACCATCGTCGAGCGTCGTGTGCGGCGTTTTGTCGATCGTACGGTCAATGGACCAGTAGAATTCCTCGGTCGACTGCCCGTACCAGGCGTAGATCTCAATCCCGGCCAGTGCCAGGGCCGCCGCCACCTCGTCATTCGTCGAGAGCGGGTTGCATCCACTCCAGGCCACTTCGGCCCCGCACGCCGCGAGCGTCTCGATCAGTACCGCCGTTTCCTTGGTTACGTGCAGGCAGCCCGTGATTTTGTACCCGGCGAACGGTTTGGTCTTCGAAAATTCCTCGCGCAGCTGCATGAGCACGGGCATGCGGGACTCGGCCCACTCAATCCGCATGCGCCCCTTGTCTGCCAATGACAGATCCTTGACCTTGTAACCGCCTTCCTTGTAATCCATGGTATTCGTATTCCGTGTATTGATTATCCCGACTGAACCCCCAAGATACGGCCGGGTTGCCGCTTTACGCTTTCTTGACGCAGGGACGCTCCGGGCGCCGATTACAACTTCACCACCGTGCGGCTCTCGGACCGCCCACCCGCGCGCAGCCGCACAACATACATACCCCCTGAAAGCCCTGACGCATCGTATGTCACACTGTGGCTTCCCACGCTTCTGACTCCGTCGTCCAGCCTCCCCACTCGGCGTCCCAGCGTATCGTACACGTCAAGCTCCACAACACCAGCTTCCTCAAGGGAATAGGTCACTACAAGCATGCTGCGTACCGGATTGGGGTAGATCGTATTCAATGAAAAACGGGTAGATACGGCGAATTCCGTTTCCCTCGTTTCGTTGGCAAGTTCGAGCGTTTCCACCGTCCATCTGCTTACGGCGCTCGTCCCCGGCGTGCTCGCAAACAGAAGGCGAACGAGCACCTCTTCACCCCGGAATCCGGAGACATCGAAAACATCTTCAACGGCCTCACCCGCGTCCCGGAACCCGCGTGTTCCAGCGAATGGATGTGACGCGCCGAGACGCATCCCACCCGGAAATCCCCCCTCGGGCTCCAGCGTGGTCCACGCCGCGCCATCGCTGGTTGAAATCTGCACGGTAGCTCCATGCTCCTCTGTGAGCACGTAATCGTGGCGCAACCGGAGTGTAGCACGCTCGGCGTTTCCAGGAATGGAAAACGGACGTGTACTGAGCGATGCCGCATACCCGGATACGTCACCGGATGCCACGCCCCAGAGCGGGTCATCTGACCAGCCCGCTGCCGACACCGCCCCGGAAAGCAGGTTCAGCACGTCGAGAAGGACATACTCCACCGATACCGACTGGCCGGATGCGGGCCAGGTAACGTGCTGTCCGGACCAGTCCCGCAGGGTTACAGTGAAGCCCAATGTCGACCCGGGGGCTGCAAGGTCCGGTCGGCCCACAGTGCCCGTGTAGCGCCCCAGTACCGACGCGTCCTGGCGGAGTACAACAACCTGCTGCGAACCATCGGGAAGCGAGACGTCCGCCACGGCCTCCTGCACGCCCAGATCGTCGAATGCCTGGACGGTCAACACCAGATCGTCGGCCTCCCGTCCCCCACCCGGTATGCTTCGGATGGCTATCCGGTCCACATGGTCTACCGACAGGATGGTCGGAGCCTGCAGGTCAACCGGGAACAGCGTCGTGATGTCAATACCCGCCAGTCGGAACCCACCCCCGCCTTCGAACCCGTTACTGCCGGCGGCCACGTCGAAGCGTATGGACACTTCTTTTTCGGCTGGCAGCGTTACCGCGGCAAACCGCCAGCCGTACGAGTCGGCCTTCAACACGGGTTGGCCGTCCATGGCGTGGCCGGCGCGGGACAGTACGGCTGCATACCCGCGGAGCGGATCCGCCAATTCCCAGGGGGCTTCCGGACCTGTCCGGATTTTCACGTTGGCGCCGGCAGACTCCGGCTGCGCCCCGCCGAGTCGGCTGCGGTACCAGAATGTGAGCAGGACGGGCTCCACCTGGCGTCGGAGGTTGATGGGTGCCAGTTCAACGCTGTGTGCCATACCGGGGGTCGTCCGGGCAGGATCGGAAATCCATGCAACACTGTTTCCGGACGGCACCACACCCCCTGCCCCGCCCGCCTCGGCCACCCGCCACGCTGCGTTCGGAGCGACGGTCTCTGACGTCAGGGGGTACGATCGAACAATACCCTCAGCGGTGATCTGGAACGTGAACCATCCCTCAGCAGGAAGCCGGGTCTCATTTTTGCCTGTAGACGTATCGGTTGCCCGAATCCGGTACGCTACCGTGGCATCTTTTTCGATGTCGGTCAGGCCCCCTGGAAATACGCCTTCAAAATGGGACGTTGCAGCTGCGAGCGGAAACGACCCGGAATCGAGCTCGACACCGTCCACATCTTCCACCAGAAAGTCGACACGCACTTCACCGACCGCGAAATTATCCGTAACCGTGGCCTCGACCCGCACCGGCCACGTCGCCATGCTACCCTCCTCGACAGGCGTGTGCGCGACGGTCGGACCAATATTGTCTTCTCCAACCAGGAGCCCGAAGCGAGCGTCAGGTGCTCCATCCGGCAGGAGGCTGACGCGACCCTCGGAATCGGTCACGGAAACATGATAGAACAATGAATCAGGCTCGGCCGGGAGAGCGAGCGCACCCGTCCACGTTTCATCTCCCGACCGTGACAGGGTGGTGCTGAATGCACCCTGTGAACTCGATTCGGCAAAAATGACCACGTCCTGGACAGTAGCTCCGACCCCCACAGCCCTCACCTCGACCGGAAGTTCTCCGCCCAGGTCGTCCGTACCTGCTACGGGTGTGTGCTCGACAAGCGGTTTCAGACTGGCATCGTCAATGAGTCCACGGCCGCCCAGGATCTGCACCAGTGTGGACGCATGATCACCCCCAAAATGGTCCAGGTCGGCCTGCAGAATGGCCTCACCAGCATCGCGGAAGGTCAAAGGAGTACTCAGGTAGGCGTGCGAGAACAGCACCAACTGGTCGGTCACCTCCCGTCCAAGTTCCGTCTGTACCTCCATGAGCGCCGTGGCCAGAAGGCGGCCGTCGTCGTGCGGGCTGCACCCGCTGGGTGCCGGGCTCTGATCACTGCACGTGGCCTCGGGGTAATTGCCCATGAAGTCCATCACACGACCCGGCCAGAAAACCCCGTCGCCGGAGTCCCAGGCGAACAGGGTTTCCCAGTCGCTTCGTGCGGCCTGGCCCGACTCGACCAGGAAACGCTGGTACGACACCGCCCAGTAATCCGCCCACCCTTCGTGTACGGCCGTACCCTCCAGCGTTGTATTCAGGCCCGGCGAGACGGATTCCAAAAGGGCGTGCGCATATTCGTGCCAAATAACCGTGGCATCTTCCCCGTCGTCCACGCCACCCGTGCCGAATACAATCAGATTGCCCGACGGAAAGTAAAACGACTCATCGCGCGATATTCCCCTCGGATTGACCGCCAACGGGGCCTCCTGCCGTCCCCGGAATCCGAGTTGTTGCACATATCGCTGACTCTTGTCAATGTGATGGTAACTCATGACCGCCTCGAAGTCGACGTGGTCCCGGTCGAGCCGGAACGCGGCGGGGTCCGTGACGGTGGGCGGTACGTACGGCGACGTGCCACCACCCGCCAGCTCACCGGTAATTCGCACAAACGGACCTTCCAGCCTTATATTTCCCTGGTTATCCACGTCCAAATCGCGCAGAACCACCTCCTGCAATTCGGCCGTGAGAGCGGGATTCGCCGCATCGGAGCCGTCCACGTAGGGAGCCCCATACGCCGCACCTGCCGTCATGAGCGGACTGGGATCAAACACAAGGCCCTGCCCATCGACCGGTCGACCCGCCCGATGCCGAAACGCCATGTCCTTCTTTTCGAGCACGCGACCTGTCTCGGCATCGACAAGGACGCGCCACTCGGCGGGCTCGGCGTGTGGCCAGACGGTGAGCTGCCAGACCAGGCGCAATGCTTCCCCGTCAAGCACGGCCAGCCCTGGCTCGGACGCCCGACCCGATCCATTCGGTTCCACATCCTTCACGGCCAACCGTGCGGCATCGGAAGGCGGTATGCGCGGGGTGAGTGTCATCATCCCGGCCTCATCGACACGCCTGTACGTGCTCATGACGGAAGACACTAATTCCCTGTCGCGCCCCGCTGCTGCTCGCCCGGGACCCTTTACCATTGCAATTGACACGCGCACGTACGCATCCACAAGGGGAAGCCCCTTCACGTGCTGCTGCCACGTTTCATGGCGGACTGCTCCGTATTGGACAACACGGATTTTTTCGAGCTCGGACGCCGCCGGTGACCATCCGAACGCACCGGCCGTTTCTCGCCACATTGTGGGACCTGGAGGGATCTCCTTCTCCCGGATGGAAAAATCGGCGCGCACAAGGCCGGATTCCGGATCTACGCGGAGCCGTTTCTCCGGCACTCCCGGTGTCCGGTCCTGGGACTGCGCCACTCCCACCATGGCCGGAGCGAGTATCAGCGCCAGCGTTGCCAGGACAGACCGGAGCCCGGTTCGCTTCCCGGGCCCTATGACTCGATACGCCCCCACTATGCCATCCGCGATGCTGCCTGTTGGATTGACTCTACCATGTTTTCCGCTTCCCACGGGAATTCAGAGCGACCAAAATGCCCGTAGGCGGCGGTCTGTTGATATCTGGGGACCAGCAGGTCCAGCCGCTCAATGATGCCCTGGGGACGCAGGTCGAATACCTCCCGAACGACATCAACCAGCACCTGGTCAGGCACCCGGGCCGTGTCATAGGAATTCACGAAAATCGACACCGGCTCACTGACGCCAATGGCGTAGGCCACCTGGACGAGCACCTCCTCACAGACGTCGGCGGCTACCAGGTTCCGGGCCACATGACGCGCGGCGTACGCCGCCGAGCGATCCACCTTGGACGGATCCTTTCCCGAAAACGCGCCGCCCCCATGGGCCCCCTTTCCGCCGTAGGTATCCACTATGATCTTGCGCCCGGTCAAACCTGTATCTCCGTGTGGCCCACCAATTTCAAACTTTCCAGTCGGATTCACGTGCAGAATCAGGTCATCATCGAGCAGATCGGACGGTACAACACGAGGCAGCACGTGCCGCCTCACATCCTCCTTGATCTGTGCCAACGATACGTCCGGTCCATGCTGGGTCGACAGCACAATCGTGTGGATACGACGTACGGTTTTCCCATCAGGCTCGTATTCAACAGTGACCTGGCTCTTCGAATCCGGACGGAGATACGGCATCAGGACACCCTCCTTCCGAAGCCGTGCCAGTTCCCGTACCAGCGCATGTGAATAGGACAATGCCATGGGCATGCGTTCTGGCGTTTCCTGGCACGCATACCCGAACATCATGCCCTGGTCACCCGCACCCAGGCTGCCTCCTGCCCTGTCCACACCCTGTGCAATATCCGCACTCTGGTCATGGATGGCGCTGAGAACACCGCACGAGTCGGCGTCAAAACGCAGTTTGGGGTCCGTGTAACCAATTTCCCGGATCACCTGCCGGGCCACCTCCTGTACGTCGATATAGGATTCCGTCCTGACTTCACCGGATAGTACCACGAGGCCGGTCGTTACCAATGTTTCTACAGCAACACGGCTGTGTGGGTCTTCGGCCAACATGGCGTCCAGAATGGCATCAGATATCTGGTCTGATACCTTGTCTGGATGTCCCTCAGAGACAGACTCGGACGTAAATAGATGGGCCATATGCTCAGTAGATCAAGTAATGGAAATGGTCAGGTCAGCACAGAGGAACGAACGTGATTATCGAATGTTTTCTCCCGGCTCAGAGTCCCGGTTCCGTCAAACATCCGTGCAGAATTTGATTCAGCCTGCAAATCGACGTAATTTGGCGTTTCACCTTATCAATATTCCCCATAGGAACCATTATGTCCGATCTCGCAGCCAAGGTAAAATCCATCATCGTCGAGAAACTCGGTGTAGACGAAAGCGACATTTCTGACGACGCATCGTTTACGAACGACCTGGGTGCCGACTCCCTCGACACGGTGGAGCTCATCATGGAGTTCGAGAAAGAGTTCGACCTCACCATCCCCGACGAGGATGCCGAGCAGATTGCCACAGTTGGCGATGCCGTGAAATATCTCTCTGAAAACGCAGGTTGATCTGCATCGAATGAAGAGCACTGGACGCAGAGTAGTTGTTACTGGGATGGGCGCACTGACGCCCATCGGCCTGACCCCCGATTCGTTATGGGAGGGGATGATGCGTGGCGAGAGCGGCGCGGCTCCCATTACCTATTTCGATGTGGAACCGTACGCCACCAAGTTCGCGTGCGAGCTCAAGGGGTTCGATGTCCACGACTACCTGGACCGCAAGGAGGCCCGGCGCATGGATCCGTTCTGCCAGTACGCCGTCGTCGTGGCAGAGCAGGCACTGCGCGATGCGGGTATCGACCCGGAGGGGCTCTCGACCGAAGAGCAGGAGCGGATCGGTGTCGTCTACGGCAGCGGGATAGGTGGTATGCAGGAATTCCACAAGCAGACGGAGAACCTTGTCGGGCATGGTCCGAGGCGTATATCCCCGTTTTTCATTCCCATGCTGATTCCGGATATTGCCGCTGGCCAGATCTCGATCCGTTACGGCCTCAGAGGTCCGAATTACTCTGTTGTATCTGCGTGTGCGACGGGTAACAACAACATCGGCGACGCCTTCATGCTCATCAAACTCGGACATATGGAGGCGGCCGTGACCGGTGGCTCCGAGGCCAGTGTGACCGAGCTTGGTATTGGTGGCTTCAATGCCCTGAAGGCTCTGTCCACGCGCAATGACGAGCCCGCAACGGCCTCCCGACCGTTTGACAAGACGCGTGACGGATTCGTGCTCGGCGAAGGGGCCGGTGCACTCTACGTGGAAGAGCTTGAACACGCCAAAGCCCGGGGAGCACGTATCTATGCTGAAATCCTCGGCATTGGCATGAGTGGAGATGCCCACCATATCACAGCCCCCGATCCGGACGGTCTGGGCGCGCGAAATGCCATGAAAGCGTCCCTCGGAGATGCCGGCCTGCGACCGGAAGATGTCGACTACCTCAACATGCATGGCACTTCTACACCGCTGGGTGATATTGCTGAGACCAATGCCATCAAGCGGGTGTTCGGTGACCACGCGAAGGCCATGAATGTGTCATCCACGAAAAGCATGACGGGGCACCTCCTGGGAGCTGCGGGTGCCGTCGAGGCCATTGCATCCATCCTGGCCATTGTACACCAGCGTGTACCCCCCACCATCAACTTCGAACACCCGGACGAGCAGTGTGACCTGAACTACACGTTCAATGCGCCAGCCGATCGTGAGGTAAAGGTGGCCATGAGCAACGCATTCGGATTTGGAGGCCACAACACGAGTGTGGTATTCGGCGCTTACGAGGAATAGGACCCGGAAATGATTCTGGACCCCGACCGGCTCAACAGCCCACTGGGACACTGTCCGGTCTGAGCCACCTCCTCTCATCCGCATTCACCGGAAAACGATCTCACGCACGGCGCGGCGTCCCAACTCGTTGTTCAGGCGCTCGCACCATTCTTTTCGCTGCGCGTGTAACTCGTGCCGCCAAGCCGCAGACGACACCTGGACAAAGAGTCTGTCCTTCTCGAGTCTTGTGGAAACCACTTGGGTGCGCATGGGCGGACTCATCAAGTCCTCCCACGTGGCAATGACCCTCCCTTTCTCCAGGTGCGAGTCCAGCCCTATCTCAGCGCTGACCTGTCGGAGGATGTCCCCCAGCTTCTGCGGCCTCGAGTGTCGCATGTGACGTGAAGCGAGTTGGAATGAGTGGTGGCACGAAAATGAATGATTGCACGGACCTGCCGTGCCTGCTACCTTTCTTCATGCACATCGACTCCATACTGGCCCACGCCGGATGTGATCCGGACCACGATCAGGAAGACGCGACGCCGCCCATCCATCTGGCCACCACTTTCCGACGCGACGCTGAAGGCAACTGGCCTTCCGGGCACAAATATGCGCGTACCAGCAACCCGACGCGGGCGCGTCTCGAATACGTACTTGCGGAAATTGAATCGGCCAGCCGGGCGCTTGCCTTCTCTTCGGGTATGGCCGCCGCTGCCGCTCTTCTCAACAGCTTGGATGCCGGTGCCACGGTCATGCTGGCCCGGGACGTCTACTTCGGCGTTCGTGTACTGGCCACCGACATGGCCGTGCGTGACCTCATTCGGCTGCATCTGTTCGATGCACACGTCGGCCTGAATTCTGAAGACCTTGAGGCCCTCGCGGCCGCGCAGCTTGTATGGATCGAAACGCCATCGAATCCCCTTTTGCAGATATCGGACATCTCGCTGCTCGCCGATGCCTGTCGCAGGCACGGCCCGCATGCCCGTCTGGTTGTGGATGGCACGTGGACGACACCACTCATTCAACAGCCCCTCACACTTGGAGCTGATATCGTTGTGCACTCCCTCACGAAGTACATGGCCGGGCACTCAGACGTACTGGGAGGGGCCCTGCTCTTCGCCCGGGAAGATGACCTCCATGACCGCGTGCGCCGGACCCAAGAAACCGGGGGTGCGGTACTGGATCCGTTTTCCTGCTGGTTGACACTGCGCGGTCTGCGGACTTTGTCTGCCCGGCTTCGCATCCAGCAGGAATCGGCCCTGACAGTTGCCCGCTTCCTGGACCAACATCCTCGTGTTACACACGTCCACTTTCCGGGGCTGGGCAGTCATCCCGGCCATGCCGTGGCGGTGCGTCAGATGCGCGGCTTCGGCGCGATGTGTTCATTCCAGACCGGCCTCTCCGCCGAGAGAACACTCCAAATTACGGCACGCGCGCAGGTGTTTCTCCAGGCTACCAGTCTCGGTGGCACCGAGAGCCTGATCGAGCACCGCCGCTCTGCGGAAGGTGAAGCCTCCCGCACGCCTGAAGACCTTGTGCGGCTTTCCATGGGACTTGAACATGTGGATGACCTCATC
The DNA here is from genome assembly GCA_002787815.1 of Bacteroidetes bacterium CG12_big_fil_rev_8_21_14_0_65_60_17. Taxonomy (GTDB): domain Bacteria; phylum Bacteroidota; class Rhodothermia; order Rhodothermales; family UBA10348; genus 1-14-0-65-60-17. The sequence continues at coordinate 58,324 of PCUY01000016.1, read as the reverse complement.
GGAGACCTCACTCGAATACTGAATTATTGACGCAGCGGCTTGCGGCCGGAACCACGCTGTTGCAGGGCCTGTTATCGCGTGGTCCAAAAGGCTGGTGATCCGGCCCTTCAACTCCAGAGCATGCAGTTACCATTTTTCATTGCCAAACGCTTTGTCGCTGCCCAAGACGTGGAGGGCACGCTTCCCATCGCGGCCGATCTGAAACGCCAGGGACTGGCTACAACACTCGACCTGTTGGGAGAATATGTCAGGGAACGGTCCGTAGTTGACCAGGCCAAGGCATCGTACCTCGATCTGGTTCGGGCCCTTCATGAAACGAACGCTCCGATTGACCGCAACATCTCGATCAAGCTCTCCATGTTGGGCCTGAATATTGACCCATCCCTGTGCCTGGACAACATGCGGGAATTGCTGGATACGGCACGTTCCACCGACACGTTTGTCCGCATCGATATGGAAGGGTCCGATGCAACGGAGGCCACGCTGGCCATTTTCGAAAAGGTCCACGCTGAATACGACCAACATGTGGGTGTGGTGTTGCAGGCCTACCTGAAGCGGACGCGGGAAGACGTCGAGAGAATGTGTACACTCGGCGCCCGCGTCCGCCTGTGCAAAGGTGCCTACAAAGAACCGGCTGCTGTTGCCTTCCAGCACATGCCCGAGATCCGGGAGCGGTACCTGGAATACATGGAATTACTGCTCACCCGGGGTCATTTTCCGGCCATCGCAACGCATGATGACCAGCTCCTGGACGCCACGAAGTCCGTTGCCGGTTCGCGTGGCATTACGCCGGACAGCTTCGAATTCCAGATGCTGTATGGCATTCGTCCGGAGACCCAGCTCCAGATCCGACAGGAAGGGCATGGAATGCGGGTCTACGTTCCTTTTGGTACAGCGTGGCTGCCGTACTTTTCACGCCGACTCAGGGAGCGCAAGGAAAACGTGTGGTTCATTCTGAAAAACCTGTTTCGACGCTGAGATCAATCCTGTTCGACGAGCCACCGCTCAGCATCGATCGCCGCCATGCATCCCGTGCCGGCGGCCGTCACAGCCTGCCGGTACACGTGATCCTGGGCGTCACCACAGGCGAATACACCCTCCACACTGGTGTATGTGGAATCTGGTTTCGTAATGATATAGCCCGTTTCATTTTTCTTCAGCTGATCACCGAAGACATCCGTATTCGGTTTATGACCAATGGCTACGAAGAAGCCCTGGACGGGAAGGGTGCGAACGTCGCCTGTTTCCACATTTTCAATGATCAGCCCGTCCACATCCTTGTCACCCAGTACGTCCTTCACGACCGTATTCCAGATCACCTCAACCTTGTCGTGACCCAGTACGCGGTCCTGCATGATCTGCGAGGCACGAAACGCGTCCCGTCGATGGATCAAGTATACCCGGGAAGCGAAACGCGTCAGAAACAGCGCCTCTTCCATGGCCGTATCGCCGCCGCCGACAATGGCCACTTCCTGGTCGCGGAAGAACGCACCGTCACATGTAGCACATGCGGAGACGCCATGCCCCAACAACCGGCGCTCATTATCAAGGCCCAGGTATTTTGCTGATGCTCCCGTTGAGATGATAACCACGTCAGCAAGCACGGGCATCTCCTCATCGATGACCAGGCGAAACGGTCTCTCGGTGAAATCCACGGACGTAACCGATCCATAGCGCAGGTCGGCACCGAAACGGGCCGCCTGCTTCTCGAATTTGTCCATCATCTCCGGCCCCATGATGCCGTCGGGAAAGCCAGGGTAGTTCTCCACGTCCGTAGTCGTGATGAGCTGTCCACCTGGCTCGGGGCCCTGGAATACCACGGGTGCCAGGTTGGCCCGTGCGGCATAGAGCGCGGCCGTCAGTCCCGCAGGACCGGTACCGACAATTACCACCTTGTGGTGCTCGGCACCGGAAAAGTCAACGGCTTCCATGAATTCAGGCCGGTTGATTGGCAAGATTCTCCAGGCGCTCGGAGAGCACCTTCTTGGGAGCCGTGCCTACAAGTTGATCAACGACCTGCCCATCCTTGAAGAACAGCAACGTGGGGATGGAGCGGATACCGTATGACATGGGTGTCTGCGGGTTGTGGTCCACATCCATTTTGGCCACCTTGGCCCGATCACCGAATTCCGCCGCCATCTCCTCGATGACAGGTGCAATGATACGGCATGGACCACACCAGGCGGCCCAGAAGTCTACGAGAACAGGTACGTCAGAGTCCAATACCTCGCTTTTGAAGTTGGCATCTGTGAGTGTGATGTACTTGGCGTTGTCTGCCATTACGGTTTCCTGATAGTTGTTTCAACAAGTAGTAGGTTCTGGCGCTTGAGTACGCCAGGCAGGGCGTGCGTTACACACCCATCATCTGCGGTATGGTATTTTCGTAGGCACTGGCCATGGCCTGTCGGCCAAGCCGGATTATTTCCTTTCCGTGGCGCTTAACAACGAGATCGGCACCTGCAACGTTTCCTATTCGCAACAATTGCACACCGTGCTCGCCGGCAATGGACCGGAGTTCCTCTTCACTGGCCTCGTTGCATGATATCACAATCCGTGACTGTGCTTCTCCAAAGAGCAACCCATCGAGTCGGCCCGAGTCCAGCATGGTGACATCCACCTCGGCTCCCGGCCCATCCGACTGAAGTACCGACTCTGCCAGATTCACGGCGAGGCCCCCATCGGAGACATCGTGGGCACTGCTGACGCCGCCAGTCCTGATCATGTCAATACATGCCGCCTGGACCCGGCGTTCACTGTCCAGATCGAATGCCGGAACGTCGCCAGCCACGACGCCGTGAATGTGCGACAGGTACTCACTCGCTTCCACGCCATGCGACATCTGATCCGCGGGTTGCAGCAGGCAGATTACATCTCCCACGCTTTTGAACTCGGCAGACGTCGCGTGCGCCTCCACGTCATCCACAATGCCCAGCATTCCGATGGTCGGCGTCGGAAAGACTGCACCTTCAGGGTTCTCGTTGTAGAACGACACATTTCCACCGGTGACGGGCGTATTCAGCGCACGGCACGCATCTCCCATACCGGCAACGGCTTCCCTGAATATCCAGTACTGTTCCGGTTTGTATGGATTTCCGAAATTCAGGCAATTGGTAACAGCTACCGGACGCCCTCCCGAGCAGACGACATTTCGGGCAGCCTCGGCCACGGCGATCTGTGCGCCTTTCCTGGGATTCAGATATACATAACGGCTGTTGCAATCCGTCTTGACTGCAAGACCTCTCCTCGTGCCTTTGATGCGCACGACGGCGGCATCGGACCGGCCTGGACCCTGTACGGTGTTCGTCCTTACCATGGTGTCATACTGTTCGTATACCCACCGTTTGGATGCAATGTTGGGTGCAGCCAGTATGCTCAGCAGTATCTGTGCGGCGTCGGTATCCGGCAAGTCATCCAGATCGGTATCGGTCCAGGACTGCGTAGAATCAAGATAGGCAGGTCGCACCGTTTCGCGGATGTATACCGGTGCGCCTCCACCAAGTACCAGGTGATGTGCCGGTACCTCCGCTACGCGTCCGCCGTGCCAGAACACTTCAACGTTGCCGGTCGAAGTAACTTCGCCAATGTCAACAGCGTGCAGGTCCCACTTCTCAAAAATCGACTCCAGGTCGCTTTCCCGGCCGGGCTTGCATACAATGAGCATGCGCTCCTGACTCTCCGAGAGGAGGACTTCATACGGCGTCATTCCTTCCTCCCGCATGGGCACCCGGTCGGCGTGGATGCGCATTCCGGCATTCCCCTTGGCACTCATTTCGCACGTCGAGCACGTAATACCGGCCGCACCCATGTCCTGGATGCCCACTACCGCACCGCTGGCGATTACTTCGAGGGAGGCTTCGAGTAGCAGCTTCTCCGTAAACGGATCACCCACCTGGACACTCGGGCGCTTTGCTTCACTGGCTTCCGATATCTCCTCCGATGCGAACGTTGCTCCATGAATACCATCTCGTCCCGTGGCCGAACCAACGATGTACACCCGGTTGCCCTCCCCCTCCGCGATGGCCGAGGCAGTCTCACCCACTCGGACAATTCCCACGCTCATGGCATTGACCAGCGGATTGCCTTCGTAGGAGGGATCGAAATAAACCTCGCCTGCAACCGTCGGTACGCCGAATGAATTGCCGTAATCACCAATACCCCGCACAACCCCGTCGAACAGATAACGCACACGGGGACTCTCGAGAGAGCCAAAGCGCAATGAGTTGAGCGAGCAGATGGGGCGCGCGCCCATGGTGAAAATGTCCCTCTGTATGCCCCCAACACCGGTAGCCGCTCCCTGATAAGGCTCAACCGCAGACGGGTGATTGTGCGACTCTATCTTGAAGGCAACCGCCAGGCCTTCACCTATGTCCACGAGGCCTGCGTTTTCATCACCAGCCCCCACAAGCAAAGCTTCACCGTCCCGCGGCAACTTTTTCAACTCCGCGATTGAATTCTTGTACGAGCAGTGCTCGCTCCACATCACGGAATAGATCCCCAGCTCGACAAAGGACGGTGTCCGACCCAACCTTTCAAGAATCCAGTCGTATTCTTCGTCCGTCAATCCGTGTTCGCGGGCCAGCTCGGGCGTCACTTGTGGCTCGTGCTTCACTGCCTGGTTCCTGGTTGATTGAAAGGACTTCCAATATACGGTCGGAGTTGCTCCGGCTTGCGTAAAGAATCAACTCATCTTACCATGATCAGAACTTCCATTGCACTCCTCCTTCTCGTTCTGTCCGTCTCGCTCGTAGCTTGCGACAGCGGCGGCTCTGATAGCGACGATTCGCCCGGGGTAGCGCAACTCGTTGGCAGTTACGACCTCGTTTCGCTCAAGGACAAGACCGGCGACATTACGACGCAGCCGGACAGGACGCTCTTCGCCGGTGTTCCGAATCCGGTTACGTTGGATCTCGGTGGTGGCCAGACGTTCTCGGTCACATTCATCATGAACGGACGACTCACGCTGAGTTCGACGACGTTCACCTCCACGTTTACCATCAGTACCCAGGTAGACGGCCAGAGCCAGACTGAAACGGACTCGAGTACCGGAACCTGGTCCATTGATGGCCAGACCATGACACTTGTCGATGCCAGCGAAACGGACATCCTGACCTGGTCGCTTGTACAGGGCCGCCTGACGCTGTCGGATTCGGAGACCGAGCTTGTTTTCCAGCGCCGCTGAGCAGGAACGTTGTTTCTCTGGCGGGCATGGTCTCGCAACCGGAGCATCGTTGCCTGGACGCGCGCCGAACAGGTCTCGCGTATCCCTTCCGTGCGTGGTACCGGCAGACATGAAAAAGGCGCCGCATTCCATAACGGAATGCGGCGCCTTTCAGTTAAAAGACCTCGGCAACGTCCTACTCTTCCACCGGTTAGGCAGTACCATCGGCGCAACAGGGCTTAACTTCTCTGTTCGGAATGGGAAGAGGTGGACCCCCTGTGCTATAGTCACCGAGATCAATATGTCGACGGACGAATCCGTCGTGATGCAATGTTTGTTCCGTAGCGCAGCGCTGATGCTAGGCGTATCGTGCCGCCAGAGCGCCTCTGGCACGAGGCGTTTCATGTAAAAAAGCGGAAATCAAGCCTGAAGGGTAATTAGTACGGCTCGGCTGAACATGTTACCATGCGTACACCTACCGCCTATCAACGTCCTATTCTCGAACGACCCTTAAGGGAAACCTAATCTTGCAATGGGCTTCGTGCTTAGATGCTTTCAGCGCTTATCCCTTCCGAACATAGCTACCCTGCAATGCAGCTGGCGCCACAACAGGTACACCAGAGGTTCGTCCATTCCGGTCCTCTCGTACTAGGAATAGATTTGCTCAAGTTTCCAACGCCCGCAGCAGATAGGGACCGAACTGTCTCACGACGTTCTGAACCCAGCTCGCGTGCCGCTTTAATGGGCGAACAGCCCAACCCTTGGGACCTTCTCCAGCCCCAGGATGCGACGAGCCGACATCGAGGTGCCAAACCTCCCCGTCGATGTGAACTCTTGGGGGAGATCAGCCTGTTATCCCCGGCGTACCTTTTATCCTTTGAGCGACGGCCCTTCCATTCGGAACCGCCGGATCACTAAGCCCTGCTTTCGCACCTGCTCGACCTGTATGTCTCGCAGTCAAGCGTCCTTATGCCTTTACGCTCTACGCATGATTACCGACCATGCTGAGGACACCTTTGGGAGCCTCCGTTACTCTTTAGGAGGCGACCGCCCCAGTCAAACTACCCACCTGTCACTGTTCCTCTACCGGATTACGGTAGAAGGTTAGGCTCCAACCAAGAAGAGGGCGGTATTTCAAGGGTGACTCCACACCGACTGGCGCCGGCGCTTCGCAGTCTCCCGCCTATCCTACACACTTCTTGGACGAAGTCAATGACAAGCTGCAGTAAAGGTGCACGGGGTCTTTCCGTCCCGCTGCGGGTAACCGGCGTCTTCACCGGTACCACAATTTCACCGAGCTCGCGGTTGAGACAGTACTCAATCGTTACACCATTCGTGCAGGTCGGAACTTACCCGACAAGGAATTTCGCTACCTTAGGACCGTTATAGTTACGGCCGCCGTTTACTGGGGCTTCAGTCGCGAGCTTCGTCCGAAGACTAACAAGCTTCCTTAACCTTCCAGCACCGGGCAGGTGTCACTCCCTATACTTCATCTTACGATTTGGCAGAGAGCTGTGTTTTTGCTAAACAGTCGTTTGAGTCTTTTCACTGCGGCCATCCTTCGCTTTTAAATGAAGGACGGCGCCCCTTCTCCCGAAGTTACGGGGCGATTTTGCCTAGTTCCTTAACCGCGAATCACTCGAGCGCCTGAGGATACTCTCCTCGCCCACCTGTGTTGGTTTACGGTACGGGCTCCCTCGACAACGTACGACGCTTTTCTCGGCAGCATGTTTGGGGCCACTATGGGTTCGCCTGACGGTTCCCCCTACTGTCGTCTTTCGGCCTTCACGAGTGGCGGATTTGCCTACCACTCAGCCTACGGACTTCAACGCACATCCGTCTGTGCGCGGACCTTACACTTCTGCGTCACGCCTTACGTTAACGCCTTTGGGAGGTACGGGAATATTGACCCGTTTGCCATCGCCTACGCCTCTCGGCCTCGGCTTAGGACCCGACTAACCCTGATCCGATTAACGTTGATCAGGAACCCTTGGGCTTACGGCGGACAGGTTTCTCGCCTGTCTTATCGTTACTCATACCTACATTTTCTTTTCCAGAAGCTTCACCAGTCCTCACGGACCAGCTTCAGCGCCGCTGGAATGCTCCCCTACCACTGACAGTAAACTGTCAATCCGAAGCTTCGGTGTCAGACTTGATGCCCGAACATTTTCGATGCCCGACCGCTCGACCAGTGAGCTATTACGCACTCTTTGAATGAATGGCTGCTTCTAAGCCAACATCCTGGTTGTCTATGCAGTCAGACCTCCTTTATTCAACTTAGTCTGAACTTTGGGACCTTAGCTGTCGATCTGGGTTGTTTCCCTCTCGGACACGGATCTTATCACCCGCGCCCTCACTGCTACGCATCATCATACCGGCATTCGGAGTTTGTCAGGGTTTGGTACCCGGTGAAGGGCCCTAGCCCAATCAGTGCTCTACCTCCGGCAGACTAACGTAACGCTGTACCTAAATACATTTCGGGGAGTACGAGCTATCTCCGAGTTTGATAGGCCTTTCACCCCTACCCTCAGGTCATCCGAGCCTTTTTCAACAGACACCGGTTCGGTCCTCCACGTGGTCTTACCCACGCTTCAACCTGCCCAAGGGTAGCTCACTCGGTTTCGCGTCTACCCCAACTGACTTTGCACCGCGAAGCGGTGCTTTCGCCCTGTTCAGACTCGCTTTCGCTGCGACTCCGGCCCTTAAGGCCTTAATCTTGCCAGTCAGGAGTAACTCGTAGGTTCATTATGCAAAAGGCACGCCGTCACTCCCGAAGGAGCTCCGACTGCTTGTAAGCGTATGGTTTCAGGTACTATTTCACTCGCCTACTAGGCGTTCTTTTCACCTTTCCCTCACGGTACTGGTTCACTATCGGTCATGGACAGTATTTAGCCTTACCAGATGGTGCTGGCAGATTCCCACAGGATTTCTCCGGTCCCGTGGTACTCAGGGACACCGCTGGGCCAGTCATCTTTTACCTACAGGGCTTTCACCTTCTATGGCGCTGCTTTCCAGGCAGCTTCGATTTCGACTTCTGGTCCCGTTATGCGGGCCCTACAACCCCGAACCAGCCGAAACTGATTCGGTTTGGGCTATTCCCCGTTCGCTCGCCGCTACTTGGGGAATCACTGTTGTTTTCTTTTCCTCCGGGTACTTAGATGTTTCA
>PCUY01000016.1:0-47500 GCA_002787815.1 Bacteroidetes bacterium CG12_big_fil_rev_8_21_14_0_65_60_17 | reverse complement strand
CATCGGCATGATGGTCAGGTTTCTGTCCGTTCTGGATTTTCTTCTCATTCATGTAATCTATACAGGACGGCCTCTGCTGTAGGCCAGGCCCACAGCGAACCTGTGATGACGGTGATCGTACTGGTGCCATGCTTCGCCGTCTTCTCATACATATAAGAAATCGATACCTGCTTTGGGGTATCGCGTTGCTGCTCGTGGTCGGGACCCTGCTCTACCTGGCCGTCTCGTTCTGGCTCCTGCCAGCCTACACGCAGCACGGGGTAGCCGTAACGGTTCCTGATCTGCGCGGCGGTACCGCCGAGGAAGCCCTCGCGAGTCTCGATCGTCAGCAACTCGCGGCTGAATTCATCCAGCTGCGCAAACCGAACCTTCCGAAGGGCGTCGTGATTGATCAGTCCCCGACCCCGGAGTCGCGCGTCAAGCCTGGTCGGCGGATTTACGTAACAGTGAATTCGGGAGATACGACGACCGTCGTCGTACCCAACATCGAAGCCCTTCCGGTACGTGAAGCCCAGAATCAGCTCATGACGAATGGCCTGCTCGTGGGACTTGTACAGCCGGATTCCATCCCGTCGGCCCACGCCAACACGATCACGCGTCAGGATCCGGAGGCCGGCAGCCGTGTTGCGGCGCGGACACCCGTCAACCTGTGGTTTTCAACCGGGCTCGGAGATCGGATTGTAACGGTTCCAGACGTGACCGGCATGACAGCCCGGCAGGCCACCGTCCGCCTGCTCGAGGACCGGCTCCGCTCCGTCGTCCTTGATCATATCGCGGCCGACGGAGCGGAGCCGGTCATTGACAAGCAGAGCCCGCCACCGGGAACGCAGGTACGCGAGGGGTTCGAGGTCCGGTTGCACGTGGCTCCCGATACGGAGTAAGGGGTCAGGAGCGCTCTTCCACCACATCCACGTGGATTCCGCCGTCGGTCAGGACCTGTACGTCTTCCCTGTGCTTTGTCGGCATGGTGCGTCCTACGTAGTCGGGCTGAATCGGAAACTCACGATGGCCACGATCAACCAGCACAGCGAGTTGGATGGAACGGGGACGACCGTACGTGACAATGGCATCGAGCGCGGCACGCACGGTACGACCCGTGAAGAGCACATCATCCACCAGAACCACATCCCGGTCGGTCACGTCGGGCAGGCTGCCCTCCGCATGGTGAGGCGAAGTGTCACCTGCACCGGAATCTGCCCGCGATCCGGGCCCCGGGCGATCGTCGCGGAAAGCCGTGGTGTCGAGATCGTAAACGCCCAGCGGAAGGGTTTCAATGGTCCGGATTTCTGCAGCCAGGCGCTCGGCCACGGCGGCGCCACTTTGCAGTATGCCTACAAGCATGACGTTCTGGGCACCACGATTGCGTTCCAGGATTTCACAGGCCAGACGATTGAGGGTGCGGTCGACCTGCCGGGCCGTCATGAGACGGGTACGAGCAGCAGACACCCTACTGGAACATGGCTTTGAGACTTCCCCACGTGCGCCGGACGGCGGTCGAGGTGAAGTTCATCGACTCGTCCCGAATGGCCTCACGTACACCATTTTCATAGACCACGTCGAGGCGGTAGTCGAGCCTGTCAGAGCTGGACTTGAATACCTGGGAATCGCGGTAGCTGTATGACTGACCCGGACCCTGACCCGAAATGGTGTGGATTTTGACGAACTGGTCGTTACTGCTCGTCGTGCGACGCTGGATTTCGAATGCGCGTACGTCCTCTTCGATTTCCGTGGACCAGGTGATGATGAAGTCCGATCCCTCGTTGCGAATTTCAAACGCAGCGAGACGCACCTGGCCGAATGACCACATGGCACCGGTCAGGACGACCAGGAGACAGCCATATATGAGGAGTCGTTTCACGGATTCGGAATATACAAGAGGATGTGGTGCAAAGAAAGGGGATTACAATCTGATTATACACCGGACTGGTTATACACCGGAGGCTGACGGGTTACCCATCATCCGTCGCCCCGGTAGGCACACGACTCCTTCTGGCAGTGTCCATACAGCTGGAGCGAGTGCCGCGTGATCTCAAAGTCAAAAATCTCACCCATCATGTCACGCACTCCCTGGATGCGCGGATCGCAGAATTCGTGGATGTGGTCGCAATCGAGGCAGATCAGATGATCGTGCTGCCAGAAGCTGAATGAGCGCTCGAACGTAGCCTGCTTCGTGCCGAACTGGTGTCGCACCACGAGGTTGCACTCCACCAGCAGGTCGAGTGTGTTGTAGACCGTTGCACGGCTGACCGCGACGCCGTCTGCCAAAAGCTTCTTCAGCAACTCATCGGCGTCAAAGTGGGCGTCGATGGCGTAGATCTGGTCGAAAATGGCCAGTCGTTCCGACGTCTGGCGCAGATTGCGCTCCTTCAGGTAGGCGATGAAGCGTTCCTTTACGTCGGTCAGCTGTTGGGTAGACAAGTTGGGCATGCCACCGGTACCATGGAGTCAGTTGGTCAGTTCCTTTGCATCGGACCAGATGGCGCGCGCTATGTCATCTACGGGACGGGTGCCGTCGACAACGCGGTAGCGTTGGGCCGCTCTTTCGGCGAGCCGGTCGTACGCCTCTGACGTGCGCACCCAGAAGTCCCGGTCGGCGTGCTCCATGCGGTCGCGGCCGGTGGCGGCGATGCGCCCGGAAAGGCGCGTCGCCGCCACGTCGACGGGCACCCGCACCAGATAGGTCCTGTCGGGCTCAACGCCCGCCGTCACGCGCCGCTGGAAGTCGTACAGCCAGGCTACGTCGGCCACGCGGCGTCCCCCTCCCTGGTAGGCCACGGTCGAATCGAAGAACCGGTCGCACACCACGACGCCACCCGATTGCACGTGCGGCACGATACGCTCGGTTACGAGCTGTGCGCGGGCCGCCGAGAACAACAGCATTTCGGCCATGTCGTGTATGTCCCGACGCGTATCGAGAAGCAGGTCACGGACGGCTTCACCCAGATCCGTTCCTCCGGGCTCGCGGACCCGCAGTACGTCGTATCCAGCGTCTTCAAGCCGCTCCGCCAGCCGGGCGACCTGGGTCGTCTTGCCACAGCCATCAATACCTTCGAAACTGAAAATCATGGTTTCCGCCCTCAGCGGTCCGGGTCGCAATATCCGTTGTTTCTGACGTAATATATACGTGTCTTGCTTTTGAAAAATCGTACTGCTATCATCGATGGCAGTTGCGCCTGAGCGTGAACCTTTCAGGCACTCGCGCTTTCGCAAGGCTTGTATTTGCCAGGATACCTGCACACGCCCATGTTCCACTTCGGATTCGATGATTTCGAAGACCAACCAGACCAGACCAGACTCGCTGAGTTGGCATCACGCTACGAAGAGGCGGACGACACCACGTGGTTTGACTCGGACACACTGGAGGAGATAGCCGCCTGGTACTTTGAACAGGGCCGCTTCGACGAGGCGCTGGATGTCCTGGACAGGATCCTTGCCGTGCAGCCCTATTCCTCCGACGCCTGGATGCGCAGGGGAATCGTGCTCAACAACATGGGAGACCACGAGCAGGCGCTCGCGGCCTACGATGAGGCGCTCGGACTCAATCCGACCGACGTGGAAACGCTCGTCAACCGAGGCATCACGCTCGATGCCCTGGACCGCATCGACGAGGCGGAAGTCTCCTTCGGCAAGGCCCTCGAACTGGACCCACGTAACGACGAGACACTCTTCAATTTCGGGATCACGCTGGAGCGCATGGACCGTATTGAAGACGCCATCGGTCTTTTTGAGCGGTGTACAGAGGCCAATCCGGAACATCCCGAAGTCTGGTACGAACTCGGATACTGCTTCGATCGGCAGGAGCAACTCAGCTCAAGCATAACCTGTTACGACCGGCACCTCGACCTGGACCCCTACTCGCACGATGCCTGGTACAACAGGGGTATTGTCCTCAACAAGGCCAACCGATTCGAGGAAGCGGTCGACTCCTACGATATGGCACTCGTCATAAACGAGGCATTTGCATCGGCCCACTACAACAAGGGAAATGCCATGGCGAACCTCGGAGACCTCCGGGGGGCCATTGAAGCCTACAAGCGGGTCCTGGAAATAGAAGGTCGGGATGCAGCCACCTGCTACAATATTGCGCTGGCATACGACGAACTCGGCCTGTCGGAAAGTGCCATCCGGTATTTCGAAATGGCCATTGAGGCCGACGAAACCTACGCCGAGGCCTGGTACGGGCTGGGATGCTGCTATGATGGACTGGAGCGCTTCGAGGAGGCGCTGACCTTTTTCAACCGCGCGGTGATCCTGAATCCCGATACGGCGGACTTCTGGTATGCCAAGGCCGACTGTGCCTACAATCTGGGAAGGCTTCCGGAAGCCGTGAACGCGTATCGTACGGTGGTGGGTATCACACCGGAAAACGGAGACGCCTGGATGGATTTTGCCGAGACCCTGTTCGAGACCGGACACATCGAGGAGGCGCTGTCAGCCTACCGACGGGCATTGGATCTCAAACCCGACAACGCGGAAACCTATTTCTCGCAGGCACGGGCACTGTTCGCCCTCGGTCAGCCCGAGGAGAGCATCCGCTCGCTGAAAATGGCCTTCCGGCTCGATCCAGATCAGCGGGATGAGTTTCCGCACGCGTGGCCTGAACTCTTCCGGGATTCGAATATCCGACTCCTGCTCGGATTTGAACAATAGGCCCATACCGTGATGTGGAGATGGGCGGGGCACGTCCTGGAAGGGATAGCCATTGGTGCTGCGAACGTGATTCCGGGCGTCAGCGGTGGGACGATGGCCCTTCTTTTCGGAATCTACGACAGATTGATTGGCGTACTGGGCGACCTGTTCCGCGCCGGACTGGACCTGGTCCGTCTCGATACCGGATCATTCCGGGAACGCCTGACCTCCATTCCTTGGGGCTTTGTGAGCGCCATCGGTGCAGGCGTGTTGATAGCCCCGGTTGCCGGCGCCCAACTCATACCCGATGCGCTCGACAGATGGCCCGAGCTCAGCCGAAGTCTCTTTTTCGGCCTGATCCTGGGCTCACTTCCCATACCGCTTCTGCGCATCGCGGATCGCCGCAGCATGCTGCTGGCCTGGGTTGTTGCGGGCGCGATTCTGGCCTGGTACCTGGTCGGACTGCAACCTCTCGAGCTTGAAAACCCGTCACTGGTTGCCTACTTCCTGGCCGGTGCCGTGGCCATCTGCGCCATGATCCTGCCCGGTGTGTCGGGCGCGTTCCTGCTGCTCGTACTGGGTATGTATAAACCGCTGTTTGAAGCAATCGAAGCTACGAATCTGCCCGTCATTGCTGTTTTCGGCCTGGGGGCGGGCCTGGGACTTGGATCGTTTGCCATTCTGCTGAAATGGCTCCTGGCCCGCTACCATGACGCTACCATGAGCCTGCTGGTCGGTCTCATGGCCGGCTCACTCCGCTCGCTCTGGCCCTGGCTGGCCGACGAGGGCTCGGTCCTGTTCCCGGCATGGACGGCGGATATCTGGCCTGTGATCCTGTGGGGACTCGTCGGCCTGGTCATTGCCGGCGGAATGACCGTATGGGAAATCCGGCGCTCGCCATAAGTGCGGCACCAACGCCCCCCGGGAAACCACCTCAGCGAATAACGGTCAGCTCCTTCGTGGTTTCCACGCCACCGGCCTCGGCGCGTATGAAATAGGTCCCCCCGGCGAGCGGGGAGGTATCGATGGTCACCGTGCGCACGGTGAAAGCGCGCACGACCGCATCCATCAGGAAGTGTACCTCCCGGCCAGCGGCATTGTACAACCGCAGGCGCACACGCGCGTCTTCCCCGGCCACCACGCGAATCGTGCTCGTCGTGCGTGCAGGATTCGGAAACGGGCCCTGGAGCACGATTTTTTCGGGCAGAATGAATACCTCTTCACTGGCCACCTCGAGCTCCGTCCCGTCAGTCTCCACCACGACGAGCCGCAGGACATGACGTCCCGGCTCCAGGCCCGACAGCGTAAAAGCCTCGGACTGACCGACAACGGCTGAAAAACTGGCTTCCGTCGAGAAGGAGCCGTCGGGCAACAGCCGCTGAACGGCAACACGCACCGATCCACTGACGCTCGATACGTTCCAGCGCGCCTCCACCTGCCCGGACGATCGGCTTTCGAACGAGATATTGGTGACCGTCGTCAGACGGCCATCTGTCGGCTCGAGCACAAAGAGTCCGTTGTCCCGGTCGGAGACGAGCACGAGGCCACTTGAAAGAAAGGGCCACGCCGACCAGGCGCCGTTGAAATTCGTAGCGTCGTCCTGCGGAAACGTATCGAAAAAGCCCTTCAGCACGGGGTTCTCGGGGTCCGATATGTCCAAGATGCGCAGTCCAGAGGTATAATTGGCCTGGAAGACGAGCGAACCCCGCACGTACAGGTTGTGATCAATACTCGTGAGCGGACTTTCAAATGTCGCGGCAAGCACGGGATCGTCGAGGTCCGTCACATCCCAGATCCGCGTGATTGTCCCGTGCTGGAAGGCCGATTCGTCAAGCTCGTCATCCTGCACCAGGTACCTGTGATCGTCCGTGAACCAGCCCTGGTGCACGTATCCCGACTGCGGGTACGTGGCGGCGCTCACCTGCTGTGGCCTCTGCGGATTGGTGATATCCGAAAGCACAATCGCATCCTCGTTGTATCCCACGCAGATGTCACGCCCCGTCCAGACCTGGTCCGGGCCGGCATAGGTCACGCACTGGGCATCGTGGGAATAGCCGCGGCGCGACGATCCGTCATTGAAACACCCCAGGAACGCGGGCCGCGTGGGCTCGGACACATCGATCATGTGGAGTCCCCCGCCACACGTTTCGCCGCTTCGGTTCGCGCCGACCACGATGGCCAGATTGCGTTCGGGGTGCACCACTACATTGTGCGCCGCGCCAAAACCGGCATACCTCGCCGTTTCGGTAAAGGAACGCACCTCTCCCTCCGGAACGTCCAGCAGTTGCGTGAGATCGAATACCTGCATGCCGTGTTCGGCCGATCCTCCGCCATCGGCCACCACGAAGGCCATGTCGCCAATCACCTTGATATCCCGCCAGGTGGTCGGAGAGGTCTGTACCGGACGCTGGAGGTTGCCGACAACCACTGGCCCATCCGGATCGGTTACGTCCACGAACACCACGTTGCCCATGGACCCCACGAGCGCGAACGCGCGTCCGGACGCCGCATGCTCCCATCCCCAGATGTCATTCAGGCGCCAATTGTCCGGTAGACCGAGTTCGGTGCGCGTAAGGTGCCCCCGGAGGTCCACATTCCGGCACGCGAACACGCCCGCCTGGCCGTTCTCACATCGGGTCGATGCGCCGCCCTTCGCAGTGCCACCCCCTGTGGCCGTGGCAGCCTGGTGCGCCACTCCGGCACCGGCACCGGCAGAATGACCCTTTCCGTCCTCAATGCCGGATGCTGTGCCCACCTCACCAACGACCTGTGCCGACGCCATCGGAGACGCTGCAAGCAGCAGGATGACGACGGCCAATACAGCCTGGAGCTTTCGCTCGCCACAAAACAGCTCGGTATGGGAAATGTCTGGCATGACGCGAAGTCAAAGGATGGGCTCCTTATTTCAACAAAATTACCGACTCCGTGGCCGACACGCCCTCACCTTCCAGGCGGACGAAGTAGGCTCCACCGGAGAGCTGCGCCGACGGAATGCGGAAATGCTGCGTGCCGGGCTGCAACTCTCCGGAATGGATGTCGAGTACCTCCCGGCCGGATACATCGATCAGGAAGATGCGCACATGAACCAGCCTGTCGGCGTCCACCTGAATGGTTGTAGCATCCTGGAACGGATTCGGGTACACACTGGCCAGACGGATCGCCTGGGGCAGCTGGGCAGCTTCGGCCACATCGGTTACGAGTGCCCGGTCGCTTTCCTGGACCATGAACAGACCGTCGTGACTGCTCGAGACGGCAATGGCGCCGCTCCTGAAGAACGGATAATTGCTCCAGGACCCCGTCCACGTACCGGGTGCCGCCTGCGTGTCAAAAAAGCCGATCTGGACCGGATTTTCAGGATCGGAAATATCAAGCACCTGCAGGCCGTCCACATAGTTTGATTGATAGAGCCGCGTGCCGACCACATACATGTTGTGATCAATGGACGTCCCCGGTGCAAAATACTCTGCGGCCAGAACAGGATCGTCCAGGTCGGAGACATCCCAGATGAGCGTTCTGCGGCTTGGTGTGATGCCCTGCTGCTCATCCAGTTCGTCGCCCTGAAAAAAGTAGCGTTGGTCTTCCGAGAGCCAACCCTGGTGTACATAGGCTACGTTCGGGTACGAGGTGCGGGCCAGTGGAATGGACGCGTTCTTGTCGGTCACGTCAACAATCGATACGTGCGTTTCATTCAGGCCGAAACAGATCTCCCGGCCCGTGTGGTCCGAGTCAGGCCCTGAATAGATGACACACTGCGCATCGTGCACATATCCCGTTCCGGCCCGACCCGTACCCGGATCGGCGAAACACCCGGCGAAGACCGGATTGGTCGGCTCCGAAATATCGACCATGTGGAGTCCCCCTCCGCAGGAGTTGCTTCCACCCGAGCCCACTACATAGAGGAAGCCCGTGTCTTCATTGATGGCCACGTTATGCGAGCGGCTGATGCCGTCGTAGACAGCCGTCTCCGTGAACGTGCGCCCTCCCGGGGCAAGCCCCTTGAGCTGACGGAGGTCGAAAATCTGCACACCCGAACCCGAAGCGTTGTCGGCCACGATATAGGCATGATCCGCATGCACTTTGATGTCGCGCCACGCGCTCGCCGTGGTGCCCGCGCGCAGGGGCAGGTTTCCGAGATAGCCGGGGTTTGCGGGGTCGGTAACATCCACGAAGGACGTACCGTTCGTGCGGCCGACAATGGCGACTTCCATGCCGGTCTCCGCGTCCGTCCATCCCCAGATATCATTGAGCGCGGCCTGGAAACCGCCGCTTACGGCACCCATGTCGGCAGGAGCCAGACGAGAGAGCAGATCCACGCCGTCACAGGCATAACCGTCAGCCACACCGGACAGGCATTTGGTGCGCCCGCCTGCCGTGTCCTGGCGGGCATGGGCGCTGTCCGTCGGGAGAAACAGGAGGCCGAAGAGCAGAAGTCCCATCGGGACAACGCCCCGTCCCGGAACAATGAATGAATGCATGGCTGAAATGAAGTATGTTGAGGCGGAAAGATATCAGAAACCAGTGTACGTAAACTTCATGAACAGGCTGAATGATTCCATCGTGTGCGTGACCGGTGCATCTGCCGGGATAGGCCGCGCCGCCGCCGAGGCATTTGCCCGTCAAGGGGCCCGCGTCATCATGATGGCGCGGCGGGAAGGAAAATTGGAGGCGGCGGCGCGGGAGGTAGCCGACGCGACTGGCGCAGATGTTCTGGTGCGCGTGCTCGACGTAACAGACCGCGAAGCGGTCGCCAACGTATTCGGCGCCCTGCCCGGAGCATGGAAGCAGATCGATGTACTCATCAACAATGCGGGCAAAGCGCTCGGCCTCGCGCCAGGCTATGCCACAACGCCGGAGCACCTGGATGGAATGCTCGATACAAACGTGAAGGGATTGGTGTACGTAACGGGAGCCGTCCTGCCCGGCATGCTGGAGCGCAATCGAGGTCATATCATCAATGTGGGTTCCACCGCGGGCCACTGGGTGTATCCGGGTGGCACGGTCTACTGCGCCACGAAGCATGCCGTGGGTGCGCTGAACGAAGGTCTCAAAATGGATGTGCACGGCTCGGCCGTACGCGTAACGGCCGTGAGTCCCGGCCTGGTGGAGACCGAATTTTCCCTCGTCCGCTTCGAAGGGGACGAGGAGAAGGCGGACAGCGTTTACGCCAATATGACGCCCCTCCAGGCCGAAGATGTGGCCGATGCCATGCTCTGGGCTGCCACACGGCCGCCTCACGTGAACATCAGCGAAATCCTGATGATGTGTACGGATCAGTCGCATGCCACCATGGTGCACCGGCATGCGTAACCTGTGTCTTTTTTTCGTAGTCGCTGTGGGGCTCTCGGCGTGCGCATCTCCCGATCATGATATCATTATCCGGGGTGGAACGGTCTACGACGGGTCGGGAATGGAACCTTACGTGGCGGATGTGGCGATTGACGCCGATTCCATTTCTGTCGTCTCAATGCTGCCGGATGCAACGGCGCGCACGGAGATCGATGCCACAGGAAAGGCGGTATCTCCAGGGTTCATCAATATGCTGTCGTGGGCGGCCGGGCGCCTGGTACGTGACGGACGCTCCATGAGCGATATCATGCAGGGCATTACGGTCGAGGTGTTCGGGGAGGGCACGAGCGAAGGACCGCTCAGCGAGGCCATGAAAGCAGAGGAGTTCGGGCCGGATGACGATTTCACGTGGACGACGCTGCGCGAATTCCTGGATGGTCTTGAGGCGCGGGGAATTTCAACGAATGTGGCCAGCTTCGTGGGCGCAACCACCGTGCGCGTGCACGAACTCGGACACGAGGACCGCGCGCCATCGGACGCGGAACTCCGGCGCATGCGGGGCCTTGTGCGGCGTGCCATGGAGGACGGTGCGCTCGGTCTTGGCACGTCGCTGATCTATGCCCCGGCTTTCTATGCGGATACAGAAGAATTGATTGCGCTCAGTGACGTGGTCGCCGAATATGATGGCCTGTATGTATCGCACATGCGCTCTGAAGGCAATCGGCTGCTCGAGGCGCTTGAGGAACTGCTCACGATAGGGCGAGAGGCCGGCGTGCGGACGGAAATTTTCCACCTCAAAGCCGCTGGCGCCGATAACTGGCACAAATTGGACAGCGTGATAGTCCGCGTTGAGAAAGCGCAGGCGGCAGGTCAGGTGGTAGGTGCAAATATGTACACCTATACGGCGGGATCAACGGGGCTCGATGCCGCCATGCCGCCCTGGGTCCAGGAAGGAGGTTTCGGGGCCTGGCGGGAGCGCCTCATGGACGGCGGGACGCGTCGGCGCGTGGAGGTGGAAATAAGTACACCTACCGATTCCTGGGAAAACCTTTATCTCGCAGCCGGCGCCGAAGGGACCATGATCGCGGGACTGAGGCAGGATTCCCTGCGGCATCTGATTGGCCGGCGGTTGTCCGACATCGCGATGGAGCGCGGACAGCGCCCGGAGGACACGATCGTGGACCTCGTCATCCAGGATTCCAGCCGCGTGGAGGTCGTGTATTTCCTGATGTCGGAGGACAATGTCCGGCGACAGATTGCGCTGCCATGGATGGCGTTCGGGTCCGATGCGGGATCCATGGCCCCGGAGGGTCGCGTGCTGGAGCAGAGCCAGCATCCCCGCGCCTACGGTAATGTGGCGCGCCTTTTGGGACGCTACGTCCGGGATGAGGGCGTTATTTCGCTCGAAGAGGCTGTCAGGCGGCTGACATCGCTGCCCGCCGGGCGCCTCCGCCTCGAGGGACGTGGCAGGCTCGAGCCCGGCTATCTTGCCGATATCGTGGTCTTTGACCCGGACAGCATCCGGGACCACGCCACGTTCGAGGACCCACACCGGCTGGCTACAGGCGTGGAGCACGTGCTGGTGAACGGCGTTCCGGTGGTCCGGAATGGCGCGCATACGGGTGCCATGCCGGGCCGCGCCCTGCGCCGCGGCATTCGTCGCGATTCGGACATGACCGTGATCATTGAAGGAGCGGCGCTCTACGGCGCGCCCGGCATGGCACCCGGGACCGTGGCCGACGTAGGTCTCCGCAACGATCAGATCGCGGCCATCGGTGATCTGTCGGGAGCCTGGGCTTCGAGCCGGATCAATGCCCGCGGACTTGCCATTGCTCCCGGCTTCATCGACATCCACAGTCACGCTACGGGTACATCCATCGAAGGAAGTGCCATCGTTCGGCGACCCATGGCCGAGAATTATCTGCGTCAGGGAGTGACTACTGCCATGGGCGGGCAGGACGGATCGTCGACCCTGGATGTGGGTGCGCTGCTGGCCTGGCTGGACAATGAACCCGGCGCCATCAACATCGGACAGTTCGTGGGACATGGTTCCGTGCGCGCCGCCGTGCTGGGCGAGGGCGATCGTGACCCGGACGCGGACGAACTCCGTGAAATGACCGCCCTTGTCAAGCGCGCGATGGACGAGGGCGCGTTCGGCCTCTCATCCGGCCTGGAGTACACGCCCGGGGCGTTTGCTGAAACCGATGAGATTGCAGCCGTGGCTGCGCCCGCAGCAGATGCAGGAGGGCTTTACATAAGCCATATCCGGGATGAGGGGGGCCGCCTCCTGGAAAGTGTCCAGGAGGTCATCGACGTCGCGCGTCAGGCCGGTATCCGGGCGCAGGTCACGCATCACAAAGTCATCGGAAAAGGCCGCTGGGGTCGAAGCAGCGAATCGCTGGCCCTGATCGATGCCGCCCGCAGCGAAGGAATTGACGTCTCGAGCGATGTGTATCCATACACGGCTTCCAGTACAGGCATGACCATCCTCTTCCCGGACTGGGCCAAGGACGGAGGCAGCAGCGCCCTCAGAGCGCGTCTGTCCAATCCGGAAACCCGCGCCAGCATCCGGGCAGACGTGGCAGAGCACATCAGGGTCGAGCGGGGTGCCGATCCGTCCACGATCGTTGCAGCCGTCTGCGCACACGACCCGTCCCTGAATGGCATGAGCCTGGCCGACATGCTCCAGGCGCGTGGGCTGCCGGTAACGGTGGAAGGTGCTGCCGATATGGCCATGGAACTGGTCGCTGCCGGAGGATGCTCGGGCGTTTTCCACTCCATGTCCCCGCAGGATGTGGCACGCATCATGCAGCACGAGTGGACGAGTATTTCATCGGATGGAGGCATTCCGGCCTTCGGTGAAGGTGTCCCGCACCCGCGTAATTATGGTGCATTCGCACGTGTCCTGGGGCGCTACGTCCGGGAAGAGGGTGTGCTGGACCTGCCTGTGGCCATTGACAAAATGACGAGACTTCCTGCAGAGCGACTTGGGCTGAAGGACCGCGGCGTACTTGCCCCGGGCTACAAGGCCGACATTGTGGTGTTCGACCCGGAAAGCATCCGGGATACGGCTGAATTCGGAGCGCCTCATGCCTATGCAGAGGGGGTGCACCACGTATTCGTGAACGGCCGGGCCGCGCTCCTGGATGGCGAACTGACGGGCGCCCGGCCCGGCCGGGCATTGCGCATGTCGCGCGAGGGCAACGAGCTCTGAGGCCCAAGTTGGAATTTTCAGTAAGAACTGTGGAAACGGGAGCACGGGAGAATGAAAGTATTTAGATTCAATCTAAATAGAATCCATGTCGCGCACCCGCCACGATCAATCACATGTCATGAAGAAGCTTCCGCTCCCACTCCTTGCATTGATTCTCCTTGTTTCCGCAACGGGTTGCTCGGAACCCGAATCGTCGTCGGTTACACTCTACTCGGGCCGGAGTCAGTCGCTGGTCCAGCCGCTGCTGGACCGCTTTACGGAGGAGACGGGTATCCAGGTAAACGTCCGATACGGTGATACAGCCCAACTCGCGGTGGCACTCATTGAGGAAGGCGACGAGTCGCCTGCAGATGTCTATTGGGCGCAGGATGCCGGGGCGCTCGGTGCCGTCCAGAAAGCCGGTCTCTTCACTCCCCTGCCCGAGGCCGTGACGTCTCGTGTTCTGCCCGGATTTGCCGCTGGTGGCGGGGCCTGGGTAGCCACGAGCGGTCGCGCCCGTGTCCTGGCCTGGTCTCCTGAACGCCTTTCGCCTGAGGACCTGCCGGAACGGATTGAAGAGCTGGCCCGGCCGGAATTCGCTTCCCGCCTGGGCTGGGCTCCGACAAACGGATCGTTCCAGGCCGCGGTTACCGCCATGCGCATGGCCCTTGGAGATGCGTCCACCCGCGACTGGCTCCTGGCTGTCAAGGAAGGCGGGGCGACCTCGTACCCCAACAACCGAAGCATTCTGGAAGGCATTGCCAACGCCGAAATCGATCTGGGTATTCCAAACCACTACTACCTCTACCGTTACAAGGCGGACAATCCCGACTACCCGGTCGAACAGTCCTTTTTCGCGCCCGGGAATAGCGGCAACCTGATCAATGTGGCGGGGATCGGTCACCTGGCCTCGAGCAATAAAACAGCCGAGTCGCAGGCCCTGATCGCGTTCCTGCTCGAAAACACGGCGCAAAATTACTTTGCCACGGAAACATTTGAATATCCCGTGACGCGCGAGGCCACCCCCGGGACGCAGCTTGCCGACTTCGACAAACTGAGCGAACTGAAGCCTGATGTTGCGCTCGAAGGCATGGATGACCTGGAAGCAACCCTCGTCATGCTGCGAGAAGTCGGGCTCCTGTGAGGGACACACCAGCACGTCTCGTCCGGCACTGGCCCGTCTGGATTGCAGCCGCCTTTGTCGCCGTTGGTGTCTTTCTGCCCATCGCGTACCTGGTGCTCTGCGCTGCAGGTGCAGACATGGCCACCCTCGGCAGTGTCGTCTTCCGCACACGCAACCTGCATCTGCTGGCGAACACATTGTCGCTCGCAGCGGGAGTGCTTCTTGTAGCCACACTGATTGCACTCCCGCTGGCATGGCTCACAACACGCTCGGATGTCCCGGGCCGCCGCCTCGTGACGCTGCTCGGAGTTCTCCCGCTGGCCATCCCGGGTTACGTGATGGCTTATGTGCTCCTGGCCGTTTCGGGGAGATACGGCGCGCTGTCGCTCGCCCTGGGCGTTGACATTCCTCGACCCGGAGGATACGTGGGTGCCCTCCTGGCACTCAGTCTGTATACGTTTCCCTACATGTTTCTGAATCTGCGCGCGGCACTGCTCGGACTGGACGTTTCCATCGAAGAGTCCGCCCAGGCACTGGGACTGACGCGCCGCCAGGTATTTTTTCGCATTGTACTTCCCCAACTGAAGCCCGCCTGGATGGCCGGAGGGCTGCTCATTGTCCTTCATGTTCTCGGAGACTTCGGTGTGGTCTCCCTGATGCGCTTCAAAACGTTCTCCTATGCCATTTTCCTGCAGTATACCGGAGCCTTCGACCGTCTCTATGCCGCCTGGCTCGCTCTCATGCTCCTCGCCGTCACGGCTACGCTTCTGTTGGCCGAGGCGAAATCGCTACGCACGACATTCCTGGCCCGTCGCGGCCCAGGATCGGCCCTGCCTCCGGCCCGGACCCGACTTGGGCCGTGGCGCATTCCCGTCCTTTCTGGTCTGGCACTCGTCGCCCTGTGGTCGGTGGTGCTCCCGCTCGGTACGCTCGTCTACTGGTCGCTGCGTGGCCTGTCATCACCCGGAGTCAGCGTCGCGGGGGCCCTTCTGGGGTCCGTTTCCGCTTCCGCACCGGCCGCCGTACTGACGGTTGTCCTGGCGCTTCCCGTTGCCTACGCCAGCGCCCGACTCCGAATCCGATCCGTACAGTGGCTGGAGCGGGTTGCCTGGATGGGGTATGCCATTCCCCCACTGGCCCTGGCCCTGGCCGTGATCTTCATGGCGCTGTCACTGGCGCCCGGCCTCTATCAGACCATGTTCCTGCTCGTTGCTGTCTATGCCGTGCATTTTCTGGCTGAAGCCCTTGGCCCCCTGCGAACCGCCTTCTACCAGGCGAACCCATCGGTTGAGGAGTCGGCTCGCACGCTGGGTCGTTCACGAATTGCGGCCTTTCTGGCGAGTGTTCTTCCGAGCATCCGACCTGGTCTCGTGACAGCCACTGCCTTCATCTTCCTCTCGGTCATGAAGGAACTTCCCCTTACGTATCTGCTTTCCCCGATCGGCTTCCAGTCTCTTGCGGTAAACGTATGGAGCCTGACCAATGAAGCACAGTACGCATTGGCTGCCCCGCATGCCCTCATGATTGTCGCCGTTTCTTCCCTTTTCGTGGGGCTGCTCCTTCACCGTGAATCCAACCGGAACTCTGACAGCAATCCGGACGTGCCCGCATGAAGACTTCCTCCGCTCCCATACTGGACGTTGTCGGCATCACACGGCGCCATGGGGCCGCACTGCCCCCTGTGGTGCGGGATGTCACGTTCCAGGTCGAGCCTGGTGAAATGTTTGCGCTGCTGGGACCCTCCGGGTGCGGAAAAACATCATTTCTGAGGGTTCTGGCGGGCTTCGACACCCCCGAATCGGGCTCCATCCGGTACGAGGGCCGTCTTCTGAACAAGCCGGGTGCACAGCCCGTCCCGCCTGAGAACAGGGGTATCGGGATTGTCTTCCAGGATTACGCACTCTTTCCGCACCTGACAGCGGAACAGAATATCGGGTTTGGACTCAAGGGTCGCCGCGACCGGAAAAAGAAAGTCGCTGAGTTGCTGGCATCGGTCGGCCTGGAAGGACTCGGGCACCGTTATCCACATGAGCTCTCGGGCGGACAACAGCAACGGGTAGCCATTGCCCGCTCCATGGCCCCCCGTCCATCCCTCATCCTTCTCGATGAGCCCTTTTCGAATCTGGATGCCAAGTTGCGCCAATCGACGCGCTCCGAAATCAGATCCATGCTGGCCGCATTCGGTATCACGGCCATCATGGTCACACATGACCAGGAGGAAGCCCTCTCGTTCGCCGACCGGATCGCGGTCATGCGCGACGGCCGCATCCAACAGACTGGAACGCCCGAGGATATCTACTTCAGACCGCGGACACCATTTGTTGCCCAGTTCCTGGGTCTTACGAACCTTGTTCTTGCTCATGCCGATGGGCGGACTGCGCAGACGGGATTTGGTCCTGTTGCACTGGACAGGCCAGCGACCGGTCCGACATGGGTTTCACTGAGGCCCGAGCACCTGACGCTCGCTGCTCCCGGCACAGACGGGACGACGCGCGGCGTCATCATGCGGCGGGAATTCAAGGGGCACGACGTCACCTGGACCGTGAAAACGGCTGATACCGAGGTGCTCGTACACACGGACAATCGGCTCACATTTTCCTGTCGGGATGTGGTCGAAATCGTTCCGTTGGAGGCTGCCATCGTACTCGAAGACGAACCCCCCGGCGTGTGTGATTGACCAAGAAAAGAGTGAGATGATCCCGTGGGTATCCTCTTTCTGGAATGTTTTTGTATAATTGCCCTCACACAATTCACGGCCCATTCACCCACCATTTATTCCCATGAACGGTTGTTACGCCAAAAAAGGGCTTTTAAGCCTGATCACAGCGCTTGCATTCCTGAGCATGACCGAAAGCGCTTCCGCACAGAACGGTACCATCTCCGGCCGCGTCACAGACGCTGAAGATGGACTTGCGCTTTCCGGCGCCAATATCGTTGCCATGGCCGCGGACGGAGCCATGCTCGGTGGTTCGGCTACCGACGCCGATGGAAGGTATTCCTTTTCCGTCCCCGCCGGATTCGTCACGGTCCGCGCCCGTTTCGTTGGCTTCCAGGAACAGGAATCGAGTATCACGGTCACGTCCGGTGGCTCGCATACCGTCGACTTCGTCCTCGGTCAGCAGGGACTCGAACTCAATACGGTAGTCGTGGCCGCCTCCCGCCGGGAGGAAAAAGCGCTCGATGCCCCGGCTTCGATTTCCATCCTGAACACGGAAGAGATTGCGCGGGACGTGAGCGCATCGTCCGTGGAAGTGCTGCGCTCGACTCCCGGGGTTGACATGCAACAGACTGGTGTGGACAGGCGCGAGCTTGTGATCCGGGGCTTCAACAATGCATTCTCCGGCGCGACCCACGTACTTACCGACTACCGGCAGGCCGCGGTACCGTCGCTGGCGGTGAACCTTTACAGCATCATGCCCAACATGAACGTGGATCTGGACCGGATTGAAGTGGTCCGGGGGCCAGGCTCGGCCCTCTATGGAGCGGGTGTGGATGCTGGTGTGGTGCATTTCACCACGAAAGACCCCTTCAGCCACCCCGGCACGACCATTTCCGTCCAGGGCGGTGAGCGCTCACTGTTCGCCACACAGTTCCGTCATGCTGGCGTTGCCCCGAACGGCAAACTCGGCTACAAGATAACGGGTATGTATTCCCAGGCCGATGACTGGGAACTGGACCCCAACAGCCCTGACGATGCCCCGTGGGTACCGCCCTTCGGTCCCCGAAACAATGATTTCGACAAGCTGAATATCAACGGTTCGCTGGAATACCGTTTCTCGGAGGAAGGGGCTGTTATTGCCAACGGCGGTTTTTCCCAGCTGAACTCGACCGTACTGTCAGGTATCGGCACGCTGCAGGCCGACGATTTCGGGTATCAGTACTACCAGCTCCGCTTCCTGCTGAAGGACTTTTTCGCCCAGGTTTACTACAACAAGAATGACGCAGGGGACTCGTTCGTATATGGTCAGGATTTTGACCAGGACGGCGTATCCGATGCGGTAGTGGACAAAGGCGGCCAGTTCGTGGCGCAGGCCCAGTACGATTTCAGTCTCGCCAACGGTCGCCACAATGTAATCGTGGGTGGCGACATGGAGTTTACCCGGCCCGACACGGAGGGCACCATCCTGGGCCGCAATGAGAATGACGACGATATCAACGAGTACGGCGGGTATATCCAGTCGACATCACGCGTAACGAACAAGCTCGACCTCACGGTTGCCCTGCGCACCGATTACCACAGCGTGGTAGACGAAGTGCAGCTTTCGCCACGCGCGGCACTGGTCTTCAAGCCCACCACGAACCACTCCTTCCGCGCGACCTACAACCGGGCGTTTTCGTCGCCGGGCACGAACTCCAGTTTTCTTGACATCGTGGCTGGTCAGTTCAAAGGACTCATCACGGTCCGCGGCCTGGGTGCCGCCGACGGATTCACATGGGAACGCAATGCCGCATTTGAGCCCATTGCCGGTACGAACCTGGTGGCATCCAGCCTGAACCCGGCCTCACTTGGTGCACCGACACCAGTGGGGCTTCCACTCGACGCCACGTACGCGTCGGTCTACAATGGCCTCTCGGCGCTGGGAACACCAACCATTGCAGCCATTCTGGCGCAGAACGGCCTGGCGCTTCCCGAGCCTGTTGTGGCGCAGCTGGTTGCGCTCCTGTCCCCCCAGGCCGGCACGGACGTGCAAGGGTTTTCACGTGGCGCAATGGGGATTGTGAACCCCAACACCGGTCAGACCAATTTTGTCAACGACCTGGTGGATATTGCCCCGCTTAAGCAGACCATTACGCAGACCTTCGAGGTCGGCTACAAGGGCGTCATCAACAACAAACTGCTGATCACGGTCGATGGATACTACACGAACCGGGAAGACTTCGTCGGACCGCTGTTCATGGAGACGCCACTCGTATTCGTGCCGACACTGAATGCGGACCTGCAAGCCGCACTCACCGACGGTATTTCCGGCAACGCCCAGCTCGCGGGGGCACTCAGTCAGTTCGGCCTGACCCCGCAGGCCGTTTCTTCGCTTCTCATGAATATTGCGGGCGGAAGCCTTCCGGATGCATCCACGCCCGTTGCCATCGTGCAGGCGGCCGAGAACAACCCGGGACCCGGGGCCGTGCCGGAGCTCATGCTCTCGTACCGCAACTTCGGTAATGTGGATTTCTTCGGCGCCGATATCGCGTTCCAATACCTCGCATCCGATGCACTGAGCCTGTTCGGAAACGTGTCGCTCGTGTCGGATGACTTTTTCGACGCCGAAGAACTCGACGAGGACGGTACGCAACTCAGCCTGGCGCTGAACGCACCGACCTTCAAAGGTCGTGGTGGCGCACAGTACACGTTCAGGAACGGTCTTTCCGTGAACGTGGCCGGGCGCTATACCGAGGAGTTTCCAATCCGCTCGGGTCCATTCGAGGGTACGATCGACTCCTACTTCCTGCTGGACCTGGGAGCCGGCTATGACCTGTCGGACTTTACTCCCGGCCTGCGCCTGGACGTGAATGTGACCAACGTGACCGACAACGAGCACTACGAGTTCATCGGGGCGCCGCAGTTGGGTCGCATGGCCATGGCACGCCTGACCTACTCATTCTGAGGCCGGCCCGGTCACACCTGAGACCGGCCCCAGGCGGCGCAAACAACAGGCTCTGAAAGAACGCAAAGGCGGGGCGCCACCGGCGCCCCGCCTTTGAACTATTCTTCAACGCGATTCACGTTGACTGTGGGCCTCTGTCTGCGCTACTTTGGTACGTCTATAAACGCGCGCGTCATGCTTTCCGACTTTTTTCCCCTGTTCCTGCAACTGGCCATCGCTGCCGGTCTGTCCTTTACGCTGCTCAAGGCGGCCGCTCTGATTGGACCCAAACGCCACAATATCGTCAAGCGGAAGGCGTACGAGAGTGGAATGGACCCTATTGGAACGGCCCGTGAGCGTTATTCCGTGAAGTTCTATCTCGTCGCGATGATTTTCATCGTATTCGATGTAGAAGTGGTCTTCCTCTACCCCTGGGCCGTCAGTTTCAGGGAGTTCCTGGCAGCAGGTGCTGGAGGAGGTGTCATGGCCGTCGTCCTGGTGTTTGTCGTTGTACTGGCCATAGGCCTGCTCTATGACATAAAGAAGGGCGGCCTCGAATTCGATTGATTCCCGCGCAGAAGACGAAAACGTACAAACAGCGATTCTATGGCCTCCGATTCCTCACTCAGTGAAGGCTTCCTTACGACCCGCGTCGACGCGGTGGTGAACTGGGCACGTTCGAACTCCCTCATGCCGCTTCCCATGGGACTTTCCTGCTGCGCCATTGAAATGATGGCGTTCGCAGCCCCAAAATATGACGTGGCACGCTTCGGCAGTGAAGCCATGCGTTTCTCTCCCCGCCAGGCGGATCTCATGATTGTTGCCGGTTGGGTGAGCTACAAGATGGCCCACACCATTCGTCGCGTGTGGGACCAGATGGCCGATCCCAAGTGGTGTATCGCCATGGGAGCCTGTGCCTCGACCGGTGGTATGCACCGGTGCTATGGTGTGGTACAGGGATGTGACAATTTTCTTCCGGTCGATGTCTACATTCCGGGTTGTCCCCCACGGCCGGAAGCATTGATCCATGCCCTCATGGATATCCAGGAGAAGGTGCGCAATGAATATTCCGTGGCCCAGGACGGACATTTTGGACAGGAAATGACGCCTGCCCCCCCGGCGCGCCCCCGGGTCCTGTCCTCCGGCGGCGGCGACGCCGTCAATCCGGACGGTCTCTACCATCAGCAATAGCGTAGCATGTCCAAGAAACAGCCGACAACGCTCTCCTTCCTCTTCACTCCCGCCGACAGTGCCGCAGGGGAGGACAGCAACCCGCACGCGAAAACGTCCACAAACGTTGCCGGGACGCTTGACGCCCTGTCGTCCCGTTTCGGTGATGCCATCGAAGAAGTTACCGCATATGCCGGTGAAAGAACCGTACGTGTTGACCGCGCCCGGATCATAGAGTTATTGACGTTCCTCAAGGAGGACCAGGGATACACGTACCTTGCAGACCTGGGCGGTATTGACCGCTTTACGGAGGATGACCGCTACGAGATCATGTACAACCTGGTCAACATGGACAAGGGCAAACGCATCCGTATTGTAATCCGAGTGGATGAGGATCAGATGGTCGTGCCGTCAGCTACAGGTGTATACAAGGCCGCGAACTGGAACGAGCGGGAAGTATGGGACATGTTCGGTATCCGCTTCGACGGCCACAATGACCTGCGCCGCATGTTCATGCCGGACGATTTCGAATATCACCCACTTCGCAAGGAGTTTCCGCTCCTCGGCGTACCGGGATCCCTCCCATTGCCTCCGCAGACCCCGTCCGGGGGGCTCACACTCGACCCATTCGCCCGGGCCCACGGGAGCGTTCCACCCAAGAGTTACGATGAACCGGCAGGCGAAGACGACTGACAGGAGCAAATTGCAATGAGCATCATCGAGAAAACCGATTTCAAAGAAGCGCTCACGTTCTGGCCGCGCCACAACGAAGCCCTGTACCGTCGCCTGGAGTCCAAACACGCCTGGCTGGAGGATCGTCATCAGGGTGATGGTGCACCACCCGACGCGCTTGACAACGAGATGGTGCTCAACATCGGCCCGCAGCACCCGGCAACACACGGTGTACTGCGTTGCGCCGTCGAGCTCGATGGCGAATGCATAGAAAAATGCGTCCTCGACATCGGGTATCTGCACCGAGGCGTCGAAAAACTTGCCGAGTCCAAGACCTACCAGGAGTTCATGCCCTATACGGACCGCATGGACTACCTCTCGCCCTACTCCAACAACGTCGCGTGGTGCCTGGCCGTAGAGAAAGTAGCCGGCATCGACGTACCCGAGCGGGCCCAGTGGATCCGCATGATGATGAGCGAACTGGCCCGCATATCGGCCCACCTGCTCTGGATGGGCGTAGGCCTCATGGACGCCGGTGCCGTATCGGTCTTTCTCTGGTCATTCCAGATGCGCGAAGACCTGTATTCCATCTTCGACCACGTGACCGGCGCACGCCTCACCGTCTCGCACAGCCGAATTGGCGGCGTGGTCTCCGACCTCGATGACACGGGCATGGACATGATCCGTGATTTCGTGGAACGTTTCCCGGAAGTGCACGCCGGCTGGGTGAAACTGCTCAACCGCAACCGGATCTGGATAGATCGCAATGTGGATATCGGCATCCTTTCGAAGGAAGATGCGATTGAACTGGGTATGACCGGCCCCAACCTCCGTGGATCGGGCATTGCGCACGATATCCGCCGCTTCGAGCCCTACCTGAAGTATGACGAGGTCGATTTCACTATTCCCATCCGGGAAGAAGGGGACGCGCTCGCACGGTATTTCGTGCGCATGGAAGAGATGATGGAAAGCATCAAGATCATCCGCCAGTGCCTGGACAAGCTGGAAACACTCAAAGGCCCCATCCGGACGGACAATGCGAAACGGGCGTATCCATCGAAAAATGAAGTCTACTATTCGATGGAAGGACTCATACATGATTTCATGTATACCGATACCGGTGTGACTCCTCCCAAGGGAGGTGCGACCTACCACGCCATAGAAGCTCCGAAAGGCGAGCTCGGATTCTATGTGCAGTCTGACGGTACCGGCAAGCCGTTCCGCGTCAAAATGAATACACCCAGTTTTACGAACCTGCAGGGCCTCGAACACATGCTCGAAGGAGGACTCATGGGCGACATGGTCATCCTCATCGGAACCGTGGATCCTGTACTTGGAGAAGCCGACAAATAGGGCCTGACACCATTATGACCGATTTCATCAAGAACCCGGTAGTACCGCTTCCCGACCGAATGCCGGACCCCGTCGTTGCGAAGGACGATTTGTTCTTCACGGAGGACGAGAAAAAGCAGATTGCCACGTGGGTCTCGCGTTATCCGACCGCCGACGGCGCCGTCATGCGCGTGCTCTGGCTGGCCCAGGAAAAGTTCGGCTTCCTGCCGCCCGAGGCCGTCCAGCTCGTGGCCGATACCCTCGACATGCCCTACGCCAAGGTGTATGGTGTGGCTACGTTCTATACACAGTATTTCAAGGAGAAGAAAGGCACGTACGTCTTTGACGTGTGTACCTGCTTCTCATGCCAGATGTGCGGCGGCTACGATATGCTGCACTACCTGGAGGACAAACTCAGCATCCACGCCGGCGACACGACAGAGGACGGCCTTTTCACCGTTCAGGAAGCGGAGTGCCTCGGCGCCTGCGGGTCGGCCCCCATGCTACAGGTCACAAACGGCCCCTACGTGCATAATCTGACCCGTGAAAAAATCGATGCCCTGATCGATGCCCTGCGCGAAGGCAACATGCCTCAATTCGAATCGGTCACGCTGCCCCAGGACGAGAATGAACTCGGAGGCAACCGGCGAACCGATGTAGCCAGGACGACCACGTACACCACACCTCCCGTCTCAGAAACAGTCAAATAGATCCGGATATGGCCTCAAAAGCAGGAGACTGGCGAAACTACGAGCGGGTACTGCTCCCTCCCGTGAAAGACCTCCACAGGTTGGATGTCTTTGAAAATCACGGGGGATACGACGCACTCCGCCAGGCGCTTACGACGGAGAAATGGAACCCGTCTTCCGTCACGGAAGAAGTCAAGAAAAGCGGGTTGCGAGGCCGTGGTGGAGCGGGCTTCCCGACGGGACTCAAGTGGACCTTCATGCCCCCTGCGAATCCCGACATCCCCCGTTTCATCTGCTGTAATGCCGATGAGTCGGAGCCGGGTACGTTCAAGGACCGGCAGGTGATGGAATACAACCCGCACCGGATCTTCGAGGGAATGATCCTCGCAGGCTACGCCATGACCATCAAGACGGCGTACCTGTACGTCCGGGGAGAGTACGCCGACTGGATCACGCACATGGAGCGTGAACTCGAAAAAGCCTATGCCAAGGGGTATGTCGGAAAGAATATCATGGGCAGCGATTTCTCCATGGACATCGTGATCCACAAGGGTGCAGGCGCCTATATCTGTGGTGAAGAGTCCTCGCTCATGAACTCGCTCGAAGGGAAGCGGGCCTATCCACGGATCAAGCCCCCATTTCCGGCACAGAAGGGTATCTGGAATTACCCGACGACCATCAACAACGTCGAAACATTTGCCCACGTCCCGCTCATTTTGTCAAGGGGTGCCGACTGGTTCTCGTCCATCGGGGCCCCGTCCTCACCCGGGCCGGTACTCTACGGCATTTCGGGACACGTCAATCGGCCCGGTGTCTACGAATACCCGAGTGGCATGCTGATCAGCGACCTGATTGACCACGTCGCCGGTGGTATGCGGGGAGGCAAGAAACTGAAGGCTGTAGTGCCCGGAGGAAGCTCGGTTCCGGTTCTGCGTGCAGACATGATTGACGGTGTCGCCATGGACCCGGACAGCCTCCGGGAGGCCGGCTCCATGCTTGGAACAGCCGGAATGCTGGTCATGGACGAGGACACGGACATGGTTTCCTTCCTGCGCCGCATTACCCGTTTTTACCACCATGAAAGCTGTGGCCAGTGCACTCCCTGCCGCGAAGGCACCGGCTGGCTCGAAAACATTGTAACCCGTATTGACGAGGGAGAGGGTAATATGAAAGACCTCGACCTGCTCATTGACCTGTGTTCGCAGATGGAGGGCCGCACGGTCTGTGCACTGGCCGATGCCGCTGCATGGCCCGTCAGGCACACTATTACCCGTTTCCGGGAGGAATTTGAAGCCAAGTGCCGTCCGTCTCTTGTTGCTACGCACGTAGAATCGGCTGCAGTCTGATACCATGCCAAAAATTACGATAGACAACAGGACCATCGAAGTGGAAGACGGCGTGACGCTGCTCCAGTCATGCCTCGATGAGGACCTTGAAATTCCACATTTCTGCTACCATCCGGCCATGACGGCTCCAGCCAACTGCCGCCAGTGTCTGGTCGAAGTCGGCATGCCGCGCGTCGACCGGGAAACCCGGGAGCGTGTAATGGATGAGGATGGCAACCCGGTCATAGACTTCATGCCGAAACTGCAGACCAGCTGTTCCATGAAAGTGGCCGATGGCATGGTCGTGCGCTCGCACAGGACGAGTGAACTGGTAAAACGTGCCCAGAAGGACAACCTGGAGTTCCTGCTCATCAACCACCCCCTGGACTGCCCCATCTGCGACCAGGCGGGTAATTGTCCGCTCCAGAACCAGACCTACAAATATGGTCCCGAAGGATCACGGTTTGAGTTCAGGAAGGTGGCCAAACCAAAGAATATCGAACTCGGACCGCGTGTCGTGCTCGATGGCGAGCGGTGTATCAACTGTACGCGGTGCACGCGCTTCACCCAGGAAATCTCCGGAAGCCACCAACTCACCATCATTGAGCGTGGCGTCCGGAATTACCCGATGACTCCGCCCGGTGTGGTGTTCGACGAGCCCTACTCCATGAACGTGATCGATATCTGCCCGGTGGGAGCCCTGACGTCGAAAGATCACCGTTTCAAGGCCAGGATCTGGGAAATGAGTCAAACGCCCTCCATTTCGACGACCAATGCGAAGGGTTCAAACTGCGTCTACCACGTCAAGGACAACCTGGTCCTGAATATTACGACCAGGACCAACATGGGCGTGAATGAATTCTGGCTGGCCGACGAGGACCGGCTCGACTACAAAAAATTCAACGAGAACCGGCCCGATGGCCCGACGGTCCGGGGGCAGGCGCGGGACTGGGATGCCGCATGGACCGAAGCAGCCACCTTGCTCAGCGGGGTTGACGGCGCGCGTATCCAGTTCCTCGGTTCGGCCCATGCCACAACCGAAGACAATTACCTGTTGTCACGACTTGCGGCGCATGTGGGTGCCGACACCCCGTCCTACATTCCACACATCGAGGAGGGACACGGCGATGGCTGGCTTCGAACAGACGATCGCGCACCAAACTCCCAGGGATGTGAGCGCCTCGGATTTTTTCCAGTCGATGCGGACGTACTGAAATCCCGGCTCTCTGCCGGAGAGATCGATGTACTCTATGTCATGGAGGACGACCCCGTAGGTACGGGCGTATGTGCCCTGTCCGATCTGGAAGGCGTAAAAATCATACTCCACCATTATCACAGCACGAACGCCACACTGCCCGCCGCGTCCGTGGCCCTTCCGGCGGCCATGGCGGTCGAAACCGTGGGTACATTTGTCAACTGTGATGGCCATGCACAACGCCTGCGTCCCGCGAAGGCCATCCGGGGCGTGAACCGGACGCTCGCCATGGAGGTGGGCAAGAGCCGCGCAGACCTGCACGGCACACCCTTTGACCGGTGGTATACAGAGTCGAACATGGTAGACTGTGAGCCAGGCTGGGTATCCATTCCCGCCATCGCAGAACGAGTTGGTCTGAATCTGTCCTACAAGGGCCCCCGTGCCATCATGGCTGAACTGTCAGACAGCAATCCGGCGTTTCAGGGCGCGACCTACGATGCCATGGGCGAGTGGGGTTTTCGCCTGGATGTAGTTGGTCAGTCCGAGCCCCACCCTCAAACTGCGTGAGAACATGGAATTAGCCTGGTATTGGACGGCCCTCATCGCATTTGCGATTGTCAACTTTTTGCTGGTATCGGCCTCCGTATTGGTGTACGCTGAGCGCAAGGTATCCGGATACATGCAAAACCGGCCGGGACCCAACCGGGTCGGCCCGTTTGGCTTCCTGCAGCCATTTGCCGATGTGTTGAAGCTTGTCTTCAAGGAAAATATCGTTCCTGTTCTGGCCAACCCATTCGTGCATTCGCTGGCACCGATGCTCATGGTGGTCATTGCAATGGGAGCCGGCGCCCTTATTCCATTTGCCCACAACGTGGTCATTGCCGACATGGATGTGAGCGTACTGGTACTGCTGGCGCTGACGTCCATCAGTGTCTACGGCGTTACACTCGCCGGCTGGAGTTCCAACAGCAAATATTCGCTGCTCGGTGGACTGCGTTCGTCGGCCCAGATGATCTCCTACGAACTGTCCATGGGACTGGCCGTGCTGTCCGTCGTTCTGATTGCCGGTTCGCTCAGTCTGACGGAAATCGTTGAAGACCAGGCCGGTGGATGGGGGCTCTTGGGCTGGAACGTATTCCGAAACCCCATTGGGGCCATTCTGTTCATAGTAACGGCTTTTGCTGAAACGAACCGGGCTCCCTTCGACCTGCCGGAGGCTGAGCAGGAGCTCGTAGGCGGCTACCACACCGAATATTCCGGCATGAAGTTCGGGATGTTTTTCCTGGCCGAGTACGTCAACTTCTTCATTGCATCGTTCATCATCGTAACACTCTTTTTCGGCGGTTACATGCTGCCGTTCGAGGCACTCATCCTGGGTGCATTTCCGGTCCTCGTAGACTCTGCATGGTTGACCGTGCTGCAACTGGGCTCCGTACTGGTGAAGGCGGGCTTTTTCGCCTTCGTATTCATCTGGGTCCGTTGGACGTTGCCGCGTTTCAAATACACGCAGCTCATGACGCTCGGCTGGAAGTACCTCCTGCCCATTGCACTCGCCAACATGTTGCTCGTCGCCCTGGGTGTGGCGCTGTTCTCGTGAGCAGGACCCGCTCGCGCCGCGCACCGCTGCTCGCACCCAGCATCCTGAGTGCTGATTTTTCGCGTCTTGGTGCCCACTGCGAGGAAGCGCTCACAGCTGGAGCAGACTGGCTGCATATCGATGTCATGGACGGGCACTTCGTGCCGAATATCACGATCGGGCCGCTAGTTGTAAATGCACTCCGGCCGCTGGCCAGGACGCATGGTGCTCTCCTCGACGTGCATCTCATGATTGAGAAACCGGAAGTATATGTCGATGCGTTCGTCAAGGCGGGTGCCGACATCGTGACCGTCCATGTCGAAACGTGCCCGCATCTGCATCGCGTAATTCAGCAGATCCGGTCCGCCGGAGCCCGCCCGGGCATCACGTTGAATCCGGCCACACCACTGGCGGCCCTCGAAGAGGTCATCACGGACGTGGACCTTGTACTCGTCATGTCGGTCAATCCCGGCTTCGGGGGGCAGTCGTTCATTGATGGCGCCATGCGTCGTATCTCCCGGATACGTGGTATGCTTGACGATGCCAGGTCGGAAGCGTTCCTGGAGGTCGATGGCGGCGTCAATCCCGACAATGCGGCCTCAGTCCTGCAGGCGGGGGCCGATGTCCTTGTCGCGGGAAGTGCGGTTTTCGGCGGGAACGAATCGGTAGTTCGGAATATTGGAAAGCTGAAGTCGGCTTTTTGAATCCACGGAGTCTGTCTGCAGGCTCTGCTCCCCGGTCCACATGCTGTTTACCGTTCTCCTTCTCCTTCTGGTCACGCAGCCGGTTATTACCGACAACGACGAGGAGTGTTTTGAAGACACCTTCTGCATCATTACGCAGGAGTCTGATGAAGGCGTGGTGCTCACCATGCGCCCCCTGATTGTCTGGGACATCACGCTCCGCGTCGACATGGAACTCACCAATCTCACGCCTTCCCGGCCGCTCCCACTCGTTCTGGGTCTCGGAGGGCGTCTACCGCAGCCCTTGGTCGATCTCAGGATCAAGGAACCCGGTAAACCCTGGTCGTTTTCCTTTACGTTCGAATGGGTAACCGGACGTCTCCATGCGCAGCATGCACGCAGCGTAACCTACGCGCTACCCTACAGCGTGGGCTCACGCTACATGGTCGGTCAGTCTTTCCATGGCAACGTATCGCACCAGGGTAAGTATGCCATTGACTGGAACATGCCGACCGGAACGCCCGTACTGGCGGCGCGCTCCGGTCTGGTTGTGGCCACCGAGGACTCGTACAGGCAAGGCGGGAACGATCCGGCACTGAAAACCAGGGCCAACTACGTCCGCATTCGGCACGATGACGGCACGATCGGCAATTACGTGCACCTGAGCCCGGAAGGTGTAAGAGTGCATGTGGGCGAGCGGGTACGTGAGGGGGAGTTGATCGGCCTCTCAGGCAATACCGGCTTTTCCACCGGTCCCCACCTGCATTTTGAGGTCTACGCGATTACCGAAAACCTCGAGCGAAAGACCATACCGGTGGAGTTCCGGACCCGTGGCCGGTCCGCACAGATCCTGCAGGCGGGAACCAGCTACGGGCACTGACTGCGGGCCTTGACCGGTACCTACCTGTTGGACCCGACAGGCAGTTTCAGTGCCACATCCCTTCCCTCACGCAGCACCCCCACATCCATCACGTCACCGGGACGGTATTCGTAGAGTCGGGCCACAAACTCCTCCCGTGTACCAATGGCTTCACCGCCAATGGAGTGGATCACGTCATAGGGTTCAAACCCGGCGTCCTCGGCTGGTGAGCCACTCTCCACTTCCTCCACGAGTACACCCCCTGCCGTGTCAAGTCCAAGGGCCTGGGCAATCTGTGCGTTTACCGTACGGCCGTTGAGCCCAATGTAGTAGGACCGATCTACTGAACCATTTTCACGCAACTCTTCAAGCACGCGAAGCGCGCGGGCCGTCGGCACGGCAAATCCGATGCCTACTGAACCGCCCGACTGGGAGTAGATGGCCGTATTGACTCCAATAACGCGTCCTTCCGCATTGAGAAGGGGCCCTCCGGAGTTTCCCCGGTTAATAGCCGCATCGGTCTGGATCATGTCCAGGTAAAACCTGTTGTCCTGCGGCTTGAGGTCGCGGCCCGTCGCGCTTACAACGCCAACGGTCACCGAAGGCGCTGACGCCTCGAACAGACCGAAGGGGTTTCCGAGGGCGATGGCCCACTCCCCGACCATGGGTTCGGTTGCTTCATCGAATTCCAGGTAGGGCAATGGGACATCGGCGTTGACCTTCAGCAATGCCAGATCGGTTGCCCGGTCGCTGCCGACAAGCTCGGCCCCGTACGTGTCACCGTTGGGCATGGCAATCATGATCTGTGTCGCACCACCCACGACATGATCGTTCGATACAATGTATCCGTCTGGAGAGATCACAAATCCGGAACCAGCCGACTGTACTTCCCTCTGGAAAATTCGCGTTCGCTGCCGTCCATGCAGGAACTCCATCCATGGATCCCAGAACGGGTCGCGAGCCTGCACATTCTGGACCTGGGTTACATTCACACTCACCACAGCCGGCGACGCTACTTCCACGGCCCTCGTGATGGCTGTCCGGCGGCTGGCATACAGGCTGTCCTGGACGGCAGCCAACCGGCTCTCGTCAGAACCCGCCGGTGACGATACCGCTGCGTCCTGGCTCTGGACGGGTTGCTTGCAACCAGCGACCAGCAGCATCAACACACAGATATAAACGAAGCGAATTGACATGCTACCTCTCGGAATCGATCTATCAGCGATTCGTACGGAGGTTGTTTTGCAGAGTTTCTGCGGCCATGGCCACGAGTGGATCATGTGCGACCTCCCTCGCCGCAAGGGCTTCGCCTTCCAGCAGGTAGGACATGATGCTGGCCTCGATCGCTTCGAGCAGGCGTCGGGAATGACGCTCCAGGTCCCGCTCCTTTTCACGCTGCAATTCCGATTGGAGTGACGCCGCCCGGCCCAGGGCTTCAGGCCAGGAGGCCTCCTCCAACCGAGCCAGGAGCATATCCACATCCAGTTCCACGGATGTGGTATAGGAAAAGCCCTGTACCTCCAGAAAACCGGAGAACGCTGCAAGGACCTCCTGTTCGTCTGCCATACAGGCCTCCACCGTCAAAGGCGTTTGCCGTACGCCGCATCCGGCGTCCACCCGGGAACCAGCAAACAGGAAGAACGCACCTTCAGCCCGAAGTGCGGCTTCCAGCTCGGACTCCTCGGCCGACGCGGTTTCCACGTCAGGAACAATACCTTCTCCGGTCGGGACCGTCCGTCCGGACGGTAATGTATAGTGGGCGATGGTCATCTTCATGGCCGTGTCGTGTGGCAGGCGCCGTACAACCTGCACAAGCCCTTTTCCGAAGGTCGTTTCCCCCATGACCAGCGCCGCATCAAGATCCTGTAGCGCGCCTGCCACAATTTCTGACGCCGACGCTGAGAACCGGTTCACTAGTACAATCACCTCTGCTTCCGGAAACAGGGCATCCATGTCGGTGCGGTATACCTGATCAGAGGATCCGTTTCTGGTGGCTATACGCACCACAGATGTTTCCTTCGGCACGAACAGTTCCACCACGTCGACAGCCTCCGACACAATCCCACCGGGGTTGTCCCTCAGATCAAGTACAACGCCACGGAGAG
Organism: Bacteroidetes bacterium CG12_big_fil_rev_8_21_14_0_65_60_17; assembly: GCA_002787815.1. Taxonomy (GTDB): domain Bacteria; phylum Bacteroidota; class Rhodothermia; order Rhodothermales; family UBA10348; genus 1-14-0-65-60-17. Next base: position 16,081 of record PCUY01000016.1, on the reverse strand, counting down.
GCTCGCCATCGGCCAGATTGCGAAGGGCACGCCGGGTCTCACGCCCGGAGCGTTCCCCGAACTGGTCAAGTCGGACGTATGCGATCCGCTCTGACGGATCCGGTCCCAACCAGCCGGCGTAGCTCACGTTCTTCGTCCGGGGCGGTAGGCGCCTGAGGTTGAATACCTGGCTCGGCGCATCGGCCGAGTGCTGTACCAGAACGCGCACCACCGAGCCCGGCTCGCCCTGGAGAAGGGTATAGGCCTCCGACAGACTGAGCCCCGCCGCATCTACCCCGTCTATCTCCAGAAGAATGTCCCCGATCCGTATGCCCGACCGATACGCCTCGGCGTGCGTATCCGGGGGAAGAACGCGGATACGTCCGCCCCTCTCGCCCAGATTGAGCCCGACTGTGCCTGCCGCCGGATTCTGACGTGCATTCATGTCTACGAGGTCGGCCTCGTCATAGAACACCGTGTACGGATCCAGCTCGGCCAGCATGGCATCCAGTCCCGCTTTCATGAAGGGTTGGGGGCGGATATCGTCCACGTAGCTGGTCACGAGCTCTTCATAGGCGGCTCCGAATATTTCGAAATTGCGCCTGAGCTCGAACAGGTCGTCATCCTGCGACCAGGTCCAACCGGCGAGTACAACCGCGCCCACGACCGTCGCAGCAACGACCGCAAGCACCACCACGTGGCGGAGAAAATGGGGAAAAGTTTTCATATCGGATCGATGATACGTGGATCAGGCAGCCTGTAGCGCCTTCTTGCGACGTTTCTCAACGACCACCGCAATCCAGATCGACATTTCATAGAGCAGCATGAGCGGCATGGCCACCAGGATCTGCGAGACCGGATCCGGTGGCGTGAAGAACGCCGACAGGATGAGGGCCACCAGAAGCGCATACTTCCGGGCCACCCTGAGTGCCTGCGGTGTGGCAATTCCCAGCTTGGCCAGAAAGTAGACCACCACGGGCAACTGGAAGAGCAAACCCGTACCGAATGACCAGAAGGTGATCATTTCGAAGTACTTCGTGATATCGAATTCGTTCTGTATTTCGGGTGAGATCTGGTAGGCTGCAAAAAACTGGAGTGCCAGCGGCGTGATCACGAAATACCCGAACGAAATGCCCAGAATGAAGAAGAACGTCGCGAACACGGCCGAAAATCTTAGACCCTGCTTCTCGTTCGAATACAGCCCGGGTTCAATGAAGCGCCACATCTGGTAAATGAAGAGAGGCGACCCCACGATGGCCCCCACCACCAGCGCCGTTCCCCAGTCGGTAAAGAATTGCCCGGTAATGGTTCTGTTCTGGATGACGAAGGGCGTTGTTTCGACACCAAAAATGCGGTAGCTGATGAAGTCCGGGTTCTTGGGCGCCAGAACCACGTTCTGGATGATCCAACGACGGAAAACGCTGGCAACGGCCGTGCAGGCCAGAATTCCACCGAATCCTTTGATGAGCGACCACCGGAGTTCCTCCAGATGGTCCAGAAACCCCATTTCCACTTCGGTATCGACGGAGTTCGCTGCTTTTTTCTTCAGTATGCGTGAAATCATTCGTGTCTCAGCTTCAGGTCCAGAATTGCATCGACCCAGAGACCCTCCTGTTCCAGGCGGGTCTTGCCCGCACTCCATGTGAACTGAAACAGGCACATCATGCCTGCGACCTGGAAACCGTCCTGTCGCAGCAGATGAATGCCCCGCAGGGCGCTCTTTCCGCTGTTCAGGATATCATCCAGGAAAACAACCGGTCGACTCCTGTCAAGGGGCCCTTCGACGAGGCGTTGTCGGCCGTGTGGTTTCCGTTTGTCGCGAATGAGCCCACCCATGAAAGGTTCAGCAGCCGGTGTGGCCACGACCGATCCCACAAGCGCGAATGCCCCGAACCCGAAGCCCGCCACCTGATGGATGGAACGCGCCTCAAGTCGCGTCGCAAGTACGCGCCCCACCTCGCGCATTACATCTCCGCGGAGCATCGGGATGCGCGTGTCAAGCAGCCAGCCGATGGGTTGACCCTGCGGATCGGTAATGTGTTCATGATCGCGCTTGACCAGTGCCAGGTCATAGAGTCGCTGTCCGAGATTGACCAGCTCGGCATGGGCCGGTGTCGAGGATACTGCCATCAGACCGTCACGAAATCATACAGTGGATGCGACGCTGTCATCTCGTGTATACGATCCCGCACCCGGGAGGCCACCTGCTCATGGCCCGGTGACTGCAGTACTTCATCCATGAGGGCCACTACCTCTTCGAACTCCTGTTCATCGAAGCCACGGGTCGTCATGGCGGGCGTCCCGATGCGGATGCCGCTCGTTACGAAGGGGCTTTCGGTGTCGAACGGAACCATATTCTTGTTGACCGTGATATCGGCCCCCTCGAGTGCCGCCTCGGCCACTTTTCCTGTCAGTCCCTTGCTGCGCAGGTCAAGCAGCAGAAGGTGATTGTCGGTGCCTCCGGAAATCACGTCGTAACCACGCTCGGAGAAGCACCGGGCCATCGTCTGCGCGTTACGCACGACCCGACGGGCATAGTCCTTGAACGATGGCTTGAGGGCCTCCTTGAAGGCGACCGCCTTGGCCGCTATCACGTGCATGAGGGGTCCACCCTGCATGCCCGGAAACACCGCCGAGTCCAACAGCTCGGACATCATCTTCACGCGACCCGACTTGGGTGCTACTTTGCCGAACGGATTCTCATAATCCTTTCCGACAAGGATCATTCCGGCCCGCGGACCGCGAAGTGTCTTGTGCGTAGTGGTCGTCACCACATGGCAATGGGGCATGGGATCGTTCAGGACACCTGCCGCAATGAGGCCAGCCGTGTGGGCCATGTCCATCCAAAGGTGGGCTCCCACCTCGTCCGCGATGGACCGGAATGCGGCATAGTCGAAGTCCCGACTGTATGCAGATGCACCAATCGAGATCATTTTCGGTTGCACGGCACGCGCTTTTTCACGGACGCGATCCATGTCGATACGGCCGGCCAGCGGGCCGTCGGGCTCCACACCATAATATTTGGCGCGGTAGAGTATGCCCGAAAAGTTGACGGGAGAGCCGTGCGTGAGATGACCGCCGTGGGCCAGATCCAATCCCAGGAATGTATCGCCCGGTTTCATGAACGCCAGATACACGGCCGCATTGGCCGAGGCTCCGGAATGGGGTTGCACGTTGACCCAGTCACATCCGAACAGCTTCCTGGCCCGTTCCCTGGCCAGCTCCTCGGCAACATCCACGTACTGGCACCCCCCGTAATACCTCTTGCCCGGAAGTCCTTCCGCGTACTTGTTTGTGAGGGTCGATCCCATCGCCTCCAGTACGGGTCGGGATACGAAGTTCTCCGATGCAATCAGTTCCAGTCCTTCATTCTGTCGTCGGGCCTCATTCTCAAGGGCCGCATACAACTCCGGATCATTTTCCTGTAGCTCGCTCATTCGTTTCTCAGTGTGTCATGGCATAGACAAGGAGGTTCGTCCCCATCTGCAGTGCCTGTAATCGTTTTTCGGGTGGATCGTTATGGACGTCCGGGGGATCCCATCCGTCGCCAATATCCGATTCATAGCTGTAGAAAATCATAACCCGACCGGCATCATCCAGAATTGCGAATCCGCGGGGGGCTTCGTTGTCGTGTTCGTGGATCTTCGGAAGGCCGTTCGGAAACTCGTAATGCGCGTGGTAGATCGGATGGGAAAAAGGCAGCTCGACAAACTCCCGCTCCGGAAAGACCTTCACCATTTCCCGCCGGACGTGGGGGTCGAGGCCGTAGTCGTCATTGATGTGCATGAATCCGCCGCTTTCCAGATAGCGGCGAAGCGCGCTCGCCTCTGCAGACGAGAACCGCACATTTCCGTGCCCCGTCATGTAGATGTACGGGTAGGAGAAGAGCAGGTCACTGCCTGGTTCCACGACGTCTTCCTGGGGGGCCACATCGAGCAGTGTATTCTCGCGCACAAAGGCAAGCAGGTTGGGAACGGACTGTGGACCATTGTACCAGTCACCACCGCCGTCATACTTGAGGCGGGCTATGGTGATGCTGCCCGATCCGGGTGCTGCGAGCGATGATGCCGACTGACCTGTGGCCATGCGGGGGGACATGGCCCCGGCCAGCAGCAGCGCGCCCACCGCGGGCAGCATTGCCGCCGACGACATCACGACCTTCGCCTCTGCAGAACGCACCGGTCCGCCCGGTTGAGCCGGAAAAAAAACGTTCAGGATACGCAGGAGTATATTCGGCATGGGCTCAAAAGGCTCTGAATGTCCGTCATACGGCTGCCCGCGCGCTTGGTTTGCTCCTCCCGCCATATTTTCGCGTGACCGGGGCTGAAGTCCGTGCCTGCCCATGCATGCGGCGGATCTGCCTCCGGGATCCGGAGTAGACCAGCGCCCACATTACCGGAATGACCATGCACGATACGCTCACCCGACAACTTCTTGCAGCCCTCGATGCGCTTGGAGGTGCCCCTGACGGATTCAGACCTGAATTCGAGATACCGGCCAACCCGGAGCACGGCGACCTTTCGACGAATGCGGCCATGCAGCTCGCCCGACATTTCCGCCGCTCCCCCCGGCACATCGCCGACAGCATTGCCGAACATATGAAAACCGACCCGGACCTGGTGGCGGGTGTGGAAGTGGCCGGTGCCGGATTCATCAACTTCCGATTTGCCGACCGCTGGCTGCATACCCGTCTCGGGCATCTGCTCTCAGAAGGCAGCACCTATGGCCGCACCCGCCATGGTGCCGGCAAGCGCGCACTCGTGGAGTTCGTAAGTGCCAACCCGACAGGGCCATTGACGGTCGGCCACGGACGGAACGCTGTCCTCGGAGATACGGTCGCCACGCTGCTTGAGTGGACGGGATACGACGTTACGAGGGAGTACTACTTCAACGATGCGGGGAGGCAGATGCGTGTTCTGGGCGAGTCTGTCCGGGCGCGCTACGAAGCATGCGCCCGGCCCGACATGCCGACAAAAACCATCGATGGCGTTACGGTCCCCGGATCTTTCCCGGACGACGGCTACCTGGGTCATTACATCGCAGACATAGCGGAAAAGCTGTTCGAAGAGCACGGAGCGCGGCTCCTGGACGAGAAATCGTCCGACATCTTCAAGCAAGCAGCCGAGAAAGCCATTTTCGCCGGGATCGAAGCCACACTCAATCGTCTGGGCATCCGGATGGACAGCTATTTCAACGAACGCACACTATACGACTCGGGAGCCATCTGGGACATTGTCGACGCGCTTCGCCAAAAAAACCTGGCCTATGACAAAGATGGTGCGGTATGGTTCAGGACCACAGAGTTCGGCAAAGAGCAGGATACCGTGCTGGTCAAGTCAAGCGGGGAGCCGACCTATCGACTTCCCGATATCGGATATCACGTCAACAAGATCGAACGTGGTTTTGACCGGATAGTCGACATATTCGGTGCCGATCACATTGCCACGTTTCCGGATGTGCTGAGCGGCGTCGAAGCCCTCGGCCATGACACATCGAAAATTTCGGTCCTGATCTATCAGTTCGTGACGCTTGTTCGCAGCGGCGAACCCGTAAAAATGAGCACGCGAAAGGCCACGTACGTCACACTTGACGAACTCATGGACGAGGTCGGAGAAGATGTGACCCGCTTTTTCTTCCTCATGCGCTCGGCCAATACACACCTTGAATTCGATCTGGACCTCGCGCGCGAGGCCTCGGAAAAAAATCCGGTCTTCTACCTGCAATATGCCCACGCCCGGATCGCATCCATTCTCAGGAAAGCGGACGAAACCGGCCTTCGAAGTGACGGCCAGGCTGAACTGTCACTCCTCACGCACCCCGCCGAAACCTCGCTCATCAAGCAGCTTCTCGGGTTTCCGGAGGCGGTCCATATGGCCGCCGAGTTGACCGAGCCTCAGAAACTGGCCACCTGGTTGCGTGACACGGCCACCTCTTTTTCGAAGTTCTACGGTGAATGCCGCATTATCGGACAGGAGGAGGCGCTGGCTACGGCCCGATTGCAGCTTGCCTCTGCGACACGTATTGTACTGCACAACGGGCTGACGGTACTGGGCATATCCGCGCCCGATTCCATGTAACGCGCTTCCGTCCACGAAATCGAGCTGCCATGCGTATAGCCTTCCAGGGTGAAACAGGTGCCTACAGCGAAGAGGCAGCCGCCGCCTTCTATCCGGATGCCGACATGGTGCCGTATCCGGAGTTTGATCATGTTTTCGAAGCCTTGTCCTCAGGAGAGTGCGATCGTGCCGTGGTGCCCATCGAAAACTCTCTTCACGGTAGTGTTCACCGCAATTACGACCTCCTCCGTGAGCACGATGTCACCATTGTTGCCGAAGGAAAACTTCGCATCCGGCATCAACTGCTCGGTCTTGCCCGTGCATCGCTGAGCGACATCACGACGGTCTACTCGCATCCACAGGCCCTTGGCCAGTGTCGTGACTTCCTGAAAAAATCGCTGCCCCAAGCCCGGGTCACTCCCGCGTACGACACCGCGGGTGCAGCCCGGGACGTATCGCGGGAAGGCAATCCGGCACACGCTGCCATTGCCAGCAGACGCGCCGCGCATGAGTATGCGCTCACCGTGCTGGCAGAAAACATCGAAAGCAACACGCTGAATTTCACTCGTTTTCTGGCCCTTTCCGGCCGGGATGAACCGTCCCTCCTTGGCCTGGCCCCCGATACGACAACCGGACCACCCAAAACCAGTCTTCTTTTCGCTCAGAGCGAAAATGTGCCCGGAAGCCTGTTCAAAAGCCTGGCCGTGTTCGCATTGAGGGACATTGACCTGCTGAAAATCGAAAGTCGACCGCTCGTAGGCAGTCCGGGGAAGTACATTTTCCACCTGGATCTGGCCGGACATGCGGAGACGGAAGCCGTGATGAACGCACTCCGCCATCTCGAAGAAATCGCGGCCTATGTCACCGTCCTCGGGTCGTACGTGGAAGGCCCTACGTGGGACAGCAGACCGGGCGGTTGAGTCGTATGGAGTTCAGCAGTGCACTCGTGCAGCGGGCCAAAGAGGGAGACGATGCCGCCGTCGATGCCGTCCTGCGGGGGCTTGAACCCATCATGCGCGGCTACTTCACGCGCCGCATTGGCCACCGGACAGAAATCGATGACCTCGTCCAGAACAGTCTGATCCGGGTGCATCGCAGCATTTCAGATCTGAACAATGTCTCGCGCCTGCAAGCCTTTGCCATGAAAGGTGCCCTCTACGAACTCCAGGACTTTTACCGGGGTCGTTATTCCGCACGTGAGTTGCTGCACGAAATCCTGGAGCCGTTCGGTCCCGTCACCGAACCGGATCGCCCGGAAGACCGGCTTGACCTGGACCGGGCACTTTCAAGCCTGACACCGCTTGCCAGGCGCATTATCGAACTGCGCCAACTCGGATTCAAATACACGGAAATTGCCGCCGAGGTGGACTCCTCCGAAGCCGCTGTCAAAATGCAGGTCAAACGCGCTTTCGAAAAATTGCGCAATCTGCTCGGCGTCCTTCTCCTGTTACTTTCCCAGGCATGGTAACGGCTTTCTGTGTGATGGATCCCACAACCCGCATACCCCTGCAGCAGGAAGCGCTTTCGAAACAGGCGCGCTCGGCCCTGCGAAGTGCCCTTTCGAGCGATCCCGTGCTGCGTGACCAGACACGCCTCTGGGTTCAACTCTGTGAACAGGTCACGCGATCGGTCACGGACCGCCTCCCCCCTTCCGATGACCTGATCGTCGTTGCCCTGTATGAGGCCGGCCTCCTGGGAGATGCGACCGCCGAGACCGTCTCCCACGTCCATGGCGTACAGACAGCGCTCGAACCGGTCCGCCGGGAGCATCTGTCCGTGGATGCCCTGCTCCGCCGTATTGCTGCAGATGCGAGGGTGTTCCAGGAGGTCTGGGCCGAACAAACCATGACGCAGAGAGGTGCCCACCCATCGCGACCGAGCCGCCCATGGCGACGTGTCGCACCACCCACGGCATGGTGGACGGCAGCCGCCGCCGTAGTTGTCCTGGCCGTTGCGGCCGTCTTTCTGCTGCGGGCTCCAGAGGCACACCACATGACCGTGCCGGAAGGGTTCTCGAAAGCGGTTCAACTGGCCGACGGCTCGTCCGTGCTTCTCCGTGGTCCTGCGGGGTTGTCCTGGCAAGACGACCGTGCGCGACAGGTTTTCCTGAGCGGCAGTGGCTTTTTTGACGTGACGTCCAACACGGAACCGTTCTCGGTTACAACGGATCACGCAGTCACCACCGTGGAAGGCACGGAATTCGGTGTCGAATCGGGCAGCGAGTCCACGCGCATCACCGTTGTTTCGGGACGCGTTCGTGTGCATGCCGTGCAGAACCGGTCCGATGTGGTACTGGGAGCAGGTGAGACGACCCTCATTGCAGCCACATCCGACACAGCGCCGGACGTCCGCTTTGCAGGACCCGATCCGCTGACCTGGACCGGCCTCTTTATTTTCCGGGACACCCCGGTCGATTCGGTCGCGCTCGCACTCGAGCGTGCCTATGACGTGGATATAGACGTCGACCCGTCCCTGCAGAGTGAAACGCTGACCGGTACATTTGATCGCGACCAGTCCGTCCTCGACATACTTTCCATCGTCGCTGCCGCTCTCGGTGCCGAATTGGAACAGCAGGGTGACCAGACCACCTATCGCCTGATTCGCAGGGGTTCTGCCACAGGGTAGCCGAATCGGCACGATCTGCAAGGGCCACCCGGAACGCGTGTCCGGGCGGAGTCTATAAGGCTTCGTGTACCGCGTCGCCACCATCTTTTTCGTGCTCTGCTCAGCCGGCTCCGCTGTCGCGCTGGCGCAGCCGTTCCGTGTCCAGGAGCAGGAAACGGTCCTTACGATCGCCCTCTCCCGGTTCACAATCCAGTCGGGCATCGATGTTGTTTTCAGTCGTACCCAGGCAGAGAAGTGGAAAACGACCTGCACCTACAACGGACCGAGTGCCCGGGATGCGCTGGTCTGCCTGGTCACGGATCTGCCTTTCCGGGTCCAGGAGATTTCACGCAACCAGTACGTTCTCATTCCGCTGTTGACAGACTCGAGGCGCGTGAGAAGTCATGTGTTGAGTGGATTCGTGGTCGATGCCACGACCGGGGAAACACTGGTGGGGGCGCACGTCCGGTTGCCTGACATGGGAGCGGGAGCCGTTACGAACGAGGCCGGGTATTTTGCACTGCCGGGCGTTACATCCGGAAGGCGGCGCCTTCTGGCCTCCTACATCGGCTTCGAAACCGTCGATTCCCTGATCACGGTAGATGGACGCGCGCTGTCATTGGCACTGACACCGCAGTCCGTCACGGTCGAGGGAGTGACGGTCGAATCGTCACCTTCCCTGCGGGCCGACCTGGCAACGACACCGGGACTCGTTTCCATGCCGCCAGCCCACCTCCGTGAGTTGCCGGGAGCTCTCGGTTCGAATGACGTGCTGGAAACGCTTCGTTGGCTGCCCGGAATTGAACGGGCCGGCGAGGCGACGGGTGGCCTCATGATCCGGGGCTCCGGACCGGACCAGAATCTGTATCTGATTGATGGCGTGCCCATTTATCATCCTTGGCACGCATTCAGCCTCGTATCCACGTTCCAGACCGGAACATTCAAGGACATCAACCTTTACCGGGGCGCCTTTCCTGCTGAGTACGGTGGACGACTCTCCGGCGTACTCGACGCCGAATTGCGCGACGGAGGACGCTCGGAGCCGCACGTGCAGGCCGGAATCAATGCGCTGCACGGCCGCTTCCTGATAGAAACGCCGGTCACGCCACGTTCTTCGTTCATGCTCTCGGGACGGCGGTCCTACATCGATCAACTGATCGGCAACCGCCACCCCGTGTCCGATGATGCCGGGCGCCGGGACACGCTCCGCACCGGCTACTATTTCTATGACTGGAGCGCGAAGTTTTCCTACCGGCCAGATGAAAAGTCCTCGCTGTCCATTTCCTGGTATTCGGGGCGGGACGTGCTCGACCTCCGACTCCCATTCGATGTATCCCTCGACTTTTCGTCTTTCCTCCGGCCAGCCGATCTCTTTTTTGAAGTGGGTCAGTCCTGGGGAAACCGACTCGCGAGCGCCCGCTACCAGCGCCTGTTGTCACAACGCCTTTTCCTGACGACAATCCTGTACGAGTCCCGATACGATGCCGAGGAAAATACATTCATCCAACCCACGCAGACGGCATCCGTGGCGTCGTCCTACAGTGTGAGTGTTCAGGATCTCGGACTGCGTAGTGATATGGACTGGTACCTCTCACTGCGCCATCACGTGCGGTTCGGCATACAGTGGGTCGATCGGCGGTTTGATTCCGACGTAGAGGCCTTATTGACCTACTCGCCCGGATTTGATGAGGACATCGATGAGCACCTCGCCGTAGACAGCGCCGAGTTGGCCGCGTACATTCAGGACCTGTGGCGCCCCACACCCCGATGGCGCATTCTCCCCGGTATTCGAGTCAGTTATTTCGGAGGGGGACGCTATCTACGGGCAGCACCGCGCATGAATGCCCAGTTCGTCGTCCACCCTGACCGCTTGTCCCTGCGGGCTGCCGCAACGACGCAGGTCCAATACCTGCAGCGGATCCAGGACCGCCAGGCTCGCCTGTACGATCTGGTTTCCAGTCGGTGGGTCCCGGCCGATGACATGGTGCCTCCCTCCCGGTCAGGTCAATTGACGACGGGACTCGAATACCAGCCTGTCCGGGGCCTTACGCTCACTGCAGACGTCTACCTGCGGCGAAGTCGCAACGTGCTGTTGCCGGACAACGGATTCCAGGCCAGGGACCAATTGCTCGGATCGGGCATCGAGGTATCGGGACTCCTCGCGCAATACGTTTCTGGCGAAGAGCGCTCCCAGGGACTTGAACTGGGATTGGACTACCAGCACGCCCGGTGGCGCATCGTAACCTCATTCACCCGATCACGGACACAGGACAAGCCGGAAGGTCCCGGCGAACCGCCATGGCGTGCAGCCCGATTCGACACACCCCGGAATGCATCTGTCGTCGCGCAATGGGCATCGGGTACCTGGCTCTGGGGCGTATCGGCACTGTGGCGCTCGGGCTACCCCGTGACCGAGCCGACCGGTCGCTTTGCATCGACCCATCCCGCCACAGGGGAAACCACGTTGATCCTGCATGTTCCGGAAGAGAACAACGGTCGGCTTCCGAACTATTTCCGCACGGATGTCCATGCATCGTACCGGTTCCGCGCGTGGAACGCCGACTGGAAAGCAGGTATCGATATTTTCAATACAACCATTCGTCGAAATACGGTGGCCCAGTCCTTCGATGCGTCCGATCCGGTAATTGCGCCACGAAGCCGCAAGGGACTACCCCTGATTCCGCTGTTCGAAATCGAAATGAGCCTGCGATGAGTTCACATGGATATGCCGGAGCCCGACCTCTGGCCGCAGCACTCATTCCCGTGATGGTGCTCAGCCTGGTTTGGAGCGCATGCGATGCAACCGATGCCGGGTCGCGGTCGTCGCTGATCGTGGAGGCATTCGTTCAGGCTGGTCCCATACTGCCGGAAGTGCGCGTCCGCCAGACATCCGGACGGGAATCGGGTCGGGAGGCGGCGGTAGTCGGATTGGCAGATGCCGTGGTTGCGGTCCGCGTCGGAGACACTTCATATGCCTACCGTCATATCGGCGCTGGACGATACGCTTCGATCCTGCCCGCGAAGTCGCCCGTCGTCGAAGGAGATCCGTTCCAGGTGGACGTGGAACGGGACGGCGTCCGCGCAACGGGAAGCGGTACGGTCCCACCGGACATCGTGATTTCCGGCGTTGAGCCCATCCCCGCCCGCACTGCCGTGGAGGCCATTCTGGTCGATTCGCTCGGCCTCAGCATTGACTCGCTCGACGTGGGCCTTGGAGCTCGGCTCGGATTCATCGTGCCTGTAGAAGTCCAGATCACGTGGGACGCACTGGAGGACACCTATTGGGTAGCCACCAGCCTGGACCCGGAAGAATCGTTTTCGTCTTCCGTACTGGATTTTTTCCTGTTGCCCTCCGAGGTGATCCCGGAAGGTGGCAGGGGTACAGCCTCCTGGAAAGGGGTCTATGCCGTTCCGGTGGAAGACAGCACTTCCTCGCTCCCCCGACACAGCCTCCTGGTGTCCATCACGCGGGGAGATGCGGCGTTCGCTGCCTGGATGAATACGCAGAGCTCCGGAATGGCATCGGCCAATGCCGGCAACGTTGAGGGAGCTATCGGGTTTGTAGGAGGTGTCGCCATTGATACCGTGCAGCTGCGCGTCGGAAATTGAAACGAAATGAGGCTGTTGCCATGGGCGTTTCTCAGATAAAACCCATTATCGTACCCGAACCTCCGGAAAACGGCGGTACTGTGACCCGCCTCTCATGGCAGAAAAAAGACCCGCACCGGTGTTCAGTTTTCCTGGATGATTCCTTCGCTTTTGGACTGCACGTTGATGTTGTATCGGCACACGGCCTTCGAAAGGGTGTCGTACTCTCCCTGGATGATTGCTTGGCCTTGTTGCAGGAAGATGTCTACTACAGGGCACTCAAGCGTATTCTCAGCCATCTCGCCTACAAGCCGCGCACGGAAAAAGAATTGCAGGACCGCCTCGACCGACTGCATGTCGACGCATCTACCCGGAAACAGGTCATGGAAAAGGTACGGTCCATGCACCTCGTCCACGATGAGCGCTATGCGGAGGAGTTCGCCCGTGGCCGGCTGAGAGCGTATGGTCCCCGGCGAGTGGTACGGGAATTGATACAGAAGGGCATTCCGGAGACACTGGCAGAAAAAACCGTGGTCGCGTGCAACCCGCACGACGATCCGGACGAACACATGGCACACGTCACAGAGAAGGCCTGGAATCGATATCGAACCGAGAGCGACCCGCGGACACGAAGCCGGAAGACCATCGGATATCTTGTACGGCGCGGGTACGACGTGGAAGAGATCAAGGTCGCACTGTCCCTGATTGCGCCATAAAACCGTATAATCTGTCGTCACCAAGCGCACTACGCATGTCAACAGGTAATCATAGGGCATTCTTCCGATTCTCCGGAATCGACGCATTGCTTGTTGTTCTGGGCCTGGTGGGATATCTGTGCTTCGCATTGTTGATTGCGCCACTTCATCCTGACAGCACAGCGGAGTACGTGCTGACCGACCGGGAAGCCATTGAGATCGCGGACACGTTTCTTCGCGGTAACGGATTTGATTCGGACAACCTGATCGTGACGGCGCGCCTCCAGCGCGACGTGGACGCGCTGACGGACATTCAACATATGCTTGGCCGGCGCGAGGCCGTGAAGTTTCTGGGCTCGCCCGTGTCCGAACCCATGGCCGCCTACCACTGGAGGATCCGATTCGCGGAAACGGAGGCTGACGATGACAACAGCTCCCGGTTTGCGGCGTCCAGTCCGGTCTTTACAATCCGCCTGTCACAGTCGGGTAACGTACTCGGTTTCGAGACAGAGGATCGATCGCGGGATGCGGCGGCTGGTGCTGCATCCAGTAGGGGTGTGATTGTGCGGCAGGCCGTGGCACATGCCCTGTCCTCGGAAAGCGTACCGGCCGACAGCGTTCAGCCATTGCTTGGAACGGTTCCCGATTCCACGCTGCGAAACCGGCTTTTCTTTGATTATGGATACGGAGGGGTCTCACGCGGTGTAAGCGCGCTGCAGTCCTCCGACGACGTGGTACGTATTGACTCGGCCGGTATGGTTGCCCTGGCACGGTATCATCTCTCGCGCACGGCATTGTCGACGCTTTCCTGGTCGCTGACGCCGAGCCAGGCTTCACGTCCGGAGGGTACCCGGCACACAAGGGTCCGGATGGAGGCAGACACTCCATTGGCCGGTCAGCGGATTTCGGCAGAACTGGGCATGGGCGTAACCGGCACCATAACGCACCTCTCTGTTTCCTATGAGCCCCAGGTTGTCCGAAATACGGCGATGCAGACCACGCTTTCTTTCGTGCGGGCAGGTGTCTACGCTGTGCTTGTCATTGTTTTCATCGTGCTCTTTTTCCGGCGGATGGTGGCGCGGCTCATTGACTTTCGGAGTGCCGGCATAGACGCGCTCGTCATGGGTATTGCGTTCGGGTCCATCTTCCTTCTGAGTCGTCAGGGCATGTTCGAGGGGTTGGACTGGCCTGTCTGGGCCATGATACTGTTGCGCGTTGCCGTGTTTTCGTTTGTAGGCATATTCACGTCTCTCTTTGTTTTCGTGCTCTCGGGCGTCACGGACTCGTTCGCCCGTGATCGTTTCCCGACAAAAATCCGGACGCTCATGTTGCTGCGCCACGGGCAACTGCACAATGCATCGACTGGATCGGGCCTGCTCCGGGGCATTCTGACGGGTGGCGTACTGCTCGGAGTCATGACGTTGATGTTCTGGCTCATGGACGGCAGCCTTCCGAAGGTAACCGACTTCATGCTGTCCGACGCCCTTTACCGGCCGATTGTGGGCGATGTGGCAGGGGGCTTCGCGGCGACGTACATGAATACGTTCCTGCTCTGTATGAGCTTCGGCATGGTGGCCTATGGCACATCCGGAAAGGGTTGGATCGTGATCCCCGTCGTTGCACTTGGAACTGTTCTCCTGCAATTGGCACCTGCGAGCGTGGTGATGACCTGGGAAGGGGTGCTCATCCAGGCGGCGGCCGGCGTACTGCTTGGGCTCGCATTCCTGAAATGGGATCTGTTCACGGTGTTGATGGCCTTGTTCTCTTCGACCCTGCTCTGGAGCCAGAAGCAGGGTCTGTTGGTAGCTGGTGCCGACTCCTGGATTGACAGTCTGATCGCCATTCTGCTGCTTATTTCCCTCTTGATTTTTGCCATACTGGGAATTGTGGCTGGAGAGGAAGAGCGCAGTGTCAAGGAGTACGTTCCGGAATATGTGGCTGAAATGGCCAGCCAGGAGCGCCTGAAAAGCGAGCTTGAAATTGCGTACCAGGTCCAGGCCTCGTTCCTGCCCCGCTCCATGCCACGTATCAAGTCATTGGACCTGGCCGGAATGTGTCTACCAGCCAACGAAGTCGGTGGCGACTATTACGATTTCATTGACTTGGACGAGCAACATCTGGCTGTCGTGATCGGTGATGTGAGCGGGAAAGGCATCCACGCATCGTTCTTCATGACACTTGTCAAAGGCATTCTTCAGTCGGCCTCGCAGATGAGCAGTTCGCCGGCCGAGGTCCTGCGTCACTTGAATCACCTTTTTTACATCAACGTGCCGTCGGGGACTTTCATTACACTCATATATGGCGTGCTGGACATCCAGACCGGGAAATTCACGTTCGTTCGGGCCGGACACAACCCGGCTATCCTGCTGCGTGCCGAAAGTTCGGAATTCGCGTTTCTCCAGCCGGCAGGGATGGCGGTAGGCTTCGTCGACCGCGGCCTCTTCGACAAAGGTATTAAGGAAGAGACCGTGTTCCTCCAGCCGGGGGATATGATTGTACTGTACACGGACGGCTTCTCGGAAGCCATGAATACCAAAAGGGAGCTGTACGGTGACGAACGATTGGCTGCAAAGGCTGCACACGTTGGTTGTGCCCGATCGGCGTCGGCCATGCTCCGTATGCTGACCGAGGATGTGTATCACTTCATCGAGGGCATGGGACGCGCCGATGACATGACCATGATGGTCATAAAAAGACGACCGGAAGCATGACAATGCAACGCGCTCTCCAGCATATCCGCACCCGCACCCGGGCGCATCCCCGACTGGCACTCGTTCTGGGCTCAGGCCTCGGGAGCCTGGCCGACGCGGCAGATGAAGCCACGGTATTTGCGACCTCCGAGATCCCGGGCTACCCTGCCTCTTCGGTTGTCGGCCACGCCGGCAAGTTGATATTCGGCGCCTTGGGTGGCGTTGAGGTTGTTTTTCTGCAGGGTCGGTTGCATAGATATGAGGGACACGACCTTGAAAAAACCACGTTCCCCATCCGTTTGTTGGCCGCATTGGGCATAAAGTACGTGTTGCTTACAAACGCAGCCGGCGGAATAAACCCGGATTTTGCACCGGGTTCGTTGATGTGGATAACCGACCATATCAACTGGGCATTTGAGGTGCCAAAGCTGTCGGCGACCGTTCGGCACCCGGTTTTCAGTGCCGCATG
>PCUY01000070.1 GCA_002787815.1 Bacteroidetes bacterium CG12_big_fil_rev_8_21_14_0_65_60_17 | reverse complement strand
TCGCTGGTGGGTTGAGTACCCATCCTACCGTTCCGATACCGGAAGCTGACTCAAATAATCATGGACGTTGTAATAGCACGACGCCATGATCCGGTCGGACGAGCGGAACTGGTAATACAAAAAGTCCTGCCGTCGGTGCAGATATTCGGCTCTGAGGTCCGGCGGCGGCAACTGTATTCTCGCGCTTTCGCATCCAAGAAGGTCAATGAAGGTCTTTTGCATTTCCACCACGACGGAATCCCCGGGCTGAACCGTGAAGGGAGGGACATCAATTCGGTAGGTGCGCAGGTGACCTCCGCGGAGTTCGTATGTGCCAGGAGGTACTTGTAGTAATACCCTCCGTAGCGAGTCTGAGACGACATAGTCGATGGAGTAGCCATCAACATCGGCCGCTCTGTGTGTACCAACACGCACAGTAGCTGATCCGGGGAGAGACACCACCTCCGATCTAGCCGCTTCCTGACACGGAATCGTACTGAATTCTGCTGTGACGGCCTCAGGATGAGCGGACGGATCGTCCGGGCACATGTTGGTGAAATGGACTGAAATCCAGGACGTGCTGTCCAACGCCCGCAAAGAATTCAAGATGTAGCGCTTCTCAAGGTCGAAGTACGTCTGGATCTCTTGTGCCCATGCGTTCTGCGTCAAGAGGAGGACGGAAAGCATGAACAAGAGGCGTGTCATACACCAATATAGAATTGGGACACGGAAATGCGTTACGGCCAGCGGTGTGCCGGGTCTTTGAGGTGGTGCCGGGGAACCGGTCGGAAAACAGAAGATAACCACCGGAAGCTGTGTTCATTTTTGACCTGAACAAGAGTCGGACCAATGAGAGGAAGCATGGCATCTCATTTGGCGAAGCGAAGGAGCTTTGGAAGGACAAGTATCGTGTCGAAAAGCAGGTCAAAAATATCACGGAATCTCGTTTTGCGGTAACTGGTATCATTGACGGAATACTCTGGACGGCCATTATCACGTATCGGGATGAATTCATTAGATTGATTTCGGTCCGACGCGCTCGAAAGAATGAAAAAGAAGACTATTACAGCAGACGAGTTTGACCGTCACTTCGACGACGGACACGACATCTGGGATTTTCTGGATCACGATAGTGCCCGTCGACCTGGACTAGAACCCGAAACCGTCAGCTTGGAAATTCCCCAATGGATGGTCTATTGGCTGTACTTGGAGGCGGAGCGACAGGGTACTACCAGCGCCCAGGTCATCAAGACATACCTCGAAGAACGGATCAAGCTGGAAAAGGCGCGAGAGGACGAACAACGGAAGAGTTGACGGGCTTATCTCCTCTCATGTCGATGAAAGCGCAAATAATCGACACGTTCTGTTGATGTGTCGATCGGATCGACCTACCTGAAGCAGTCTGTCGTGTCCGCTGGCGTACAGCCACGTGTTCGCGGGTGGACGGGCCAGGCAAGCCAGTCGGGCCGTATTGGGCCGGACCCGCGTTGGTACGAAAATTGAATGGCTGGCGAGAAACCCAAAGTCCCCCACCACCCCATGCTCCTCTCCCACCTCCAATACATCGTCCGCCGCTTGCGCCGCGAAGCCGGCTATAGTGCAATCAACCTGTTCGGTCTGACCATCGGGTTGGCGTCGGTGTTGCTCATTGGGCTGTTTGTCCGCGAAGAGCTGTCGTGGGATGCGTTCCACGAGAAGAGCGATCGGATTGTGCGCATCCGGATGAGTCAGACGTTGCCGGACGGGACGACGAGCGAGTGGAATCAGACGCTCGGGCCGGTGGCGGACGTCCTCAGAGAACAGGCGCCGGGAATTGCGTCGGCGGTGCGGATCGGGGAAATGCCGGGGCCGCTGGTCGCGGTGGATGACGAATCGTGGCTGGATTCGGGCTTCCTGTACGCCGAGCCGACGTTCTTCGAGATGTTCGACTTTCCGCTCGTGGCGGGGAGCGCCGCCGAGCTGGCCCGCCCGGAAACCATCATCCTGTCCGAGTCGACCGCCCGGAAGCTGTTCGGCGACGCCGACCCCATCGGCCAGCGCCTGACCGCCGGCGGTCGCTGGTCCGCGACCAGCACGGAATTCGAGGTGGTAGGCGTCATGGCCGACATGCCCGGCAATACGCATCTGGCGGCGAATTACGTGGCATCGTATCAATTGAATACAGAAAACCCGTGGCGGACCATCGCTTACACGTACGTGCTGCTCGAACCGGGCGTCCAGGCGGCGGATCTTCTGGATGCGTTCCGGGCGATTGAAGACGGCCCCGTCACGGAGTATCTATCCGACCGGGAAAGCCTTGTTGCGCAGCCGCTTACGGACATCCATCTGTATCCGGCGGCGGCCGGGGATCTGGGTACGCCCGGCGACATCCGGTACGTGTACCTGTTTTCCGGGATTGCGCTCATCATCCTGGTGATTGCGGGCATCAACTACGTGAACCTGGCCATGGCGCGGTCGGTCCGGCGCATGGCCGAGGTGGGCGTCCGCAAGTCCATTGGCGCGGGCCCCGGGCAGCTCATGGGCCAGTTCCTGTCGGAGGCCCTGCTGCTCTCGGCGGTGGCCGTGGTGCTGGCCGTCATGCTGGCCGATGCGTCCACAGGCTGGTTCGGCATGGTCATGGACCGGTCGCTGGACCTCGTACTGACGGACGGGGTGGTCCTGGCGGGCATCGTCGGCGTGACGCTCCTGCTCGGATTGGGAGCGGGGCTGTTTCCGGCTGTGCGCATGGCGCGGACGTCGCCCATCCTGGCTTTCAGGGGCGGCGCGGAATCGCGATCGCTCACCCGGCAGGGGCTGGTGGTATTCCAGTTTGCGGCATCCCTCGCGCTCATTGCATCCACCATCATCATCCAGAAACAACTGTCGTTCGTGCAGAACACCCGGCTGGGATTCGCGGCCGATCAGACGCTGGTCCTGCCTACGCGCAGCGCACTGGGTGAAAGCGGCGTGGCGTTCAAGGAGCGGCTGACGGGCATTCCGGCGGTCGGCGCGGTGGGGGGCGGCTCGGCGGTGCCGGGCGAGAACACGGGAATCTTGTTCTTCGATGAGGGCGAAATCGAGGACTACGTGCCCCCGGAAAACGACCGCCTGTATTTCAATTGGATTACGGCCGATGCCGCGTTCGGACCTGCGCTCGGCGCTCAGCTCGTCGCCGGACGGTGGTTCCGCGCCGAGGACATCGATGCGGGCGTGCTCGTGAATGAAGCGACTGTCCGCCGCCTGGGATGGGACTCGGCGTTGGGGAAGACCTTCACGTTCAACGGGACGCCGCGGCCCGTCATTGGGGTGTTCGAAGACATCCACATGGAGGCGCTGCACAAGGAGGTCCTGCCCATGATCATGACGCTTGGCGAGACGGCGTCCCGGTATGTCATCCTGAATGTGGCCGGCCAGGATGTGTCCGGAGTGCTCGGCGCCGTTGAGGGCGTCTGGAAGGAGTTTTTGCCCGATCAGCCCTTCACCTACTCGTTCCTGGACGACGAATTCGCCGCCATGTATGCCGACGAGCGCCGGTTGGCGCACCTGCTGGGTGGTTTTTCGGCCGTCGCCATCCTGATTGCGCTGATCGGTTTGTTCGGCTTGGCGGCCTATGCCGCGGAGCGCCGTACGAAGGAGATCGGGATCAGGAAGGTGCTCGGCGCATCGGTGGGCGGAATCGTGGGCCTACTGTCGCGGGAGTTCGTCGCCATGGTGGCGATCGCGTTTGTCGTATCGACCCCCATTGCATGGGTCGTGATGTCCCGGTGGCTGGAGACCTTCGCGTATCGCATGGAAATCACATGGGCCCTGTTCGCGTGGGTGGGCCTGGCCGGACTCGTCCTCGCCGTCGGGACCGTCGGCGTGCAGGCCGTCCGCGCAGCCCTCGCCAACCCGGTGGAGTCGTTAAGGAGTGAGTAGGGGGCGGATCGTGTAGACTTATCGACGCAGAATGGTGTCGGCGTTCAGCATGGTGTCCGGAAATGCAGCCGGACTCAGCCATTCATTCCGAGGGACGGTGCGTCGCTTGCGGTAGGCGTCGCCCTCCGGCTCATGGTACACCTCAATGCAGTCGGACATCAGATTCACGATCCAGACCTCCCGGATGCCGGCCTGTGCGTAGAGCGGGAGTTTCAACGTCCGATCTTTCTCCAGCGATGCATCGGCAACCTCAACGAGCAGGAAGACGTGTTCGGGGCGTGGGTGTCCGTCGGCGTACATATCCGCACGGCGCTCCAGCAGGGCGACATCCGGTTCGGGTTCACTGATGTCACTCAGCCGGACCGGCCCCTGGATGCGAATACGCACCCGGCCGGCGAGCATCTTCATGAATTGCTCCGCGAGTTCGTCGACGCACGCGGCATGGCGGTCACCGATCGGGCTCATCTCAACGACCTGCCCGCCGAGCAGCTCTACGCGATCGTCCGCCGAAAGCATTCCGGCGCTCGCCATGCGATAGTACTCGGCAACGGTTTGCTGCATGGTAATGGGTGTCATTGCTGAACATGTTTCACGGAAATCGGATCGCGACGTTCCGGGACTTGACCCGCGGGGCCGGGAGTCGTAACTCTGGACCCTCCCTACGCACTCTCAGCCACAGGAATGATTCTGCTCGTCGCCAAATATGTCGTGGTGCTTTTCGGAGTTTTCCTCATTGGCGTGGGTGTGCTCATGCTCGTCCGGCCCGCCACGGCGAGAGCCGTTCTGAGAAAGGCCGGGAGCACCAACCTCATCAATTACGCTGAAATAACCGTCCGGATGATTCCCGCGGTCGGGTTGGTCATCTATTCCAATGCATCCCGGTTTCCGGACGCATTCAGTCTGCTGGGATGGTTCATGATCGCGACGTCGGTTGTGCTCTATTTCGTCCCGCGAACCGTGCATCATAAGTACGCGCGTTGGACGGCCGAAATACTGACACCCGCCCGCATCCGGCTCATATCCCCATTATCCATCCTTTTCGGATGCGCTGTTCTGTATTCTGTGCTCTGACAGCATGCAAGACGAAGGCAGACACAGCAGAACGATGAAAGCAGTAGTGTTGACCACATACGGACCGCCGGAAGGGCTTCAGGTCAAGGACGTGGCCAAACCGATTCCGAAGGCCGGGGAAGTGCTGGTGAAGGTGCACGCCGCATCCATCAATGATTGGGATTGGGGGTTGGTCAGGGGCACGCCGTTCGTGATTCGGCTGATACATGGCCTCAGAACCCCGCGAATCCGTGTTCCCGGGGTAGACATCTCCGGCAGCGTGGAGGCGGTGGGGGATGAGGTGGCATCCTTCGCGATCGGCGACGAGGTGTACGGCGATCTGTCGGATTCCGGCTTCGGCGGATTCGCTGAATATGTCTGCGTACCGGAACGCGCGCTGGCCAAAAAACCGGCCAGCGTGAGCCATGTGGATGCCGCTGCCCTGCCCCATGCCGGACTGCTCGCGCTGCAGGGACTCCTCGACAAGGGGAAGGTGAAAGCCGGACAGAGCGTCCTGATCAACGGCGCCGGAGGCGGTGTCGGGACGTTGGGAATCCAGATCCTGAAATCATACGGGGTGAAGGTGGCTGGCGTTGACAGCGCTGCAAAGTTGGATGTGATGCGGTCGCAGGGATTCGACTCCGTGATGGACTACCGGGAGGTGG
>PCUY01000035.1 GCA_002787815.1 Bacteroidetes bacterium CG12_big_fil_rev_8_21_14_0_65_60_17 | reverse complement strand
CTTCTAGGCATTGGCGTGTACTTTTTCCGCAGCGAGGAGTCGGAAGAAGATTATTACCTGGCGGGTCGCGACATGAACAGCTGGCACATCGGGCTGTCGGTCGTGGCGACCGATGTGGGCGGTGGATTCTCCATCGGGCTCGGCGGGCTCGGCTTCGCAATGGGACTGGCCGGCTCCTGGATGCTGTTCACGGGTCTCGTCGGAGCCTGGCTTGCCGCCGTATTTCTGATTCCGCACGTCAAGCCGCTCTCGAACCAGTTTCGTTTTCTGACCTTTCCCGACCTCTTCAATGATGCCTACGGGAGATGGGCCGCTATTCTGGCCGGCGTCATTTCGGCGGTCGGGTATCTCGGGTTCACGTCTTCACAGATGCTCGCCGGTGCCAAGCTTGCCGCAGCGGTGCTGCCCGATGTTGAGCCCAATACGGCCCTCATCGGAATCGGGCTACTCATTGTTGCCTACACCACGTTGGGTGGCCTGAAGGCCGTTGTATATACCGATACGGCGCAATGGATCATCCTCATGGTGGAACTCATTTTCGTCGGTATCCCGATAGCCTCTGTGGCGGTCGGAGGCATGGACGCCATTCGTGAGGCCGTTCCGCCGGCCCACCTCGACCTGTTTGCCATCGAGCCCGTGCAGTTCGTCAACTGGTTCGTCACCATAGTCCCAATCTGGTTCGTAGCCATGACGTTGTATCAGCGTATCTATGCGAGCCGCAGTGTTCGAGAGGCACGGCGCGCCTGGTATGTAGCCGGACTTTTTGAGTGGCCCATCATGGCCTTCATGGGTGTCATTCTCGGACTGCTTGGAAGGGTCGCCGCCGAGCAGGGCATGTTTGCATATGCCGGCATGCCGGGGCCGACCGGGATGGACCCCGAGATGGGACTTCCCATGCTTCTCCGAACCGTACTGCCGGCCGGCCTGATGGGCCTGTTGGTAGCCGCCTATTTTTCGGCCATCATGTCGACGGCCGACAGCTGCCTGCTGGCTTCCTCGGGCAATGTATTGTCCGACATCCTGGCCAAGATGGGCCTTGTCGGTCGCCATTCCGGATGGGCACCCCGCCTCGTCACGCTGATCGTGGGAGCCGCCGCCCTTGTGATTGCTGCTGCCATGACGAGCGTCCTCGACCTCATGCTCTACAGCTACGCGTTCATGGTTTCCGGACTCCTCGTTCCGGTTCTGGCGCTGCTCTCGCGCCGAAAATTCCATCCGGCAGCGGCGATAGGAGCCATGTTCACGGGTGGCGGCACGACCGTTCTGCTCGGCACACTGGAATCGGCGGGCACCCTGCACCTCCCCCTCGGTCTCGATGCCAACGTGTTCGGCCTGACGGCAAGCGCTCTCATTTTCGCTGCCATCCAGCGCGCCTCACGCTGAGCGCAACAGGCCAGAGCCCACACCGCCCCGGTGTAACGGAACGCCTCCCGACCACACATACCTGTTACAACAACTTGTTGCCTTGAATCAATAGCCCAAACCAACCCATATGAAACGACTTGAAGTCCTTACACCCGAAAACGCACCCGAAAAATCCAAAGCCATCTTCGCCGAACTGAAGTCGAAGTACGGCATGCTTCCCAACATCTATGCTGTCGCTGGTCACTCTCCACAGGGCCTCGAAGGCAATCTTGCCTATCAGGGAAAGCTGGCCGAAGGCGTCTTCTCGAACGAAGAAATCCAGACCATCTATCTGGCCGCTTCCGAAGCCAACCGCTGTGGATACTGCCTCTCGGCCCACACCAGCGCCTTGAAAATGGCCGGGAAATCCGACGAGGAAATCAAAGAACTCCGCCGTGGCCAATCGGACAATGAAAAGTTGCAGATCCTTTCGCAGCTTACACAGGCCATTGTACACACCCGCGGACTTCCGGACGAACACCTGGTAGATGCATTCTTCGACGCCGGATATCCCAAGGCGGCGCTCGTGGAGCTGCTCGGGCTCGTAGCCGTAAAGACGTTCACGAACTACCTGAACCACCTGTCCGGTACGCCCATTGACTTCCCCGAAGTCGAGCCAGCGGGCGATTACGAACTCGTCTGATCCCGGACGTACCCGAATCGGATTACCGGTTGCGGACGCACCGGAACCCGATAATTGCTGATCTCACATCCTGCAGCGTGCCGGCCCGACGGGCCGTGCGCGCTGCAGGTGTGTTCTGGGCATAGCTGCCACCGCGGAGTATGCGCATGTCGAAGTTTTCCAGATCGAACCACTCCGGCTCTGCTCCCGGCTCTGGGTAGTTCGCATAATACTCGGCTGTCCACTCGGCGACATTGCCTCCCATGTCGTACAAGCCGAACGCATTCGGCTTCTTGCTGCCCACGAAGAAGGACTCCGCAATGCTGCTGTCATGGGAGCGCACGAAATCTGCCGTTTCGTCCGGATTATTCGTACCGGGATAGCGCTGCTTGCGTGCACCACCCGCGGCCAGGAATTCCCACTCCGGCTCCGTCGGAAGCCGGCCGCCCACGAACGAGCAGAACGCCACAGCCTCTGCCCACGAAACGCCGTGAACCGCCCGTGCGCCCCGGTCCTCGATGTCCGGAAGGTGTGGAGGCAGCCCAGTCACGCTCGTATACCAGTCATACTGATCCCAGGTTGTTTCGTAGCGGGACGCCCACAGATTACCCACGTAGACGACATGAACCGGGGTGGCATCCGGGTCGAGCCCCGTCCAGACGTCTCCCATCGTGAACTGGCCACCCTCGACAGCCACCCATTCGAGCCCCGGTGCCTGCGGAATCCGGGTTGAAGCGCAGCCTGCCCCCACGAAACCAGCCAGAATCAATGACAGAACACCACGCCATTTTCCTGTTGTTGTCGTCACCATTGCCTGCATCGTACATGATTTGTCGTGCCACATAGACACGCCGCCTGGGCCAAGGTTGCTGCCATGAAAGCGCCCTCACAAGTTCGGCCGCAGACCACACGTGTTTCGCTGGCAATACAGATACAGAATCGGAAAACGGCCTGAAAGGCTGTTCCTGGCACATTCATGGCCTGGCACGCCCCTTGCAGGAGGAACTGGTGTACAACAACAAACACCATCCGACCTGCCATGAAAAATCTCTTCACGCTCACCCTCGCTCTCTTCCTCACCGCCTCTGCCTCTTTCGCGCAGTCGAACAAGGCGACCCACAGTGTTTCGGTCAACGTCTCGGAAATCTCCGTCATTTCGGTCAGTGGAGACGTCAGTATGACCATATCGGCAGCCACGGCAGGCCAGGCACCTGACCCCGTCACAGCCTCCAGCTCCTACGCCGTTACGACCAATGGCCAGGACAAAAAGATCACCGGTGAACTCGACACCGACATGCCCGAAGGCCTTACGCTGAATGCCTCCATGGCCGCTCCTGAAGGCGCCGACTCGGCTGGCAAGAAGGCCCTCTCGAAAAGCGCTGTTGATCTCGTGTCCAATATTGACCAGGTCCGCGGACAGGGTCTCGCCCTCACCTACGAGGCCGTCGCCACGGTCAACGCCAACCCGGACGGTTACACCCGCACCGTAACCTACACCATCACCAACAACTGACTCTGATCCAGCGCAGCCGGACGAACAAGCCTGAATGCCTTGGTGGAGGCACAGCGGTCCCACAGTGGACCTCCAAGAGTGGGGCGGCGCCGAACGGCGCCGCCCCACTCTGCATATCGGCCAGTTACTCGTGCCGGATGGCCTCAGCCGGATTCAGGCGGGCTGCCCTGAGAGCCTGGTAGCCTACCGTCACCCAGGCTATCACGATGGCAAGCACGCCCGCAGCGGCGAATATCCACCACGACATTTCGGTCCGATAGGCAAACCCTTCAAGCCAGCGATTCATAATGAGCCAGGCCACGGGAAACGCCACCACGGCGGCCACGCCCACAAGGAGTGTGAACTCACGCGAGAGCAGCACAAGGACACCCATC
Organism: Bacteroidetes bacterium CG12_big_fil_rev_8_21_14_0_65_60_17; assembly: GCA_002787815.1. Lineage (GTDB taxonomy): Bacteria > Bacteroidota > Rhodothermia > Rhodothermales > UBA10348 > 1-14-0-65-60-17. Next base: position 25,019 of record PCUY01000035.1, on the reverse strand, counting down.
GCGGAGGCGCCCAGCACCTTGCGTACGCCGATTTCCTTCGTCCGCCTGGTGGTCACGAAAGAGGCCAATCCGAAGAGACCCAGGCACGCAATCAGGATAGCGAGTACCGAAAAAATCGTGTAGATCTTCCCGAGTCGCACCTCCTGCGCGTGAAGCGCCATGAAATCCTCGTCTGCAAAGTAATAATCGAACGGAAAGGCAGGTTCCAGGCTGGCGTAGGCCTCGCGAAGCACGGGCAGGACCCGATCCAGTGACCCTGCGTCCACACGCACCGGGACGTAGCGGGCCCATCCCTGGCCGGACAGTATCATGGGACGCACGGACAGGTGCAGCGATTCATAATTGGCATTGCGTAACACACCAATGATGGGACCCCCTCGCTGCTCCTCGCGCTCCGGATCGGGCTGGTAAAGATGTTTCCCGATGATATCGGCTGGTTCATATCCCATATGCCTTGCCGCTTCTTCATTGATTACCCAGGCCGTGGAGTCGGCAGGACGAGCCGGGTCGAAATCCCGACCGGCCACCAGGGAGAGCCCCATCGTTTCGACGTAGTCGAACGACACATTCCCGGTCATGGCTATCACCATTTCGTCCGGAGGCATGCCCTCGATCTTGAACCCGGTATTATTGTGTATCCGGTTTTGCCCCGGCATGATGGACGACTTGGCCGCATTCACGATGGACGGGTGTTGGAGCACCGTCGAGCGGAACGACTCGAACCGGTCCCAGCCCTCACGGGTGTGCAGCGGCAGCACAACGAGCTGCTCGGACGAAAAGCCGAGTTCGCGGTCCTGAATGAAGGCGATCTGCCGGTAAACGACAAGCGTGCTCACGACGAGCGTAATGGATATGGCAAACTGGAACACGACCAGCGCCGCGCGAAAACGCACTCCGCCCCGCCCGCCTCCGGATACACTCCCTTTGAGCACCTCGGCTGGCTCGAAGGACGACAACACGAAAGCAGGATACGACCCGGCCACGAGACCCGTGACGAGGGCCGTTCCAAGCATCATTGCCGGGAGCCACCAGACAAATTGAAGATCCACCTGCGCCAATCCATTGAAAGCAGGTATGGCAAGAAGGACCAGGCCGACAGCCAAGAGCATACTCACAAACGCCGTGAGCGTCGATTCCCCCAGGAATTGACGCATGAGTTGGCGCCGATCGCTGCCCATGACTTTTCTGAGACCCACCTCGCGCGCACGCCCCGCCGCCCTGGCGGTGGCCAGGTTCATGAAGTTGATACAGGCAATGAGCAGAATGAATGCGGCAATCGCGGCCAGGATGTACACATAGCGGATGTCACTGAGCCGCCCCAGCTGGTCCTCCGCCTCGTTACGGAGGTAAATATCAGAGACCGGCTGCAGTTTCCAGTCATACCGGAAGCCGGAAGCCAGTGCATCATCGAAACTCGTACCGAAAAACTCCTGTATCCGGTCCGCCACATACATTCGGACGGCGTCGGGCATCCGGGCCTGGAAGGCCGGTACCGCCGCCGCATTCCTGAATTTCAGATACGTCTCGAAGGAATTGTTCAACCACTCGGTATCGCCTGCCCGGCGCAGACTGTGGAACGAAGCGACCATGACCGGATCGAAATGAGCGCTGCGCACATCGCGCCGGAAAACGCCCGTTACCTCATAGTCGTTTTCATCGTCAATCCGGAGCGTCTGTCCAAGAGCGTCCCGGTCGCCGAAATATTTCGTGGCCGTCTCCTCTGACAGAATGATGGAGAAGGGACTCGTGAGCGCATCCGCCGCATCTCCCCGAACCAGATCGATGGCAAAAATGTCGAATACCGTGGAGTCGGCGAAGTGGATTACTGGTTCAATAAAAGAGACGTCCCCGCTCGTTACGAGCGAACCGCTCCACGTATTGACGCGAACCGCCGTCTCTATTTCGGGATAGGCATCCCGGAATGTGGGAGCCATGATGGCCGGAGAGCTGGCTGTCAGAATGGTCTGCTCTCCGACTACGGCATCGAGTTGTACCTGGTAGGTTCGCTCTACATCAGGGTGGTGCTTGTCCATGCCGAGTTCGGCCACCACAAAGAGTGAGATCAATACGAACGCCGCCATCCCTACCGCAAGGCCAAAAATATTGATGAATGAGTAGCCCTTCTGGCGGGCCATATTCCGAAGCGCGATACGAATGTAGTTCGACAACATGAAGACTCTGGGAATGTGCATTCCGAACCGAGACGAATGCGGCCATCGGTTTGTTACATGCCCGCATAACCACCTGACTGGAACACCATGGAACATCTGCGTCACGCCCCCCTCCTTGCCCTTCTCACAACCGTGCTGTTCGCGCCGAGCAGCCTGGCCCAGACGCCACTCACCGAAGCGGGGAACGACGCTTTCGGCACCATCCAGGAGGCCATTGCCCGGTTGGAAGCCGATCCCAATACGGATTGGTCCAACGTTGACCTGGAAGGGCTGCGGCAGCATCTCGTGGATATGCATGACATGACGCTCAACGTGGAGGTGATCGCGACATCTGCCATACCGGGCGGCATAGAGATCGTGGTTCGCGCCACCACAGAACGGGCGCACGGAGCGTTGACGCGCGTATTCTCGGCGCACCCTGCTCAACTCCAGATGGAAACCGGGTGGACCATGCGCGTGGCCGAAGCGGGCAGGCGGTTCACGCTTACCACGACCACGTCCAATGCGTCGGAAGTCGAAAAACTGTGGGGACTCGGCTATATTGGCCTCATGGCACTTGGCGATCATCACCAGCTGCACCACTGGGCCATGGCGTCAGGCCAAGATCCGCATGGCGGCACGGACCACTCCGGTCATCACTGAAACATCCTGCCCCTCATTCATGAAGACGCTCAGCACGCAGTTATCCTTTTTCCTGCACGATGTTGAGATGCGTCAGAATGTGCGCCTGCTGTTGAAGTATGTGTTGGTGCTGCTGCTCGTCATCGCTCTGTTTACTGTGCTGTTCCACGTCATCATGTTTCGCGTGGAAGGAAAAGAGCACTCGTGGATTACCGGACTGTACTGGACGCTGACCGTCATGAGTACGCTCGGCTTCGGCGACATCACGTTCGAGTCGGATACAGGTCGGTTGTTCAGTGTTATCGTCCTCGTCACGGGCATCATCATGCTGTTGATTGTCCTGCCGTTTGCCTTCATCAGGTTTTTCTACGCCCCGTGGCTCGAAGCACAGATTCATTCCCGCGCCCCGAGGGAACTGTCTGCCAGGACGTCGGGACACGTCATTCTGACGGCGCGCGATGCCATGACGGATGGTCTGACGGCCCGGTTCGCCAGAGACGGCATACCCTACATCCTCATTGAGGAAAACGCAGGCACAGCCTCGGATTGGGTGTCCGAGGGCTTGGCAACCGCCGTAGGCGAAGTGGATAACAGGGAAACCTATGTCCGGCTCCGCGCCGACCAGGCCCGCCTTCTGGTCGCCGCGCGCAGCGACATGGTGAATACCAATATTACCCTCACCGCTCGCGAGGTCGCCCCGAACGTCCCCATCGCCGCTATCACCAGTAACCATGATGCAGTCGACATTCTCGAATTGAGCGGTGCCAATCATGTACTGCCACTGAAGAGGTGGCTTGGCGAGCAACTCTCAAACCGGATCAACGCACAGTCGGCAGGACTTTATCCGATAGGCGTATTTGAAGATCTGCGTGTTGCCGATCTGCCCGTGCACAACACACCTCTCGTCAACAAGACCATCCGGGAAACCCAGCTCCGGAATGTCACGGGCGTAAGCATTGTGGGCGTGTGGGAGCGTGGCCAGCTTGTGGCTGCGTTACCGGACAAAAAGTTGTCCGGACACCACGTACTGGTTGTTGTCGGTACCGATGAGCAGCTCTCGGAACTCGACGACATGCTGGTCATCTATGACGTCAATCCGAACGCCATCCTGCTCATTGGTGGAGGCACGGTAGGTGCCGCCGCGGCACACGCGCTGAAGAAAAAGGGCGTGGCCGTACATCTTGTAGAACGGGATGCGCGGCGTTGCCAGCTGCTTCACGGCACGTGTGACAAGGTTTTTCATGGAGATGCATCGGACTACGACCTTCTCCAGGAAGCTGGCATAGCAGAGGCACCCTCAGTATTGCTGACCACAAACGACGATGCCATCAACGTATACCTGGCATCCTATTGTCGAAGACTGAACCCCGAACTACGTATAGTCAGCCGCATCACGCATGAGCGCAATCTCGATGCCATCTACAGGGCGGGAGCTGATTTTGTGCTGAGCTATTCCACGCTGGGACTGGACGTGATCATGTCCATTCTGAATAAGCGGGATCTCATTGTACTCGGCGAGGGTGTGGATCTGATGAGTCGCCAGACGCCGCCGAGCCTTGTCGGCAAGTCACTCGTTGAGAGCGATATCGGTGCCCGCACGGGACTGAACGTGATCGCCATCAAATCGAACGGAGACACGAAGACGGCCCCACGCGGAGATGCCATCCTGACACCCGAATCGGAACTGGTCATGATTGGAACCGACGAGCAGTCGGAGGCCTTCTCAAAACTCTTCGCGTAAGACCAGGCCCTGGTCAACAACGACCGCTGTACCGCTGGTTGATACCATGAGCATGCCAGTCGCGGCGCCCAGTACCCCGTAATCAAGGTCTACACCCATGACCGCATTGTCTCACATGGCCGCCGCACGCTCCCCAACGAGGTCACGAATGTCAGCAAACAGGTCCTTGAACACATTCGCGCCCATGATGGCTTCGCCCGCCACGGTATTCCGTAATGCGGCATCCTGCGATAGTGTTTGTTGTCGCAATAGTCATGTTCTACCGGATGTTGGTGAGAGCAGATCTTCAAGAAAGAAGGCGGCCAATTGGGCCCGGCCCCCAAGCCCCGCCTTGCCATAGACTGCAATGGCATGTTGCCGCACCGTGCGTTCCGAGCGATCTGTGAGATGCGCAATTTCCTTCGTGCTGAACCCTTTGACCAAAAACAGCGCTATTTCCTTTTCGGTCGGCGTCAGGTGCCACATGTCGAACTGTCCATCCATCTCGTCTGCCAATCCGCGGATGAAATGCTCGGCCCGGCGACGCCACGCACGTGCCTCCGCATTTTCATGCCCCAATTCCTGTCGCACGGCATCAAGTTCCCTCTGGGAGAGCCGGATGCGCCGAAAGAGGATCAAGGCAGCCAATAGACTGGACACGATCAGGACCAATTCCACGAGGATGTGGAAAGAGAAGATTTTTTCAGGGGCGTCCAGCACAACGTCAGTCACTGCTGCCGCCCTTGATTCTCATTGTTCTCTGGTTGAGCCGCAGCGCCAGCGGCTTGACACCTCCCACCCGGCGTATGGTGTGGCTGCCAATAGTATTTCTGGCCTTCGTACTGACCGTATCAGGGTATGCCGCCCAGCAAACGGGAGAGGATCAGGAAGATCGCGTGGAGGAAGTAGTCCCGCACGACGCTATTGAGAGCCACGAGGAACGGGCCGAGGTATTCGTGTGGGCATCAATGCTCCTTCTCATCGCATCCATCGCAGGCCTCCTGTCCGACAGGGCCGGCCTCTACGCCCGGTACACGGCCCTTGTCATTGCCTTCGTCGTGCTCGTCCTGGGAGTTCGGGTGGGCGAGGCGGGCGGCGACCTGGTCTACACCCACGGGGCAGCCCAAGTATACCTGGATTCCCGCTGACAGATCCGGAGGCGACCGACCGAACGTCGCTTGGCTTCTTGCCTCTTACCGTGGACCCGGCGCGACGCGGGCACCTTCTGGCATGACCAGTCGGGACGCGTCAAACGGCCGGGAAAATGAAATACTGTCGGCCCAGGCTTCGTTTTTGAACGCTCCCCGGGCTCCGTCCAAAAACTGGAAGCCCCGGAAATGCGTCGCCACTGTGAGATCATCGACCGTGACGAGGTCTTCATAGGTAAAGAGTGTCTCGGACGGAGGATTTTCCGGATCCACATCGCGCCCGAACGTGACCGTATACCGGATGGCCCGGACAACGCCCGACTCCGGATCCACATAGAGCGCGTAGGTATCATCTGGCGCATCGCCCACGCCCGATTCGAAGCCCACACGCACCATGTCGTGCAGCCGGCCGTCAAACTCCTCCTGCGGCAGCAGTTCGTACGTGAGGCCGGGATCGGCGAGCACAAACGGAATCTGCTCAAAATAATACCCGGTGGTCGCCCAGAACCGCGGGTTCACTTTTTCGATGGATGCGGGCCGGATCCAGGCTTTTTCACCATCCCAGGCCATCTGACCCGTAATCTCTTCCGGAGCACCGTACGCTCCAACGCTTATGAAGTCATGATAGACCTGCCGCGTACGGTTGTCGGCCACCATGTACGTCTTGAACTGCAGATCAGCGCCCACATTGGCGTACTCCCACGTGTAGGAACTGGTCGCCGCGCCGTACCACGCCGCGAGCCCACCGTGCGCCTCAATGGCGCGAAGCACAAGGCGTCCGCCCTCACTTGCCTCCAGACGCGCCTGGGCGGCCTCCGCTGCGGCTTGTGCAACGGACTCCCGACTATCCGGTAAGCCCGGATTCTCGCCGGAGGGCGACGGGCCGCATGCTGCGGCAAAGAACAGAATCAGAACGGGGAGGAAAAAACGTCGGCGGGCGATCATCATGATGTCACGGTTGAATTGAAGTTCCACTGTTCGTGCAACGGGAGCCATTATTTGCGGTGAAGTCTACCGCCACACCGCCTTCTGGAACGGCGTACCGGTAAGCTCAATCGGTAGAGCGCCGTGTCTGTCACGCCGGCCACCATGGGTCCGAGAAGGGTATGGATGTCGCTCAGGTATACCACCACTTCTCAGGCGGCCTGCCCGAGCTTGCGCAGCATGCGCTGGTGCGAAGCAATCGCTGCACGAAGAGTCGGCTTGTAATGATACGGAACGCCGTACTCCTCGGCGGTAGCGCGCACAATGGAACTGAGCCGGGGGTAGTGGACAGAACAGATCTGCGGAAAGAGATGATGCTCTATCTGATAGTTGAGCCCTCCGATATACCAGGACAACACATGGTTGTCGGCCGCGAAGTCGGCCGTCGTGTGCATTTCGTGTATAATCCAGGCGTGCTCCATGCGTCCGTCCTCATCGGGCATCAAGAACTCGGGTCCCTCGACCACATGCGCGAGCTGGAAAATCACGCCCAGAATCATACCCGCCGTCAGGTGCGCAGCGAGCACGCCGACCACGTACTGCCAGACCGCAATGTCCAGTACGAAATACGGGAGCAGCACAAGGCCAAGTGCCACCAGTTTGCCCACCACGAGCGTCGCCCACTCAGCGGGCGGATGCTTTTTGTCAGTGTACGGCCCGATGGTACGCTTTGTGAACTGCTGAAAATCCTTCACGAAAAGCCAGTTCAGCGTCGCAAAGCTGTATGCCAGAAAGCAGTACCAGGACTGGAACCGGTGGTACCAACGGCGTGGCGCATCGGGCGATAGCCGAAGAATGGGCGAGACGGTCAGATCCTCATCGACTCCCGTGATATTTGTATACGTGTGGTGGATCACGTTGTGCGTGATTTTCCACATGTAGCCGTTCGCACCCAGGATGTCGAACGTGTAGCCGAGCATCCGGTTTACAAACGGATTTGACGAGTAGGCACCGTGCAACGCGTCGTGCGCCACGGAAAACCCGATGCCCGCCATACCCATCCCGAGCAGCACGGCCATCCAGAACATCTGCGCGGGCGTGAAGTGGCCGGTCAGGATGAGACCGTAGACGGTGGCCGTGCCTCCAAGGAGTACGATGGTCTTCGCCACCATGGCCGCATTCGCCTTCTGGCCACGCCCCGTCTCCTCAAAATACGCCTGGACACGACGCCTGACTTCCGGCACAAAGTCCTGGACATTTTTGTTGTTGAAACGAATTTTCCGGGTCGACGGGGACGCAACGTGCGAGTTCAAGGGATTGCACCGGGAATCGGGTGGATCGGACCTCTTGGTACGTCACGACTACGGCAACGTTCTGTCAACTCCCATTTTGAAGGGTTTTTTTGATCGCCTCCGACAAATCTGCCATCGAAAAGGGCTTCTGGATGAGTTGCACGTCGTCACTTGGAACACCCTTCTCCTCGACAGTCCGGTTCGTGTAGCCTGACATGTAGAGGATTTCGACGCTCGGCCACCGGGCTTTCAGACGCCGGGCAAGCTCCCGCCCGTTCATTTCAGGCATGACCACATCCGTCATAACGAGACACACTTCAGCGCCGTGCTCTTCCATGCATTCCAGGGCCTCACCGGGAGAGTGGACCGCCAGGACACGATGCCCCAGTGTCTCCAGTGCCAGTTTTGTCATTTCGACAATCGCCGGCTCGTCGTCCACGAGGAGAATCGTCGCGCCCTCATGGTGCTCACCCGGAATATGGTCTGCCTGCTCCCCGTCTCTCACATCCGGCGAGGCAATCTCGTGTGGCAATACAACGCGGAACAGCGTGCCCGCGTCCGGTGCGCTCCGCACTTCTATCCGGCCCCCGGCCTGCTCGACGATGCCATGTGCGGTCGCGAGTCCCAGACCGGTGGCATGCCCTACACCTTTGGTGGAAAAAAACGGCTCAAATACGTTCACTACCGTCTCCTGATCCATGCCGCAACCGTCGTCCTGGACCGAAAGATGAACATCCGTGTCTGTGCACCGCGTCGAAATGGAAACCGTTCCCGTGTCCTCGATGGCGTCGCGGGCATTTACACACAGATTGGCAAGCACCTGGTCCAGCAGGGAGGGATCCATCCGTACCGTACACGGATCTTCGGCCGGCGACCACTCCACCGAGATGTCCTCACCCACCATACGCTGCAGCGTCCTGAGCATGCCTTCAACCCGAACGTTCACGTCAAACAGGACGGGGCGCGTTACGCTTTTGCGCGCGAACGCCGTGAGTTGCTGCGACACGGCCTTCGATTTGTTGGCAGCAACCAGGATTTCGTCCAGGTGATTCCGGAGTGAGGCGTCCTCCGCCCGGATGGACCCCAGGCTGTGAAGCGCCAGTTCCGTATGCCCGATGATGACTCCGAGGAAATTATTGAAATCGTGCGCGACGCCACCTGCCAGGCGCCCCACGGCCTCCATCTTCTGCGCATGACGAAGCTGCTCCTGCATGGAGCGGTACTCTGTAATGTCATATGCGATCAGATGGATACACACCTCATCACGGATGCGCACGGTCGCTGCAAACACGTCCACATCCCTCCCTGAACCGTTCGCTGCGCAGTGTTGCTGCTCGAACCTGCGGCTTCCAGAGCGCAGCAGGTCTTCAAACTCGAAGGGTGCTGTGCTGCTGCCCAACAAGTCCTGGTATGTCATCGAAAGCAGCTCCGTATGCGTCCACCCGTAGAATGACACCGCAGCCTGATTGGCCTCCAGGATCTGCCCACTGTCTGGCCTGACCAGCAACTTGACAACCGACGTGTTCTCAAACAAGCTCCTGAACTTCTCTTCGCTCGCCGCAAGCGAGCGATTGGCCTCGGCGAGGTGCCGCGTCCGGACTCTCACGCGGCTGCGCAGCACGAAAATGGCACTCCCCGACAGGAGCAACAGGCCGCCGGCAATGACCAGCGCCCAGAGCAGGTAGGACGGGAAGCCCCGTGGTGCTGGCCGTTCGAGCCAACGCGTCAGGGAGGCATAATATGCCGACCCCGGCTCGGACTTGAGCGCCGCCAAATGTTCATCAATGGCACGGAGCAACAGTGGATTGGCGCTCGCCGCCGCTGCAAAGTAAAGCGCCTGGGACTCAACCACGATGGCGGACCGCTTCAGACCGTACTCGCGGTAGAAATAGTTGCCAAAAAAATGATTGGGCGCCGCCGCGTCGGCATGGCCGGAACGGACCATGTCGAACGCGTCTTCCCAGCTGTCGGCCAGTACGAGCTCGGTGTCGTAACCGAAGCCCCGGATCAGGCTGCCAATCGACGCTTCCTGGATTGATCCGCGCAGCACAGCCAGTCGCTTTCCATCGAGGTCCGACCAGGATGCGATGTCCGCACCTCGTGCCGTGAACACCTGGGACCAGCTTTCCAGAACCTCCTCGGCATGAAAATCCATCCACGCATCCCGCTCCCGCGACCAAGCCATGTCCGGCATCAGATCCAGGTCTCCCCGGCGCAGCGCTTCAAGGCACTCCGACCAGGTGCACTCTACCCACTCCACCTGCCAGTCGGCACGCTCCGCTATGGCTTCCAGTACGTCCACGAAGAGCCCGGACGGCGTGCCCTCCGCATCCATGAACAACTTGGGCTTGTTCTGGTAGATTCCGGCCCGAACCAACTTCGTTGACGCCGCCTGGGACGCCACTCCGGTCGTGCCCACAGACGTTCCTTCCGCCCACGCCGTTGCAGACATGAGCAGGAGGGACAGTATGGCGGCCGGAAGTAGCCTCATCGCGGTATATGGGCGTTACGCGCACAGTATACGGCATCAGCGGGAGCCGCACACCGTAATGCTCCAAAGAGCGGTGGTGAGGGATGTCTCAATGGGCCGCTCCCGGACGACATGGACGTGGCTGAACCCGGCGCCGCGCAGCAGATCCAGGTACGCCACCTCGTCGAGCGCTCCCGCTACGCAGCCCGCATACATTTCGGCCGACTTCCTGATGTCGTCCGGCAGCTCACCGCGCACAACGATATCCGATATGCAGAAGTGTCCACCCGGCCGCAGTACACGGGCCATCTCGGCAAACGCACGTGCTTTGTCTGGTACCAGATTGAGCACGCAGTTCGAGATGATCACATCGACGCTCTGCGCCTCAAGCGGCAACGCCTCAATGTCGCCCTCCATGAACTCGACGTTTGTGTACCCCAGCTTTTCGGCATTCTCGCGCGCCTTCCTGGCCATGTCGGGCGTAAAATCCACGCCCACAACGCGTCCCGATGCGCCAACAATGCGGCGCGCCACAAACGCGTCGAGTCCCGCCCCGGAACCGAGATCCAGGACAGTCTGGCCCTCTCTGAGCCCGGCGTGCTCCACCGGGAGGCCGCATCCAAGACCCAGGTCGGCATCGGCCACATAGCCCTCAACGCCGTCGTAGGCATCGCCAATCATGTTTATTTCCGTGTCGCCACAGGGCGAGCAGCAGGTGAGTGAGGTGCCGCGGGCCACGGCCGCATATTTTTCGCGGACCGTCTCGCGAAGTTCGTCGTGTACAGGATTCATGCGAGTCAACAGCATGTTGTGGATGGTAACACTACAGCAGCCGCAAACCGGTCCACCAGCCATTTCACGCCGTCCGGATCCAGACAGTAGCACGTGCTCGGCCCATCTGTTTCACCCTGGATGAGTCCGGCCGAGCGGAGCACCTTCAAATGCTGGGACACCGTCGCCTGCGCAAGCGGCAGTTCGCTTACCAGATCGCCGCACACGCACTCGGCGCGCTCCGCCAGGAGGCGCAGGATTTCAAGCCGGGCAGGATGCCCGAGTGCCTTGAGCATTCGGGCCACAGCCACGGTCTCCTCATCAAAGGAAGTAATACCGGGTATCGGGTCGATCGTTTTCAAGAAGGGGTAGGCCTGTTGGCAGGGTCGGCCTCGACTGTTTCATCGTATAATTACGATAAGTCTACAAAGGTTCCCCTATTTTTTCCATGATATCCGGAATGGCCGATGCCCGCGCGTGCACATCCAGGATACCTGTGTGCTCGAGGAGCGCCTGTACGTGGTCGGCGCGCACACCGCCCGCCGCCATGATGGTCATGCGCCCCTCGGCCGCCGCTGCAAGCTCCTTCAGGCGATCCCTGTTGTCCCACGCCGTTCCTTCACCACCTGATGTGAGAATCCGATCCACGCCGGCATCGAAAAGAATTTCGAGGGCATCGAGTGGCTTTGGACACAGGTCGAACGCCCTGTGGAATACCACCGGAACAGGAAGCGCGGCGTTCACGATTTCCGTCATGGCTTCCTGGTCGGGCTGGTTGTCAGTGCCCAGCACGCCCACCACAATGGCGTCCGCTCCCGCATCACAGAATCGCTCCACCTCCCGGATAAGGCGTCCAAGGTGGGCTGTATCGGCGCGGAAATTTCCGTCGGTCGGACGGATGAGCACGCCGATCGGAAGATCAACCGTGTTGAGGATGTCGTTGAACTGCTCCACATAGGGAGACAGGCCGCCCGTATCGAGGCGACGGCACAGCTCCAAACGATGCACGCCCGCCTTGGCGGCCGCTTCGGCCTCCTCGAGCGACGTGACGCAGGCTTCAACAAGAATGACGGAGTCGGGATTGAGCATGGTTGTGATGATGGATGCTACGGATTCAAGGCCGATCCACGCGCATGGGGAAGATCCACATCGTGGAACATGGCGTAGAAACGGAGCCCGGACGTGACCGTGATGGCAGTCCAGATCTGGATGGTGGGGCCGAGCAGATCCAGGTCGTGGCGGGTAGCCCGGAACCCCCCGGCGACGGCAAACACGAATGTGCCCACGATATCGAGTGCATCGAGCGTTGTCATGAGTAACGCATGGTCATGAGGAACGTGTCGTCATCTCATCAGAAACCCGTCCCGAAGTGGATCGTCCGGGTCCAGCAGCAGCGTCGCATGACCCGTAATGTACGCGCGCCCACCGACTTCCGGAATGATGGCGTCGAACTCCCCGATGCGCACGTTGTCGACCCCTTCGACACTGAATGTGGTGCCCAGGATACTCTCAATGACAATCTTCTGTCCGGCCTCCAACTCTCCGCGCGCGGAGAGCAGCGCCGCCCGCGCGCTCACGCCGGTGCCCGTTGGACTGCGGTCCACCTCGCCCTCGGCGAACACGCAGACGTGGCGCGAGTGGTTTTCGCTGCGCGCAGCGGGACCCTTGAAAATGGTACCGTAGAGAAAAGCGAGGTCCTCTTCTTCCCCGGAAGCCCGGTCTTCGCGAAGCGTTCCCGGATCCGCTGCCGGATGCGTTCCCGGATGCGTAATCGGGTGCGCCTTCGTTACCGCCCGCTTGATCTGCATGCCGATCTCCGTCAGCTCCCGCGTGTGTGGTGGCGTGAGTTCGAGTCCCAGCATGTCGGCATCGACAAAGGCGTAGTACGCGCCGCCATATCCGATGTCGTACCCTACGCGGCCGAGTCCCGGAACGTCCACCTCGGCATGGAGCGCCACGGCCCACGACGGTACATTCCGGAACCTGATGCCGGTTACGCGCCCGCTGGCCAAGGTCGCGGCGGCCGTCACGAGCCCGGCCGGCGTATCTATCCGAACCTCCACATCACCATCGGGACTGTCTGCGGCGCACCGGAGCCCGCGGATGAAGCCCGCAGCCTCGGGCGGACTGTTGGAAACGGCCTGCGATGCGCCCGACAGCGATGCCCGCGGCAGAACGGCTTCCAGCACGACCCGCGTCACGCCCAGAATGCCGTGGCCGCACATGGTTGAATACCCCTCGTTGTGCAGAAAGAGCACTGCAAAGTGGGCACTTTCCGACACCGGCGGCATGAGCAGGCACCCGTACATGTCGGCGTGGCCCCGGGGTTCGTACATCAGCGCCGTGCGGTAGCGATCCAGATGTTCGCGGGCGTAGCGGCGCCGCGCGAGGACCGTACGGCCGCCAGGCTGTGGATACCCCGCCGTGATAACCCGCAGCGGCTCGCCCTCCGTATGGGCGTCAATGACCGAGACGCGCTCAGGTAACGTCATGTCGCATGGGCGTGGCAGAAAGTTGGCTGCGCTGCGCGCGCAGTTCGTCCAGAAGCATGATATTGCTACCCAGGTTGCTACCCGAATGTAACACATTGCAATAACATCATGATGCTTCTCGTGCTGACCTTTTTTGTGGCCCTGGCGAACGTGACCGCCGCCGACACGACGGCCTTCGTGAACGTGAACGTGCTGCCCATGGATTCGGAGCGCGTGCTCGAGCGCCACACGGTCCTCGTCGACGGGGACCGGATTGTGGCGGTGGGTCCTGTAGATGCGGTCGCTGTGCCCGACCGTGCCACGGTCGTCGATGGTACCGGAATGTGGCTCATGCCGGGGCTGGCCGAGATGCATGGGCACATTCCACCCCGGACCCAGCCCCGGGAGGAGATCGAGGCCGTGCTGTTTCTCTATGCGGCCAACGGGATCACAACGGTCCGCGGCATGCTCGGGTGGCCCGGACAACTCGACCTGAGGGAAGGCGCCCTGACGGGCCAAATCCTCTCCCCCACGCTGTATCTGGCGGGACCCAGCTTTTCGGGGCAGACCGTTGGGACCCCCGAAGAGGCCCGCGAGCGCGCCCGGAGGCAGGTGGCCGAAGGGTGGGACCTGCTCAAGGTGCATCCCGGACTGGACCGCGCCACGTACGACGCCATGGCCAATGAGGCCCGCCGCCTCGGCATCACGTTCGGAGGGCACGTCCCCGCTGACGTCGGCCTCGAACACGCCCTCGAAATGGGCCAGTTGACCTTCGATCACATGGATGGATACAACGCACACCTCGGTACAGACCGTGCGCCCGACCCGGAGGACCTCCAGGCAATTGTCGAGCGGACCCGGCAGGCGGGCGCCTGGATTGTCCCGACGAGCGTCCTCTGGGAGCTCTTCCTGGGCGTAGCCGACATCCAGGAACTGACCTCGCGGCCCGAGTTGAAATATACGTCGGCGCAGAACGTGGCCTCCTGGACGCGCGCCTACCGCACGCGGCTCGAAAATGCACCCCCGGATGGTCCCCGGATGGCCAAGAACAGGAAAATCATCCTCAAGGCACTCTCCGACGGCGGCGTTCCCATCCTGATGGGAACCGATGCCCCGCAGCAGTTCTCCATCCCCGGCTTTTCGCTCCACCGCGAGGTCGCCTATATGGTCCAGGCCGGCATGACGCCCTATGAGGTACTGGTCTCGGGGACCCGGAACGTGGGCCGTTATTTCGCCGACAAGGACACTTTCGGGCTCGTCGCCGAAGGTCACCGCGCCGATCTGGTCCTGCTCACGGCAAACCCATTGGAGGATATCCGCGCCATTGACGAAATCGAAGGCGTCATGCTTCGTGGCCGCTGGATGCCACGCGCAGAGATCGACGCCCGCCTGGCGGAGATCGAAGCCTGGTACGCCCGGGACCACTGAACATCCGGGACCACTGAACATCCGGGGCCCAAGACAGCCACAGGCAGGATTGCGTTTGCCGCTGGCCACTGATATATTAAAGATATATCTATGATATATCAGAACGAATTCACCCGGAACCAGCCATTTCGCAAAAGAAACACATGTCTACACCCTGGAAGGGGGTTTTCCCCGCCATCACGACCAAATTCAAGGAAGATCTTTCGCTCGACTACGGAGCCATTGAAAAACACGTGGAGGCGCAGCTCGACGGCGGCGTCCACGGTATTGTTGTCACGGGTACGCTTGGCGAGAACGGATCGCTCTCGTTTGAGGAAAAGCAGGAGGTGCTGCGCATTGTAGCCGAAACGGTAAGCGGCCGCGTGCCCGTCCTCATGGGCGTTGCCGAAACCACGACGCGGCGCGCCTGCCAGGCGGTCGAAGACGGCATGGTCAATGGCGCCGATGGGTTCATGGTGCTGCCCGCCATGCTCTACGCGAGCGATCCGCGCGAGACCATGACCCACTTCCGCACGGTGGCGCGCGCAAGCGGCAAGCCCATCATGATCTACAACAACCCGGTGCTCTACAAGGTCGATACGACGCCCGACATGTTTGCCGAGCTCGCCGAGGAGGACATGTTCGTGGCCATCAAGGAGAGTTCGGACGACGTGCGCCGCGTGACCGACATCTACAATGCCTGTGGCGAGCGGTACCAGATTTTCACGGGCGTTGACAACATCGCGCTCGAAAGCCTCGCGGCCGGTGCCGTTGGTTGGGTGGCGGGCCTCGTGTGCGCGTTCCCGCGCGAAACGGTCGCCATCTACAACCTGGTCCAGGCCGGACGGCTTGCCGAAGCGCGGGACATCTACCGCTGGTTCAAGCCGCTCCTGGACCTCGACGTGCACGCCAAGCTCGTGCAGAACATCAAACTGGCCGAGAAAATGGCGGGCCTCGGCACGGAGTACGTCCGTCCGCCGCGGCTTCCACTCGCAGGCGAAGAGCGTGCGCATGTCGAAAAGGTCATCCGCACAGCACTTGACAACCGCCCGGACGTATCGGACTACGTCTGAGCCCATATTCAGCCGAGACATGAAATCTTCCGCAACCGACGCATCTACCCGCGACAACACGCTTACCAAAACCGACAGCGCCTACGACTGCCTGGAGGCGCTCATCGTGACGCTCGAGCTGGAGCCGGGGTCGACGCACAGCGAGCAGGACCTGGCGGCCAGGACAGGTATTGGGCGAACCCCCGTCCGCGAGGCGCTGCACAGGCTCGAAGCGGACCGGCTGGTCCGGATTGTGCCGCGCGTTGGCATCCTTATTACGGAGATCGACGGCCTCGCGTACCTCGATGCGCTCGACACGCGGACGGTGCTCGATGAACTTATTGCGGCGCTGGCCGCCCGGCGCGCCACGCCCGACGACCGCCGCGAGCTGCGCGAGTGCGCCGCCCTCATGCAGCAGGCCGTGGCCGGGGGCGATACGGAGCGTTTCATGGCGCTCGACCGGGCGTGCGATGAAGCGCTTGGGCGCGCGGCCCGGAACGTGTTTGCGATGGATGCCGTGCGGCCGCTCCATGCCCACAGTCGGCGGTTCTGGTTCCGTCACCGCCACGCGGACGATGCGCTCGAGAGCGCCGTGCTCCACGCTGCCATGCTGCTCGCTGTAGCCGACGGCGACGAAGGCGCGGCAGAGCGCGCAAGCCGTGACCTGTCCCATTACCTCGACGAATTCACCCGTCGAGCACTCGATTTCTGAAGTCACACTTTCCTTTCCCGGGCATACGCGAATGAGGAGCCGGTTCTCGTGTATAGATGCGCACACCTGCGGCAACCCCGTGCGGGTTGTGGTGGAGGGCGGTCCGAAGCTTGAGGGCGCATCCATGCTCGAGCGCCGCGCGCATTTCCTGGCCGAATACGACTGGATCCGGTGTGGCCTCATGTTCGAGCCGCGTGGGCACGACATGATGTCCGGGAGCATCCTCTACGAGCCGACGCGGGATGACTGCGACATCGGCATCCTCTTCATTGAAACGAGCGGCTGTCTTCC
This sequence comes from Bacteroidetes bacterium CG12_big_fil_rev_8_21_14_0_65_60_17, assembly GCA_002787815.1. Classification (GTDB taxonomy): domain Bacteria; phylum Bacteroidota; class Rhodothermia; order Rhodothermales; family UBA10348; genus 1-14-0-65-60-17. Next base: position 7,969 of record PCUY01000035.1, on the reverse strand, counting down.
CATGTGCGGTCACGGCACGATCGGGACAGTGACCGTGCTCATCGAAGAGCATCTGGCCCGGCCCGCCGAAGCCGGGTTGCTGCGGCTCGAAACACCGGCCGGTCGGGTCGATGCCTTCTACGAGATGGACGGCGAGCGCGTCGCGAGCGTGCGACTCGTCAACGTCCCCTCCTTCCTATACAAAAGCGGTATCCCGATTGAAAGCCCTGACCTGGGGATGCTCTCCATTGATGTCGCCTACGGCGGCAATTTCTACGCCATAATCGATGCCCAGGAGAATTTCCAGGACATGGCGTACTTCACGGCCGGCGATCTGGTGCGCATGAGCCGCGTCATCCGGGAGCGGCTCAACGCCGCGTGTGAGTTCGTGCATCCGCTCGACAAGCGGATCAACGGGTGCAGCCACATCCTGTGGGCGGGCAAGCCCACGGTGAAGGGCGCAACGGCCCGCAATGCGGTGTTCTACGGAGACAAGGCCATTGACCGCAGCCCTTGTGGCACGGGCACATCGAGCCGCATGGCCCAGTGGGCGGCGCTCGGGAAACTGGGCGTAGGCGATATGTTCATCCATGAGAGCATTATTGGATCGCTCTTCGAAGGGCGGGTGGAACGCCTGGCCCGCGTCGGGGAGTTCGACGCTATCGTGCCGAGCATTGGTGGCTGGGCGCGCATTACCGGCTACAACGACATCATTATTGACAATGACGACCCCTATGCACACGGATTCCAGGTCCTCTGAAGCTGGCCGGACGTCAGGCCGCGCGGACGTCGTCGTCCTGGGTGGCGGGGCCGTCGGCCTGTCAACCGCCTGGTACCTGGTGGAGGCCGGAGCGCGGGTCACCGTCATTGACCGGATGTCGGCAGGCGACAAAGCATCGACCGGCAACGCGGGCATGCTCGTGCCGAGCCATGTCATTCCCCTGTCGGCTCCCGGGGTGATTTCGAAGGGTCTCCGGTGGATGCTGAGCTCCAGCAGCCCGTTCCATATTTCTCCGCGCCTGAACCTGGACTTCCTGCGCTGGCTCTGGATCTTTGCCCGGCACGCCAACCCCAAACACGTCGCCTACGGCATCCCGATCCTGCGGGACCTGTCCATGGAAAGTCTGCGACTGTTCGATACGCTCTGCGGAGGGGACGGTCCAGGCGCGTCGCCGGGCACCGCATCGACCCCTCCCCTTCCCGGAACGGGCTACAGCCGGACGGGCCTGCTCATGCTGCACCGTGGCGACGTGGCCCGGCGGGACAACCTGCACGAAGCGGACCTGGCCGAGGGCGCGGGGCTCGACCTGCGCCGGCTCTCCGAAGCGGAAGCCCGCGCCCTCGAACCCGACATCCGCACCAACATCACGGGCGGCGTCTTCTACGCCACCGACGCCGCCATCCACCCGGAACGGTTCCTCGCGGCCATGGAAACCGCTCTCCGCGCCCGGGGCGTTGAATTCGTGGATGCCTCGGCGCTCCGCCTTGACCGCCAGGTGGGTGTGGTTCTCGATGGCACGGCCGAGGACGGGCGCCGGTCCATCGACGGCGACTTCGTCGTGGTCGCGGCCGGCGCCTGGACCCCCGGCCTCATTCGCACGCTCGGCACCGGACTCCGCCTGCCCGTCGAGCCCGCCCGCGGTTACAGTATCACTGTCAAGACACACGACGCCGCCATCCGCATTCCCAGCGTCCTGATGGATGAGCGGATTACGGTCACCCCCATGGCCGGCGAAATCCGCTTTTCCGGAACGCTTACACTGTCCGGCTTCAACACGCGCGTCGAGGCGCGCCGCGTAGAAAGCGTGCGCCACCTCGCCCAGCTCTATGCCGGACCATCGCTTACCATCGAGAAACCTGGCGTCTGGGCGGGCTTCAGGCCCGCATCCCCCGATGGACTTCCGATCATAGGTCCCGTTCCCGGCGCAGAGCGCTTTCTTCTCGCCAGCGGGCACGGCATGCTCGGCGTTACGCAGGCCCCCATTACCGGCCACCTGATTGCCGATATTCTGTCGGAACGCACCCCCATACTGGATCCCCGACCCCTGCTGCCAAGTCGGTTTATCTGAGGACCGTTATGAGTATCTGTCTGAGCGTGGGGCACGGGGCAGCCGGGAGCTGTTCGAGGAGGCGCTCAGGCGCATCCCCGACGCGGAGCCTCGTGACGATGATGCGCTACCGGTTCGAAGGGCACTTCGTGGCGCCCAGCCGGAACGGTCGCATCCATCAGGACAGATACTTCGCGGCCGAGAACGTCATATACGCGGATATCGACGGGTGATGCCGTGTCCGTTTCGAATGGAACCACGCCGCGGCTCGCCATCGGATTGGGATGCGGCGCGAGGAGGCGGGCCGTGCGCGGAAGCAGGCGCGCTCCTCGCTCGCCACCCGTGTATTCAGGTCAAACTTACCCACGAAAAAATGCGATGACGGCGCGTTCAGGAGGAGTGTCATATCGGCAATCCGGGTGGCATCGGCAGCGTATGTTGCAAGGTAAAGTTCGTTGTTGTGGACGTCTATAAAGTTGGCTGCAAATGGTCCGGTCCATACGTCTTCAAGGAAGGGACTCGTTTTTACCCGTCGCGGTGAGACCTGGGCAACACAGAAGATGTTGTCATGCCGCCGCCATATGAAGGCGTGCAATGGATTTTCACCGCGCTTTCAGGGCGTATTCAGATTTCATTTTCTCCACGGGCTGGATCATCAACATCCTTCTCATAAGGCGATAAACGCGGCTTCCACACGTGGTAGGCCACCTCGCATCCAGATCGACGTCCAGCGCCTCGGCCCGATCCATTGCGTGATGGACGTTCTCGATCAGAGTCTTTTCAAAATTTCGTGTTGACATCTGATCTCTCCTGCTGCGGACCATCGATTTCAGAGCCTTGCGATCGACAGGAATGTCCGCTTCCCCGCTGAAATGAAGCAGGATCCAGTACTCAAAGCAGGGATGGCTCAATGCCAGGATAGCATCGTTGTCCACTGCTTCCTGTGCGAGACGGCTCAGTGTCTTATCTGGCCATCTGTCCTTATCCAAAACGAACGCACATACGTCGCCTGGTTGCCAGTCCAATTTCTTCTTCTCTTCTCGTAACCTCCTTCCAAGGTGCGGGGGTGCCGAACGGTCTTTCCTGGGCCCAATGAACAGAAACTGGCGCCTTGGCGACGTATCGAACAATTCAAAATAGGATTGCTCCGGGTCAGAGCCTTCTGACACGATCAAGAATAAGCGCGCATCCCGCAGTTTCCCCTGCTCTCGCTTTATGGGCCGTCTTCTCCTCGAAGTCATTTCGGCGGCGGTTCATTTACGAACAGCGGCAGGTTGGTCGAAAACGGCAAAGCGCCGAATCGTCCGTTCAGATAGGCTCCTTCAAGCGCAAGATCATTCCGGATGTTGAAGTCCGCGAGGGAGTAGAGATCTGAGGATTCATGCTTGTCTTTCTCAATGAGCCACGTCTCATCGCGACGAATCAGGCTCTGATCCAGAATGTTCGTGTCATGTACCGTAGCGACGATTTGTGCATCAGACGCACCTTCTGTCAGGAATTGCTTGATGAACCACCGCACGAGGTGCGTGTGTAGACTTCTGTCCAGCTCATCAATGACAAACACACGTCCTCCTGAGTGCTGTTCGAGCAGAACAGGCAGCAGGTCAATCATGCGCCTGGTTCCATCGGACTCCTCTGAGAAATCAAACTTGACGTCCTCCCCGGCACTACCCTTGTGAACCGACTCGATGGTCTCCACGGCGAGTTTGTCGTCCTCTGTTTTGCGAAAAAGGGTACGGGAGCCGTCCATGCCATGCCGGATGATGGACTCGCCTTCACCAAGCGCATCCATCACCTTGCGAAATTCATCAGACGACATTCCTGCTGGCAGAACGGATTCCGATACAACATTGGTCTCAACATCCAGCCGGGAAATTCCTGTGTTCATGGAACGGAGCGAATCGCTGAGGAAACTGACAAAATGGTCGTCTCCGACCGCCCGATGGATCAGTGGTCCGTAGGATGAGGAGGGGCCGATGAGAATCAGAGACTCTGTGAGCCACCGCCAGGCGGCGTCGACGAACGCCACATTTCTAAGAACGAGTTCCGTGAGGAACGGCTGATTACTCCGCGTCCCCTCTGCTACGTGCATCAGAAACTGACGACCCTGTTTCGTTTCATCGACAAGCAATCGGCCCAAGGTGACGCGACTCTCCTCGGCCTCCCTGAGTCGTTCGAACACCATGCGCTCTCTCTTGCCGCGCTGAAGTTGTTCGGCAAAAAGCCACTCTTCGTGGACGGATTCACCGTCGGCTACAATACCGTACGTGAACATGGTGTCTCGGACCACGAACGTGCACTCGAAACGGGATGGCAACTTTTGGCTTGCGTCATCCAGCTTGAATGGGCTGAGGCCCGTCGGCTCGTCCGGGTCCGTACCATGGCGAAAAAGCGTCTGAAAAAGGCCAATCGCATGTACAAAGTTGGACTTCCCAGCTGCATTCGGACCGTACAAAAGTGCCAGCCTCAGAAGATCGTGACTCTTGCCACTACCCACCGTACGCTTGTGATGGGCATGACTCTTCTCGGACGAGGCAACGAGCGACAGCTCAACTTCATCCCTGAAGGACAATATGTTACCTATGGACAGCCTGACAAGCATATTAGCCACTAATCATGGCATTTTGTGTGATAATTTCTCGTTTATTACGCCTAAGACTACATCATGACAAATTACGTTGCAAGTCATAACTTTTTTTGAAGATGTGCAGCGCTGGGGTAGTTTACGCGCCATGACGCAATACACGACGCAAAGCCAGCGGCCCCAGGTCACAGAGCGACAGGTCATGGAGCTCGTGCGCCGATGGGGCTGGAGCCACATCGAGTCGGCGCGGCCCATCGAGGGCGATCGGGACTCGAACTGGCGCCTCGACGGCGAACGAAAGGGGCCCGTTGCCATGCTCAAGGTCTGCTCGCCGCAGTCCTCCGACGATGACGTGCAACGAATGGTTATGGCGCTCCAGGCCGTACGAAAGGCGGACCTGCCCGTACCGGAAGTACTCCGGCCATCGCCGCGGCGCGTGACAATCGGAGGTGCCGAGAGGCGCGTCGTGGCCACCTCCTGGATCGAGGGCCGCAAACTTGCGCATGCCAGGCCCATCCTGGCCGAGCACGCGCAGCAGGTGGGGCGCCTCATGGCGCGGGTCACGCGGGCGCTGTCGAGCGCGGAAGGCCAGACCGCCAATCCCTTCGCCTGGAACCTGCTCCACGCGGACCGAACGCTCGAGCGGCACCTGCACCTGATCGAGGACGACGAGGCGCGGAAAACCATAGAAGAAGTGCTCGCGGCCTACAGGACTCACACGCAGTCCCGGCTCGCATCGCTCCCCAGGCAGATCATCCACAACGATGCGAACGATCACAATATCCTGGTGGGCGAGCCGGGTGCAGATGGCATGGCGCCCGTCGCGGGTCTGATCGATTTTGGCGACTGCGTGATTGGGCCGCGCGTCGTGGACCTCGCTGTCGCCGCCGCCTATCTGGCGCTGGGCCGGACCGATCCGGTTGCCGCCGTCCGCGAAGTGGCAGCCGCCTGGCACCGCGAATGGCCGCTCACCGAAGAGGAAATCGAGCTCATTCCCTGGATTGTCCGGACGCGCCTCGCAGTCAGCGTCGTGATGTCCGCCTACCAGCGCAGCCTGGAGCCTGAAAATGAATATCTGAGCGTGAGTGAGCGGCCGGCTTGGACGCTGCTTCGGCAACTCGGCGGTGAACCGGCCGCACTGAATATCTTCGTGATGCGGGGAGCCTGCGGCCTGGAGCCCGTTCCAGGTGCCGACACCGTCCGCAGGTTTGTGCGGGAATGCAGCGAGAAGGGCCACATTCATCCCGTCATCCGGCCCGCCGTGCCCGGCCTGCCCCCTGTCGTTTTCGACTTCTCGGTGGGGAGCCTCGAGTTCAGGCCGCGCGACCTCACCGTCCCAGGCCTTGCCGAAGACGAAATCTGGCGCCGCGCGGGGGACGCCGTGGGTATCGGGAGATACGGCGAATACCGCCTGGCCTACACGGGCGTGCAGTTCGCCACCGACTGGGGGGAGATGCGGACGCTGCACGTGGGAATCGACCTCTTCCGGCCTGCGGGTACGCCGGTGCATGCGCCGCTTGGCGGACGCATCCACTCGAAACGCATCCATGAGGAGGCCTTCGATTACGGGGGCGTGATCATCCTGGAGCACGAAACGGGTGGGTCCGAAATTGCAGGCGGTGACAAAACCGGCGGCCAGCGATTCTGGACGCTCTACGGACATTTATCCCATGAGTCGGTGCTGGCCTGCGAGGTCGGACAGGAAGTTACTGCAGGCGAAGCGTTTGCGGCGCTCGGGGCGTTTGACGAGAACGGCGGCTGGGTGCCCCATCTGCACATGCAGTTGATTACCGACATGCTGGAACGGCACGCCACGTTTCCGGGCGTCGCGCCGCCAAGCCGGGAAAATGTCTGGCGCAGCCTGTGCCCGGATCCATCGCTGTTGACAGGAGCGGGAGCCCGGGCGGGCGCGGTCAAAACGGGCGCAGGGCGGGATTTCTCCGCGCCGAGCCCCGTATCTACAGGAAAACTGCTCGAAAGGCGGCGCCGCGTGCTCGGGCCCAATCTGAGCCTGGCCTACGATGTGCCGCGGCATATCGTGCGGGGGTACATGCAGTATCTGTACGAGCCGACCGGGCGCGCGTATCTGGATGCGGTAAACAACGTGCCGCACGTGGGGCATCAGAATGACCGCGTGGTGGAGGCGGTCACGCGGCAGTACCGGGCGCTGAACACGAACACGCGGTATTTGCACACGACGGTACTGGATTTCGCGGAGCGCTTGGCGGCGACGCTGCCCGATGGGCTCGACGTAGTCTACGTGGTCAATTCCGGAAGCGAAGCGAATGACCTGGCGCTGCGCATGGCGCGCACGGCGACCGGGCGGCAGGACACGATGGTGCTCGACGGCGCCTATCACGGGCATTTGACCTCGCTCATCGGGATCAGTCCGTACAAGTTCGATGGTCCGGGGGGAAGCGGGCGCCCGCCTGGCACCCATGTCGTGCCCATGCCCGATGCCTTCCGGGGTCCGTTCCGCGGCATGACGGCGGAGACCGGGGCGGCGTATGCGGACACGATCCGCGATGCGCTGGAGCAGGCGGCAAAGGGCGATGAGCGGGCTGGTGAAGGGCGCATTGCCGCGTTCATCGCCGAATCGGTGCCGGGATGCGGCGGGCAGATCGTGCCGCCACCGGGATATTTCAAAGCGGCCGCGGCGCATGTCCGCCGGGCCGGGGGCCTTTTCATCGCCGATGAGGTGCAGATCGGGCTCGGCCGCGCGGGTACTGCCTTCTGGGGGTTCGAGCTGCAGGACGTGGTACCGGACATTGTCGTCGTCGGCAAACCCATTGGCAACGGGCAGCCGCTGGCGGCGGTTGTGACAACACGCGCCATTGCCGATGCGTTCGATAACGGCATGGAGTATTTCAATACGTTCGGCGGCAACCCGGTGAGCGCCGCCGCCGGGCTGGCCGTACTGGACGAACTCGAGTCGAAAGGACTGCAGGAGCATGCCCGCATCGTGGGCGGCAAGCTTTTGGCGGATCTACGGGGGCTCGCTCCGCGGCACGAAATCATGGGCGACGTGCGCGGCACGGGCCTTTTCATCGGCGTGGAACTCGTGCGCCCCGGCGGCTCGCTCGCCCCCCTCCGGGCCGCCGCCCGCTACGCCGTGGATCGCCTCGCCGACGAAGGCGTGTTCACGAGCACCGACGGTCCCGACGGCAACGTCATCAAGATCAAGCCACCCATGGTCTTCACCGAGCAGAACGCCGAGTACCTGGTCATGACGCTCGACCGGATCCTGGGGGAAGATGCTTGTCTTCGATCGGCCATCACGACGGAGGATACCGGGTCACGCTAGGGCCTGTTAACACTACGTCTGAGCCCGCTGACGGAGGCCAATATGGTGTCCGCC
>PCUY01000090.1 GCA_002787815.1 Bacteroidetes bacterium CG12_big_fil_rev_8_21_14_0_65_60_17 | reverse complement strand
CCTTGTTCAGTAGTAAGATAGCTCTTAACTACCTGTCCGCTGATACGGGGGAAGCCCAGTCTTCTTTTCGTCCACGGAGAGTCGATTATGTACGCGCCGATCGACCGCATCTATGTCAGCCACGACGGGGGCTCCACATTCACGGAGATGAGCGAGAACCTGTTCGATGCGTGCGCCCGTAAATCTGCTATCCGGCGCTGGCAAATTGTGGGTGATGATATGTACGTGCTCGTAGTTGACGACGACGAAGAGGCGCCGACCAGCGTTGGATACGGCCTTTACAGACGGCCGCTCACGGAGCTTGGGTTCGACGCGACGAGCGTATCTACCGAAGAAATGACGCTACCGCAGCTCGGCGTGGCCCTCTGGCCGAATCCGGTCCGGGACCGGGCGACACTCCGGCTGGATTTGCCCACTCCAGGTCCTGTTATCGTTAAAACGTGGGACCTGCTCGGCCGAGAGGTGTCGCGCGCTGTCCTCGGCAGGCTGCCGGCTGGCTCGCACGATGTGGACTGGACGGCCGCGCCCACGCTCGGCGCTGGCATGTACGTCATTGAAATCCGTGCCGGGGAGAGCCGCGTACTGCGCACGGTCGTCGAGGCGGAGTGACAGGCATGCTGGCAAAGCGTAACCATCCGGTGAAGTACACATTTATTCCCCCTGCAATCCAGCCGCCACCGCCTGCACTTCGTCGAGGACGCGGAGCAGGTTGCCGCTCCAGAGCATGCCAATCTCCTCTTCCGTGTACCCGCGCCGAACGAGTTCGAGCGTCACGTTGAAGGTGTCCGATGCATCCATCCAGCCGTCCACGCCGCCACCGCCATCGAAATCCGATGAAATGCCGACGTGCTCCAGTCCAATCAGCTCGACCATGTAGTCGATGTGGTCCACAAAGTCGGCGACACCCACCGGCTCGGCGGTGATCTCATCCATGCGCGCCTGGAGGGCCTCCTCGACCGGGGCCACGCGCTCCTGGTAGGCGGCGCGGTCGTCGGCCGACATCTCGAAGAGGTCGCGGCGCGACGCCACGAGCTCGACACCCATCCCGGCCGCAATTTCGCTGCGGAGCGCATCAACAGCCTCGCGGTAGGCGGCGTCCTTCTCGCTGTCCACATAGCTTCTGAAGGCGACCGTCTGCACAACGCCTCCATTCGCCTTGAGCGCCATCAACTCTTCGTCATCCAGATTGCGGGATACATCGTTCAGTGCGCGGGCCGACGAGTGGGAGGCGATGACGGGCGCCTTTGACAGCGCCATCGTTTCCATGTTGGCTTTTTTCGATGGATGCGACAGGTCAATCATGATACCCAGCCGGTTCATTTCGGCAATCGCCTGCCGTCCGAGGTCGCTCAGCCCGTCGTGCAGCCAGACGTCGTCGCGCTCTCCCGTGTTCGAGTCCGAAAACTGGCTGTGGCCATTGTGCGAGAGCGACATGTAGCGCGCACCGCGCTCGTGGAAGAGCGCAATGTTGTCCAGGTCGAGACCCACCGGGTAGGCGTTCTCGACGCCGATCATGGCCACGAGCTTACCGTCGGCCACAATGCGCCGGACATCGTCCGACGTGTAGGCCAGCTCAATCTCATCCGGTGCCTTCTCTTCGGCCAACCAGTGGATCGCATCAAACTTGGAAATGGCATTCTCGTAGGCAGCGGCGTAGCCCTCATCCGTCAGATCGCCCTGCCCGGTGTAGACCACAAACCAGGCCACATCGAGTCCGCCCTCGCGCATTTTCGGGAGCGTGATCTGCGTCGGCAGATCCATCGTGTAGTTCTTCTCTTCGGTGAAGTTGGCGACATTGATGTCATCGTGCGTATCGAGCGTGATGACGCGCTCATGGATGCCGCGCGCGCGCTCAACGAGCTGCTCGTCGGTCTCAGGGGCGGGTTCGCCTGCGCAGGCGGAAAACAGGAGGGCGGCGGCAAGTACGGAGAAGAGGTATGCGGCGTGGCGCGACGTCGCAGACATCAGGCATAGGGTCATTGTCGTGGTGGGGTTTGGATTGAAAGGGGACCCCAAGGTAGTCAATCTGACCCAACCCATGCAAAACCGTTCAGGGAGCGAGACGCCAACCGGTGAAATGCAACGCTTTCAACCTGTGACCCGTAACACTGATATATCTATAATATATTATTGATATATCAGCACAGAAGGCATCGATGTCTGTCCTGTACCATTCACGACATTTTTCCTGACCGTGGGGGACACGCCCAGATTACCTGATCGGATCTAGAAGCTTCAGTCCCTCAACCCAGCTGAAATCAGACAGGTTGTGTGTGACCAAAGGTACGTCATGGATCAAAGCTGTGGCGGCAATCAGGCTGTCTCCTAATGACATTTTCCGTCGCTGTCGAAGAGTAACCGCTCGATCTGCGATAGCTTCAGTTACCCCTAATACAATGGCATCTTCAAAAAAGGTCTCGAGATAGATACGCTCATCTGGGGATAAGAGATGATAGCCAAGTGTCTCAATCTTTGTCACTACAGAAACGGAAGGAGCGTTTTGTCGAATGAACAGGAGCAGTTCTGCATGCTCGTCCGTCCACGAGTAGATCAGAATATTGCTGTCGATTATCACTGGTTCGGCGTGTCTTCGCGGCCAGAAAGTGGACGATCCCGTCTGACCTGACGCTGCCATTGAACAGCGTCCCCGAATTTCTTGGCGGTACCACATTCTGCGAGCTTGGACAAGGAGGCGGCCATTCGGGCACCCCTTTCAGGATCCGGATTTTCGTTCATTACGATTGCATGGATCTGTACAGGTCGGCCCGGTGGAGGAGATTCACCGCTCCATTCAATACGGTCGTCCTTTAGGATACCCTCATACACACGCGACATAACTTATCTCCGAATGATCTTTCCATCTTCTGATCGCTTCAACATATGAGTCAAAGAAAGGTTGATCCAGGCTGGCATGTCCCGGTCACTGCTGCACCACCCCGTCTTTCATCACGAAGCCGACGTTCCAGAGCGCATCGATGTCCGAGAGCGGATTTTCGTCGACAGCAATGATGTCCGCGAGCTTGCCTACGTCGATGGTGCCGAGCTCGGCGTCGAGCCCCAGCAGTTCAGCCGCCGTGAGCGTGGCGGAGCGCAGCGCCTGGGCGGGTGTCATGCCATAATCGACCATGCGCCTGAAATCGATCGCGTTGTCGCCGTGGGGGAGCGCGCCCGCATCGGTCCCGTAGGCAATCCGGACCCCGCGCCGCAGCGCCTCGCCGAACACCCGCCGGTGACTTTCTGTGATGGCTACCTGCCGCTCGGTCAGCTCGGCGTTCGCATCCAGCGGAAAATACACATTGATGGTGGGCACCCAGAACGTGCCCCGCTCGGCCATCAGGTCGAGCGTTTCGCTTGAGAGCATCATGCCGTGCTCAATGGAGCGGACGCCTGCCTCCACGGCCACATGCGCGGCGTGGCCGCCGTATGCATGTGCGGCCACCGGCTTTCCAAAGCGCGCAGCCTCGTCCACGACCAGCTGGATTTCCTCGTCCGTGAACTGCGGCAGGGGCGCCATGTTGTCGAGGTCGATGTGCTTCGTCGTACCGGTCGCGTAAAGCTTGATCCAGTCGGCTCCGTACTTGACCTGTCGGCGCAGTGTGCGGACTATTTCAGCCGGCGAGTCGGCGAGCGCACCGAACTGCGGCACGTCGATCTGCGGAGCCAGCCCATCGTTGTTCATGTAGCCACCCGTGATGCTGATGGCGAGCGTGGCCACCTGCATGCGCGGACCCGGCACAATGCCGTCGTTCACGGCATCGCGCACCGCCACATCGGCCCAGTCGGCCCCCTCCGAGTCCAGATCCCGGATGGTCGTAAAGCCGGCCATGAGCGTTTCGCGGACGGCCGCAACCGCTTCGACCGTCCGGTACGGCACTGATTTGTACAATATGGGATTGTGCTCGGCGTATCCAGGGGTGAGTGTGATATGGGTGTGCGCATCCATCAGGCCAGGCAGCACATACTTGTCGGACAGGTCAATGCGGCGCGCGCTGGGCGGCACGTCCACGTCCGTTCCGACCGCTTCAATCCGGTTTCCGCGCACCAGGATGGTGGCCCCGGGAAGCAGCGTCCCGCGCTCCACGTCGACCACGGCGCGCGTCTCTATGGCCGTATATCCGGTAGATGCGGCGTTCTGCGCTGCAGCCACGCCCGGTGCCCGAAAGAGGACGAATGCCAGTCCGGCAATCAGGAAAAGAAATAATGGAGTGGAGATGCGTCGGTTCATGGTGGGAGGTACTTTTAGTGGCTCTTGTATCCAACATAATGAAATCTTACCCATACCATGAACGGATCTGATTTTCTCGCCGAGTTTGACCAGGAAATGGCGGGTACCCGCCGCGCGCTGGAGCGCGTACCCGAAGACCGGTTTTCCTGGGCCCCACACGAAAAGTCCATGACACTCCACAAATTGGCATCGCACTTGGCAAACGTCCCGACATGGATCAGTGTCACGCTGCAGACGGAAGAACTGGACGTATCGGGCCCATTCGAGGAACCTGCCCCGGCCACGACAAAAGAACTCGTTGCACACTTCGATGAAGCGTGCACAGGGGCGCGGGCTGCACTTGCTGCCGCAACGCAGGCCGAACTGGCTGCGATGTGGACCATGAAGGCGGGCGACGAGGTGTTTTTCTCCATGCCGAGGGGCGTCGTGCTTCGATCGTTCGTGTTCAATCACATGATCCACCACCGGGGTCAACTGACGGTATACCTGCGGCTTCTTGGTGTTGCTGTGCCCGCGCTCTATGGCCCCAGCGCAGACGAGCAGTAGGTCGGGTTTTTACATCCAGGGATAGAAGGAGACGGGGCCCGGCTGCGTCATGTCGGGCGGGATTTCAACGAAACCGTCGCTACCAAGTGGCGCAATGAGATCGCCAGACCCTCTGCTTGCCACGGGTGTGGCTCGCATGCCGCGGCGCTTCACGAGCGTGAAATGCGTGAAATCGTTTCGGCGGGTCGGGATGTCCGTCGTGGTCAGCTTGAAGGGCTCCGGCGGCGTGACCCCACTGAGCAGCGACAGAAAAGGAACCACATACCGGACAGTAGCGACCAGGGCGGACACAGGGTTTCCAGGCAGTCCGAACACGGCCTGGCCCTGACCGGTCAATCCGAACCATAGCGGTTTTCCGGGTTTCTGCCGAATTTTGTGGAACACCTCCTGCACGCCAGCGCGACGGAGCACGTCTGGAACCAGGTCGAATTTTCCGGCAGATACGCCGCCCGTCAGCAGAATGACATCGGTCTGCCTGCGGGCGTTTACAACGGCCTTCTGCAGCGCGTCCTCGTCGTCGAGGACGTGTTCGTGGTGCGCGCTTGCGTATCCCCTGGCGCCGAGGGCGGCCTGCAGCGCGAACTCATTCGAGCGCCGAATCTGGTGGGGAAGGACGCGCCCGGTCACTGGGACGAGTTCGTTTCCGGTCGTCAATATGGCCAGGCGCGGCTGGCGGGCGACCTGGACCGGGTCGCATCCACCCGATGCCAGGGCGGCTACGTGCGCGGGGCCAATCCGGGTGCCTTCCGGCATGATCACCGTGCCTTTGGCGGCATCGGACCCGCGCGAATGCAGGTGCTGGCCTCGCGTAACGCCTTCCGGATCCCGGACGAGAGCATGCCCCTCGTGGATGTCAATGCGCTCGTAGGGAATGATGGTGTCGCAGCCGTGGGGAAGTGCCGCCCCGGTCATGATCTCTATGCAGGTCTCTTTCCCGGTCTCTTTTCCGGGCAGGGTGTGAGGGGCTTCACCGGCGGCCTGCGTTGAGGCAATGCGCAGCCG